>CAYHHI010000033.1:0-36342 GCA_964356335.1 uncultured bacterium
CCTCCGAGTTCATCATTGACTTCGGCCGAGTGCTTCCGGGCCTCCCCAAGATCAGGATATATTCGCGGATCGTGATGACGCCTCAGCACTTTAAGAATCTCATGACCGTGGTCGATAAGAACGTATCCGGCTACGAGGAGAAATTCGGAGAAATAAAGACGCTGCGCGATGAAGACAAGCAGAAAGGCATTGGGTTTTAGGGGCACGTCGGGCTCTAAGCCGGCCGCGTCTTCCATCTCCTGTGAGTCCAGAGCCAGTGACCGGGATAACTTCTCACATAAGTCTCGATCACTTTGGTATAGGCCTGCGTAAGCTCCCGGACTGAGGTTTCGTCTCGCCGATCGGGCGGGAGGATCGGCCTCTCAATCACTATCCGGTGTTTGGTGCCCCCGGTCCTCACTATGAAACCGGGAATGATCGGTGAGCCTGCGATCAGCGAAAACTGAGCTGCACCCCGCGGCGTGGATGCCGACTCACCCATGAAGTCAACGAATACGCCCTTCACACCCCGGCGTCCGACGTCCTGGTCGGAGAGCATGGCCACAAACTGGTTTGACTTGAGTGATCTCGCCACACCGAGCAGGGAGTCGGGCTCGATTACTTGTATGCCGCAGGATCGCCTTATGTCATTCATGAGAACCTGGACCAGGGGATTGCGCTGGACACCGACCACGAACTTCAAGGGATACCCGAGCCGCGCGACGACCCAACCCATGAGCTCCCAGCTGCCGAAATGGCCGGTCACAAGTATCCCGCCCTTCCCTCGCTTCAGAGCCTCATCCAGGTGCTCGAGCCCCGAGACCTCGATATTCTCATCCATGTACTTCTTGTCAATAAGGGGGAGCCGTGCAAATTCGGCGAGGCCCATCACAAAACCTGTGAGGCACTCGCGACCGATTCTCTCGTGGTACCTACGCTCCTTGCTCGTGTTGCTCACGTCGGGGTCCCGAGCGCCCCGGCCAAGATGCCAATCGAGGTTGGAGAGGGCGACCTGTCTCCTGTACCTGACGACGTCAAACAGGAGTACCCCAAGCATGGCTGCCATCTTGGGCACTGCGCGCGGTGGAAGAAGGCGAGCAACCTTGACGAAGACCAGGACGGCCACCTGCTCTGCCCAGTCCTTGAGCGTCGGCTTCTTCACGTCGCGAACCTCGCCAACCTGCTCATGCGCGGTTCGATGGCACCAGCTGCGCAAGCCTCGATGCAGCACAGGCATGACACGCAGTTTCCTCGGTCCACAACTGCCTTGCCACAATTGAGATTGATTGCAGACGCTGCACAGATTCCAACGCAATCGCCACATCCGATGCACTTCGACTCATGCACCAGGGGCCGGACCCAGAACCATCTAGCCACGAGTCTGGCAAGGCCATCGGGTACGAGACCGAACTGCCAGTTGGATGGAACTTCGAAATTCTGCCCTGCCACATCCCTCAAGGCCGCGCCGTCGACAGCAATCCTGTCCAGAGAGCCTTCTCCGAGCCCGCGCCCGTATGCCTCTCGGGTGGTCGGCACCTTCAGGGGATCGACCCCCACAATCTCGGCAAGTATGGCGTCCAGAGCGACCGCATCCCTGCTTGCGGCGACAAAACCCAGGTGTCTCACCCTGCCTGAGGAAGGTCCGTTTCCTTCCATCGCCTCGACTGCATCTACGAGGCTCACCCAGGGTCTCACAATGGAGAAGATGTCGACCAAGATCTTACTCATGCCGGCGGGTCTAGGATTAAGGAGATGAAGGCTTGACTTGCCAAAACCCGGAACACAGCCGAACATGTTCTTGATGGCTCCCGTCAGGAGCGTCAAGATGTGAGTCTTGAACTTGGGGATGTTCACCACATAGTCGAAGCCATGAATCGCCCTTGCGATCCGGTAGGTTCGTCCCTCTACGCATTCTTGAAGCCAGCCACCTGCCTCGAAATTCACAAGCGTAGCACCCCTGGCGCCACAGACTGCCAGCATGCCCGTGTTTTCCCAGACTCGCGTGACACCCCGGACTGCGCCGGCGGGACTGTCACCGACATAGACTTGAGCACCAAACCGCCTGCAGTAATCAATGGCTGCTCCCACGATCTCGGGGTGCGTGGTGACAGCCCGCTCAGGCTTTCTCGCACCAGCGAGGTTGGGTTTAAGCAGAACCTTCTTGCCCTCGAGGTCGCCAGCCCCATCGCCAAGGACACTCGAGAGCGCAGCCTCTACCGCTTTTCCCACCTCGTTCGGATCGTAAGATCTGCACGTCTTGAGGAAAACCCTGGACATCAGCATACCCCATCCCGCACATAGAATTTGCCTGGGAGTGACCGCACGAAACCCCTGGTCTCAAGTGAAAGGAGAAGCCCTAGGACCGTATGCGCCCCCATCCTTAAGTTTCTCGATACCTCATCCACATGGACGGGAACATCTGATAAGAGGGTAATAACTTGCTCTTCACCGGGCGAAAGATTCGCAGCGGTCATCGGAATGGAAATCTGGTGTTCAGTACGTTCAATCTGGGGATAGATGTCCTCAAGGACGTCCTCGACCGATTCGACTAGTGTCGCTCCTTCTTTGATCAGGCTATTCGCCCCTTTGCTTCTCGCGTAACCCGGACTTCCCGGAACGGCGAAGACCGTACGGTTTTGCTCAAGCGCGAAGCTGGCAGTTATGAGGGCCCCGCTTTTTTCTCCAGCCTCCACCACGATCGTGCCCAAGGCGAGCCCGCTGATAACGCGATTTCTGCGAGGGAAGTTGGGTTTCAAGGGCATGCTTCCCGGCAGCAGTTCGGTAATCAGCGCACCTTGTGAGGCAACAGTACGAGCCAACTCCTTGTTCTCCGGGGGATAGACGACGTCAATGCCGGAACCCAGAACGGCTATGGTCCTTCCTCCAGCTTCTAAGGCCCCTTGGTGAGCAGCGGTATCTATGCCACGGGCCAGGCCGCTGACGACCGTGAATCCCAGTGCGGCCAGGTCTCGTGCCAGGCCTTTCGCCATATTGATACCCCCGAGCGAGGGTCTCCTCGAACCCACTATTGCCAGGGCCCGTTTGTCGTGTCGAACGAGTGATCCTCGTACGAAGAGGACAGGTGGGGGACTCGCTATCTCCTTGAGCAACACCGGATATTCTGGCTCACCCAGCACCACGATCTCGACCCCGCCTCTCCCGAGCGCCCCCAGCAGGCTGGCCGCCTCGCCTTCGGCTTCCACGATTGCCGCAACATCCTCTTCGGAAACGCCCAGCTCGCTTATCAACCTCTCTCGGGCCATCCCGGAGACTGCTTCGAGCGATCTGGATCTGAGCATCGCGACCATCTTTGAGGGAGGCACCTTATTGGAAAGCATTAGCGCAAGCAGGATCTCATGACCCTTTCCCCGTCCCATCACCATCGTCCTCCTCCATCTTCATGAGCATTGCCCCGATAGCCCTGACCAGCGCGCCTAACCCATAACCGGTGACTGCAGAGACAAGAACCCCGGGGCATTCCCTCTCGAGCTTCTTTCGTTCTTCGGGCGACACAAGATCAACCTTGTTGATGCCGACCACGTTTGGCTTGGCCTGCAGGCTCCGGCTATGCAGCGAGAGCTCACGAAGCAGAGTCCTCAGAGTTTCACGCGGCGCCGGCTTGGTGGCGTCAACCAGAACCAGGAGCACCTTGGTTCGCTCGATATGCCTCAGGAACTCGTGCCCCAGGCCCTTGCCAAGATGGGCTCCTTCAATGAGGCCAGGTATGTCGGCGAGCACGATATCTCGATCCCCGAGTCTCAACACTCCCAGGTTAGGGCTAAGGGTGGTAAAGGGGTAGTCCCCAACCTTAGGCCTGGCCTTTGTGAGCTTCCTCAGGAGACTTGATTTTCCGACATTGGGCTCGCCTACAATCCCAACGTCTGCAATCAGCTTCACCTCGAGGATTATCCTTCTCACCTCGCCCTTCCTGCCCTCCTCAGTTCTGCGCGGTGCCCGGTCAGTAGGCGTTGCAAAGGCAGCGTTGCCGCGTCCGCCAATTCCTCCCTTTGCGACAATCACCTCGTTCGCCACCACGAGATCATAGACCACCTCGCCTGTCGCAACATCCTTGACCACTGTGCCCACAGGCACGCGCACGGCACGATCGGCGCCATCTTTGCCGTGTTGATTCTTGCCTTTGCCGTGAGCCCCAGGGCCGGCCCTTATGATCCGCTTGTACTTGTAGTCTATGAGGGTGCTGAGGTGAGGATCGCCGCGCACAATGACGTCACCACCCTTGCCCCCGTCGCCCCCGTCCGGCCCACCCTTGGGAACGTATTTCTCCCTTCGAAAACCCATGCAACCATTGCCACCGTCTCCGCCGATCACCTCGATTTCGACGATGTCAATAAAGCCTGAGAACGATCTGTGCTGGGCCTTCACGTTTGACCTATCACCTTTCCAGGATTGATGAGAGCCAAAGGGTCAAATGCTTGCTTTATGCGCTGCTCGAACTCCAAAGCATCCCGCCCCAGCTGAGTTGGAAGATACTGCATCTTGGTGAAACCAATACCATGTTCTCCGCTAATACTTCCAGAGAGGCTGAGCGTTGCCTCGAAGAGTTCCGCCACAAGGGCTTCGGCCCGCCTCGCCTCATCCCTGTTGCGGCGGTCGAACATCACGTTCACATGCAGGTTGCCGTCCCCGGCATGGCCGAAAGTAGGAACCCTGAGCCTGTACTTCTCCGCCAGTCCGGTCACTGCATCAACAAGCAGGGGAAGGTTCGACCGCGGGACACAGACATCTTCATTGATCTTCCATGGCGCGATCCGCGCCAGTGAGGGCGATACGGATCTTCGCATCCGCCACAGGTCTTGCCTCTCCTCCTCAGATTTCGCGAACCTGACCTCAATGAGACGAGCTTTCTTGAGAGCCGCTTCGACACCTGCCATCATTTCCGTGGCTTCGTCGCGCTTGCCGTCGGTCTCTATGAGGAGCGAGCATCCCGCGGACCGTGGTGTTTCGATCTCTATGAAACTTGCGATCGAGTCCATCGTCTCGGAATCAATGAGTTCAAGCGCGGCAGGTAGCACCCCACATGCGAATATGAGATTCACGGCCGCGGCTGCATCGCGCGTAGTCTCGAAAAAGGCCAGTGCCGTTGCGAAGGACTCGGGCCTGGCACGGAGCCTCAAGTATATCCTCGTGAGAACCGCCAGAGTGCCTTCGCTGCCGACCAGAAGTGTTGAGACCGGATCCCATCTCGCGGCGGCAATCCCACCGTCCCCACACCCCACCACTCTGCCATCGTACAAGACTGCCTCGACCCCGAGCACGTAGTCTCGTGTTACGCCGTACTTGAGGGCCCTGGGGCCCCCGGCATCCTGGGCCACATTACCGCCTAAGGTGCAAACCTCAAGGCTGGATGGATCAGGAGGAAACATGAGGCCCGCCTTGGCAGCTTCCGCCTGCAACGCGGCATTCACGACGCCAGGTTCGACGACAGCCAAGTTGCTTTCTCTGTCGATCTTATGAATGCGGTTCAGTCTCTCGGTAGAGACAACGACGCCGCCCCATAGGGGAATCGTCCCTCCCGCGAAACCTGTTCCTGCACCCCTGGGAACAACCGGCAGACCAGCCTCTCCACACAACGTCACAATGGACTGGACATCCTCGGTTGTCTCAGGGAACGTGACAGCGAACGGAAGATGCCTTATATTAGTGGCATCGAAGGCGTAGCAAGTGAGCATCTCCGGGGAAGTTGCGATCTTCCGGGTTCCGATCGTGCGGCCGATCTCGCCCACAATGCTTTTCGCCGATCTCTGGCTCATCGCCTGCTTCCCGGGGGTTAGGATCACGTTTCCTTCTGGGCAGCAGTCATCGCTATCGCATTGACCATGTCATCGGTGTTGCAGCCCCGCGAAAGATCGCTTGCGGGCTTTCTCAAGCCCTGCAGAAGCGGCCCCACAGCCAGCGCACCTGCAAGCCTTTCGACCAGCTTGTAGCCTATGTTTGCAGCGTCCAAGTTTGGGAACACTAGCACGTTGGCCCTCCCTGCAACCATGCTGGCGGGCGCCTTGCGGCTCGCCACGTCGGGAACAATCGCAGCATCTGCCTGAAGCTCGCCGTCGATCATGAGGTCCGGTGCAAGCTTCCTGGCGACCTCCGTTGCGGTCGCGACCTTCTCAGCGGCGGGATGCATGGCACTCCATTTCGTGGAGAACGAGAGCATGGCAACGTAAGGTTCGTCACCGACAAGCAGTCTTCTTGTTTTCGCCGAAGCAATGGCGATACCGGCAAGCTCTTCTGCCGTCGGATCTGGCACCACACTGGCATCAGCGAATATGAAGACCCTTTCCATGCCGTCGTCGGCAGGCAGAATCATCAGGAGCGCACTCGACACGCACTCCACATTCTCGGCCTTGCCTATAGACCATAGGAGCGACCTCAGGACGTCGGCAGTGGTTGCGGCAGCCCCGGCGACCATGCCATCCGCATCTCCGGTAGCGACCATGAGAGCACTGAAGTAGAGCGGGTTGGCGGCAAGCTCTTGAGCCTCGACCAGGGTCATGCCTTTGTGCTTACGGCGCTGGTACAGCACCTCGGCATAATCGTTCAATCTGTCGCTTTGTGAGGGATCCGCGATCGTGATGCCTCGAATATCAACTCCCCGCCGACGGGCAAACTCCTGGATTTCCCGGGTGTCTCCCGCAAGCAGCGGCTCAGCCAATCTCTCCTTGAGAGCTATGGCCGCCGCCCGCAGGATACGCTCATCCTGAGTCTCAGGTAAGGCAATCCGCGAAGCCTTGCTTCTAGCTTTTTCCCATATTGATGCCATGGTCTCCATCGAAGGCACTCCCCTTAGCGCCGTCCGAGTCTTTCGCTGAGCTTTCTCTGAACCAACTCGGGGACGAATCTCGAGATGTCTCCGCCGCTAGAGGCAACTCCCTTTATGAGGGTGGAATTGAGATATGTGTACTCTTCGCTGGGCATGAGAAACACGGTCTCAAGATCTATATCGAGGCGTCTGTTCATCAGGGCCATCTGGAACTCGTATTCAAAATCCGATAGCACCCGCAGGCCTCTTATGATTGCGACGGCACCCTTCTTCTTGGCAAAGGCCACGAGAAGCCCATCGAACGGCTCGACTTCAATATGCTTCACGTCCATGGTCGCCGCCCTAAACATCTCAAGCCGCTCATCCAGGCTAAACAAGGTGGTCTTCGTCGTGCTCGCCGCCACTCCCACGATCACCTTGTCAAAGACCACAAGGCTCCGCGAAAGGATATCAATATGCCCGTTCGTGACGGGGTCAAATGTACCAGCGTAGAGTCCGATTCTCACTACGCAGTCCCCTGTCTTGTCTTCCTTATGAATAGCAAGAGGCTCTCTCCGAACTTCCTTTTCCTTGCAATGTGAAGATCCTGAGGGATTGAAACCTGCTCACGCCAGTGGATTCGTGCAATCACGAGGGTGCGTTCCGAGACCAGGTGCGAGCCATTGAGTGCAGCCAAGGTCTCGTCCGCCTTGCCGGAAAGAAACGGAGGATCGACGAAGATGAGATCGAAAGGTCCACCCTTCCATCCGCGGACGAATTCCACGGCATCTTGCCTCACGATCTTGCAGAGGTCGGAAACCCCGAGACTGCGGGTATTCCGCTCTATCATCTCTATGCATCTTCTGGCCGAGTCGACAAACTGGCCGCCGCTCGCCCCCCGTGAGAGGGCCTCGATGCCCAAGGAACCGCTGCCTGCAAAAAGATCGAGCACGCTCTCACCTTCTATCGACGGACCGATGATGTTGAAGATCGACTCCCTTATGATGGACAAAGGCGGCCTGGAGAGTACACCCCGAGGCGCCTCGACCAACCTACCCTTGAACTTGCCGCCTATTATTCTCAATCTTCACCCCAGGAATAAACCTGTGCCATATCTTAACAACAAAGCACGGACTCTGTCAACGCTTGCCACTCACGTATAGTGTAACGGGTAATGTAAAATGAAGTGTGGGAATTGGTTAGAGGTAAGAAGCATGGGTGTTACAACTGCTTGGGCCCTAGTTTGACCTTGACTTCCTCGCGTCGGGAGTGTAAAATCAAGAGTCGCGGGAGTACTCGAATCGCTCGATTTCCATGAAACTGACAACGAACTTACAGCGATCTGTGACCCTGACCGATGAAGGAGGTACAGTATGAGTCAATGCGGGGGAACCCCAATTGCCGTCGGCAGATTGCCCCACATTGGCCATCGTGGAAGGGCATTGAAAAGTGCAATTGAAAAGTGCAATGGGCATTGCATTCCGCAACTGCCGCGCAGGGCAAACCCACGCTGGGCCAGGCATCGCAGGTTAACCCATTGTTCGACAGTTGATTGCCGACCCAGGTAGATCACTCGACCCATTTTCGTGGCATGAATCATGCGTACAGCATGCGAGTGAAAGGGCAGGGACTAGGTTATGAGAGCACATGCAGGATTCACGATCATCGAGGTTCTTACCGCCTTAACTATAATTGGGATTCTTGCCGCCATAGGGATCCCGGCAGTCAAGTCATTTGGCAGGTCTACTGACGTCGTGGCAAGCGCCAAGCAGGTCGTGGCGGACATGTGGCTTGCAAGGCAGAAGGCGATCGCCACGTCAAACCCGTATTCGGTGCTATTTGAGCCCGACCAGCGTCGCTACTTTGTCTTCAGCGACGATGGTAACGGCGTTCCAGCCAATGCGGCCAACGGGTCTATCGATTCGGGCGAAGTCATCGCAACCACGAGAAGCCTGAGAAGGCAATGTGCCTTCTCGGATGTGGACCTTGACCCCGCCAATGTCGTTATCTTCGTTCCCAAGGGAACCCTCAAGAACGGGACAGGGGGTGGATCGGTGACGATAACTGACGAGGGCAAATCAAAAACGGTATTGATAAGGGCCAGTGGGCTCTGCAAGGCGGATTGAACCATGGATAGAATCGTCTACTACAAGAGCGAGCAAGGTTTCACGCTGATCGAAGTCATGGTGGCTCTGGCAATACTGACAATCGGAATCGTCGGCATCTCTGCAGTCTTCCCCATGGCCATGAGAGACGTCGGAAAATCAGGCAGTGTAACAAAGGCAGTCGAGCTCTGCCAGGAAAAGCTGGAGGAGTTTCACACCCTCACCTATGATGCGCCTGAGCTCGACGCCGGTTATACGCATGCCGACAGTCTTAATCCAATAGGTGGCGTGTACGATAGAACCTGGGAGGTCCAAGCGGACGAGCCAATCACTGGCTGCAAGCTAATCGAGGTCACTGTTTCCTGGCAAGCCAGACAAACTCAGAACGTACAGATTTCAACTGTACTCGCGAGTGCCGGAAGGTAGACTGGCATGAAACTGATAACGCGCGTCACTGGTTTCGGGGCGGCAGGCAGCGAGCGAGGTTTTACTCTTATCGAGCTCATGGTTGCCAGCGTGGTTTTCGTTGTGGCCGTGGGCGTGTTGCTTTCGTTCCTCCGCAGGGATGAAAAGGCACGCGAGATTTCCTCCCATGTCATAGAGTCCAGGCAGAACGCAAGGGCTGCACTTGACTTCATCGTGTCGGAAATCAGGATGGCAGGGAGCGGAGTTTCCAGACCTGTCGTGACCTCAGATGGTGGCACGGGCACGCTCATATTGTACCCTGTCACGCCTGACAGCATCAATGGAAGACGCGAGAAACTGACCTTGATTGAGAAGACCAGTGATATCGAGACCACTCTGAGGACTCAGATGTCCACTGCGAGTACCCTAATAAGCGCCAACAACGTTGGCGGCTTCAGCGAGGGCGATCTTGTTGTGGTGACCGACGGATCATCTGCGGACCTATTCGAGGTCACTCAAGTCGATGCAGGCGCAAAGACCCTCCAGCACAGCGCCAGCTCTCCCTACAACCAGCCGGCCGGCCATGTGCCATGGCCTGGGGGTGGCTACAGGCAAGGCAGCAGTGTAATCAAGGTGGATGTCATAACCTACTATGTTGATCGCACCGATACGACCTGCGCAACAATCATGAGAAAGGTCGGCACCGGAGATGCAAGAGTCATAAGTGAATTCGTGAATGCAATGGAACTCCAATATGAACTGCAGGATCATACAGTCGTTGAGGCTCCTCCTGATCCTATGCTGATCAGGAGGGTGATTGTGACAATCGAGGCCAGGTCAGACGAAGCCTCACGACCGCACTTGACAAGGCTGGTCTCAGCAGCTAGACCGAGGTGTCTGTGATATGATTAGCAACTACCTTAAGAATGAATCCGGTGTGGCGCTTCTGATCGCGATCGCGTTGGCGTTGGTGATCTCCGGCTTGGCCCTTGCCATCGTGACAGTGTCCGTCACCGAAAAGGGAATCACCCAAAATGACAGGGCGGCGACCCAATCTCTGTACAAGGCCGATGCGGCGATCGAAGTTGCGAAGCAACAGATGGCCTCATTCAGCAAGGCAAAGATGGACAGCCTGAGAAGCGCCTGGCCCGGAACGGGACCCATCATCGTGCAGCCGACAACTTTCTTCCCCGGTACAGGGTTGACCTACAACGACGACGACTTGAATCTAAACGTCACCACGACCTTCACGTTCGCCGACAGCGCGCTGAGGTCCACGAGCCAGACCTTCAATTTCCACTATAGGTCGATCGCTCAGGGGACGGGGATTCTGAACAGCGAGAAGAATTTGGTTTCCGAGGGTATTCTAAGGTTGAGCGCTTCCAGGGGCTCGTTCGCGGATTATCTGATCTTCACCAATATCCACACTACGCCGAGTGGGAGCGCCATCTGGTTCTACACCAGCGGGCACTTCGACGGCCGGGTGCACAGCAATGGCAAATTGCGCTTTGCCCAGTTCCCGACCTTTGAGGATCTTGTGACCTGTGTGCCTCAGAAGGCCTTCTACTATAACAACGGAAATCCAAGGGAACTGGATGCGGACAAGAACGGCAAGATTGACGTGCCCAACTTCTATGGCGGCTTCACCCGAAACAGCCCGAGCGTGGATCTTCCGCCGAACTCCTTCAGCCAGGAAAGAGCCGCACTGGGACTTGATGCCACTAACACAAACCCCGTGCCTACCGCCACCAAGAAGATTGCACTCGGACTTGACCCCGCCAATCCGGCCCCGATACCAAATGGCATATACGTACCCAACAACGGCACGGCTATTACCGGTGGGGTATACGTCGTGGGGAACACGAGCAACTTCAGGCTCTCCATCGACCAGTATGGCCTGCAGAACTACGAGCTGACCGATCAGGGTGGGGTGACCAAGCGTATAGTCCTCGACAAGGTCCATTCCCGGACAAAGATCTATGTGGGCACCGATTCAACGACATACGTGGGTCTGCCCAGAGGAATGGCGTATGTGACTGGCAGTGTTACCAATTTCGGCGGTATGACTAGAGTCGGGGGCGCCCCACGGGCTTCTCTGGAGGAAGACACCCAGCTGACCGTGACTGCTGTCGGCGACATAACGATAGATAGAGACCTGGTCTACGAGGAATACACCGGCTCAGACTGCGTTCTCGGGATCTATTCCTCGGGCGGCGATGTGCGGATAACGACTGCAGCACCCAACGAAATTGCTATAGACGCGTTTGTCATAGCAACCGGTCCCGAGGCGGACAAGAAGGGTGCCTTCAGGGTCGACAGCTACGACAGCGGAAGGTACCGGGGTCAGGCTCACTTAAGGGGTGGGGCCGTACAACGCTACTACGGAGCCTTCGGCACGTTTGACAACTATGGAAACCAGACCGGCTATGGCCGGGACTTCAGATATGACCGAAGAGGCATGCAACCGCCTTACTATCCGCTTACAAGTGTGTTCAAGGTGGACAGTCCGGTTCCTCATCCCACATCGTGGAGGGAAGTATGAAAGGAGACAACGCGGCCAAGGGCTACGTGATCCTGGGCATATTGATTATCTCGGTTTGTCTGTTGATATCATCGGTCGCAAAGAACGCGTTGAAAGGCAAGATCACTCCTCCTTCTGCTGCAGCCGTAAGCGATACAGTATCAGTAACTGATACCATACCCGCAGTAGATTCCACAGGGGAACCTGAGGAGCAGCCTGAGCAGAGCCCGATCTGGGGCGGGGCAATGTAGGCTGCTCTCGTTGGTCATCATGTTCCCCGTCACACCCCAGATCAATTTTTCTCTGCCTCTCATATGCGTCTATGCGTCAGACTCTTGCCGCAGATTCATGAGGCCGCCCCCACGATCAGTCCGCAGCGAGCGTGCCCTTCCCCCAAAGAGACAGCCCAGCAGCTGCCATCAGGAGTCGCCCCGAGTCGTCTACGAACCCACAGGGACTATGTGCAGGATCCGCCAGTCAAGGACAGAACGGTCGAACTCGTGCTGTTGAATGCCGATCGGGGATGAGGTGATGTCGCGGACGGGCTTGAGTCAGTCAGCCGCCCCGGCGCTACGGCGCCGGCAGGACGTTCCGTCGCCACGCAGGACGACCCAGCTGCATGTACTCGATCACGGGGCCGGCTTCGAGGCGATCAAATCAGGGAGCAAGTTCCGACTGAAGCCACCGGGTGAAGGGCTTACCTCACCATGGATGGCAATTCATTCGAACAGAGAGGCCGGGGAAGACGCTCCTGGCGAAGAGGCCCGCATGCAGCCAAGGAACCAGGTGCTAAGTGACCGGTGCTCCTACTGAATCTTTCAGTCTTGCGCCAGGTGCCCTGCACGGTCTCGCCGAATGGCCCGACCGTATACGCGATACTGCCTGGGCCCTTGGTCGCGTTCTCAGGCGAAGCTGGCTCCGGGGAGGCTCAGGGTTCGATGTCTTGCCAACCGTCATTTCACGTGCCAGAGCTCGCTCGCCCCTATGAAGAAGGATATGTCCTCATCCTCACCGTACCTGATCTCCCCACTCAGGTTACCGGTGCCGCCAAGGCTTAAATCAATGCCAAGGATGAGCTCCGGAATCCCATCCTCTCTGAAGTCGTGGGCCGGCTGATGAGCCTGTCCGCATTCAAGGGAATAGACATCCTGCTTGACGCTCCCGAAAACATTGGTCAGGCCAAAACCCGCGTAAGGAGCAAATGCCTCCCGCTGCCAGACCCCAAAGAAGCTAAGCTGGACCTCGTTCCACTTGTAGTGCCGGGTCGCCTCGTAGGAACAGCCTTCGCTAACCCCCGAGAAAGTACCGTTATTCGAGAAGGAAAGCATCTGGACATCTACATACGTGGCGATCTTAGGCTTCTCGGTCCGCGCGACCATGCATCGCGCGCCGCCACCCCAGGTCATCGCCCGCTTGCCCCTAAAATCCCGTGCATCGGCCACAGCCACCCTGAGGTCGCTTGCACCGAGCTTGCCATAGAAATCGAGCCTGTCGGTTGCACCCCAGATCACCTTACCCAACCAGCGCTTTGAGGTCGTCTGATCCTTATCAACGGTCTTCACCTGGTTTTCGATCTCAAACGTGAAGCCGATGTTCTCCTTGCCCACATTGGAGGCGGGATTTGCCGTGCTGCCCGCCAAGGCAAGCGAAGGAAGAACGAGACCCACAGCCAGACTCACTAAGATGATGTATTTCATATTCTCTCCTACCCCCTATGGCTATTCAGCTACAATACAAGTACTTCAATATCCGCCGTGACATCGGTCATGAAAACGCTCACTTTGACCTGGATCTTACCTATCTCGGTTCCGGGTGGGATCGTGAGCGTGGTCATGCATGACCCATTATCGTCCGTTGTCGCAAAGTAGGCCGAGAGCGTTCCGGAACCCTCGATTGAAAAGGCGATGGTCGCTCCTCCGATAGGAAGAGCACAATCGTCTGAGAGCGAGACGAGAATCGAAACCTCACCACCCGTGGAGCCCTTTACCGTTCCCGGTACCGGCCCCGCATTCAGCCTGACCGGTGTCACTATCGGCAAAACTGTCGGGAAGGAGCTTTCGCGATCACCACAGCGGGCAATGATCGATACGGGTTCTGTCATCGAAGATGTCGGGAACCTGAGGCAAGCGCGGGTCACGCCCTTGTCGGGGCGCCCGCCGAATTCCGTACATGGGTAACCATTACCCGTCACGGTCTCGGGATCAATCAGACCAACGTCGGATCTGTCGAGGGTGAAATACACCACTGTGCCATTCTCAACCGGGTTGTTGAACTTGTCACGCACCAGAGCACCGACGGCAAGCGTGTATATGCAGTCCGGGCCAACCACAACCTTTCCGGTGGTTACAAAGATGGAATCCGGAAGACCGGAAGAGATTCCGACCTTGGCTGCTGTCGCAACAGTCCCCCCAGCCGATATCGTCATGAGCACTGTGCCGGGCTTCGTACCGGAGTTGATGGTCACAGACGCCATGCCTCCTGCAGTCTCCTTCGTCACCGGGCCATAGCCGTACGCCGGGTCATCCAGGTATTCACCGCCTCCAGGGCCGTACTGGATCTCGAACACAACCTCCGTCCCTTCGTCGACGGGGTTCATATAGGAATCATAAACGTGCGCCGTGATTACGGCCTGGTCGCGATCCTGACCGCCAGAGACAGATATCCAGCCCGTATCAGGATCGGCGATCACGGCACCAGGCATCTGGGCGAGTACCACAATCCCCGCGTCAGCCGAAACCAGCTCACACTGAGCCCTCACCCTCGCAACCCCACCACCGGTCGGCGTGAAGCGCGCGGTAGCAAGGCCTCCTGAGGTTAGCGCGCTGGGACTCACCAGCCCGTTGCCCGCGACAACGGAGAACGTCACAAGGGTTCCATCCTCAACGTGGTTGCCGTAAGCATCGGTCACTTCCGCAACAACGGTTGAGAAGGAAGTCCCGCCGCCCGCAACGGTATCGGGCAGAGCATGTATGAGAATCTGGGCGGGCACATCGGGAGTGAACATTACCAGTGTCGTCTGCGATGAATTGCCGCATGTCGCTCGTATAGTGACCGCATCGTCGGCCACTCCATTCGGGCGGAGCGTCGCAGAAGCGATCCCAGAAGTGGTGATCGCAGATGGCGTCAACGATCCCTGGCTGGTCTGGAGCTTGACCACAGTGCTATCGGGCACCGGCATTCCATTGCCAAATGAGACATATGCAACTATGCTTACAACATTCAAGGGTTTGGCCTTGACCGACATCGGCAGAGCCTTGAGAGCCAGAACCGGGTTCTCAAAACTCACCTGGACCGCATCGCTGTAAACGCCCTTGAACGAAGCGACCACCTGAGCGATCGCCGGCTGAGAGCTGCTGGCCAGAAGCGCAGCGGCCCTTCCGCGGGAATCTGTGCTGACACTCCTGGTGATCACACCATGACTGGTCGAGAAATCTATGATGACCCCGCCAACGGGGTTGTTGTCTTCGGTCAGAAGAGTCGCCACCACATACTGAGAAGAGACACCATCGGCAACCATTGTGGCCTGCGTGGCTCTTAGGAAAAGCGCCAGGCTGCCCAGCACGACATCGGTCGAACCCGATAGGCCTCCGTAGGAGGCTGTGACGTCGGCAACACCGGCTGTAGTTGAGCTCAGAAGAGGAGCCTCTGCAAAACCGTTCTGGTCACTGATCACTGAAACTCCGATCACACCGAGCGAAGCCCTGAATTCCACTTCCACTCCGGCAACGGGAACATTCGATGTGGTTTCCTTCACCTGCGCCTTTATGAGCGACGTGGATATGCCGTCAGCAGGTATCTTTGTCGGATCTGCGGAGACCGAGATCGACACCCCTCTCATCGTGACCAGTGCAATCTCGGTACTGCGAATACCGGCATGCGTTATCACCGCAGTGATGTTTGCGGTCACGTCAGTCTGGCTGGCCACACTGACAAGCGTGGCGCTTGCATAACCATTGGCGTCGGTCTTCGGTGAGGCCTCGGCTATTGAGCCCTTATCTGTTGAAAACGACACTAGTGCATTTGGTATCGGCGCACCGTCTGCGTCCACAAGTGTCACAGACAGGATCGCTGTCGATATGCCGTCTGCTAGAATACTCTGGGGGTCAACCGAAAGCGCACCCTGACCCACCTGAACGGTAACAGGCTTGGAGGCAGCACTAACAGCTCCCACCGTTATGGTGGCAACACCTTCGCTCGAAGGCGCCGTGTACGTAGCCCTAACACCACCGTTCACATCGGTTGTGTCCCGGACCGGGTCGATGCTGCCGAAACCCGCCTCAACTGTAAAGGTGACCTCAAGGTCGCTCACAGGATCGCCGTGACGATCCAAGAGGGTGGCCTCGATTGCTGCCTGCTCACCGGGCTCGACCCTTGCAGGAGTCGCAGCCAAGTTCTCGAGCACATACGGGGGCAGCTCCATACCAATCTCAGGGTTTATGGGACCTTCCTTCTCCGCGCACTGCACCGAGAGCAGTGTCCCCATGACAATAGCCAGGGCCAGCAACTCTCTCTTAGTTCGGTTCATCTCAGATACCCCCAATCGCCTTTCATTCTACTCGGTTTCATTCAACTATCCTTGGGGTCACGAAAATCAAGAGCTCCCGCTGTTCTTTAACTTTGCTCTTCGAACCAAAGAGGCTTCCAAATAGAGGGATACTCCTCAAAATCGGCACACCGGTCTTGTAGTAGCTCTCGTTGTTTCTTATCAAACCGCCGATAACAGCAGTCTCGCCGTTCTGAACCATCACACGTGTGTCAGCTTCGGCGGTAACGATGATGATTCCACCCTGGACGGTCGACTGTGCCGACAGATCACTGACCTCCGGATGAAGATCCATCGTTATCTGGCCTGTCTTGCTATTCACATGCGGCGTCACCCTCATCTGGATGCCGACTGTCGTAAGCTGAGTGATGGGGTTTCCGGCTTCATCCATGACAATCAGAGGTATCCTCTTTCCTACGATGATTGTCGCCTCGCGGTTGTTCAGAGTCGTGATTTTGGGATTCGAGATTATGTTCGCCTTGTTGTCCCTCTCAAATGCCGAAAGGGTAGCTTCAAAACTGCCGGCAGGCCCTGAGATCGTCCCAATCGAGAGCTCGGCCTTCGGCTGCGTAACCGTCTGCTGTGCGCTCTCTGTCTGTTCGAGCGATCCGGTCGCATCCACAGCCATGCCATGCGCGCCCTGGACACCGGGGATCTTGACGTTCTCAGCCGTCCATTTGACGCCGAGGTCCCGCGAGAGACGGGCATCGATGTCAACCAGCTTGGCCACGATCTCGACCTGCGGCGTTTCGCTGTCGAGAGGTGCAACCATCTTGGCGACTTCGGCGACGCGCTCCTCGATGTCAGATACGATCAGCGAGTTGGTTCGGTCGTCCACCTGTATCACTCCTCTTTTGCTGAGGAGCGCCGTAAGAGGCTTGCTGAGCTCGTCTGCCTTTGCATAGCTTATGTCGATTACCTTGGTCACCAGCGGTTTGAGGTCTTCCTTCTTCCGTTGAGCCTCCTGCATCTTGATCTCTTCGTTGACGAACTGGTCCCACGGCCCTACCCGGATCACATCTTCATACTCCTGGGCTGCATAGCCATTGGCCTTGAGCACCAGATCAAGTGCCTTTCTCCACGGGACGTTCTCAAGGTGAACATTGACCGGTCCCTTCACTTCAGGACCGGAAATTATGTTCTTACCTGCATAGACCGAGAAACTCCGGAGCACCGTCTTGATGTCCGCGTTCTGGAAGTCAATGGATATGGTTTCCCCCTCGGGCACCGCGCTCTTCGCGACACTGCCGGCAATAAGCACCATACCCACGACAAACAGCAGCCACGAATAGCTCGCAAACTTGAGTCTTAGCATCATCATTCACCCTCTTCTGCAAGTTCCAAGGTTACAGTTTTCGTGAGACCGAAGATCGTTATCGAAAACGTTATAGATGCCGGAGTCACGTAGATCACCCTACCAGTGAGAACCCTGTCACCGACCTTAAGCGCAAAACTCCGACCTGTATCATCTTCTAAGAGCGCAATGATGCCAGATTCACCCCAAACCGAGCCCACCATCTTAGCCCGGCCCACATCAAGCAGCTTGGTGGGACGGTCCTTGCCTGCCTCAACCAGTGAGTAGAACGGATCCCTGAGGAAGGACGCGGTATACGCCTTCTCGGTTTTCCTTATGCCTGTGGTGTCTGCCTGGGCCAGCTCTACCGCCGGAGGCTGCGCCCTATCCGGCGCCCCTTGGGGAGCTACCTCTGCCAGCGTCTCACCTGGCTGGCTCTCATCCGCGGCGGCCGGGGAGTTGATCACCCCAGCCTCTGGAGCCGAAGACCCCTTAGGCAAAGCCTTCTCGGATGCCATGCTCTTGGCAGCGGGCTCAGCCTTCGGAGTGCCTGCCTCGGCAAGCAAGCCTTCGTCAGCGTGACCACCTGTACCCACCAGGAATCCCGTCATCTCATCCATCGCGAAACTCATGATTCCCTTGTAGCCGCCCAGCCCAAAAAACACAACTGCGACTGCGGCCACGAGCGTGATGATGATGCGCCTGCCCTGAAAAAGCCTTAGAATACGTGACCGGTTCACCTGCATATGGCCCTACTCCTTGTCACTTTTTGGCCGGCCGCTTAGCAGCCCCTTGTTTGGCAGGCTGCTGCTTAGTCGTCTGTTGCGGCTGTTCGATCTTCCTGGGTTCTTCGTTATATGTATATGCCGAAACGATCGCAGTAGCCTCGACAGTGGTAGCCGTCAGGCCATTGTCGAATTGCTTCAGATTGACATCCGAAATGCCTACGAGCCTCTCCATGTTGCAGAGATTGTCGAGGAAATTGCCCACCTGGTGATAACCGCCCGTCACCGTCACCTTGATAGGATATCGGGTGTAAAGCTCCGCAGGCTCGGGCCCTCCGGGCTCAAACAGAGTGAACTGAACGCCCGCCCGCAACCCTGAGTTGGTCACCTCGGTCAAGAGACTGCTCATCTCTGTTGCCTTGGGAAGCAGACTCCTGAGGGCTTCCCATTTGCTCTCCAGCTGCGCGAGCTCCATCTGCAATCTTGGAATGCTCTCGGCAATCTGCTTGGCCCTCTGGAGCTCCCCGGCAGCACCCTGCAGCTCCTCGTGCAACTTACCCACTTCCACGGATGTGCGCTTGGGAGAGAATGGGAGATAATCTGTGAAATATATCAGCCAGACGAGGGCGATAACCAATGCGATGCCAGCTATACCTTTCTGCGTATGCGGTTGCCTTAGGTTCATGATCTCTTCGCTCCCCCCCGAGACTTACCTGTCTGGGGCGTACCTGGCTGAGGTTTAGTTATCTGGGCCGCCGGCATGTGATACCCAAGTTCGAAACCAAGTACGGGCTGGTTTTCCACTTCTTCCTTCCTGATTGTGTGTAACAAAACGGAATCCACGTGAGCCTTGGCTCCGAGATCATCCATCAACTGGGAGATCGCGAAGTTCGAGAAGGCCATGCCCTTCAGGGTCACAGCACCGGCCCTCTCTTCACATGACTCCAGCCAGACGTATTCAGGAATCGATCGTGCCAACTCATCCATCATATACACCCTGAGGAAGCGATTGCGGTCGATATTCTCAATCACTGCGATGCGGTCCTCGATCCTCTTGCGCGTCGAGGTGAGATCCCTTACCATAGCCGCCTGACCTTCGTACTTCATGAGTTCCCGCCGCGCCTCGGCTATGTCCCCCTTGAGCGTGGCAATCTCATAGGATCGGAAGATGTGAATGCCGATACCCACGATCACCACTAGCGCGGCACCTATGAGCGACCAAATGAATATCCTGCTCCAAGTCTGGGCTTCTCTAGAGGGTTTTTCCTCTCTCGGCAGGAGATTTATTCTTATCATAGGCTAGCTCCCTTTTCTCGTTGCGAGTCCGATAGCTACCATCAGGGAAGGCCCTATGGCGATCGGATCCGCCCCCAAGACTTCCTCATTAAAGGTCAACCCGCGCAGCGGATTGGCTATATCGACAGGAACGGACAGCTTCTCAGCAAGGAATGACTGTAACCCCGAAATCCGGGCCCCTCCACCACTTATATAGATCCGGTCAACGGATTCGGCCTCGCCTGAGGCTCTCAAGTGGGAGAAGGAACGTTCTATGGCAACACTCAGGTCCTCGCCAACAGATTCGATGGCCTTGAGGACCATATCCGGCTTCGCCCCGGGAAGGCCCTCCAGAGCCGCGCGCCCTTCCTCCGAGGTCACACCGAACATCCTCTGCATGCCCTCAACAAAGGTCTCGCCACCCAGAGGAACATCCCTGTTAAAGAGGGGTATGCCGTCGCGCACGATGCCTATGTTGGTTGCGCTGAGACCGATGTCTATCAAAGCATAGACCTTGCCTTCTTCATATTCATAATTGAGCTCAAAAGCATTCTGAACCGCAAAAGCATCAACATCTATCACGACGGGAACGAGCCCGGCATCCCTTAGGAGATCGACGTGGGAGAGCACCTTATCTTTCTTAGCTGCAACCAGCAGGACCTCCATGGAGTCTCCGGCGAGGCCCCTCCTCAAGATCTCGAAATCCACCGTGAGCTCTTCCTTCTCGAAGGGCACATACTGTTCGGCCTCAAGGGGAATCACAGCCCGGGCAGTATCATCGTCCATGTCCTGCATCTTTATTTTCTTTACTATCACGGACCTGCCACAGACGGCACTCGCGACCTCGGTATTGAGGATGCCCTCCTCCTCGTAGATCTCTTTGATGGCCGAGATTACGGCTTCCCTGTCCATGGGTTCGCCATCGACGATGGCGCCGGGCAGAAGCTTCTTTATGCCGACCCTAAGAATCTCGCTCTTGTCGGCAGTCTGCTTCATTTCGACCACCTTAATGGCATAGCTGCCAACATCAAGACCCACACTGGTTCTTGGCTTCTTGGAGATTAGCGGCATTTTCTACACCTCTTCGTAATGCCGAAACTGAAATATAACGCGACACGCAGACATAGAATTGAAGCAACCATCATGCCCAGACCCTTTTGTAAAAAGGCGCACAGAGTATGTGATTTCCCCCCAAACGTGTCAAGCTTATTCGACAGCGCCGTCCCAAATCGCAACACCGGCATCTTGATTCTGCAAGATGCATCTTGCTATATCCCATCCGGCCCTCGTTCGCAGGCGTCACCTTTCTGGGCAGTGGGGCCCGTCTTATTCTTTATCGGCACAATGAACTTGATGGTGAAGGCAAGAGTTTCACCCATCTCCCCCGCTACAACGCGGTGGTTCTCCGACGGGAGCGACCTCAGAAGCATGAGCCCCGCCTCCCTGCGGAGGTCCTGATCCAGTCTGAATTCCCTGAGGGAATCACCGACAGGGAGTACCTGGCTTCGAGGGGATTGCTCAGCCACTTTGATTTCAACGGTGTCCCCGTGCGGCTCCTGTGTCAGGCCAATGCCAATCGTGACGGCACCCGAGGTGTCCGCCACACACCCCAGTAACAGAAGCTCCAGGCCTGCCTCGAGCACCTTCCGCACTGTCTTCACCCTGGGAAGGCCCTCAGATGGGTCTTGGGCAGGCCTCACCCTGGCCAGTTCCTTCCTTCGGGCGAGCACGGATCTTATGACGCTCGGCAGGTCAGCCAACTCGGTCAGGGATTCCTGGGCGACCAGCGAGAGCGCAAAGGCCGTCATCATTTCCCAGGCACGCCGTGTGGTCGCCACGCACTCTGTGACATCCGATGTGTTGAGGGTTCCCTTATCCGACTTCGCCTGGATTCTCTCAACTTCTCGCACAACCGATGAGAAGTGGTCATAGCAGTCGAGGACGCCCCTCAGATAAGTTGGGAACACAGTTTCACGGGCCTCGGGTTTGACCTGAGTCTCATTGGCTCGCTCTCTTTCACCAAGTTCAGCGAATACGACTATCACCGCATCCACCCTGGAAGGCGACCAGTTGACGCAAGACGTGCTGGCCCCGAGACAGACCTTACGCCCGGTTCTTGTCCGGACGGCGAGAATCCGCCTGGAGGCATTGGTTGAGGTCTTGAAGTTCTCGCCCACAAGCGACTCAATCTCGGTCGAGTCCTCGAGTATCTGCCGGAGGGGCTTGCCTGCAATCTCCTCCCTCATATCGATACCCAGAAGGCTTCTTGCGGCGGAATTCGCGAGCGTTATCTCTCCCGTCGCCTCGACAACGAGAATCCCGCTTGTGATCGAGTCAATCACGGTTTCGCTCAAGAGCGCATACCTGGCTGCCTTTCGCTCAGCCTTGGCATAGAGTTCGCCGAGCTGGCTCCCATCTCGGGAAAGTTGCGCCACGAGGCTGTTGAAGGTCTCGACCACATTGGCTATGTCCTTTATCTCATCGATTTTCCAGGTCTCACGAGTCACGACTTGCCTTTCCTTTCGCTTCAGACCCAAGAACGAGCCAAGGCTCTTCACAACCCATGTCAATCGAAGAAAATGAGGGGTCTTCATTGCCTGGCTTCTCTCCAGACCAAATCATACTCTACAGTGCCAGTCACCGGGTCATACCTGACCTCCGTTCCTGCCACAATAGGTATTTCGTCAATGAGACCCTCCGTCTTGAGTTCGGCGAGGGATTGGGGCAGATGTCCTTTCATGTCGCGGTAGCGTCTGATGCTTCTTTCCACGTAACGTTTCATTCCTTCAGCTTCCGTTGCTACCCTGCTTGTGCTGAGCACCTTCTCTGTCTGGGGATCGAGGAAATACCGTCCGCCGAAGGGATCCCGCGGAATCTCACCCATGAGGCCCGCCCTGACAATCTCCTCGAGGTTGTACGGAGACCTCCCCGTAAGATCTTGGAACCGGCCAACCAGGCCCCCCAGCAACTCCGAGGCGTCGTCGAGATCAATACGCTTCAGAGCGAACGCGGCGCTCTCCCTCATCATCTTGTTCTGGCTCGACCGATATATTTCCTCCCAGAGAGCCCTGGCCAGGTCCACTCTTCCAGATTTTCTGTAGGCAAATGCCGTGAACCGCTTGGTGATATCGGGGGAGTTCGGAAACCCCGAGGCAAGTCTGAAATAATGGGCGGCTTTAGGATTGTCGTCCAGCACGACAAAATAGAGAAATCCCAGATCGAAGGGGATCTCCCACCTTTCAGGGTTGTTTCTCATGCCTTTCCTCAGGAGATCGACAGCTCCTGCGGGGGTGCCCACATCTTCCGCAAGCACAAATGCCCCGAACCTGTAGGCACCGATGAACCCAGGATCAAGGCTTGTGATCGTCGAAAAAACGTGCTCGGCCAAGGGATACTCTCTGTCAGTCTTCCGGTGTTCCCCATAGTACTGGACACCCTTGAGCCACATCAGGTCAGCGACCAGCGCGTCATACCCGAGGTCTGCAAGATGAAGCAATCTACCTGATGGAAAGTAAGTGAGCTCCTCAATGACATCGCCCGAATAGCGATAGTGGTTGAGCCGCGCTCCGAGCATGCAGATAGCCAGGGCCGCAAGTACCAGCACAGGCACGAACGGGAGCGAGCCAAACCTCCTCACTTGAATTCCTTTCTCTCAAAGACAAGAATCGCAATCACTAGGAACACAACTACGTAGAGCAGGGCATACGAGGAAGCGAAGGCGACGTAGGTGGCGTCAACTTCCACCCCATGGGTAACTTTGCTCCTGACATTGAGATACTCCAGGTTCGGAAGAGCGTAATAGATAGCATTTGTTATTACCTTGAGTGATCCTGACCCGAACCGGCCCGCCAGCTGCTTTAGATCGGCGCTTGTGTGACCTATTACATAAAGAAGCAGTGAAAAGATGGCACCCAGAATGGGGGATGCAACAGTCGACATCAGGATTGAGAGACCGATCAAGAGCAATACCTCCATCCAGGAGAGCAGAACCGCGATCAAAAGCCCTGCCTCAAAGCCCTTGGCGACAACCAGATTGATGATGACGAAGAGCATTGTCATCCCACCCATGAGGAGGCTCACGGTGGCGCCGAGCCCGAGGAATTTGCCGACTATGAACTCCCACCTCTCGACAGGTTTCGCAAGCACGGTGTAGATGGTGCGCCTATCAATCTCTTTATGGACAATGCTGGTGCCGACAAGAATGGCAATCATGAAGCTCAAGATCGAAATCGAGGCAAGGCCGATATCTTGGGTGATACGCACCTGCTCACCCAGGGAAAGCGGGCCTATGATGAAACTGCTTCCGAACACAACGCAGGCAAATACGCCGATGGTCAAGAAGAGCCTATCTCTGACGGCTTCCTTGAAGGTGTTCTCGGCAATACCCAATATCCTTCTGGTCATGCTTGATTACACCTTTATCCCCTCTCTATCAGGCATCTTCTCCTGCCGGCAAGCATTGCCTCGTTCAGCGATCTGGGTCATGAAGTAGTCCTCGAGGCTGAGCCTCACGGGAACGACGGCCGAAATCTTTGCGCCGCAGGCGATAAGTCTGTTGATCGTGCAATTGATATCATCATCGGGACGAACCGCTATGACCGTTTTCTCGCCCAGGCCGGAGACATTCACCAAGCCCAAGCTTCTTGCCTTCTCAATAGACAGACCCTCCACCTGAATCTCTATCCACTTCGTACTCCTCGATAGCACCTCAGCAAGGCCGGCTATTCTGAGGATCTTTCCGTCACAGAGAATGCCGACCCGATCACAGATCATCTCTGCGTCCTGGAGGATATGCGAACTGAAGAAGATGGTCTTGCCTCTGGATCTGAGATCGACTATGAGATCGCGGATCTCTCGCCTTCCAATCGGATCAAGCCCGGAGAGAGGCTCATCGAGGATCACCAGCTCAGGGTCGTTGACGAGGGCCTGGGCCAGCCCGATTCTTTGAAGCATGCCTTTCGAGAACTTGGCAAGAACCGTATCTCTGGAATCCTTAAGCCCCACCGCTTCGAGCAGGTGATCGGCCCTGCGACGGCTCTCGGCCCTCGCCAGTCCGAACATGTCGCTGTAAAACTCCAGGAGCTCAAAAGCAGTCAGATGCTGATAGAAATAAGGCTGCTCCGGGAGAAAACCAATTCGCTTCTTTGCCTCTGCGGAGTTCGACGGCTTGCCAAGACATAACACCTTTCCGCACGATGGCCTCAGGAGACCCATGGCGATCTTGATGGTCGTGGTCTTGCCTGCGCCGTTGGGTCCGAGATAGCCAAAGATCTCGCCTGTCTCGACGCTGAAACTTATGGGGCCAAGAGTGTATAGGTATTTGCCTCTCAGGCTGGATCGGAAGGCTTTTGAGATACCTTCAAAGGCAAGAGCCGACATCTCTGGTTCTCCTCAAGGCCACGTTCAGAATTAACAAGAATGCCACAGATGTCAATAGTATTCGGCAGGCTTGACGAATTGCTTTAGAAAAGGAAAGGGTGGCAGCCTAAGCTGCCACCCCCAGGCCGAAGCCTGAATCTGACTACATACCAGTCGTCAACTCAAGCTCAAGTACAGCGTCTTTCCCGTATCCCTTGATAACATACTGATCAATCTCAGCGGGATCGGCTCCGATCTCGCCTGAGTAAGTCGGTTCACCATCCCATAGGAAAGGATTGTCAGTATTGTCAAAGGGGTTCTTGGGATATAGCCCATCCGGACAAAGATCCTGCACAACCTTCCCACTCGGGGTCGCCGATGCGGCATCTTCAGGATACGTGCCATCGGACTGAACAGCGAAGTCCTCGAATGCCAGCTGCATGGTATGCATGTTCCCCTTCACACTGGCCTCCTTCGCCCTCGCCTGCATACTTATGAAGTTGGGAATGGCGATCGCTGCTAGAATGCCGATGATCACAACCACGATCATGAGCTCAATCAGTGTAAAACCCTTCTTGTTAAGCATTGGATCTCACCTCCTCTCGGGTTCTGGCTTAAATTCGACTTATTCGGTTTTGCCTGGACTGATCTCAACCTCCATGGATAAGCAATATCCGTACCATCCGCATCATGGAGCGTCTCACCGTATCCCCTTTGGCTGGAAGCACCTGCAGCCCCCGCACCTGCGATATCTATTAGATCACCACAACCCGCATGCAATTTGCAAGCTCAGAAATCGGATTTTGCACTGCCCACCAGCTCCTCAGCACGCATCACAGGTCCGGCTGCCCTCTCGAAACCATAACGCTGAAGTTTGCGATACAGCGTCGACGCATTTATTCCGAGGATCGATGCTGCCCGTTTCTTGTGCCAGCCTGTCTCCTCGAGCACCTTCAAGAGATACTCCTTTTCAAGCTGATCGAGGGTGAGATTCGTGACGGAGACAACCGATTCCGCCCTGTCCCCGCCTCTTGATCTCAGCTTTTCGGGAAGGTCCTCGGGCATGATCACACGGCCTTCTTGGAGAATCACGGCTCGTTCTATGGCGTTTTCAAGCTCGCGGACGTTGCCCGGCCAGTTGTACCTCATTAGAACGTCGAAAGCCTCGGCCGATATTGTCTTCATGGGCTTGCCGCTGGTCTCAGAATAGGCCTTCAAGAAATGCTCCACCAGGAGTGGTATGTCATCCTTCCGTTCTCTGAGGGGCGGCACGCGGAGCGGTATGACATTCAGTCTGTAGAAAAGATCCGCCCTGAACTTGCCCGTCTCAACGTCCTTCTCAAGATCGGCGTTGGTAGCGGCTATCAACCGCACATCAACTTTGATGGACTTTACTCCGCCAACCGGAATGATCTCCCGCTCCTGCAGTACGCGGAGCAACTTCACCTGAATCGTGGGGGAGGTCTCTCCAACCTCATCAAGGAAGAAGGTGCCGCTCTTCGCGACCGCGAAGAGCCCATCCTTGTCCCTTACGGCACCCGTGAAGGATCCTCTCACGTGACCGAAAAGTTCACTCTCAAGCAGTGTCTCCGGGAGTGCCCCGCAGTTTATAGAGACGAACGGGCCATCTGCCCGGCCACTCTTAAGATGGATCTCCCTTGCGATAAGCTCCTTGCCGGTTCCACTCTCGCCTGATATCAGAATCGTGGAATCTGTCTCGGCGACCTTGTCAACCAGAGCGAAAACCTGGCGGATCTTCTGGCTCTTGCCTATCGTGGGCCTTTCGGTAAGGTTCTTCTTGATCTGCTGCTTCAAGAGCCTGTTCTCCTTCTGGAGCATCCGCATCTCGACAGCTTTCTTCACCAGCTGCTTTATCTCATCGTTCCGCGCCTGCTTCAGGAGATAAGCGAAGGCGTCCCTGTTCACGGCCTCGATAGCCGTTTCCATCGTTCCGTGCCCAGTCATGATGATGACGGGCACAGACGCATCTATCTCCTTCATGCGAGCCAACACATCCATCCCACTCATCCCCGGCATCTTGATGTCGGTAATCACAACGTGAAAATTCTCTTCCTTGAAGCGTTCGAGGGCGCTCGTGCCCTCCTCGAAGGCCACGACCTCATAACCTTCCTTGGCGAGGAGGATCTTCAGAAATTCCCTCATACCTTCTTCATCTTCCACTACGAGAATTCGTTCTCCTGACATTTCAGATCTCTCCGCCCTGTTTTGCCGCTTCGACGAGGACATGCGAAGAATCAAATCCGCAGTGACTCTGCGAGTCTTCCAATCTATCCAGAGGCAGGTACACCGTTGCCGCAGTGCCCAGCCCTTTGCTGGTCTTCATCTCAATCTTGCCGCCGTGCTCTTCGACAATCTTCGAGGCAATTGCCAGCCCGAGTCCGGTGCCTGCTTTCTTTCTTGTGAAAAACGGTTCGAACACCTGCTTGAGATCTGCCTGTTCCATCCCCATGCCATTGTCCTCGAAAGTCACGGTCGCATATCTCGTGCCTTCTTCAGCAACCGGTCCCCCGAGCTTTATCTTCAGACTTCCACCGGAGGGCAATGCCTCGACTGCGTTGAGGGCCAGGTTGTAAAACACCTGCTTGATGGTCTCCTCGTCAACCCAGGCTTTGACCACCGATGGGACATCCAGCTCCACCCTCACTCCATTATTGAAGGAGGGATGGTTTCTCACCAGGTAGATTACCTCCTTGAGGATCGAGCCAAGAGCAACTTCCCTCAATCTTGAGGGCCTCGATCTGGCAAACTCGAGGAAATGATCGATTATGCTCTTGAGTCTGTCGGATTCCTTGACCACCAGCTCGAGAAGTTGCCTGTTCTCGCCCTGGACATCAAGTGAATCCTTCAGCATCTCGACCGATCCTGATATTGAAGCGAGCGGGGTTCGTATCTCGTGCGCAATCGCCGCAGACATCTCTCCCAGGGCCGCAAGCCTGTCAGCCAACCTCATCCTTTCAGCCATTCTCTTGACATCGGTGAGGTCCTGAAATATCAGCACCACACCTCCGGTCCGGCCATCATCGTCCTCGAGAAGGGATGTGCTCACCCCCAAAGGAACATCTCGTCCTTCGCGCGTTACTGCATTCACCTCACCTCTCTCCTCCTCCTTCCCACGAACCAGAGCATCCATGATCTTTTGATGAAGCTCGGATGAGAGGGGCTCGATTACCTCTGCGGCCTTCCTTCCGATTGCCTCACTCATAGGCACGTCGAGCATCCGCGATGCGGACCTGTTGAACTCCGTGACCTTAAAATCGGAGTCAATTATAACGAAGCCGCTCGACATGCTTTCAATTATAGAGTGAGTATCCGTCCTGATCTTCTGAAGCTCACGAGCTGTCGAGTTGAGTCTCGCACCGAAAACGCCTATCCTTCGCGACAGATAACCGCTCAAGACGGCCACGAAATAGAAGAAGGCGACTTGCAGACCTATGTTGAGCACCACGTACGCCGCGGCGATGTCTCGTGTGGCCGCGAGCGTGGCACCCTCATAGCGCGCGTGTTCCACGACCGATGCTACGGCGTACAGTACCGCGGAGAGCGTCGCCGTAAGGAGGGCGCCTCTCATGGAAAGGATGATGCTTGCAAGCAGGATCGTTATGAAATAGAGCAGGGTGAAGTGGCTCTGAGCGCCTCCCGTGCAGTAGACCATGCCTGTGGCCAGGCCGAGATCTGCCATGAGCTGGGCGTAAACCAGCTTCTCGAGAGCGTACCCGGACTTGAAGAGGAGCCACCAGACCATGCTCAGGGGAAAAACTACAAGCAGGAGTCCTGTCACCAGCAGAGCATTCCGTGTCTCAAGACCTGTGGCCGCAAGGAAGGCGATCAAGGATAAGGCTCCGCCGACGCAGATTGTCCTCACGACAATCATCATCCTGCACAGGTTCTCGAGATCGCGGTCTTCGGTCCTGGCGGTCACGGGTGCTATTTCCCCACTATTACGGTTACGAGTTTGAAGATGGGCAGATACATCGCTATCACCATGCCTCCAACAACCCCTCCCATCAGCACGATCATTATGGGCTCGATAATGGAGGTCATCGCATCAACCGAACTGTCAACTTCCTCATCATAAAAATCTGCGATCTTGCAAAGCATCTCATCCAGCGCACCGGTCTCCTCACCCACTGATATCATCTGCACCACCATTGGTGGGAAGACCCCAGACTGTCTTAAAGGCTCCGCTATGGTCTGGCCGCTTGAAATGCTCTGTCGGGTCTTCAGCACTGCTTCCTTCACCACGGTATTGCCGGCTGCCTTGGCAGTAATATCCAGGCCTTCGAGTATGGGAACACCGCTCGATACCAGTGTGCCGAGCGTCCTGGTGAATCTTGCGATAGAGGCTTTAAGAAGCACATTCCCAAAGACAGGAATGCTCAGAATCAGCCTGTCAACCCTGGCGCGCCCTTCCTTGGTCCGGTAATATCTGCGGATCGCGAGGACCGTCACGAGTATGATTCCCACAAGGAGCCACCATTTGGTCCTGATGAAATAGCTCAAGGCCATCACGATCCTGGTGGCTGCAGGAAGCTCGCCGCCGAAATCGGAGTAAAGCTTGGCAAACGTGGGAATGATGAACACCAGCATGAATACCGTCGCAGCGACCGTGACACAGAAGACCACTGCCGGGTAGGTCATCGCACCTTTGATCTTGCGCTTCAGGGTGTTCATCTTCTCCAGGTAGGTCGCGAGCCTCGCCAAGATGACATCCAGAACTCCGCCTGTCTCACCAGCTTCAACCATGTTGACATAGAGCTCACTGAAAACGTTCGGATGCTTGGAAAGAGCATCCGCAAGCGTGGCGCCGGATTCGACCTCCCTCATCGTATTGGAGATGATCTTTCTGAAGTGATCCCTCTCTGACTGTTTGGCGAGAATGTCGAGACACTGAACCAGAGGAAGACCAGAGTTTATCATGGTCGAGAACTGCCGTGTGAAGACGGCAAGATCCTTGGTCGAGACCCCTCTCATGCGACCGAGTCCCAGGCTGAGACCGCCCGATTTTTCCTTTGCGGAGGTCACAGTAACTCGTCGCTTCCTCAGGCTCAAAATCAGTTCACTCCTGGACTTGGCCATCATCTCACCGGTGACTACCTCACCGGCCGGCGTCTTACCTCTCCAAACGTATGTGGTAGCCAAAATGACCCCCCCTTATCTACTAATAGATTTTTCCTTCTCCCCGATACTACCACCGAGGGATTTGCTCCGTGCAAGCATCTGCTCAAACTCACCCAAGTCAGCACTCCTGCCCATGGCTTCCTCGAGAGAAATTTGCCTGCTAACATAAAGCCTGTAAAGCGCCTGGTTCATTGTCTGCATGCCGAACTTCTGACCAGCCTGCATAAGCGAATAGATCTGGTGAACCTTCTTTTCCCTGATCAGAGCCTTTATGGCCGGCGTGCACACCAGCACTTCGGCCGCCAGCACCCGCCCCCCCGTACCCAATTTGGGGAGAAGCTGCTGGGTAATCACACCTTCGAGCACAAAGGCCAGCTGCGCAAGCACCTGGCTCTGCTGATGCTCGGGGAAAACGTCCACCACTCGGTTAATGGACTCATAGGTCGAATTGGTGTGAAGCGTTGCGAGTGTGAGATGGCCAGTTTCAGCTATCGTGAGAGCCGCTGCTATGGTCTCGAGGTCGCGCATCTCACCTATCAAAATGACGTCGGGGTCCTGCCTGAGAATGTGCTTCAAGGCGTCTCCAAATGTGTGCGTGTCAGCCCGCACCTCACGCTGATTCACAATGGAACGCTTGTGGTGGTGCATGTACTCAATAGGATCCTCTACGGTTATGATGTTACAGCTTCGATCATCGTTGATCTTGCTGATGATCGAAGCGAGAGTGGTGGATTTACCGCAACCCGTAGGACCCGTAACCAGTACCAGGCCCTTCTGTTTGGCCGCGAAGTCCTTGACCACAGGCGGGAGGCCCAGCTCGTCGAATCCAAGGATCTCGAATGGAATCTGCCTGATCGCCAGGGTCACCACTCCGCGCTGGAGATAGACATTAGCCCTGAACCTCGACAGCCCTTTTATTCCGAACGAGAAATCCAGCTCCTTGTCGATCTCGAACCGCTTTCGTTGCTCCTCATTCAGGATGCTATAAGCCAGCTGCTTGGTCATCTCGGGGGTGAGAACCTCGGACTTCGAGGATACTATCTCCCCGTCGATTCGGAATTGCGCTGGCAGACCCGCAGTGATGTGCAGGTCCGAAGCCTTTAGCTTCACTACCTCTTCCAAGAGTTCCCTCAACGAGACCATGGTCAGCTCCCTCCGACTGCAATCAGTCGTCTCCTGCAGTTTCCCTCAGAACTTCCTCAACGGTTGTGCTCCCGGCCTTAAGCTTGAGCAGAGCGTCTTGCCTCAGGGTCAGCATTCCCTCGCTTATGGCTTGTTTCTTTATCTGGTCTACCGATGCCCTGTCAAGTATCATTCTTCTTATGGTTGGGCTGATGGGCATGACTTCGAATATTCCCTGGCGTCCGGAGTAACCAGTATTGCTGCAATTGCTGCAGCCGCGGCCTTTGTAAAACTTGATGTTCCTGGCTTCGGCCTGCTCTATTCCGAGCTCCCTCAGAGCTTCATTATGAATCTCGATTTCACCTTTGCACTTGGAACATATGCGCCTCACGAGTCTCTGGGCAAGAATCAGATTCACGGATGCAGCCACGAGAAACGGTTCAACTCCCATATCCACAAGCCTGTTTATCGTGCTTGGCGCATCGTTGGTGTGCACGGTCGAGAGAACGAGATGGCCAGTCAAGGCCGCCTTGGTAGCTATCGAAGCCGTCTCCGAGTCGCGGATCTCGCCAACCATGATTATGTTGGGATCCTGCCGCAAGAACGCTCTCAAGGCCTTTGCGAAAGTGAGGCCGATCTCCTCGTGGACCTGCACCTGATTTATGCACTCCAAGTTGTACTCCACCGGGTCTTCCACCGTCATGATGTTGACATCGGGCTTGTTTATCCTGTTAAGGGCTGAGTATAGCGTGGTCGTCTTGCCGCTTCCCGTAGGCCCCGTGACAAGCACCATCCCATAGGGCGCCTCGATAGCCTTGACGAAGTTCTTGAGAGCATTCTCCTCAAAACCGAAGCGAGCGAGGTCCAACGCGAGATTGCCCTTGTCCAGAATTCGCAAGACCACCTTCTCTCCAAATATGGTAGGGAGAGAGGATACCCTGATGTCAATGGTCTTGTTGTCCACCCTGACCTTAATCCTCCCGTCCTGAGGGATTCGTTTCTCGGAGATATCCAGTTCCGCCATGATCTTGAGCCTCGATATGATTGCCGATTTCATCTTGGCCGGTTGTTTGACTACCTCTTGCAGTGTACCGTCTACCCTGAACCTCACTCTGAATACTTTCTCAGCCGGTTCGACGTGGATATCGCTCGCCTGCTTGCGGACAGCATCGGCGATTATGGAATTGACGAATTTAATAACAGGGCCCTGCTCCGCTTCCTCGACCCCCTCGTCTTCTTCCATCTTCTCCTCAAGCACTTCAAGTTCGCCCTCGCCTAGGTCCCTGATCAGTTCCTCGAAGTTATCCTGGTGCCTGTAATGCTTTTCGATTGCGGAGGCAAGCGTGCTCTCCGTGGCAACCATGGGTTTTATCTCAAGGCCGGTTATGAACTTGAGATCATTGAGGGCATACATATCGGTAGGATCGCTCATCGCGAGCGACAGCACCCTGCCGCGTTTGTCAACGGGCAGAACCCTAAACTTCTCAGCGATCTCGGGCGAGATCAGTTTTATGATGGCGCGCGGGATCTCTATGGCGAGCGGATTGATGGCCTCGACGCCGTAAATGTGAACGAGGAACTCAAGCAGTCTCTCCTCCGACATGTATCCGAGCTTCACAAGTGCCTTCTGGAAAGATATCCCGCCAGATTCGGCCTGTTTGGTGATAGCTGCCACTTCGTCGTGCCGAAGGACACCGAGGCTTATGAGTTTCTCAGTAACGTCCGTCTTTACAGTCATGCCTACAGAATCCCCCTCAGTTGCCTATTCACGTAAACGCCCGGCAGGTGCGATAATGCAATACCTGTACCACGCAGACCAAGCCAGCCGGGTTGCGCGCCGCTGCTAACCAATTGCATGGATTCGACAAAACATCCCAGCCGAGCAAAATCCCTGGACACCGTGAGCCTCCGCTACTTTGGGCGATTCCACCACGAGTCATCGCAGTTTGCAAGCTTCACTGCAGATTGCAATACTATTTGTCAACGCAAACATATGGTTTCAAACCTTCAAGCGTGCCCTCTCCTATACCTTTCACCTCGAGCAAGCCTTCCACACTACCGAAACGGCCCTTCGCATTGCGCCAGGCCACTATGCCCTCCGCCTTCTTGGGTCCTATACCTGGTAACAGCATCAGTTCTTCGACACTCGCCTTGTTGATATCAAGTTTCCGATATATGCTTGGCTGAGAGACCCCTCCCTCGGCCCCATCTACGCCGGTGCCGACGCTTCGTCCCTCTTTCCATCCAGAGGTCTCCGGCCTTGCGGCCTCCGCCCCAGACCCATCATCCGTTCCAGTCCCGACTGCCGATGCATCTCGCCACATCTCTTGGGCAGTCCGGGTCTCTTGCCGTGTCAGGCCAGGTGTATCATTCCCCTTCTTGAGCACATCTACAAGGATGCCTACGGCCAGCGTAAGCACCAGCACAGCACCCGCAAACCTCTCCTTCTTGTTCACGATCCCCACCCCACCCACGCTTTGCGGTCAACACCTCGTTATCGTCAGAACCGGGTATATTGTTTAGACTTTGTTTCAAGAATTAAACTATTGTGCGCAAGTTCCAGGGGAGTCAGAGAAGATTGCCGAAGCCCTGCTCTTCCATGAGATTGGGAAGCTCCTTTACTCTCTCCGCCTCATCTCTTCTGGCGAGGAGGATCGCATCATCTGTCACGACAAGCACTATGTCGTCGACGCCGATAGTGGCTACAAACCTACCCTCAGCATAGATCACGCAGTTCTTGGAGTCAATACCGACATGCTCGCCGCGGACAGAATTGCCTGTTCCATCCTTCGGCAGGTACTTGGCAAAAGAGTCCCAGCTTCCCACGTCATCCCAACCGATAGCGGCTGGCGCCACACAGGCTCTCTCGGTTTTTTCCATAACGCCAAAGTCAATTGAGATCGCACCGATGTTTGAGTAGCAGCGCGCCTTCTGGCTCTCTTCATCGGGCCCACCTACACAGGCTTCAAAGGCCCTGAATTCTCTTCTCATCTCAGGAAGATGCTTTTCCATCTCATCGAGTATGATCGAAGTCTTAAAGAGAAAGATGCCGGAGTTCCAGAGGTACTCACCCGAACCGACGTACTTGCGGGCCACCCGCAGGGAAGGCTTCTCCACGAACCTTGTGGCTTTGAAAAAATCAAAGCCGTTGATCCCCTCCAGACGCTCTCCGGCTCTGATATACCCAAAACCTGTGGCAGGCCTGTCAGGCTTGATTCCCAAGGTGAGGAGGGTACCCCGCTTTTCGACGAAATCGAGACCCGCGGTGATGAGATTCCTCAGTTTTTCCTCATCCCGAACCAGGTGATCCGCCGGAAGGAAAACCAGTGAAGCATCGCCAACGGTCGCCAGCGCCAGGGTTGCGGCATAGCCGATGCAAGGCGCTGTGTTCTTGCCGACGGGTTCGCTCAGGACCTTGAGATTTCCATATGCCGAAACGATGCGCCGAGTCGCATCAATCTGCGCAGCCTGGGTCACAACCCAGATTGCCTCCGGCTCGAAGATGGGAAGAAGCCTTTCGATCGTCAGCTCCAGCGGTGATCTCCCATCTATCAACTTTACGAGCTGCTTGGGTCTCGCCCGGCGGCTCAAGGGCCAGAACCGCCGCCCGCTGCCACCTGACATTATTACCGCAATCCTCAAATCATTCCTCCGGAAGCACGATATCACTGCTTGCCACACCGACAAGGGCAGTCATCGATTCCTTGCCTATCTTCTCGTTACCCTGCATAAATAGAAGACGGATGTCATCTCACTGGATTCTCTTGGCATGAACTGGGTCAGATATGAGACCGCGCTCATGAGCTTCTGTGCTATTGCGGATTGGACAATCGACTGGTTCTCAAGGCCCGCCAAGGCTAGGAGATTGAAAACCACGCCCGCAGCGATGCCCACCAGACAGGCACCGATCGCGCCACCGAGTATTCTGTCGATGGGCGAGAGGTTCGCCTTCTTTGCAAGGTTGGAGACCAGTTTGCCCAGAAGGCCTATCGCGATCGCCACCACGATAAACGTGATCACGAACATGAAGACCTTGCCCACCGTAGGATGTGCGAGCTTACTGGTCACGGAAAGCGAACCCGTGGCTACCTTACCAGCGACTATCACTCCCACTATGAGGGCAATCGCAGCTGAAACCTCCTGAATGGCCCCCTTTATCGTGCCGTGAATGAAACCGGCAACGATCACCACGACCATCAATGCATCTACCAGATTCAATTCTATTCACCTCGCTCCTCTCTCTTCCCGATGCAGTTTACGAAGACTGACATTTCAGTCTCGCCGTCGATACCCAGAAGGGCATCCAGTTCTTCATCGTAAAACGCGCCAACGCCAACGACGGCGAGGCCCAAGGAAGTACACTCGAGGTAGATATTCTCACTGATGTGGCCTGCTTCCATATAGATGTATCGCATCGCACGCTCGCCGTAGCGTTCTCGCGTGCGCCGAGGGACCGCTGTCATCAAGATCGAGCAGGCGGCGGTATGCGGCATCGCCTGCCCCAGACACGCGAGGGAAAGGCTGTCGCCATATTCTCCCGATCTTACAAGCTCGATCGCGTGATCAGCGGGAAGATAATGATATATGCCGGGGGCAAGACTCTTGATCCTTGTGGCGACGACATAGAGCTCGATAGGAAACGTGCCTCCAGCCGAGGGAGCTGCGCGCAGCTCATGGCCATCTCGCTTTCCCGTAATACCCTGGGCCGAGAAAAGTATCTGCGATACCTCCCCGAGGCTAAGGCTGTCGGCGCTATAGCCTCTCTCAGACCCGCGCTCGGCTATGGCCTCTTCCACGCACATGCCTTTCAGATTGGGTCGAGGAAGCTTGACCGAGGTTCTCTGGCACGCCAGATCGGATGAGCCGGCAAGACCTAATATGCCTACCGCTATCAAAGCCGGATAGTTCATGGCACTTGGAGCCTACAATGGAAGCCGAAGGGGTGTCAAGCCAATACTGCTTCAGTCCTTGATCTCCCATGAGATACCGAATTCGTACGATCGCCGGGGCAGTCTGGGCGTCCCCCAGGTCGAATAGATGCGGTCATTAAAGAGGTTATTGACTCGTGCAAAGAGTCTCGCGCGGTCGATGGCAAGATAGCCATAGAGAAGGCCAGAGG
>CAYHHI010000034.1:0-34780 GCA_964356335.1 uncultured bacterium
CAAACATTAGCTTATTCTGCCCCAGAAACTGTCCAAACAATGGGGGGAAGCTCCCATGCCAGTTCGCCACTATTCGCTGAGATCGACCGCCATCGCCCAGAATTGGAACCGTCCGAAAGTACGGACGTCGCATATGGAGATATTGAACGAAACCGCGGGGCGGTAGTCACTGACACTGACTCGTCTTTAGTAGGTCACCCCCATTGATCAGTGGCCGGCCGTTGAAGCTGGCCGGGATCCATCTTACGATGTCAGCTCCTGGGCTGCGCACCTTGTGGAGTTGGTTGGGTCTGCTCACAGATAAAGGAGCTGGCAATGGAGAGATTGTACGATCAGATGAAGAGGGATCTGGAGTTAAAGAACTTGAGCCCGATAACCCGATCCTACTACCTGCGCCGAGTGCGGGGGTTCGCCGTTCATTTCCAGCGATCGCCCGAGGAGATAGGTAACGAGGAGATCCGTGCCTATCTCCACCATCTTATCAAGGACAAGAAGGTCTCCCAAGCGGTCATCAGCCAGACCTACAGCGCTCTGAAATTCCTGTACGAAACCACGCTTCGGCGAGATTGGGACGGACTCAGAATCCCAAGGGCGAAGATGGCGCGGAAGCTCCCAGTGGTGTTGTCCAAGGAAGAGGTTGGGACCATCCTGTCCGCCGTGAAGAACCTCAAACACCAGACGCTCCTTGCGATCATCTATTCTGGGGGCTTGTGGGTACAAGAGGCCACCAATCTCAGAGTGTCCGACATCGACAGCGATCGAATGATGATACGCATCTGTCAAGGCAAGGGAGGCCGGGATCGTTACACCCTGCTGGCCAAGCACACCCTGGAGATGTTGCGTGACTATTGGAGGCGCTACCGTCCCACCGACTGGCTCTTTCCAGGCAAACCTGCGACGAGACCTATCTGTACCAGGGGTATGCAGGTAGTGTTCAAGCAGGCCCTCGGACGCGCCGGTATCACCAAACCGGCGACGGTCCACACCCTCACACACAGCTTTGCCACCCACCTATTGGAGACGGGCACAGATCTTTGCCACATCCAGTACTTGCTTGGCCATGCCAGTGTGAAGACCACAGCCATCTATCTGCACCTCAGTCGCAAGGACGTCTTGCGAGTGGTAAGTCCCTTGGACCTACTGGTCGAGTCGCAGAAGTCTGTCTCATAGCAGTGGCAGCTTCCCATGAGAAGATCGGTTGAGGTGGCAGACGTCTTTCGCGCCGTCGGCTCCTCCTATCGGCGTGATCATCGCCACCACATGCCCACCCGGCATCTCCGAGTGATGCGGGCCATAGAAGCTTGCCGGACAGCGGAGCTCGGAGGGCATGTCGATCAGTGCGACCGGTGTGGAGGCTTGAGGATTTCCTACAACTCATGCCGCAACAGGCATTGCCCCAAATGCCAATGTCTCGAGAAGGAGCGATGGCTGGACGACAGGAGAAGGGATCTTCTGCCCACTCACTATTTCCATGTGGTCTTCACCCTGCCTCAGAAGCTCAGGCTCTGGGCCTTGAGGAATCAAGAAGTGATCTATGCTCTCCTCTTCAGAGCTGCTTCGCGCACCCTCGCCACCCTTGCCAACGATCCTAAGTACCTCGGCGCACAAAGGGGATTCATCGCCATCCTGCACACTTGGACTAAGACTCTCATCGACCATCCACACCTCCATTGTATCGTCACCGCAGGAGGATTGTCCCGTGATGAGAAGCGATGGATCTCGTGGCGTAAGGGCTTGTTCATCCCGGTCAAGGTACTGTCTCAGCTATTCAGGGGAGTGTTTCTCGAGCAGATGAGAGAGGAATACGCTTCAGGACAACTCAAGTCGCCAGGCGGGATCGACGAGCCTGGGCCAGACGCTGCCTTCAAGGATCTCATCGCCGCACTCTACCGGCAGGCTTGGGTAGTCTATTGCAAGGCTCCTCTGGGAAGGCCCGAGCACGTGATCGATTACCTGGGCCGATACACCCATCGGGTGGCGCTATCCAATGATCGCCTCGTCAAGTTGGAGGACGACGAAGTGACCTTTCGCTGGCGGGACTCGGCCCGGCACAACAAGACCAAGATGATGACACTCAAGGCTCCTGAGTTCATTCGCCGCTTCCTGCTACACGTCTTACCCGATGGCTTCGTCAAGATCAGATACTACGGCATCCTGAGTCACCGAAACCGAGCGACGAAGCTCCTCCAGTCGAGGCTGTTGCTCGGTACCCCCGAGCCGCAGAAACCAGACGAGATCCCCTGGCAAGACCTGTTGCATCGCCTCACCGGGATAGACCCCAGGGCATGTCCCTTCTGCAAAATGGGACAGATGGTCCAAACAGGTGCCCTGCTTCCTTCTCATACCGAGCGACCACTGGCGCCGGCAGCAGGCGGGGTCTCATCCCATGTGGAGCAACCCCCATGAAGATGAGTATGCTCGCGACGAATCTTCTGATGGGCCCGAAAGACAGCGGGGCACTATTATCTTCTCACCCGAAACCGGTCTCACGGACCTCCCAACAACCACTCCGGGCAGAGACACGCGGCGCAGGAATGGCCAATCTCTGTCTCCAGAGCTCTGCCCGACCCGGGGGAAGTCTCACGAGGCCACTCCCAAGAGGCTATGCCTCATCCCATCCCCTAATTGAATCCCCATAGGTCCCGCCCCACGGCTACGTTCAATAACTTGTATCTGAAATGGTGCTTCGCGCCACTGCGGATACAACCTTTACCATTATAGGAAGGTGTTAGATCAATCACTTAAAGTTATTTATGAGCTACAGACGCACGGCACCGATTGGCGTCCGGAAGTGCTGGATCATCACCGCCTGTCAGACAAGAGCAGGTTCCAAGCGGCCGGGGACTAAGGCCGTCCTCGTCATTGCACCTCAAGTGGTGGAGTCCCTCAGTTGAGACTCCATAGGTCCCGTCCCACATCTTCGCTCGATAATTCGCGCCCAAGATCGCGCTTCGCGGAAACTGATCAAGCGCCTGCCGCCGTCGCGCCTTATCCCATATGCGATCGGCACCATCTGCCGCTTCGCCCTCAACTCGTACCTTATCTTCACATTCAGGGCATCCAGGAACAGTAGGGCATAGTCGTCATTCACGGGCTCGTTCTCAAAGCGGCGCACCTCCCAGTCCAACTCCTTCGTCACCCGAGATACATACCCTGCGGAGACATCGCTACCGCTCAAGGCATTTAACACCTGCCCTACTTTGCGCGTCGATACCCCACGAAGAAACATCTCCTTGATCCCCTCATCCACTAGCTCGTGCACCCGCTTATACCGCTCGAACACCCCGGGAGCATAGCCAGACCCTCTGTCTCTGGCCACCTTTAGGTCTCTGTCAACGGCGAAGTAATTCTACCCACACTCGTCAGAAGGGTCCGCTTGCGGTACCCGTTGCGACGCCCACGCCGACTGTCTCCTCGCTCATACCGCTCCGCCTGAAGGTAATCTGTCACCTCCATCTTCATGATCTCCTTGAACGCCAGCCTCACCAGATGCCGGCACCCGCCGTTGAAGTCCTCCTGAAACATCCGCTTGACTTCCTCCAAGTCCACTGCTAAGTTGTGCCTCGTAAAGTCCAATTCGTGCATCGTGTATCCCCCTTCTAGGAACCTTGAGACGCCCGGGAGGATACACCATGTCTCTTTCTGACCCCAACCCCCTCTTACACACTCCTTTTTACATTACCCAGCAATCCGACAAACACAGGAAAAACTGGACAGGATCGCCCAAAGATGATAAAATCTAGTCGTATCACTCCTAATGCTGAATTCAGGGAATGGTTGACATGCCTACCTGCCCGGGGGTTGCCAGGATACGCTCGTGCGACGTGGACAAGAAACTCATAAGGAAGATCCAGCGATTTCTTCGATCCGAGACCCCAAGCATTATCACGAATCTCGATCCCACGCTGATTCCGCAGGCGATGCAGGTTCGCATAGTAGATCGTGAAGGCATTCACATAGTGACCGATATAGACCGGTTCCAGCCTTACCTGGACACGTTTGAGAATGGAACAAGTGAAGTCTCGATTGGTCTTTCAGTGCATAAGCCCGCTGCACTGTCTATAAGCGTTCGGTTCACTAAGAGCAGGAAAGAGACCGAAATGTGCGTGCTGTGCGGTCACGGGCATGAGCAGAAAGCTACGCTCGAGATTCAAAACACTATCAGGAGAATCATTGGTGAGCATGGGAATAATAACCAATGGTTCCACCCACCCGGATGGGCCGAGCCTCTCTTTCTTGAAGCACCACTGCTTACGATTATTGCTGCTGCCTTCCTTATCCTGCATGGCCGTTTGTCACTTGCTGCTACTGTCATGTGTCTGGCGCCACCGTCTATTCTGTGGTGCTGGTTTCTCCCACATTGGCGACCTTATTGCTCTTTCGATACGGTACAACACAGGGCGACAGATCGTATATTGGGCTTCATTGTGTACGGGGTGTTCGCATCGTGCTTGGGCTCGGTGCTGTTGATGGGGATTCTATGTGCGTGGAAATGGTGTTCTGAGCGATTCTGAGAATCTCCACGGAGCAGCCTTCCTCGTCGACTGCCGAAGGAGTACATTGGCGGGACCGCGCCATCCGATCCAGATCGGTAGGGACTGCAAGGGGATACTGAAACCGTGATTCGTGCGGCACGATTGCTGCCGACGACGCGTTGAGAGAGGTCAAGGGCCAGGGGGCTTCGCTCTTCCGGCACTCTTGCGTAACCATCAGCATGAGTGTTATCACTAGTGGTGAGACATCGAAGTCGCCTTTAGACGAAGGGAGGATAGGTAATTGCCATGTCTACCGGTAGGCTGACAGATTACGTCGTCGTAGTTCAGATCGTGGCGATTGGGGTGGCGATCTTTGTGGCTGTGTGGTACTTCCTGTTCAAACGCGCTGCGGGTAGAAGCAGTAATGGAGTCGTAAGAGAGGCTCCAAAGTCCGTTGAAGATGCTATCGGGAAAATGATTGACGAAGTGAGTGCGCGAGTCAGCGACACCTGTGCGAAAGTTGTTCGGGACAGGGTAACCGCTGATATTCAAACGGGCTATGAGGCTGGCGCGTACGCGCGTGAAGCCGTCTTCAAGGAGAGTGAGCTCAAGAACGAGATCGAGTCGCTCCTCGGCAGTGGTCGTTTTGACGACGCCGAGGCTATATGTCTCAAACGGCTAAACGAGACAACGGGTGAAGTAGACAGGGTCCCGATACTGAGACAGCTCCATAGCATAGCAATCCGCCAGGACAATAAGGGCGGAGCTGCGCGCTATATAGAAGAAGCCATACGCTGCAATCCCTGCGACCCGGTAACCCACTACACTGCATACGCATTCTACAAGTTCGTCGCCGGCCGACAGCACATCGGGATGGCCCACTGTAAGATGGCAGCAGACCTGACAAAGCACACAAAGCCGGTTTATACTCATGAATTAGGATATCTGTACTGGGAATCGTATCAGGCTGGCGGCCAGGTGGATTCGGATCTTCTGAACACTGCTATCGCCCTTGCTACAGAAGCCATGAATCATGTCGCCGAAGCGCCCGAGCCCACCAAAACCCTGATACCCAACAATCTTGCGTATTATCTTGCCCAGAAGGGGGGACGCGCAAACCTGGAGCAGGCGCTCGATATCGCTAAGCATCTTCGTGTGGACAATGATTTCTGTCAGGACACGATAGCCTTTGTGAAGATGCGCGCGGCCGAAGCGCACATTGACATAGACGTAAGGGAACAGACAGATGCGCTACGGCTTCTCCTCGAGTCGATCAAAACGAAAAAGACGTCCCTTCGCCAAGCCCACCTCGAAGATGCGATGAGAATCTTCCGGGTGCCTGACAGACTTGAATCTACAGATTCCCGGGAAAAGGGGGAGGCTTAATTGCTCCGGGATCACAACAGGTTGATGTGCCGAACATCATAGCATGAACCCTCCGCGTTTATGCAGCACTTGTAGCGGCTCCTTCCGACAATGCTTCCAATCGACGAAGCCAAGTCCAGGCCACAGGCAATGCTCTTTTCACTAACCAAGAATCACACTCCGCTTGAGTGTGGCAGCATCCGATTTCCGTATCTATAAAAACGGCACGAGGCTGCGTCCTGTGCTGAACACCGTATATCATCATCGGTCATCCCTTGTCAATCTTTTTCGCTGAGCGCTCGTTGCGGTGCCCCGATTACTTCCAACTGAATTATACATCCCTGACAGCGAGAGGTTCCAACCACCTCGGTAGGCGACCTAACCCCACCGTTACTATCGGCAGCCCTCGGCCGGGAGTTTACAGTTTACCCAGAGCCATTGGGCAATGACCTGCAGGCGCCGGTGATACCCCCTACCATACGCTTTGAAAGAGCCTGTGACGGGTGAGTGTGTCAGCAAGTCCTTAGCCCGACAAAATTCCCCTGAGCGCTGTCTCTGTGACTGAGTCTGGGGCATGCGGGTCAGCCTGATCGTTGAATCTGTAGGAAAAGGCATTTGCCGAGAATCTGCGATCAATAAAATCAAGTACTTAGGAGTCGGGAATCAGCCCCAATCGGGCTTTTTCTACAGACTCGTTGCCGTCTGAGCACCGAAAGCGGGCGCAGGTTTCCCGATTCGTCCTTGTACTTCCAAAAAACATCCAGCCGTTCACGGATCTGCCGGTCAGAGACCTTGCTGCCATGCTGGGGCTGTTGTAGGACTTGCCACGGAATCTTATCATCCCGCTCCTGCGGGACCCTCGCGCTTTGTGCGTCTCGCCCCTGTAGATGGCATGGATCGTCTTGTCGCTCGGGAAGAAACCCCTGAGCGGTCTGCGACGCCTCCGTCTCCGGCGCTTGGGCTGACCTCTGGCCTTCTTACCAGCATCCTCGCGCGGGCCCTTGGCACGTTCATCAAAGAGCTTCGCTATCTCCTCTGTCACCTTGGCGGTCACCAAGTCTTTGAGAAGCGGCTGCAGGTTGCCTTGCTTTTCGAGCTTGCCCTTGGTTTTATTGCCCGAGGGGTTTGCAATCCTAACCAAGAGCGATTCGACCTCACGGATGTGGTCCTCCTTGCGGATCATGTAGAGGCTGAACCGATCCCACGAGTGTGTGCCAAAGTTAGTTGAGATTTAAGACGGCTCCAGTACCTGGTATTGTGGAGTTGCCAAGCGGCCACAACGGCCAGGGAAAGGAGCCTGAGATGAGTATGGGAGTGGTTCGGCGCAGAATCAAGCGAAAGGTGAAGGGCGAGGTGAGGGTGGTGAGCCGGGAGGAGTACGATGGGCTGGACGTGTCGGCGAAGGTAGAGTTGATCAGGGCGCTGGTACCTTTGGGTCTGGGGCGAGCCGTGGAGATGTTGGAGGAAGAAGTGGAGAGCCTGGTGGGCAAGCGCTGGGATCGCAGGGCGCAGATGGCGGGTCATGTTCGAGGGGGTAACAACCCTGGGACGGTGATGTTGGCCCGGCAGCCGGTACCGGTGCGAGTGCCGCGTGTGCGGGATGGGCGTAGGAATCGGGAGGTGGGCTTGAAGAGTTACCGCAGGCTGCGTGCCGGCACCGGGCAGGTTGATGAGGTATTACTTCGGCGGGTGCTCTATGGGCTATCGTCTCGCAATTATGAGTTGGCGGCGGAGGCGGTCCCTGGAGCGATAGGGTTGAGTTCTTCGACGGTGTCGAGGCGTTTCCGTGAGGCGACGGCGGCGAGGTTGCGGGAGTTCAAGGCACGGGACCTATCGGGCTATGAATTCGTGGCGCTATTCGTGGACGGCAAGACTTTCGCGGATGATGAGATGGTGGTGGCCCTTGGGGTGACGGTTGGCGGGGAGAAGATGCTCTTTGACTTTGTGGAGACCTCGACGGAGAACGAGAAGGCTTGCCTGGGCCTGTTTGAGGCACTGCTTGGGCGAGGGCTTGACGTAAGCGAGGGGATCTTGGCCGTTATCGATGGCTCCCGGGGTCTGGTGTCGGCTCTACGGCGAGCGTTCCGGGATCGCGTGGTGGTTCAGCGGTGCCAGTGGCACAAGCGGGAGAACGTAGTCAGTTATCTTGCCAAGGGCGAGCAGGCGTATTGTAGGAAGCGCCTGACGCGGGCGTATTCGATGGCGACTTACGAGCAGGCCCGGAGCGAGTTAGAGAGGATACGGGCCGAACTTGAGGAGGTGAACCTGTCGGCGGTAAAGAGTCTTGATGAGGGCTTCGAGGAGACACTGGCGCTCCACCGGCTGGGCCTGGTCGGCTCGCTGGGCAGGTCTTTTAAGACAACCAACTGCCTGGAGTCGGTGATGGCGGCGATAGAGGAGCGATGCGCCAAGGCAGATTGCTGGAAGAACTCGAGCCAGAAACACCGCTGGCTTGCGACATCTCTCCTGCACATCGAGCCGAGGCTGCGGCTTGCGATGGGATATCGACATCTGCCCAGGCTTAAAGAAGCCTTGAGGAGGGAGCTGAAACTCGAGGAGCAAACGGCCGAGGTCGCAGTAGCGTGACCATCGCAACGGAGCCGTCGAGAAACTCAACTAAGAATGGCATTGACTCCTCACAGGCTCTGGCCATCCTCAGCCAGAGTCCCCACTGCGGCGCGCTCGTATCTGTTCCTGCATCAGAAGCACCCGGCTGCTGAACTTCCTGAACTCTGGATCCTTCAGAAGTTCCTTGATGATCTCATACCTGTCGCCAGTTGACCTGAGGCGCGCGCGATCGCGCAGGCTCTACTTGATCATCATCGAGAAGTACACAGAAGGGCAGTTGGCAGGCATGTTACGGTGTCTTCCGCAGTTATCCCATATGGAGTCCTCTGTGAGCGCGCCAATGTCCCGGATCTCACGCATGCAGTGGGGCACTACCTTCAGGAAGTTGCAGAGTGGTGCCGGGACAACGGTTGGCCTCCCTTGAATGCGCTGGCGGTAAACAGGGATACGCACATGCCCGGTGACGGATACGACAGCGCTCCCGGGTGTGATCTTCTGAAGTGGCCGGCTCAAGCCGAGGCCTGCATCGCTTTCACTGGTTACCCGGAGCATGTGACGTGAGTGACGATCCACCGGGATCTCCTTCAGGATCGACTGTGTTATCGTGGGGGCAGCCGCTTGGGTGTCGTGGAGTCTCAAATCAAGCGCTGCGGTCGGTCTAGCCAGGTGTTCCACACGGACTCGGCCTCACCGAGCCGGGAGCAGGATTATTGGGCAACAGAAGCATGTCATGAGGGATCATGAGCGAATTCATCATTAGGGGGCGAGACGGCGAGTGTATCAATGACTGGCGAAGCTGGACTCGGCCAAAGAAGGTCAACCAATGGCGCGCCGGCCGAAGTGCCATGGAACTTGCGCGTGCTTGGTTCGTTTCTCCGATCCCTCGCTGCCCCCAGGAGATTGCTGATCTTCTGGGCAGCCATCCCCTCACTGCAGGCGAGGCAATCTCCGAGGGGATCCCCGAATGTGTCACGAAGTTGCCCGAGCGCGGCGAGGGCCGAAATCACGATCTTCTTCTGCTTGGTCATGCTGCAGGCCGCAGCATTCTCATATCAATCGAGGCCAAGGTCGACGAGCCATTCGGCGACACCATTGGCGGCTACTTGGCCAAGGCACGTCTGCTGACGCGGCGGACAAGAGCGCCGCAGCGCATTCAGTCTTTGGTGTCGATGGTGTTCAGCCCCTCTGCGAGCCCGGATCAGGACCCGTGGCGCGGACTTCGGTACCAGCTTCTTACGGCGGCCGCAGGCGCCGCTATTGAGGCAGCTCACCGCAACGCGGACATCGTGGTCCTAGTGGTCCATGAGTTCCATACCGAGCACATGAACCCGGACAAGTCTGCCATCAACGCGGCAGATTTCCGGGCATTCGTGAGCGTCCTTGTAGGCCTGCCCGCGGATGACATAGAACCTGGCCGGATATATGGACCAGCAAAGGTCGCGCTTGCGCCGAATTCGCCACAAGTCCGAGAGATATTCATTGGAAAAGCAGTGTGCAATTGGCAATCTGTCGGAGGATCTGCCTCGCCAGTGGCTTGAGGCGGACGGTTGTCTCCGCGGAGCTTAACCAGCGGCCGGACTGACGGCTGCGTTTGTGCCATCGCTCAGCCCCCTACGACTAGGAGAATCTTCTCTCCATTCGGCTTCTTGCCCGTCGATGTATGGCGTTGTTAAAGCGGAAGATTTCCTACTTCAACTAAAGTGGGAAACCCTATGTTCTCACCATGGCCATAAGCGGTGACTCATTGAGCAGCGTAGTCTTCATCGCAGGGCTCTGGCGCAGGCAACCCAGCCAGGACTCGGGGGAGACCAACGCCCAGTTCGGCAGGCGGTGTCAGGAAGCTGACGCTCCGCCCGCGCCGACGTCCATCCTTACGCCCGTACCGGCGGGCAGATTCTCTGACCGAGGGGAACTCGCTCCTGCTGGCCGCCCCTCGGGAAAAGCTCAGCGAGATTGCTCGTAAACAGGCCCAGGTGCTCAAGAATGCTAGTCGCAAACGCTTCTGGGTTCAATGGAAGGAGCATCTCGCTGTAAGCGATGCCGCAAATTCTCCCGCCACTAGTTCTGGTTTTCCGCGGGCGGGACCGATGAGATCCGCAGTATGGATGATTCTCAGGCAGACGAGTGCCTGCACGAGAATCGAGGCTGCAAAGCCACTAACCGTCTACTACAGCCGCTTCAGCGGAAATGACCCCGGTAAATGGGTTACCCATGTACCTGCATATGACTCCTAGGCCTACGAGCAGTGTCAGTCGCGATGTAACTCTAGTATCTCAAACAGGGTCGACGCGGATACCAAAGCACAAGTCTTGTGCCAAAGGTCCTCCGATCTGTAATCGAACCGAAAGCACTGCAGGGTATAAAACAGCAAGGCGTAAAGATACTCCTCAAAGGTCTCCAGAGGATACAGGGCCCGGCCTGCCTCTCTTCGAACCGCGATAATCGCCCGAAAGGCTTTCAGGATATCTTCATTGCCAGTACTCGCCAGGCTACAATCCGCCTCAAATGAACTCTGTTGCGCCAATGCTTTTTCGAGCGTCAGGAAGTCACTCGTCCCACACTTTGTAACAAGCTCGTACTTGATACTGGTCTCCAACTTAACGAAATCCACGACTACCGGCGCTTCCTTCGTCAGGCCAAAATCGATGAGCCAAACAAAGGGGTTCTTCCTCTGGACAAAAACGTTCTGACCCCTAAGGTCACCATGGCAAACGCACTCGTAACTCGAACAATAGGGGGTCTTATCTCGCATCCTGTCAAACATGTATCTCGGATGATAGACCATTCGTGGAACGCCGGGTATGTCCAATGTATTGGAGGCGACTACCACATGAAAATCACTATTGAATTTCTGGACAAGATCATCAATGTCGAAGAGTTTCAAAGCATCATACCGCTCGAACAGCGGACCCAGCTCAAGTGGGGCCTTGCGGTTCTGCCATGCCCCCAGTCCGCCACGAAATATATCCTCCACCACGAGATCGAGCTTATCAATCTGACTAGACGGAAGTGTCCGGAAGAATGCCTCGAAATCTCCGACCCGCGTGAATTCAGAACCAACAAATGTGCACCCAAACCCTGCGAGGTCTCTCGTGAACCTACATCCTCGTTCCTCAGCGTAGATCGCATGCTTGTCCAGCGGGATCACGCCCTTAACGTATTTGTAGTAGTTCGCAATCTCTGCAGACACCTTCGCCTTATTGCGAGAGGACTTCACAACAGTCAGAGGGCCTTTTCGAGTTGCATCAAAGAATGGCTGGACCTTGCACACCACAGCGCCGCTATAGCCTGGTACCAGAGGGAACACCACAACCCTCTCACAATCCCAGAAGAGCCTCCTCATAAGCTCCCTCATCTCGCGATCATCGCTCCCGAAGTCAATGTGCTGGAGTATTATGTCGAGGTTATGGTTGTACCTCAAAACTCGCTTTATGGTTGGTTCTAAATTGGGCAGAATATATCTGAGCTGATCGGCGGTATCTTTCACAAGCAAGGCATCAGCATTATCTGTGTAGAACTTCTCTGCCATCCGGTCGACATCCGTGCCTGAGATCACGATCACCCTCATATCAAACTGGCTTCTGCATGCTGACCGAATCTCGTTGATCTCGCTCAGTGCCCTCTTTCCGTTTGATGGGTCCGGCGCCCCATCTGTGGATATCTGCGTATCCAGAATAGCCCTATTCAGCAGTATCACGTCTGGATGTAGGGTGCGAACGAGGTTGACGCCCTCCTCCCTGCTTCTAGCTACCGCACAACTATATTTGTCGGGCGATAGCAGCGCTTTGAGCGCATTTGTGAAATTCTCTTCATCATCGATGATCACGACGTCTATCACTAGTGTCAATCCTCGTTGGCGCAGTCAGGGATTTCAACTAATACACTCACTGAGTTGTCCTCGCCATTTGATGGTGTGATCTTCCCGCCAAGCACCTCTTCAACAAGATGTTTTGCCACGAAGAAGCCAATCCCAGCACCTCGCCCATCTTTAGCCTTCGTGGATGTAAAAGGCACGCCCGTTTGCAGCCGCTCCAGAATATCGGCAGGGATGCTGCTCCCCTCATTAATCACTTCAATGGAAGTCTTTTCCTCACCCCGCCACGCCCTGATTGTTAGTTTGTTCTCCCCCTTCATCTCGTCATAGGCGTTCTGAATGATGACGTCAACGACGTACGTAAGATGTCTGGGGTCTGAATACAGCGAGAGATCGTCGTCAATATCAATGACAACTTTAATGCTGGGGCTGGCCTGTGTATACCTCTCTAGCACAGACATTACTAGATGTTTGAGAAGTACTCTTGTCCTATCAATTTCCCTCAGATACTTAAGGTAGAAGAAATTCGAAACGACCTTCGATATTCTTCTCACATCCTGCTCAAGCTGATCGAAAAACTTAGGATCCGCTGTCTTACGAAAGGCTGCAGTCTCAGCCACTATATTGTTACAGACATTGTGCACATAGTGACTCATGCCAGTCACTACTAGGCTATTGATCATTGCCTCTCGGACAAGGGCCGTAAGGCTCTCAAACACGAACACGAATCCAACCATATTCCCCCTAACAAACAGCGGACTCATGTTCACCTTGTAGGACTTCATCTTGCCACCAGAGCGAGGGCTGTGCTCAAGTGAGGGGATATATTGGGCTTCACCTTTACTCCTAAGGATAGAAAGTGCTTGCTGGAACTCCGCCTCCTCGGCGAAACTCGGGAAAACCTCATATAAGTGCTTACCCACACATTCCTGGTCAATGCTGGACACAACACCTCTTGTCTCAAAGAGCTTGTTCATATGCCGGATGGTCATGTCTTGCTCTACTACGATCACATAGTCCAGCATTGCATCAATTATGGGCCTGCAGCGCCGTAAGGACTCCAAGTTCCTACCTCCTGCCGCTCTAAAGACTCTACTGCCACGTTCAAAACGCCTTCGTTGCGGTAATGAAATCGTCCAACTTGCGGGCGGCCTTGCCGCTGTCTATGCTTGCCGCTGCTATGTGGACCCCATCCTTAACGCTATCAGCTCGCCCTCCCACATAGATCGCCGCTGCAGCGTTCAAAACAACTACGTCTCTCATAGGGCCCTTGCAGCCCCTCAGTATGGAATGGGTTATCTCAGCGCTCTCCGACGGTCCAACCCCAGCAATGTCGCTCGCCCGACAACGCCTAAAGCCGAAATCCTCGGGGACAACCTCATAGGTCCTGATCCCAGAGTCCTGGGTTACCTCTGCCACGACGGTCTCTCCCAGAGTTGAGAGCTCATCCATTCCCCCCTTACCAAAGACCACTAGTCCCTTCTCTATTCCCAGGCGGTGAAGCGCACCAGCGATCTTCGGAACGAGCTCCTCCGCAAACACACCCAAGACATGGCCCTTCGCATCTGCCGGATTGGTCAGGGGTCCCAGCACATTAAACACCGTGCGAATCCGAAGCTCCTTCCTAGGGCCCAGCGCATATTTCATAGAAGGGTGGAAAGCGGGGGCAAAAAGAAAGCCTATCCCCACCCGTTCGATCACCTGTTCTACCTGGCCTGGCTTAAGCATGATGTTAGCGCCAAGAGCCTCTAGCACATCAGCGCTGCCGCATATGCTAGTAACTGATCTGTTCCCGTGTTTAGCGATACAGATACCCGCACCTGCAGCAACGAATGCACTTATAGTTGATATGTTTATAGTCTTCAACGGTGCCCCACCTGTGCCACAGGTGTCCGTCAGGCGCCCATCTACTTTCGGACTTATCCTGCTGCTTCTCTCCTTCATCACGCTGGCGAAGCCCGCGATTTCCTCGACCGTTTCGCCTTTGACTCGCAGCCCCATAAGAACTGCGGCGATTTGCACATCTGAAACGGTACCCGATGTAATCTCATTCATCAAAGCGCACGCTTCCTCGTAGGCCAAACTCCTGCCCAACGCGATCTTCTCAATGTTGTCGAGTATCATCCTGGCCCTCCCTGTGATGAAATGATCGACGCTCCATCAAAGTCCAGGCGCATTCTACCACGGTCAAACTGAATCCGCAACGTGAAATCGGAACTGTTCTTCGTGCCTGCCCAGAACGAAGGACGGTAGATACCCACTGTGGCTGATCAGGTAATGTCATGCAACATCCCGATGCTGCTTGAAACGCAACCGCGTTCTGCTAACGGTTTGCTAACGGACCCAGCCAAAACACCCCAAAACAAGAGAAAACACCGAGAAAACAGAATTCGCGCAACCGCTTGAACCTCTTTCAGTTACGTCCTTCTTGTTCCTCGGTGTTTTCCCTTGTTTCTACCGCTCAGGGCACTCATAACCCAAGGTCGCTGGTGCAAATCCAGCCCTCGCTGCCATACCGGAAGACTCCTTGGTACCATTGCGGCAGGTCAGTGCTGACCGCCGTTACCTTGACTCATCGCACGCCACTGGCCACTGTGGCTCCGTTGTTCACGCGAATCACTGATGGGGCAAATGAGAAGAGATACCCCTTGGCCCCTTCCCCACCGATGGGTTACACTCCCACAGGGATCAGGGCCTTACCTTGGTATTCGAATTGGGTGTCGATGACATCGACAGGCGGGAAACTCGTTTTTTGGTGTGTGTAGCGGGGCCCCGCTACCAAATAGAGCCCTGGGCTTACGGAAGCTTCGGGGCTCGCGTTTTTGGTGCCTTGGGAGACCACAATGATAAGAGACCGACGGGCCTTTGAGGAGTTCGAAAAAGCGCTGATCCGATCGACGAAGCCCGACCTCATCAAGAACCTGCGGATCGTGAACGCAATGTACGAGGAAGCGAGGCATCTTGGCGTTTTCCCCCTGAAGGACCCAATGGCCGGCATTGAGACCGTGATAAAGATGGCTAGGGTGGTTAACCTTGTTCGAGGAGATTCTCTCGAGGATAGCCAGCGAACTGGATAGAGTCGGCCTGCCGTATATGGTCATCGGAGGCCAGGCCGTCTTGCGCTATGGCGAACCCAGGCTGACCAAGGATATCAACATAATGCTCGGCGTCGGTATCGAGGGCGTTCCGCGAGTTGAGAAGGCGATCAGCAATCTGAATATCAGGCTACTGGTCGAGAACCCCGATGCCTTCGTGCGCAGGACCTTCGTGCTCCCGGCGCAAGATGAGGCATCGGGCATCCGCATCGACTTCGTCCTCTCGTTCTCCGATTACGAGGAGCAGGCGATCGCCAGAGCAGCCGGCGTGGAGATGAGGGGCGTCCCTGTGAGATTCGCGACGCTCGAGGATGTTATCGTCCATAAGGTCGTTGCTGGCAGGCCCCGCGATCTCGATGACGTCAAGTCAATCGTTCTGAAGAACCCCGGCTACGACGGGCAGTACATCGAGCGGTGGCTCCAGGAGTTCGATAGATCTTTGGGCGAGGATCATTTGGCAGTCTTTCGAAGTCTCCTGGACGAAGTGAAGTAACTCGAAGGTCACCGGTTCAAACCCAGTGACCCGCCTCATCGATTTTCCAATTGAAGCTGGCCGGGTCTTCGGGGGGAAGGCCAATTCCTCACAACCAGGCGAGGCTCCTCTCCATCTGTAATTCCAGACCCGGATCGCCGTGGCTATAAGGTGGGAAGACTGCCCACGTTAGACAGACTGGGAAGTCGGTGCGGCGTGCCGAAATTGCGGGGAGAAATTCCACGTGGTGGTTGCTTTCAAATGAGTTCCTGATCTCCCGCATCCTAGGCGAGTGAGCTAGCAATGTAGGCTTTGTCGGTGTTTGGTGATGAGTCGGCTACGATGCCTATGGATGATCACGACGAGGCATCCGTGGCTGCCGCCGTAGCCACTGCAGACAGGCCATCCGGGTTGCTTGGCTTAAGCAGACGCCCGAGCCGGTGGCCTGTAGCGCCAAGGATCTCTCCGCAATTCCGTTCGGCTTTGGCCTCTCTGAGAATCGCGATTATCTGCTCTTCTGTGAACCATGTTGCGTGTATCAGCCAACCTCCCCGGCAGCCATCTTTTCAGATCGATTGACCCTTTGCACGGAGGAGTTTGCTGGTGGGAAGGTCCTCTTAGGGAGTCAGATCAAACTCGGCCATAACGGTTTTCATATACGCCAGATAAGCGCTGGCATCTTTGATTCTACTGCCGTAGATCCTGGGACACAAATCCAACGCCTGCCCTCTGTCAGTTCGTGATAAGCTGCCGTATATCGGGAGTTGCAGCAGACTCTCGACGACCGTTTTGATATTGAATGACGCCTCTGATACATTATGGTGCGTTACGTCGGATGTCTCTGGTAAGTATCCACCAATCACATTCTGACTGAATATCTCAATCTCTCCACCATAGGCGTTCGGGATTCTGTTGAAATCGATGTTTGAGAACACCTCGTGGTCAAAGGCTTGAAGCCCACATTGAATATCAAAAGGCACAAATTCTCTTAGGTGCTCCTTCAGTCTAATCATGCACAATGTGTTGAAATACAGTTCCACGTACATCCTCTCGTCGGCACTGGCGCCCGGTGTCGGCAACGCGACTCTATCTCTGTTCCCAATAACATAATGAGCATCTCCACGGGCTAACGGCTCTATGAGCGCAGGAATATCATTCCCATGGAAAGAGAAATCTGAGTCCATTAGAACGTAGATGCCCCGATCACTACGATACACATGCTTAAGAAGTCCTACTCCCAATTTGACTCCGCCCCATTTACCTAGCGGTTCATTTGCGTAGAGCATCTTCACATCCGGATTACTACCATATCTCTCGCTGAAATGAGATACCGATCTGTTGTCACCTTGCAAGAGCAAGAGGATTCGTGTCTCTGTCTCACTCAGAACGCTCTCGACGGTCTTGGTCAGTAACTCCGAATCTGAGGCAAATGATTCTGAACGCATGAGCGCAGGGATAATCACCCACGTACTTGAAGAAGCCATATAGTCTCCCTCCACTCCGGACAAGTGTACCATGACTGATAGTTAAGCGTCTCTGAGTCTCTCAATTATCTGTGCCCTATCCAGGTATTCGTCAAGGGGTAACGCGGCAACGCATTCATATCGGTAACCTTCTGACTCCTGTGAACGGTCTGCATGTCTTACGCGCATTCGTATTAGAATCTGAAAGTGCTTCGCGCCCCCCAAGCCACTGCGTATTCTATCCTGGATCTCTGCATCATCGACTATGCTCTGCAAAGATCGAGTCGCGATCCCGTGACAACCACCGATAATCAATATCTTTTTGCCCGCCAAGAATGCATTCAGATTCAATATGTTCGGAATCCTCGTAACCAGCAGGTAATCCGACATTAATTTACGGTCGCGGTCAAGCTCCGGAGGATCAACATACATCTCAGGCGAATTGCTCTTGATCGACCAATTCGGTACGATATGACGTGTCCGCGCCAACCAGTATGCGGATTCACAGGACCGAACGTCTTCCAGTGCATATTCAAACGGCAACTCGATCTTGGGCTTCGTGCTTCGCGATATGCCAATGCAGCCAACCTGATTCCTGACAAGCTCATATTCAAGAGCAGCTCTGCTAGTCCGGGATGATACCGGCCCTCCTATGCAGATTATATTGCCCTCATCATTAACCCTGCCAACATTGTCCTTGAACTCTATTATGTCACAGCATTTCGGGTCAATGATATTTCTCACTTGTGTCAAGGCGGCAAGATTATCAGGATGAATGCCACTGACCTTGGGGTGATCATATCCTGCTTCGATTGAGAAATCACTCAACAGCTCACCGAAAATCAAGTCATGGACTTCTTCTGTGATTTGCCAATGCCGCCACGTGGTGTTTTTCAAGCTGTCTACAATAGAGATGACTGACTTCGAACTCAACGTTGCAATAGCACCTGCAAGAACCCCTTTGATAAAGGCCCGTCTCTCAATCGTTGCATGAGCCGAATCTCTTCGCTTGTTCTTGATTCTCAACTCAGCCCCCTAACTATGGCTTATGTTTCTTCAAGGCAAGAGCCTATTCGTCCCCAAACTACAATAGAACCCACGCCTGGCAGCAAACAGATACCTTGCCGTTGATCTTCTGTCAAGAGTCTGTCAGCAGGCGTACGCATGGTCTACGCAGTTATCTGGCGCGTAGGGTTCCCAGGTCATGGACCCCTGGCTCTGACTTGCCCAGTCTCTCGGTAGGGCTCACACATTCGGACCGTACCCAAATACAGCTGGCTGGGTTTTCGGAGGAAGGTCGGAATCTTACTGATACCAGGGGGGTTTTGTCCTGACCCCCCGAAACAAGACCGGTCCACATGCCAGTTTTCTGTTAGAGTGGGCTGGTGTGGAAAGCGGGCAAGGCAATAACAAGAAGGGTCGGTATAGAGAAGGCGATCCGTATGCTTCGAAGGGATGGCTGGGGGGTGAATCACAAGCGAGTGGAGCGGATCTGGCGTCGGGAGGGGCTCAAGGTGCCCAAGAAGCAGCCCAGGCGTGGCCGGCTGTGGCTGGCGGACCGGTTCATGCATCCGGCTACGACCGACTCATAAGGACCATGTATGGAGTTATGATTTTATCCATGATCGGACCCGGGATGGCCGAGGAGTCAGGATCATGACGGTGATCGATGAGTACACACGGGAGTGTCTGGCGCTGAAGGCGGCAAGGAGTCTCAAGTCGGGCGATGTGCTGGAGATGCTGGACGACCTTTTCATACGGCGTGGCGTCCCGGATCACATACGCAGCGACAACGGCAGCGAGTTCACAGCGGAGGTGGTGCGGGCCTGGCTGGAGACGCTGCAGGTCAAGCCCTTGTATATCGAGCCTGGGAGCCCCTGGGAGAATGGGTATGTCGAGAGCTTCCATGGGAAGCTCAGGGATGAATTGCTGAATGCAGAGCTGTTCGATACGCTTTGGGAGGCGCGGGTGCTTCTGGAGCAATGGCGGAGGGAGTACAACGCGGTCAGGCCGCATAGCGCGCTCGGATATCGACCGCCAGCGCGGTGTCATTGCCGGTGTTAATAGTCTGATGATTGCCGGTTTAAGAAGTCCCCTCACCGAGCAGTAGGTGATACCTTCAGGTTTAGGACAAGCCTGGAGGTAGCCAATGCTCAGCAAGGGGGACTTTATGGAGATTAGAGCACAGGTAGCGCATGGGGTCTACAAGAAGGACGTAGCGAAGATGTTAGGGGTACACCCGCGGACGGTGCGGCGGGCATTGGCTCGGGGTGGCGCGCCGCCGAGCAAGCGGCCCGGGGCTCGCAAGAGCAAGTTGGATGCCTTCAAGGGTGAGGTCGATCGCCTTCTTAAGGAAGATGTGTGGAATGCAGCGGTGATCCTGCAGATCCTCCAAGAGCGGGGCTACGCGGGCGGCTATACAATCTTGAGAGATTACATCCAGCCGAAGCGGCCACTTCGGGCGGGTCTGGCGACGGTGCGTTTCGAGACGCCCCCTGGTTGGCAGCTGCAGAGCGACTGGGGTGAGTTGTGGACGCAGGTGGCGGGCCAGCGGACCAAGGTGCATTTCATCGTGAATGAGTTGGGCTGGTCGCGGCGGTTTCACTTCTGGTCGACGGACTCGGATGATGCTGAGCATACCTACGAGGGGCTGGTGCGCAGTTTCGAGTACTTCGGCGGGGTCACCGCCGAGGTCTTGATCGACAACCAGAAGACGGCGGTGATCTTGCACCGGGCAGGCGAGCGGGTGGTGTACAACGAGCGATTCGTTGACCTCGCCGGCCACTACGGGTTCACACCTCGGGCGTGTAGGCCCCATCGGGCCCGCACCAAGGGCAAGGATGAGCGGATGGTGGGCTACATCAAGGGCAATTTCTTCAAGCGCTATCGGTGCTTTGAGAGCCTTGAGCACATGAATGCCCTGGCCGAGAAGTGGCTTCGTGAGGAGGCCGACCGGCGGCTTCACGGCACGGTAAAGGAGGTGGTAGCGGAGCGCTTCGAGCGTGAGCGCCCACACCTGGGTCCCTTGCCGGCGGTTCGGTTCGATACCTCCTACCGTGAGCGGCGGATCGTGGGCTGGGACGCCTATGTCGACGCGAGAGGCAACCGCTACAGCGTGCCGGGACACCTGTGTGGGACAGTGGTGACCGTAAGAATAAGCCTTGACGGGCTGCTGTCGGTCTATGACGGCGCCGATGAGAAGGTGGCCGAGCACCGGCTGCGGCCCGCCCAAGAGGGATGGTCCACGGTGCCTGAGCACCACGAAGACCTCTGGCGCGAGACCTTGCGGGTCCAGCGGCGTGATCTCGGGGTCTACGAGGAGGTGGCGCGATGCAACTTGTAAGCCTCCTTGAGCGCATGAAGATGGAGCACCTCTCGGGCCAACTCGAGGCGGTATGTGAGCAGGCTGCGAAGCGTGATCTGGGCTATAAGGAGTTCCTCGAGGAGGCGCTTGGGGTGGAGTGGCAGGGCAGGCATCTCAAGGGAGTCGAGGGCCGTCTGGTGCAGGCGCGTCTTCCCTGGGTGAAGAGCTTGGAGCAATTCGATTTCACATTCCAGCCGTCGATCGACCGGAAGGTGATCAGAGAACTGGCCGGCCTCAGTTTCGTGGAGCGTGCGGAGAATGTGGTGTTCTTGGGGCCTCCCGGAGTGGGAAAGACCCACCTGGCCGTAGCCTTGGGGGTGAAGGCCCTCGAGGCTGGTCAACGGGTGCTGTTCCTCACCCTGGAGTCACTCCTGTCCCGGCTGGTGCGAGCCAAGTGGGAGAACCGCCTGGAGCGGCAACTACAGCTGTTGGTCTACCCTAAGGTCTTGATACTCGACGAGATGGGCTACCTGCCCATGAGCCGGGAGGAAGCCAGCCTCTTCTTCCGACTGCTGTGCAGGAGATACGAGAAGGCCTCCATCATCGTGACCTCCAATAAGAGCTTCGTCGACTGGGGCGAGATCTTCAATGACCAGGTCCTGGCCACCGCCATCCTGGACAGACTCCTGCATCACTCGACCACGATCAACATCAAGGGCGAGAGCTACCGGCTCAAGGAGAAGCGCAGAGCCGGGATGCTCAGTCCTGAGCTCCCCAGGGAGGAGGCGAAAGAGGAAAGGGGCTCCGAATCAGGCAGCACTCTGGCTGGCGCAGACGTCAAAAAGGGGACAAATTAGACCGGCAAAGAGAGGACAAACCAAATCGGCATTGACACCGGAGACGTGGACATGGCCTGTGAGGTGGGTCCTGACCGGGGCACTTCACCCTTCTCAGGCTCTTGCGGAACTAGCAGGATGAGTGGTATCACCGTTGGGGGCAGGTCAGAATGTCACTATAGCTCGCACTCAACCGTGTCCCTGCCATGGACCGGTTGCCAACTGCAGTCTGACACCAGGTAATAACGATTCTACGCCCACGCAGTCACTAATTCAAGGCTTCAAGGCCTCGCGACGGTTTGTTCCTCGTCACTCCCATTCGCTGAGCTGCATCAGTTTCTGGGTAGGGCTCAAATGCCCTGTTTACTCAAGCTGCCAGTAGCGTAATAAAAGGGGAATCTCACTTCATCTCGTCTTCCGACATTTCACGCGATCTCACTGCGTTCTTGCGACTTGTTCTTCGTCCTCTCGTATCGCTAGAGCGTATGCCCTGTCCGATTGCGTGCCGACCATGGGCCGCACGGCGTTTCACGCATCACCCGCCGCACTCCTTGGCGGTCCCGCGCATGCCTCTACTAGATGAACAACCTTTCGGAAGAATCCGTTGCGCGAATTAGGTTCACCCCTGTAGCCCGGCAACAAACCCGGCCACCTTCGCCGCCACTCCGATAACCGCGGGTGCAATGTCCTCGACGGCTTTCGCAGCCTGCTTGAGTCCTTCAACAGTAATGTTTAGGAACCCCTTGTCCGGCTTGGCTTTGGCGACTTCGGTCGCCACGAGTTCTGCCGTGCGCACGACCCGTTCGCTGTCGTCCGGCCGTGTCTCCGCAGCAGCCTTTAGCGCTTCACCCAGCTCGGCGACCAACTGGGCGAATTCCCGCTTTTTTTCGTCTGGCATTGCCGGTGCCTGCTTGACAATCTGTGTTACCCGATCGAGTTGGGATTTGATATTGACTGGCCCCACGACTCCCGAGACTTGGATCTTGTCCTTCGACATATCGATTTCTCCTACGTTGCCTGCAACTATGTTGATGATATTACCGCGCACTTGGGCGGAGTACACTCCTTTCCCTCCGCCCTCCCGGATCAGTGCAGTGCGATAGCGGAGAACCTTCTCCCGCTCCTTCAGATCTAGGTAGTCTTCTTCGAATATCTTGATCTCCTTATCCAAAGTGTGACACAGGGCGCTCATATCATCTACCGAGACCTTTCTCGGTTGATATTCCACGGGGACTTTCGGGTCGAAAGTGTAGCTGGGATTCTGCGTCAGCAGGATGGCGGGCGTTAGCGAGACGCGCGCCGCACCAAGCAGATAGAACTCCAACGGAGAAAGATTCTCAGTGAACGAAACACAGAGCGTGGATTGTGCAAGCACCTCCTCGTGCGGGTGCTCGTAGGAAAAACAGTCGTAGCCGCCCGGCAACATGATCGGGATGTATCTCAGCGAGCGGAGGCTGAGTTGAATCTCGTCGCGCTGACTATCGGAAAGGGAAGATGCGCCGATTATCAAGCAGCTCCTCTGCCCTGAGCCGGGTTGGTAGGTTGGCGGCGGTTCAGTGCCAATGTAGGTCTTCAGCATCTGCAACGCATGCCTGTGATTGCGCACCTCTCTGAGATAGTGCTTTCGGGAGAAACGTCTCTGCAAGAGGGTGCCCGAGAACAGGCTGTTGGGCAGGACGTCCTCGACGAACACAAGAGCTGGTTTGTGCGCGCGAACGCACAGAGCGATCTCATACAGAATGTAGTTGGAAGGTTCGGGATCGCGGTAGGGCAGTACTGCGACCATGCCGTCTGTACTTCGAAGATGGCGCTCCGGCTTCGCGGCGTTGAGCCGGTCTGAAGGCGGGTCAAGGCTGGGCGTCATACCCTCGCTCAGCATGAGTTCTTGAAAGAACTCGTTGATGTCCTTATCCCCCGGCCGGTAACTGTGGGAGTAGTAGATCAGATGCATCGCTTCACACTCGCGTTTTGACTGACACTCACCGAATCAGGGCTTAGGCCGACCTGGCCTAATTGCCTTTGGACCACGATCGTGCTAGATAAGCATCCGCGACTCATCAGACACTGGGTCTGTGCGTCACCAAAGACTCTGAGCTCATGTAGCCTCCATTCTATTCTGCGCTTTCTTCCCTTGCAAGCACTTTGGATCATCACTGCAATGCCTGACACACAGTCCCTCGGGCACATTGGTAGCGTACACCAGGAGCCAGAAGCCCGAGCCAGCAGCAGGAAGATGGTCGTGCGGGATTCCAGATTATCAGCATCGCTGCAAAGGAAGCGTTCACAAGCGGACTAGTATCTTTGAGGGTCACCTGGTGGTGGAGGCTTAGTGGACATGGCCGATGACACGGGCAATGATCGGGCCCTTCACCCTTCCCAGGATTGTTCTGCTCCCCGTATCCTGATCCATTTCGGGTGAGCCGTTTTCGGCGGGTTGAGCCTTCCTGTCACCAGTCCCAGACGCTATCCGCGCATCCAAGTATGAAACACCGCACTTACCATCTCCAGGTTGTCTAAGAATGCAATGTAGATTGCAGAATGCACCGTCGCATGCGCTACCCCAGGGGTCGCCGGAGGTCATACGTTCATAAATCAATAGGTTAGGCCCTGATCTTTCGGTGTTCAGTGGCGCGCAGTTTGCTAGTACAGGTTAGCCAATAGAGGCAGGGACACGGGAAAGTGTGCCTGTAACGACAGGATTCGAGATATGAACTCCTACGATATCCGACTTGAGAACGGAATCGCCGGCATTGGGCAGTTCATCGCTGGCCACCTGAACGACGTGGACAAATGGAAGCGATCGGAATCTGCTATGGTATCGTGCCTCAAAGATCCGCTGCCTGCGGGGACGATCGTAGACCTACCCTCCACAACAGTCAGAGTCAGGAACGCACATTACCACATTCATGGCATCGTCCACGGAGGATGGCTGCTCAACCGACCAGCTGAGCGTGTGAGGAGGTTCGTCCAGGACAGAGCACGGGAATATGCCGGGCCGATCGGTCTCAGCCTTCTATGTGAAGAGAGATTCTCGAGATACTGGGGCCTCCACCAAGCCGCGGACATCGACGATATCGGTCGGACCCCGTCGGCATCAGATCAGGTGGAGCAACTGGTGGACGAATGGAGAACCTACCGCGGAGGCATTGCTTCTGCGTCACACGAGTCAAGGCACGGCATATCCCGTATGGTTAGCGCAGCAGCCAAACACGCCCTGCGTGATGAGCGTCATATGAGTACTGTCAGGACCATGTACAACGAGCTTCCATATCCCCTCATTCTCGAAGACGAGGTCGCTGGTCTTGCCCACTTCTACACCGACTTGCTGAGATCAAAGTACATAGCAGAATACGTGCTTTCCTATACAGCACTTTCCGGGATTTCTAATCTGCACATACTCATGGGACTGGGTCATGAGCGTGAGGTCCGCTATTTCGTAACACATCCCGAGGCCAGCCTCCAAGAATGCATTGCATCACTTGCAGCCCACGGGAATCTTCAGTCAGATCACGAGCAGCGAGGAGATCCTAGCTAGGAAGCAGGAGTACCCAGACCAAGGCTGCATAGACAACCATACATATGATGAACTGGAAGAACTCTCGCCATGAGAAGAGGGTGGAGATCATCCTGGTAGTCCCCTGAATACTGGTCTTCTTGCCAACCGACACGCTGAAGCTCTTGAGGTAGCGTACAACTACGAGAACACCGAGAAAAACTATGCCAGTGAGTTTCAGCACGGTTAGCGAGTGCAGAGCGAGAAACGTGAATAATCCGTCGAAGAAGGAATTCATGGGCTACCGCCACCAGAAGAGACTGACAAGTCCGAACGCGACCCAGAGCAGGGAACCCGCCATGCTGGCCTCCAGAATGCACCGGGGCAGTACATCCAGATTGGCTCTTCCTCTCAGCCAGTGCAGGATGTAGCTCACAAGGAGAATCGTAGCCCCAGTCCCGACAAACGCGGCGGGCACCTTGTGCAAGCCGAAACCTGCCATGCAGAAGGCAATCCCGAGTACAGCAGCTGCAGCTACCCTTATCCGGATTGGAACGCTCAGCCTTGTTGTCGACGCGGGTAGTATGTCTCTTGCCGACAGATGGCCAAACGAACTCACTGCTTGCTTCACGTCTTCCTTCGGCCAGTCGGGCGCGAGGACCACCGAGATCAGGTCTGCCAGAGACTTCTCTCTAGCGCTGTCATCGAATGCGACCTCATTCGGCATCGATCCCCTTATGCGCACGCAGCCTGCCTGGCTGAGCCGGAGCACCGTCAGGCTCACCACACTCACGGGCTGATTGAGGTCCGTCGCCATTTTCGATACCGGGATAAACTCACATCCTGCATGGTCCCTGAAAGTGTGCAGATACCTTAGAACCCCGACCACGGTCTTGAGAGCTAGTCCAAGGCCCAGAGCGACCTGCCCCGCGCTTGTATCGCCCCCGGTGTCCTTCTTGCTCAGGGGCGGTCTAACCTGCCCCCGGTCAATGCCAGCCGTCGCGGTCTCTGACTCCGCGGCCCCCAAGCAAACCTCTGTAGTCAACGTTGCCTCCCCGGTGCTGGTCGTCACCGATTCATGTTTGTATCTCGAGTCTGCCGACCGCGCGGCCAAGAAACCTCAGCACCTCGCAGTCTTCATTACGATATTGGCTAGTCGTCATCTCCCTTGACAGACTTTAGGTCTCTTTTGACTCCCTTTGCTAACTCCATTCCGAGAATGGCAGAAGACGCACTGACAGTGGCGAATGACCGCGATGAGATGGCACAGAAGTGATCAGGTGAGAGTCTGAGTAGAGGAGACTCGATGGGAGACTTCCATGATTCGGATCTTGAATTTCAAGCCCAGATGCAGAACGAGCTGATCTATGCGCCGATTCCCGCCTTGCGTACCTCAAAGACACCTTGCACTATCCAGAGTCGGACGAGGAGAACTGCCGCGGCTACTGCCCCAGCATTCAGAGAAGAAGGAACTTAACAATGTTGAAAATCGTTAGATAGAGTATCAATATGCAACAATTGCTGAGAAGGCCACGGCTTGAGAAGGAGATCCTCACGTGCCTCAAGGAGTCCCCGGCAACCGTTATCTTGGGAGCTCGCCAGACCGGCAAGACTACCCTGGCACACCTGATTGCCTGCCGCTTCAGGCAGGTCACCGTATTTGACCTTGAGCGGGCCGAAGCCATTCCACTAGCGGCCCCGGGAAGTTTGCGCCTGCCGGCGCTGGGCTAAGATCACCCCACGGTCGATCCTGCCGGTCCCTCTGTCCCGAAAGTACACTTGCCATTCAGACGTCCATTTGCAAAGCAGGGTTCCGCATAATTGCAGACTCAGCTCCTGCATTTGTCCTTCCTCCAAGGACATTAGCGGCCACTTTCATCCTTCTGTAAGGGACGATTGTACGGTTGGCGGTCAGAGGGCGTAGCGCACGAAGATGGGAGACCGACCGGCCGATTTGAGATCGCCAAGGCCCTGCTGACGCAGACGGCACTTCAGCCTGAATCGGTTCCAGAGTCCGCGCTTGGGCGAAATGGTAAGACGGTTGGTCGGAGTTCGGGCGATGCGAGCATCCGATTGACAGATGGGGTGATCTCCGGTATAGAATCGCAGTTGAGTGGCAGTTAGGTGGCTGTGTTCACTGCATAGAGAGCAGGTACGGCACAACAGCAAAGGAGCCGGCGATGGCACGCTTAGCGATTCTCTTGGTTGCAGCAGTTGTTATTAGTACATGCCCGGGGTACGCCAAGACTTGGTATGTCAATCCTGATGGGTCAGGTGATGCGCTGACGATCAGCGACGGCGTTTACTACTCATATCCTGGGGACACTGTCATGGTCGCCTGTGGTACTTACTACGAGATGGAGATACCGGTTCTTGGGGGGGTCACGCTGATTAGCGCTACGGGTGACCCTGGTTGTGTAACAATCGATGCCCAGAGTCTCGGGCGAGTCATTGAAACCAACTACGACGCCGATACGACTTCCAAGGTTGTAGGATTCACGATAACCGGTGGGGAGAAGACCTCGAGCGGCGGTGGGGGCATGTGGTGTGACCGGCCGATCAAGATCGTCAACTGTGTGTTTCGAGACAACCACACGTCTCAGTATGGGGGTGCCATCGCTTGCTACCAGGCAAGTCCCGCTATCACCCACTGCAGATTCGAGGGTAACGTGGCTGATAACAGTGGAGGTGCGCTATATGATGAGCTACCCCATCGCCTTCCGGCACAGAGAAGCCCTCCGAATCTCTCGAAGTCGATACTGGTCGCTCCTGCGTACTGCTTCACTCCATGGTAGAAGTTGCTGCCATCAATGAAGACCGCCACCCTGTCCATCCCCCACCCGCCAGTACTGCGGACACCTCACATTGCGGGTAACAACCAGAAAACAGGGGGTTGGCATGCCAACCCCCTGGCGTCAATCACTAGATTTCGAGGCCCATTTTGAAGGCAGATATCAGGTCCACGAATTCTGAAGGCTGTAGTCTGGCGATTCGAATGCCTTCCCTAACTGCGGCGCTAACAGGCTCATTGGGGTACTATCGCGCCAACCAGAACGAACTGGATCTTGTTCTTCACAAACAAACGAGCCAGCTTTAGTAGTGTTTCCCTGATTTCAGGATCGATGCTCATCGTATTGCGCCTTGAGAAACGTGTCGTAGATGACCTTGGCCGTCTCCTTCTCCCTACCACCACCATGATGGAGGAGTTCTGCATAAACCAGTAGAGGATGAGCAACAGCAAAAGGCGTCATAGCCGTACTGTAGATTGCCTCCGGCGAGAACAGGTTGAACAATGTGACATTGCAGTCCTTGGCAGGGATGAGTCTCATCTTCTCTCTCAGCTGATCGGCATCTCCAGGATGAACGAAGATCTCAGTTGTGTACCCTCGATAGTATTTTGTCAGCAGGTACGCGGCAAGGCTTCCTCCGATGGCATAGGATCGTGGCCTAGCGGCCAAGGTTTCATGAATGATTCGTGGCGCGTCTTTCTCGATAGACGGAGACATCTTGTAATCACCGAGGACTAACTTCGGTCTGAGTCGCCCTCCATAATTGGCTACCCACTGTTCCAGCAAGGCCTTCTTATCGGCGAACTCGAATCCCCGACCGACACCCTTGCGAATGTAGCCCCTTTCTGCTAGCTCTCTCATAGCCGAAGCAGTCCGTCCAAACGATACCCCCGCTTTTGCCTGCAACGCACGTATGGTCTCATTCAGTGCCCCCTCTTGCGTTAGCAGTATAAAGAGCAGCTGCAAGGACTTTGGCCGGAATAGGGCCCTGGGGCGTCTCTCCTGTTCTTGCGAGGGCTTGCGACTCTGGATGTCGACATAGATCAGCCTGGGTACATGGATGAATGCATTGCCTTCGGTATCAATGAAGTTGATCCGTCGTTCCTTTAGGGACTCGGCGATAGATGGGTTGACGTACCGGGTCATTATGAGCACCGGTTTGCCGATTCGCGGTGCGGTGATGGACAGATGGTCCGGTATCGGTCGCCGCAGCATGTTCTTTACCTGAACTCCAAAATGAACTCGTCCCATTTCGGTTCTGACAGCAAGCAGGGCGTCGATTTCCTTGTGCAGTGGGTTCTTGCCGCCCCTGACGAGCCTCACTCCTTTGACTGGCGGGAGATTGCGCAGTCGTGTCATGCAAGTGTGTAGGATATCCTCGTTGATCATCGCGGGGCCTCCATCACGTGATCAGTGTTCAGCGCTGATCAATTATATTGATCAACCAACGATACTGCTCATGCGGCGAAGAGTCAAGAAGAATCTCTTTGGACGCAACCGAGTGAGCTATCTGGGAGGCGCAGCGAGGCAGCCCACGATTTTCTGCCGGATCAATTGATGCGTTTGTCCTTCCTTCAAAGACGTTATCGGCCATATTCGTCCTTCTGTAAAGGACAATTCGGTCAGAGGGCATAGCGCACGGAGTCGGCGGACCGACGTGCCGATTTGGGATCGCCGAGATTCTACCTTCTTGCTAACCGGTTGCTAACCGAACCTGCCAAAACACCCCGAAATGAGAGAAAGCACCGAGAAAACGGAATTCGCGTAACCGCCACAACCTCTTTCAGTTACGTCCTTCTTGTTCCTCGGTGTTTTCCCTTGTTTCTACCGCTTGGCGCACTCATGGCCCAAAGGTCACTCGCCCCAACTCTGTCGCGCCAACGTGTTAGCGAATTCCCTGGTGACGCTCGCAGGCACTAGCGCACTCTCACACATGGGGCCCAACCTTGTTTCGTGGTCCCTGTCGACCCCGACAATGACGCAGCAGCCCGCGCAAGGAGATGTCTCAGCTCTGCCACTGGTCATCAGCCACGGGGCACGCTAAGGAAGTGCAGCAACATGAAGAACTGGACGTGGCAATATGTGATCTGATAAAGTCTGCAATACACGATGTGAAGTGCTAGCGTGGTGGAAAAGCACAGATTACAGTCGCCTCCACCGTCATCACCTAGGTTTGGTGCAATCTGACTGGTTCGCATGATCATGAGTGAAGACGGGTAGGAGCGTAGGTTCGTTAGGCAAAAGGGGGGCAACAGATGAAGTCCGGACACATCGCATTCCTCGGTATCGTGCTTACTGCAGTCGCCTTGGTTGGATTCCGCTTCGCACCTGTTGCAGATGCCGAAGATGGATTCACGATCACAGGGGGATTCAGCGAAGGACACTATTTCAGTTGGCGCTCTGAGAACCCAGCTGTCTGTATCACCGAAGAACAATACAAGCAGATCAGGAGCAGGATCGAGGAGAATGTCGCGAAGCTCAAATCCGAGGGACGGTTACCTCAGATTATTCCCGATGCTGTAGTGACCTTCCGCCTCCCAGTCTTTGCGCCCCACCTGACCGACTATGGTTACTATTGCATCACGTCTTACGTTGATCAGGACCCGAACACAGGCCAAAAGCTGGACTGGAACTGCGGTAGCAGGACCTACGACGGCCATCGCGGAACGGATTTTGCCAACTGGCCGTTTGCTTGGCGTAAGATGGACCTTAGCGAGGTAAAGGTGGCGGCTGCCGCAGCAGGCACGATATTCGACAAGCATGACGGCGAGACCGATCGTTGTTGTACCGGGGACTGCAATGACGGGAACTATGTCATCATCGAGCACATTGATGGCTCCAGGGCGCTCTACTGGCACTTCAAGAGCGGATCTGTGACGGCCAAGGCAATTGGGGAGAGTGTGTACAAGGGTGAGTATCTGGGTATCGTAGGCAGTTCTGGGCATTCCACTGGCCCGCATCTCCACTTCGAGGTATGGGACGCGGATTACAGTCTGATCGACCCATATGCGGGTGACTGCAACTACCTCAACGATGACAATTGGTGGGATGGGTTCCAGAGCTACTATGAACACCAGATTCTTGCCTTGATGACTCACTCACAGGCGCCCGAGTACCCCTTGTGTCCGGGCCAAGAGACACCTTACGCTACTTCGCTCTTCCATCCGGGAGATCAGATCGTATTCAGTACCCACTACCGGGATCTGATGGGTGGCGACGTAACGGATTTCGCCGTCAAACGGCCGGGAGGAACAAACCAGTGGAGCTGGAGTGAGACAGCTCCAACCAATTACTCTTGCGTGTCAGTATGGACGGACACCATCAACCTGCCTTCCGATGCCCCTCTCGGTGAATGGTCGTATCAGGCGGTGTATCGAGGAAACACTTATGTTTGCAGGTTCTATGTTGACGCCTCTCCTGCTCCCACGACAACTAGAGTCTACATGGAGTCCGAGACTGCTGTAATCGACGGTGACGAGAATCCCTCGAAGTCATGCCACAATAGCCAAGAGGAGATATACCAGCACATAACCTGGGCTGGTGCGGATGATCTCAACAAGATGACAATACTGTCGGCTGACATGAGAGCTATTCCAGAAAACGCAGTCATCACAGGTGTTGATGCGCACATCTGGGCGAAGCGAGTCGCCAATAGCCGCGGAGGCTCCTTCAGGATCTATGTAGGGAGTGGGGCTAACAACAACGTGATCTGCGAGCAGTGTATGGACTACTCGCAGGCTCTGAATGACTGCAATATCCGTGGTGGGAACACAGAGGTGTTCCGTGACTCTAACGCAGGGGTTGGAGAGTACATCAACTTCGATATGTCTACATCTCCATCATTTACTAACAGGGAGGCGATTCTCGAACGGGCACGTGAAGCCTACGCGCATTACAACCAGTACAATCATCAGCTGTTCTTCAGGATCCAGATTGTGGTTCCTTCAGGCCAAGTTGATACTTACGCCGATGGCTTGATTCATGGAGCGACCGCGTTATCCCAATACCGACCTTACGTGGACGTCACGTACGATCTTCTAGATACAGATCCACCGGTCCCTGAACCAATGGAGTGGGCAGCTATCCCGTATCCACCAGTAGGCAGCTCGACCTCGCTTTCGATGTCGGGTGTTGAGGGTTCCGATGACACCCCCCCGATTGAATACTACTTCGATTGCGTCAGCGGCGGACTAGGCTGTGATGATCGCAGCTGGAACACAGCGCGTGAGTACACCGATGATGGTTTGAGTCCGAACACGCTGTATTCTTATGCCGTCAAAGCGCGCGACTCAGTGTCGCCGCCTAACACGGGAGACCCGTCGGATTCGGTTTCGGTTTGCACTGGCGCCGAGACGCCACCACCACCTACTGTGGCCGATCCCACCGAGTCCACAGTGGATGTAGATCCGCAGTGTGGCGGAAACCCGAGTTATACCGAGCTCGCAATCTGGAACGCGACTTCAAGCTACTGGGTAGACGCGTCAGGCGGTAATGCCGGCAGCACACCCACGTGGCAGACCGACGCCGTGTGGGCAACGGTAACGGTGACGGGACTCACAGTGTCAACGAAATACTGCTTCGGGGTTGTCGCCCGGAACGGAGACGGAGAGGAGACTGTACTCAGTGATACAGCGTGCGTCTATACCGAGCCAAGCAGTTCCGTCGGCCGTGACAGCGGGCCGTTGCAGTTCATGGTTTCCGAAGGCAAGCCGAATCCGTCGAGTATTACAACCCGAATCACGTTCGAAGTGCCCCATGCCGGGCACGTGAGTGTGACAATATACGATGTTGCCGGGAGACCCGTCGCGCGGCTGTTAGACAGTTCAGTCGCTGCCGGTCGCCATGACGTGGTTTGGGATCGGCGCTGCGACAGCGGCACTGAGGCAGCCCCAGGAACTTACTTCTGCCGGATAGAGACTAAGGGCGACGTGGCAATGCGAAAGATCATTGCCGTGAGATAGCTTTTTATCCTGCTAGTTCGGCAAGAGCCTGAGAAGGGCGAAGGGCACCGGTCATCGCTCCGGCAAGAGCTATGTACATGGACCCTGTGCCGTTCTTATGCACATTCTGGAGCTCTGCGTCAGTATTGATTTCTCCGGTTCTCCCATGCACATAGAAGGTCGTGTGGTCTCAATGTGCCTAGTAGAGGACGACTGCTTTGTGTGTGTGCCGATAGTGTCAGCGGTCGCTTATCTCGGATCTCGCCGCCAGCACTCACCAGAAGAGCTGGGTATCTACTTGCAGTGCTGGGCCTTGACCCAGAGTCGATCTTCACTTTGTTCCTGCTGCAGCATTTCGTGCGGTGACTTCTTTATCTCACCACTGCCAAGGTCTTCACCTGCTTATGTCCAAGGGCCTCCACAGTGACTAGGTATAGGCCATCTTCCACCCTCTCGTTAGCTTCGTCGCGCCCGTCCCAGCGAACCAGGTTGGCGCCGGCGTTCATGTGCTGGCCTGCCACCACCTCGCGGACCAGTCGGCCTGCCCGGTTGTATACCTTCACCGTCACCGGCCCCGGGCGACCAAGCGTGAAACTTATCGCCGCTTCCTCGTTGGCAAAGCTGCCCTGCGGGGAGAATACCCGGGGTGTAACCACGAGAGCGGATAAGTTCGCCGGACCCGACGCCTCAATAGTTTCCGCGTAGATTGCATATCGACCCGGCTCACTCGCCGGGCTCGAAATGGTCTTCAAAGACCCATCGACCGTTCCACCCAATCTATGCCAGAGCGAATCAGTTCCATGCAGATACAACGCAAGGGCATCGTCTGGCGCAGAGGTGTCGGCTTCCGCATAGGACATCTCCAGTGTAGCGGCCTTCTCCAGCACCCCACTCCCCCAGGGCACCTGGTATCCGACGGATACTCGGCGCGCACCGTCCTCGAGACTATCCGGCATCTCGGATTTTGCGAGCGGAGTGATGTTCACTTCCGTATCCCGGGCGAAGGCGCGCGGTGGGAAGTACAGATGCACCTCCTTGTTCGTCGTGTAGACATTGCCGCCCACTGCTGAACTGGCTATCGCGGGCGCCGTCTCATCCACCCATGGCGCACGGTTGTCAACTATGGCCTTCACCAGTGCAACTCCGGTCAAACCCAATGTGTCTGTAACTGAGAGATGCAGCTCGTAGGCCCCGTCAGGGAATTGCAGCGTATTCCAAGTGGCGAGGGCACCGTCAGTGACAGGGACCGCCGACTCTGCCAGTGAACTCCACGAGGCAGATCCGAAGGGACGAAGATCGATTCTATATCGGCTGAACCTTGAGTCCACGGCAGTTCCTCGGATTATAACTGAGTCGCGCACCCCCTCACCGAAAGTCGGATATGAAATCACAGGCGCGGGTGGAGCAGCGTCAATTTCGAAGACGCAGACCGCGGGTGTCGGATCTACATTCCCCATCCTGTCACGCGCTTTCACCATGAATGCGTGCTCCCCATCACTGAGATCGGTGACCATCCAGAGGTCGGTTGGGGACCAATCAGTCCAAAGAGAGCCATCTAAAGACCATGAGAAGGTGACACCCCGGACTTCGCGAAAGGCCGCGCCGAAACTGATGGCCTGCGCAGTGCTAGTAGAAAGCGGAAGGGGTCGTGACAGAAGCACCGCCTGTGGAGGTATCCGATCTGGTTCATATTGTGTCACCCCTCGAACCCATGTCCCGAACCACAGATTCCCTGAACGATCCTCCAGAATCGACGTCACCCAGTTGTCCGCAAGGCCATCCGCTGTTGTGAACGCACGCCAGCTCTCCCCATCATACCGACTTACTCCCCGATACGTCCCAAACCAGAGATTCCCTGAACGGTCCTGAAGAATCGACATCACGTTGTCGTCCACAAGCCCGTCAGCTGTTGTGAACGTGCGCCAACCCACCCCATCGTACCGACTCACTCCTCCACCCCATTCCCCAGACCCGAACCACAGATTCCCTGAACGATCCTCGAGAATAGGATTCACAATGTTGCTGGCAAGGCCGTCAGCTGTTGTGAACGTACGCCAACTCACCCCATCATACCGACTCACTCCCCAATACGTCCCAAACCAGAGATTCCCTGAACGATCCTCAAGAATATAATTCACATAGTTGCTCACAAGCCCATCGGCGTTC
>CAYHHI010000035.1:0-21246 GCA_964356335.1 uncultured bacterium
GACGCGCCTGTAGCTCAGTTGGACAGAGCAACTGCCTTCTAAGCAGTGGGTCGCGTGTTCGAGTCACGCCAGGCGCGCCAGTAGAAAGACAGATTGAGGGTAGAGGGCTGGGGTCCTAAGTTTTCTGGGTGGCTGGGTCTTGCTAGATTGCGAGACTGCAGGCCTGACCCCGAGTTCCCGAGTCGGTGGTGGGTGTAGCTCAACGGTTAGAGTCCTGGACTGTGGATCCAGTTGTTGGGGGTTCGAGTCCCCTCACCCACCCCATTCTTTTTTGGGCCGGTTGATAATGGCTATAGGAACTACTCCGCGTGCTTGACACAGCTTGTTTTTCCAGATAGTATTCGAAATAGTATTTAGAACGTGAAGCGGGGACGAGGTTTGACCTCGCTTGATGCGAGGGTCGGGCGCCTGTAGCTCAATTGGATAGAGCATCTGACTTCGGATCAGAGGGTTGCGGGTTCAACTCCTGCCAGGCGCGCCATGAGTATCGAGTACAACGAACACATAGCGGGCGCCGCTAGCTCAACTAGGTAGAGCAGCAGACTCTTAATCTGGAGGTTGAAGGTTCGATTCCTTCGCGGCGCACCAAGCCTAGTAGCCCCGCCTCCGGGCGGGGCTACTTATTTCTTCGAGAAAGCGAGGTAGACCGAATCGAGGTAGTAGGTGCGGAAACCTTCTCCATCTCCTCTGATGCCGATCTGAACATAGATCTGGCCTCTCGAGTTGGATTGAACATCAAATTGGTAACTCTTGCCAATCCACAGGTGGCCTACGTTGGTGTTGCTCCAGTTGCGGGTATCATCCTGGTAGATCAATTCCCCTGCTGATTCCACGAGGTACGGACGGGCCCCTGTGATGATTCTCCAGAAACCTGTGGTGCCGAAATCACTTGTGGCAAACTGATAACCTACGGTCACGTGGTAGTCGGCGCTGGTGTCCACCGGGAAGATCCGTTGGATCCAGATCTTGCCTTTGCCGCCCACATCGTCCAGGGAGAACTTCGCAGACGATATGCCGTCCTTCGCTCTGTCCAGCGTGCGGGTGATGCTCCAGTGCTGGTTATCGATGTCCGCGGTATATGTGACCCAGCCTTCGAGAGGTCCTCCTTGGGTAGTCTCGAAGGAGAAGACGAAGTACTGAGCAGGCCGAGGATTAGTCACCTTGTCCGTGCAGCCGGCGGCAAGGATAAGTAGGGATAGAACCATCAGCATTGTTGCCAGCACAGTGTTCCTCATCTCGGATGACCTCACGGCAATCGCCCGCAAACGTGCGGGCCTGTCCGACTCCCTAAACCAGTGTACACCATCATGCGCCCTTGTCGATGGGCAAAAAGGCCTAAGGATTCGCAGCCCTTACCCCGGCACCAGGGCCAAGCGACTTTCGTTGACATCAGGCATCAAAAAGCTTAGAATAAGCATGTAGAGATTACCTGCCGATACTTAGGAATGGGGGCGAATTGGATTCGACGGGGATGGAAGAGGCAGGGATTGCGTGCCGAGGTTCCGCTGGCTCGTAAAACAAGCGGGAAAATCAACTGCCAACTATGATTTGGCAATGGCTGCTTAAGCAGTCACGTTCTCTCTGACTTCGCCTGCGTGGTTGGAAGAGAGCGTCGCTAGAGCAGGCTGGCTCTGGATGTCCGTCCCAGCATCCGGGGTGAGAAAAATGGGGCTGGCGGCAAAGAGATCCTGCCTATCGGAGCTCGGCGACGCGAGACAAGAAATGATGGGCTATGCACGTAGCGATCCCTGAGGAGACGTCTTCGGACGCGGGTTCGATTCCCGCCGCCTCCACCAACTCAAACAATTCGAACCGCCCTCCGAGCCGGGGGGTGGTTCTATTAGTGCTAGGGTGTCCAGCAACGTTCGGGCGACATAGTAAGGCCTTCCGGCCTCTGCTGTCGTGGGCTCAAGCCTTATGGAGCCAAGGAGCCTCCGGATGATGAGCGCTGACTTCCCGGTTCTTTGCTCCAGCAGCGCCTTGATCTTTGTGAGCCGCTCTTCGATCCATTCAACAGGTGGAGCCTGGAAGACCTTGTCGCTGCTTCGATGAAGGCTTTCCAGTTCCTTCTCCAGGATTGCTACCCTGCGCTCAGTCTCGACAAGGGCCTTGGTCAGGGCTTGGCTGCCCCGGCCCTCGCCGATGAAATCCACGAAGTTGGCAATTCGGCATTTACTGGCGGCAAGTTCTTTTTCCTTCAGGCGTATCGTCTCAGGGACGTGAGAGTAGAGTCTCCGGACCTCTTCCTCAACCCGCTCGAGCACGTGGCGGATGCTCTCGGGTGTCGAGAGCTTATCCTGGACAGCGGCTAGGATTGCCTTCTCAGCGAGCCTTCGCCTGACAATGATCCTGTTGCTGCACTTGCCCTTCATGGCTCCCAGGCAGCCGTAGTAGCCGCCGCCCTTACCGCTGACTTGGCCAATGGCGCTGCCGCACTCCGCGCAGGTCATCGACCCGGACAGGAGGTGGGTAGGGAAGTGTGTGATGTGGCTCCCGTGGCCTTTGGAGAAACCACGCTTCCCGTTGCCACCCGGCCAAGTGACTCGAGCCTTACTTCTCATTGCGCGGACTGTGTCCCAAAGATCTTGCGGTACAATGCGTAGCGACTCACCTTCCTGGACGATCCACTCGGACTCTGGCTTCTGGAAACGGCGTCTGCGGCCCGTTCGGGGATCTCGACGACTCTCTGTCTTGTTCCAGACCCAGTGCCCGATGTACTTCTGGTTGTCAAGCATCCGACACACCGTCGCCGGCGACCAGCCCTTGCCCGTCCGAAACCGCCCAGGCACACCCTCCTCGTTCAGTTTCCGTACAATCCTCTTCACAGAAGTGTTACCTGCGTACGCCTTAAATACGTGCAGCACCACGTTTGCCTCAGACGGCTCGATCTCCATCCTGTATCCGTCCGGCCTGGGCCTTCCTTTCTTATCCATTTGGATGGTCCCCACCGGCAGGGACTTGTACCCGAAGGTCCGTTCTCCCACCGAGAATCCGCGCTCCTTCTGCCCCATCTGGCCGCGCAGGGTCTTCTTCCTGAGATCACGGAGCTGCAGCTCGTTGAAGATTCCCCTTATCTGAATTCCGAGGGCAGCCTCCTCGTCCTTGCTGTCGAGACCATCTGCCACCGAGACGACGCGGACTCCTTCAAAGTGGAGATCTGCCATTATGGACAGCATAAGGTAGTTGTCACGCGCCAGCCGGGAGAGGTCATCCACGAGCACGATGTCAAAGCACCCGCCTTGGGCAGCGGCCAGCAAGGCCGCAAGCCCTCGGCGGTCCTTCCGTGCTCCTGACTGCGCCTGGTCGGCGTAAACGTGCTCGTCCTGTATGCTAAACCCGCGTTCGGCCGCAAGGCGACGGCAGGCCGAGATCTGATCGTCGATACTCTCCGGACGCTGATTCTCAGAACTGTATCTGGCATAGATCGCAGCACGCATCGCTATCCTCCTTGCCTGAGCGTCTAGCCTTCGCTTCCGGCATCCTGAGCTGCTTTTTCCATCAGGCGCACGTACTCCACGGCCAGCATCTCTGCTATGTGGTCCAGAAGCTCCGCGACTGCTGGGTTCTCCTCAGGACTCCAGGCCGTATGCGAGCCTTGCATCGTTTGAGTCGGTCGAACTTCAGTCGTCTTCGCCATCATCATCCTCATGTATGATAGTCACCGTCTATCATACTGCGCAAAAAAAGACCTCCAATATCAACCCTCCAGAGGAAGGTCTCGAGCAATTCTCGTAATACTGACTTCTACTCGTGCGTGTCTGCTCCCTTCGGGCATTCCAAACTGAGGCGTGTCCCCGGTGTTTCCTTGTATCTCGGGGAAACGCAGCCTCTGCTGCGCCGAGCCCCCACCACTCTTGGGGAGCTGAAGACTACTCAACTCGATCCCACCAAAGACTTTGGCCGGGGTAGTCCCCACCCGGAGAGAGAAGTAGATGCGTTGCTGATCACCTATAATTGCGCGTAGGTCTGGGGCGCGCGGTGCCCTGAGGCTCTCCGGCAATCGGAAGTCCGGGATCTGCTTCCTCACCTTGTCTTCAAATGCCCGCAGAACATAGAGGACCGCTTTCACCAGCGAAGCCTGGATCTCGAATTCCCGGAGTCGCAACGCCACGGCAAACTCGAGGAGGTTAAGTGCCGAGAAACTTCGGCTACTCCCGCGTCCTCGGGCATCATGATAATCAGGACGAACCACGTCTTTCTCACAGAGGTAAATGAGCCGATGCTGGGGTACCCCGAGCATCCTCGCTGCCTCTGTCAATGTCCATTCCCTATAACGTGCTGTCATCATGATAGGCATTATCTATCATTCTCTCTGGCGTGTCAAGGGATTTTTCCTTACCTCTTGGAGGTGCTGGTGGACCGGGCGGGGTCAATCCTGGATGCGGAGTATCGACGTTGCCGCAATGTAGCTATGTCAGACCCTCTGAGACACTCTGTGGTAGATTCTAAGTCACAGATAGGGCTCTTGCCGTCGGCTTCGAGTTGGGTGGCAAAGCGCTGGATGGCAGTGGAGAGCCTCATCTTAAGTGTCCTTTCCTTGGGTTCGGCCTAAGAACATGAGCGCTCTCCACCAGCCAAGCGTCAAGGGAATCCATGCTGCTTCTTGTCAGGACGGAAGCATCGACTTCCTGGTGGGATCGCGTGGGGATCCCGCAATAGGAACCGGTTGCGGCGGCGCAAAGTACAGGTTAGAATCGGCTAGTCAGGAATTGCTTTCTTTGATAGCCCTCGGTTTCCGCTGAGTCGGAAGGGATCGCAAGGAGCTGCGCACGGATAAATCAGCCGCCGCATTCCAGCGCGTGGTCACGCGCCTTAACAACAAGAACCTGCTGGACCTGTGGACCACTAGTTGTCTCATCTCTTGCATAGACTACCTCGAGGCATGGTCTGGAGGATTCGGGCCCCTCTTTCCCATGGTGAACCTGCAGAACCTTGCCCTGTTTGACCACGCGGTGCTCGCATCAAGAGCAGCGAATTACAAAGACGACAACCTCACCAGCACGGACTTGCCCTACGTGTGGAACCACCTGACGGGAGCTCTAGAGACCGATGAACTCAATCAGCCAGCGGGGAGTGTTGATGAAACGGTTCTGATGTTCTTCGCGACGCGGGCCAACTTCCAGCTTCGCTTTCAAAGAGGGAATCTGAGAGAGCATCTGGGCAGGGCGTTCGCTCTGTATGATGTGCTACCGAGGGAGAACGATGAGAGGCTTCGAGCGAGACACAAGTCCAACTTTGTCAATCTCCCCACGCAGATACAGAAGGAGTTCGGCCTGTCAGTGCGGGACTATCTAATGATAGGATTCGGTGTCTTTACCCTGTACATGGATATCTATAACATGCACTTCAGGATAACTGCCGAGGAGCGCAAGCACATAGAGAAGGCACAGAAGGCTGGGATTCGCGGGAACGAAGCACGGGCGTGGGTGTTTGGAAAGGCAATCGATCGAGCGAAGGATAAGCGGCGAGAGCTTGTCTTCAGGACGGAAAACCTCATTATTCCTGGTAGCCTGGTCTTCTGCGCGAGCAAGATCAATGCTTTCCTGCGACTGGTGTCTGCCCCAACGCGGAAGCTGCGGGACATAATCCGGGACGAACCGGTTTTCTCACAAGGGTATCTTTCCGACCGAGTCAGCCCGTTGGAGCGGTATCCTGTAATCGAGATTGATCAGAACAAGTACACAGTTCCAAACTTCCGATACCTTGAGCACGCCCTGGCGGGCGGGCTTCGTTTCATGCTCCAAGAGGCCTACCCGAATAACGAATTCAACGAGATATTCGGGTCGATTCAAGAGATCTACATCACTCAGATGATTTCGGAAAGACTCCCCTGGCTAGTTTGCATCCCCGAAACCGAATATCACAGAGGCAAGAACAGGTGTGATGGCCCGGATCTTACGGTCATTGATGGGTCTGGGAAATGGCTCGTAGCCTTGGAGTCCAAGGCGAAGCACATAACGGCGGCAACTAGATTGGCGCCCGTCAGCGACGCACTGCTTCGCGATCTGGAGCGAGTGTTCGAGGGGTTGGCAAAGCTCCCCACGAAGATCCGTGATCTCTATGCGGGACTTGCGGAGTATCGCGACTATCAGAGCGACATCGAGTCCACCCGGTCGAGGACACCGATATGTTGGGTTGTCATGGGCGAGGGAGTGCACTTTCTACCAGAGGTTGTCAGATTGCTGCTGGACAAGCGGCCCGATCACTTCCTCAACAGATATGAGTATCCATACTGTCTAATGGGCCTCGACGCGTTTGAGCTAGCGGTAGAAATAGCTGCAGACCACCGGGCAAGCCTATATGACTTACTTCAGAGTTATTGGCGGAGTGGCCAGGTGATCGGTCAGAAAGATGGCATGGCGGAGCACTTCGGTGGACTCGGAGCAGAGTTGCCGAACACCTTCATGGCCAAGTACGCTAGTCTCCTGTTCGAACTAACAAAGGCGGAAACAGGGGGTGAGGAACCACACGATGATGGTAACTGAATGCAAGCCTGCCTGTGCCGGTCCCGCGCGTGTGTCTGAAAGACTACCCGTTCCATCCGCGAACTCACGCGTGAACGCATCCAGGGCGTGCAATCTCTATGGGCCGCAGGTCACTGTATTGGCTCTCCAAGTTGACACGACCCGCGAGAGTGAGTACGTAATGGAATCTCAGGGATCTACCTGATGATGTCGATCGCGGCACTACCAACTATTCTGGTTATGTCCGAGACGATCGATTCAAACTCCTCGTCTGGGATCACCGGGCGGGCGAGTTCCACGGGAACCGGCTTGCTAAGCTCGAATAAAGGCTGGCGGAGCTTCCAGCCGTGGCTATCCCGGACGACGGTATCAGGGACTGCCCTAACCGTCTCGAAGACCCTGAAGAGCGCGATGTAGCCAAATCTCATAGGAGTGCGGCTTTTCCCAGTCCTGAAGTAGGCCATTGGCTCACTTGCTGGCCAGAGATCAAAGTAGCCCTGTCCGCAGAGGCCGTCGAAGATTGACTCACGTATGTTAAACTTGATTTGCCTGTCGACCTTTCCAATGAACCGGAACTGGAAGGGTATGGTGCGGATTTCCTGTGAGTACTGCCTTCCCAGCGCGGAGAATTCGTACTCCGGTTCGCTATTCTTGGGACAGAGCAAATAGGGCACATCTGCAAGAGGCTCCTTCTTACACAGCATGATCTGATGGGGATTCTCCTTTCTACTGATTCCAAGGGTCATCGCACAGATGTTGACCTTTTCGTCCTTCAGGGCTGTCGAGACGGTCTCTGCGCCGGTGGGCATTCGGGTCTCCTCTGATCTTATTGATTCTTCCAGTTATCCACTGGGTCCTCGCTAGGAGCCAGCACTATTCCTCTTCAAACCCATAATTCTCGAACTTGAGGGTGCGACAGTTCTCGGTCACGTCGCGGACCATCTTCTCAGGGACACCTTCGGGCAGGCGGGCCTGGATCTCGAGCGTCACATCAACATCGGCACCGACCTGCCCGGTAAGGTGCTGGACGACTTCCTCGGCAATCCGCGCGGCGTCCCGCCCGACACGTACAGAATCGAGCTTCACCGATCCGTGGAATCTCCGAATGACACGGACGGGTGGCGCGACGGTCCCGGCCTGACCAGCACCACCCTTGTCAGTAGCACCAGCCTCCAGGCCTGGTACCCCACCGCTCTCCGGGCCAGCTGCGGTACCCGCAGGTGCCTTTGCCTCCATCTCTTTCGCAGCGACTTCCGGCTTGACGAGCAGATCCTTCCCGTCAGCCAAGATCCTGACGTTCTTACCGGCCGATAGTCCGAGGTATCGTTTCCCTGCCTCGTCCCACCCCTCAGCGTATGCGAAAGCCTCATCCTTCCAGGTCAGCCTTCCGACTCCGTCTTGGATCGCTGCCAGAAGGACATTCTCATCTTTCAACCGAGGTAGGTATAGGTAAGTCGCGAAGTCACTGATAAGCTGCTTCACGCTGACGTTATCGCCACGCCACAATGGCACGCGGTCGAGCTCATGTCGCAACCTAACTCCACCCAGTTGCGTGAAGAGCATCTCCTCAGTTCGGAGTTTCTTGGATGCCCGTACAGCCAGGGAATCCTGCCCCTGCAGCCTGATCTCGGTCCAGTCGATGGACCCCTTTGGGTCCTGCTGCCCGGGAACCAGTAGCCAGATGTAAGCCTCGGGTAACCGTGCCTCTACAGTGTCATCAGCACCGTGGTACTTAGTCTCGGCCTGCCGGGATTGGAAGGCATCCAGGTTAAGCGACTCGCGCTCGTCCCATATTGATCTCCAGGCCAGATACTGGCGGACTGCCATATCCAATTCCTTCAAGCGGTTCGAGTCAGCGGCCAAGAACACCAGAGTGTTCCTGCAGGTCCGAGGGCTGGATCCGCGCGATTCAAGGATCGCGGCAGCCTCCGCTCTTGCCGGGCTGCCCTGATCCTTACCTATGTGGGGACTCCCAGGGCCGAGTATAACCAGGCGAGCCTCCTGCTCTTCAGGGATGTCGGCGCCCGGGGCGCAGGCATGTACCTTGGCGAAGTCTCCTCTTGTCTTGGCCTGGCTGCGCAACCGTTTTTCTATCTCACCCATCGCATCTGCTTCATGCACTTGGCTGGCGCGGTCTTCCGCAAGGCGCGCTACCGTCGGTTGGGTCGAGTACCAGTATCGCTGGCCATCTACATACAAGTACGTAGCCTTATCGGTCAGGCGGCGAAGAGCGTCGCCAAAGACAGCTGCACTCTCACCTGGCTGGACGCAGCCTAGCTTCACCTGTCTATCCTCGATCCCCCGATTCGCCGCACGCTGTGTGGGCGCCGAACCCATGTAAATGGTTCGAGCCACACGGCGGCAAGCGGAATAGCGCCCCAGATTCGGATTCTCCCGATCAATTGCAAGCGGAAGCGAGCGCTGTCCATCCACATCTTTTTCGATCACCGGCACCCACTGATCTTCAAGGTAGCGTGTGAGCTCGAACTGTACCTGAGGATCGTCTATTGGTACGGTGGCGGGCAAGATGAGCAGGTTGTTATCCTGACGCTCCCAGAGGCTATGAATGACAGCCGCCATAAGCCTTAGCACGCCTCGTGTGCGCTGAAACTTCTCGAGTGTAGACCAGTCGTTATAAAGACGATCGAAGAGCTCGGGATGTATCGGATAGGCCGCTTGGAGCCTTCGCTCGTAGTCGCCTTCCCGGCACCCCATGGGGAACTCCCCGCGCTGTGTGCCGTACATGTCGCAGAACGCGCGAGCAACCTGATCACGTTCAACAAAAAGTGCGGGATCAGTGATCGGCTGAAATAGACGTCGGCGCACAATCTCGAAACCCTCATCTTGGCTTGCTGGCCGCCACGAGGCCTCGACCCTGCCCACAACATTCTTCAGGCGGGACAATGCCGCCTGACCCCAGGTGCCTCCTATCTCGATATCCGAGACGGGTATGCTCGCAACCAGGAGTGCTGACTTGGCCGATTTGACTATTTCAGTTAGAGCGTGGGCGAACGTGAACTGCGTGTCGAATGTGCCACCGGGCAAAGCAGTGTTATCATGAAGCTGCCTTGCATAAGCAACCCACTCGTCAATCAAGATGAGGCATGGCGAATACCGGTTGAGAATCTCCCGTAGGGCATCTCCAGGATTGCTAGCCGTCTCGTCAGCCTCCTTGACAAGGTTATATCCAGCCCTGCCTCCTAGCTGCCAGGCAATCTCTCCCCAAAGCGTGCGTACCACTGTCCCGTCCGACTTCTTAACTGGCTGCCCGGGCGAGATCCTCGTTCCAACAATTACGCAACGTTTGACACCAGACGGAACCTTTACGCCAACCTGCTCAAGCACGTCGTCTATCCCCGGGAGATCCGTCGGTGGGACACCCGAGAAGAGGTGGTAGAGCGCAAGCATGGAGTGAGTCTTGCCCCCGCCGAAATTGGTCTGAAGCTCGACGACAGGATCGCCGCCCTGGCCGGCCAAGCGTGTTACCGCGTTGGCAAGAAGCTGTCGGAGTCCCTCTGTGAGGAATGTGCGGCGGAAGAACTCGGTAGGGTTCTTGTACTCATCCGCGCCCTCGCCGAGGTAGACTTGCCAGAGGTCTGCTGCAAACTCGGCCTGCTGGTAGCGCCCCGAGGCAACGTCGGGATGGGGTGTCACGACCTCTCGCCAGGGTTTCAGATTGGCTGCTGGCTGCCCGCCGATAGCTAGAATCGCGCTCTTGCGAGCCTCGGACCGTCGCTGCTCCTCGAACCGCAGACGAAGCAACTCCATCTTCTGCTTCTCTATGATCTCCGCCTGTGGGGAAGACACCGCTGCAAGCAGCCGCCCAATACTATCCAGGGCACGATAGGTGTCATCCGTGCTGAAGTTCTCCATGTGTGCCCAGCGATTGCGCATGTCTCTAATCTCGCCCACTAGGCTGCGCTCAGCATGGCCGAGGATATTCTTGAATACGAGGTTCCAACGGTCCCACATAACGACGAGGGTGACCTGGGGATCCATCAGGTCGATCTTCCGACTAGTTCCACCGGAATCGGAGAACGACTTGAGGGCTTCGTCCTTCCACCTCTGCCCGTAGACCACCTTCATTTCTCGCTCGACAAAAGGCGCAAGCCCCTTCTTCAGGGCCTCGAGCGCCTCGCCCACCCGATCCCGGTTTGTCTTTGCCATGATCTCTTACCTACCCTCGATTGAACATATCTTGTTGTGGTGCTTCGCCGCGTCTGCCCGCCGTCTGTGCCAGCTTTGCTATGTCCGGCCAGGCGATGACGAGGCTATTGTATGCCAAGGCCTCCTGGGCCCACTTCCTCCGTTCGCAGATCGTGTAGAGGCGATAGGCGAGCTCTTTGGATGTGTCCCCCTTGCTTCCGAGTTTATCTGCCAGTTCTGCCGCTGCAGACTCGCCGCCAGCTTCCAGAGCACGGATCAGATGATGGACTATCTCCCACGCCGTCAAGCGCGGGTCGCTGGCCGGGTCCCAGTCTGCGGGGAGTTCGCTTGGCTTCAGCAAACGCACCTTGCCGCGGCTGGAGGCCAGCATGCCCGCCTCGACCATGCCTGCAACGCTGGTATTCTTAGCTTTGCTGAGCGTCTCGGCTACTCCATACTCGCCCCCCGCGAAGCCTGACTGCTCGAACCACGCCAGTGCCCAGCGGGTATCGGTATCGAAATCACCCTCTTGCTGGGCCAGCACCTCGTCAAGGGTCTGATTGATGAGTGCAAGCGCCGCCCGTACCGGAAGCGGCTTGCCCTGGGCATCGATCACTTTGGCATAGCGCGTGTAAATCGCCATGCCCGGGCCGATGGCCGCCTGTGCCAGGTCGACCGGGGCGATGTTGCCCGCTTGCAGGTGGGCGACCGCTGCGGGCAGTTCGACCTTGAGCGCGGTGACGAACTCGCCACGCGTGACGGTGGGCGCGTTCGCTGCGCGTGGGCGACAGACAAGGACGACGCTAGAGGCGAGAGCGTTAGTGCCGGTCTTGACCCCCGTTGGCCGCTCGGTCCGCATCGGCCAGGTACCACTGATCGCAAAGCTGGCGCGTATCACGGCGTCGAGGAAGGTTTCCCAGCCTGTGCTGGCGGTGCCCTCGTCGCTCTGAGTCTCCGACTGCTTGAAGGCATAGTAGATGGTGACCGGAAAGGCCGGGTGAGCCCGCTCGGCGAGGCGGTGCATGGCCTCTGACATACCAGCCAGAAAGAACACCTCCGCCTTCTCTTTGCTGCCATGGCGGTAGGGCGTGGCCACCAGCTCCTCGGCTTTCGGCACGGCGAGCGTGGCGAAGAGATCGGGGAAGATAGGCTTCAGCGAGCACCGCAGCCAAACGTAGAAGAAGTCCGACAGGTCAGCGTAGCAGACGTTGTCATAATAGGGGGGATCGGTGGAGACCACCTTCCATCTCGAAATGTCCTGGGTTCGGGCATCCGCCTGAGAAATCCACGCAAAGCGATCTGATGCAAGTGAGATCGTCTTGGCTACTGAAGCAGTAGTTGCGCCAAAATCGCCTGCTGCTCCCCCGAACGGGCTAACCTCAGGAAAATCCCAAGCCATGGGGATTGCCTGCCGGCTGAACAGGTTGACGCTCTGCTCTCTACTCTGGGACCAAACTGCGAGGGAATTAATCGTGTTAGTCGTTCGGCTGACTGCAATCCCCAGATACATCCCCACCGCGTCGGCATAGGCCTGCGCGGCGCTTCCGGCGTCGCGCAGGGGCTTGCCATCGTCGGGCAGGCCGGCAGCCAGCGCATCGCGCTTCACCTGCTCGCGCGCTTCCTGCACCAGGTCGGAGAAGGTCGTCAGCGCCACGATCTGGCGGGGGGTAAAAATATCCGCGAAAGTGTTCATCCCGTAAAGCGGTAATTGATCGCGGCATTTGCCGATGAGTTCGTTCTCGGGCTTCCACTCTGGCTTCGCCTTCCGTGGGATTTCTTCGTGTTCCCGCGTGGGCGCAAGATACACCCGTCCGCGCTCTCCCTCGGCGACGATGGCCATCAGCCGCGCGCCCATGCGCCCAACCTTACCCTCGGCCTTGATGTAGTCGCCCGCTATCGGGGTGCCCGACATCAGGCACTGGAAGTTCGCCCCGCGAGAGAGCTTGGTGCCGTTCTTGGCTGCCTCCGGATCCTTTGGCTTGCCCACCCTCACCGTGAAGCGGTAGCCGCTGTCCTGGATCACTGGCTCGACGTAGGCCTCCCTGCCCGGCTTAGTGGAGAGCATGAAGGTGGACGCGAGCGGCACGTCAACTTGCGCGAAGGCCGGGTTGGGGCTCTTCACCGTGCGTGCCCAGAGCCAGGCGATTACGGTGAGCTTGCGGCCCACCAGTGGCTTCAGGTCCGGCCGTTCCTTTGCCATCTCGGCGGTGACCTCGATCTTCGGGTAAAGATGGCCGGTGTGCTTCTCGGCCTCGTCGCGCATCCACTGGCCGTAGTAGCGGACATCCTCGGCGAGACCCTGCGCACCCTTCCACTCGTGAGCAAGCAGCGTCTTTTCCTTGCGCGCCTCGGGGTTTACCGGGGGTCTTCCCGCAAACTTGGGCGGGATCTCAATCATTGCTTTGCAGATGAGTACCGCAACAGGGTTCAAGTCGCTGGCGTAGGCTTCCAGCCCGAGCCGCTGGGCCTCCAAGGGTAACGACCCGCCACCCGCGAAGGGATCATGGAAAGCGGGTAGTTTGCGGCGATCAAAGAGCTCCTTGGCGCGAGGATGGTCGGCATTTTGGGCACAGGCTCGCCGCCAGGATTCCCATATCTCTGCCCGTGCCCGCTCCAGCACCTCCTCATTGGTGGTGTTCTCCCACAGCACCAGGTCTTCGATGATGCGGAACAGCCGCTGGCGCTCCTTCTCCTGTTTCTTCTCGGTAGGGAAAAGGTCAGGGTTGGCTGAGGGGTCGTCCACCATCTGGGCGAAGATCACAGCCCGCGCTGCTGCCAGGGGCCGCCGTGCCCACCATAGGTGCAGTGTGCTTGGATGCCCGTGTCGGATAGACTTCTCGCGCGCCGCGGCCTTGTTGATCGCCTCCAGCGGCAGTGCCACCTCAATCAGTTTCCTGCGATGATTCGGATTATCCATGTTCCTGCTAGTTCTTCCCGTCGGATTTTCCTATTGGGTTTTCCACTTATTCTTTAATCCAATTTGACCCAATCCCAATATCCAAAAGATATTTTAAATCAATATGTTATCTCCATGGCAAATTAGGATTCATTTGGGTTCCGTTCCTAAGCCGTCCTTCCTACGACAAGGATGCCAAACCCCGGCACGGGTTCTTCCTACACACTCTATGCGGCTTTCCTCTTTCAGTTCCTTAAGCAGGGATTTGATCTGGTTCGCAGAAAGCCCGGGTAGCACCTGAGCAACCTCGGGAAACCTGCTACCACTCCTGTCGTTCTCAGATATATGCTTCAGCAGAAGGGTCTTGTTGGTCTCTCGATCCAGACCCCGTTTTCGGGTGTAGATGCCCCTTTTCCCGATAAAACCGTAGAACTGGCGCGACAAGACATACCGCGTCCCCCGCCCCCGGCTGACACGCTCGATAATCCCGCTGTCAACAAGCTTCGGAAGATGACTCCTGATAGCCTCGGGCACGGGTTCCTCGCGGAAGACGTGATCTATCACCAGGAGGTCCTCGGTTGCAAAGGATCTGAGGCGTTCCCCGCCAAGCCTTTCGAGGAATCGAAGGAACTCAGGATTCTGTATCTGGCCGTGCAAGGTGAGTGAAACGTGGTAGGCATCCGTCCGAGCGAAATCTGGCCTCGGTTTGCTCTCCATTATACATGTTTCGTAGATCCGGTTCATGCCTTGGCCGGAACGCTCGACAAGACCGCACTTCCCGAGAGTTTCGGCAATCCTGCGATTTCGGGGAGATTGCTCCCAGAGGATGTTTTCCGCCGTGATACCGGGGGGAAATCCACCGGGGCTTACGATCTCCAGTCGGCGCGGGTACTGACGCACAAAGACGGAACCGCCCAGCCGATACTCACGATGGCTAATGGCATTCAGAATCGCCTCGCGGACCGCACCTTCGTTGAAGGTAGGGATATCCCTCATGAATAGTCCGTCCTGGAAATGCTGGCGGTCATTCCGCCGGCTGATAATCTGCCATAACTTGTCATAGAAGGAGAAGAAGCCTTGCCTAAACTCGTAGCGGTCCTGCGCGGGCCCAGTAACATCGCTGGAGCGATACTCAACTATCACTTCGGCCTGAGGAAGCAGCCGCCCCAGGGCGTCTCTTCTCCCGAATAGGATAAGGGCTGCGTAGGTGAGGCCATCGCGAGTGAGGAGTTCAGCGTCAGAAAGCAAGTGTTGAGCATCACCAGTACGCAGGTTCTCGTTGCCCGACTTGTCCATCCATCGGTTTCGAAAGTCCTCGATACCATCAGAATCGAGATCATCAAGGGTGGCCTTGGGGCAGATCTCAGCGGTGTAATCAGGGGCAGACTCATCGAAGATACGTTTCAGCATATCCGGGAGCATCGGCGCGAGGCTACCACCCGCCCGCATGAAGTAGCGGCCCTTATAGTGCACGGGCATGCCTATGGGCCGCGAGGGCACATGAAACACAAGCACCCGGCCATTGGGGTGGATGATCTCCTCAGCGTTAATGCGAAGATGGACACGCTCGATGATACCGGCCACGGTTCTCTCGAGATTGCCAAAGGCCTGAGTACCGACCACGCTGCGTGGGGGCCTGTCGGTAACTCCCAGTACAATCACGCCCCCACGCTCATTTGCGATGGCCACACAGTACTTGACGAGCTCTTCGAAGTCATACCTTCGTGAGGCCTGCTTGAACTCGAAGTGCTCGTCTTCCTTGGCATGCATCCAGACTTCCAGCTGCTGCACCCGCTCATTCATTGTATTGCCTGTCCCATCTTTAGTAGCTTGGCCACGTCATAGTTGACGCTTGTAACACCGAAATCCGGTTCACGTTGGAATGGCCGGCGAATGTAGTAGGGCACTGCCTTCTCGCCGTCAACCACGACCACCGCAAGAATGAAATCCTCTGGCTTGTTGATACCGGTCAGGATCTCATTCTTGGATACCGTCACGGTTGTTGCCCCGCGAGCACGCCCTTTGACTTCGATGAATCTGAGTTGCCCCGTCTGTGGGACCGCAGATTCGATGTCGTATCCCCTCTTCTCTGCGCTGACATCTCTGGGCCTATAGCCCGAGCGCATCTCGGTGTCCATAACGGCGGCCATGGCTCGAGCTTCCACCTCGGCTGTCTCTTGCGCAAATGTGCCCGGCTCAATTGGGATACCCTTGAGTTTGGCCAGGAGTCCGCCCGGTATCACCATCGCGCCTCCGAGCACAACCGGCGGCAGAGGTGATATGATGCGTTCCATCTCCAGCTCTCTCATCCGCCTTTCGAGTCTGGTCGCAAGTTCATCCGCCCTTTGCCTCGCGAGGGCTGAATTCAATCTCGCGTTCGCTCTGCCCGCTGACTCTTCTTCCTTAAGCTGTGCCGCTCGGTGGTCCCAGTAGGCAATCTCCTTCGTCAGGCGGTCCTTGACCGCCTTCATCGTGCCGTCAATCAGGTCCTCCTTCTGCCTGCGCACTTCCGCGAGATGCTGAGGAACCAAGTGCTCAGCAGCATGCGACACAACCAATGATTCGAGCTCATCCCGGAGCCACGCCGGTTCCTCGATTTGGGCGAGTAGGCTCTGCTCGTCAGATCTCAGGGCCCGATAGTCTAGATAAGGAGCATACCCGGCCGACCCGACGCTGTGGTCCTTACCCACCTCCACAAACTGAAGCTGGCGCGAGACGACCCGCCGTTGACCGGAACGGTCTGTACGTGCATCCTGGATTGAATGCTCGAGGTAGACCAGTGCGCGGATGTTCCCAGACCGATCACTTTCATCCACGAGGACCGCACCCCTCTTGAGAAGGTCGCGATGGCGCTCGATTACGATATCAATCGTAGAGTCCAGTAGGGGATGCCCAGGACACACAAATGCAGCCACGGGCTTTCCCGTGACACTGATGAGATCCTTCTCGAAAGTCATCCTCTCGTACTTGGCGAGGACGGGTTCACGTGTGCCGATAGCCCGATCGCGATTGCGGATCGCGCCCGGAACATGCGTGATCTCATAACGCTTAGGCTCCCGTTCTCTCATCGTGCCGCCAAGCATCTTGAAGGCTTCCATGAAGAAGGAGGCGATGAAGTGCGGCTGGAGCCTGCGGGCTTCTGCGCGCTCCATATCCTGCCGAACCTGCTGCACTACTCGGGCATCCATGGAGTCTCTGACGAGAGCCCGCTCTTCAAGTAGCTTCCGGAGATGGTCGCGGTCAAGCGCCTCGTCGATGACACAGGTCAGCCTGGCGCGCACTTCAGGCCGGTCTCCATATCTTATGGCCTCAAGCAGGAGGTCCTTCAGGGGCTTGTCCTCAAAGGTCAAACGCCCAAGGACATCAAACACCTGGCCGCCAAGGGCCTTGCGCTCCTCCTCAAGCTTCTCAAGCAGACGATGGTAAACTTCGCCTTCGCGCGTTTCTTTCGCGACCATGTTCCAAAGGTGACACACCTCAGTCTGGCCAATCCTGTGGATGCGGCCAAAGCGCTGCTCTATACGATTTGGATTCCAGGGTAGGTCATAGTTGACCATCAGGTGCGCGCGCTGGAGATTGATACCCTCACCTGCCGCATCTGTGGCGACCAGGATCTCGACATCCTTGTCCTGAGTGAACTCCTGCTCGGCTTTTTTCCGTTGCTCCCGCCCCATGCTGCCGTGGATCGTGACAATGGCTTCGGGCCGGCCCAGCAAGGAGCTGATCTGATTCCACAGGTAGTTGAGCGTATCCTTATGTTCAGTGAAGATAATCAGTTTCCTACGATGGCCGTTGGCGTCAAACATTTCTTTGTTGTCTTGAAGCAGCTCCGAGAGCTCTTCCCATTTGCGATCCGTCCCCGACTGCCGGACCTTGAGCGCTGTGTCCTCAAGACCCTTGAGAATTGCGATTTCCGCCTGGAGCTCGGAGATCGTGCGAGCAGCGGTGGCCTGGTCAACGACCACTTCCTCGGTCTCTTCAACCTCAGCATCAGGTGAGTCTTCCACGTCGTCAAGGTCGTCGGCATTGTAGAGAGGGAGACCTGTGTTGAAGTCGATTCCGGCGCGGGCCCCGCGACTCAAAAGCTGCTCCTCGCGGAGTCTTCTTTCAAGGCGCTCCCGCCTGCGTCGGAGTGATTGGTAGATGGCCTCTGGGGATGACGCCAGCCGCCGCTGTAGAATAGTGAGAGCGAATCCCACTGTGCCTTTGCGGCCTTCGTTCTCCAGGGCCTCCGCTCGGTTAAACTCCTCCCGGACATAGTCCGTCACCTGCTTGTAGAGACTCGCCTCGCCTTCCGAAAGCGTGTAGTTGGCCGTGTAGGCACGCCGCTCAGGAAAGAGCGGTGTCCCATCGAACTTGACCATCTGTTCCTTCACGAGACGCCGCATGAGGTCGGATGCATCCGTGGTATGGACCCCATCGCGGAATCGTCCCTCAAAGCGGTCCCCATCCAGCAACGCCATGAACAGCTGAAAATCCTCCTCCTTGCCGTTATGGGGGGTGGCCGTGAGTAGTAGGAAGTGGCGAGTGACGGATGAGAGTATCTGGCCGAGCCTGTGACGCTTCGTGTATGTAATCTCGCCACCGAAATAATGGGCACTCATCTTGTGGGCTTCGTCACACACAATCAGGTCCCAGTCAGTAGAGCGGAGCTTCGCCTGGATGTCCTCGTTTCGGCTCAGTTTGTCCAGGCGACAGATGGCAAGTGGATTCTCGGCAAACCAGTTGCCCGTTCGAGCCGCTTCGAAGCTGTCATTAGTCATGATCTCAAAGGGCAGGCGGAAGCGCTGGTAGAGCTCGTCCTGCCACTGCTCCACGAGGTTGCCCGGGCATATAATGAGACAGCGCTGAAGGTCGCCCCTCGCGATCAGCTCCTTAATGAAGAGGCCGGCCATGATTGTTTTCCCTGAGCCTGGGTCATCGGCGAGCAGGAACCGCAGGGGTTGGCGAGGAATCATCTCGCCATAGACGGCCGTAATCTGATGGGGGAGAGGCTCGACCAGGGAAGTATGGACTGCAAGCAGCGGGTCGAAGAGATAAGCGAGCCTTATGCGTTGCGCTTCGCTTACGAGGCGGAAAAGGTCGCCATCGCCATCGAAGCTCCAGGCCCTGCCGGATGTTGCGACTTCGAGGGTCGGCTCCCGGTCACGGTAGATGAGCTCGTTGCCCAGCCGGCCAGTGGAGTCTTTGTAGGTCAGCTCAATTGCGACCGAGCCGATCCACTTCACATCAATGACGGTAATGAGGGCATCGGGCAAGATGCCCTTGACTGTAGCACCGGGAGTTAGGTCTTCGAGCCGTGCCATGGATCACCTGTTGCTGGTTACCATCTTCACTCTGGCGGCTGCCGTGCTCACCCTGCTTTCTGGCCCCAAAGACATGCACCTGGCCCTGTTGACGGCTAATCAGGTTGGGCTTGGGCCAGATTGGTCTAAGGGTATCACCAATATGCAGGAGTGTCAAGGCGCGCTGCGCGGTCTATAGCGGGACACAAATCGCCGGTCCAGGGCGTTGACGACGATCTTGTGTTTCCGGGACTTCGAGAGAAAGAAGAAGCACTTAAGAGGAGGTCGGGGATGAACAGGGCTCTCCACACACGATCTCCACATACTGCTGAACAGTGTCTCTTGGGGACAAGGGTCGAACGAGGCTGCTCTTTATGATAACAGTTGCCGACAGCCTCAGATTTCCCACTTTGGCTAAAGTGGGAGATTCTCGAGGTTGACAGTTTTCGCAGGCGGGGTAAGGCCATCCGGGAGTGCCCGTCCATCATCTCCCGCCTCCCCGCGAACCGAGCTTGAAATCGGAGAATCAGCGTGGTATCCTCTGCGTGTATTGGTGGGAGCTCCATCATATGTCTTGCATGAGACATTGTCGCTGCGATAGTGAAACTCCGCGTTCTATAGCATGGCGGGCAGCATTATCTCATTTATCGCGACACTTTTGGAGCCCTTCAGTGATGAATCAGCCCGGAGGTATGCGTTATGCAGAGGAATTGCATGTTGGTGCCGCTCCTAATAGCGATGGGGTTGTGTCTGCTTGCGGGTTCTGCGGCTGCTGTTCCGGCAAACCCGGATTGGGTGACCAAACTTAGCCAGCCTGATGGGCGTGAGTTCGAGGCGAGGCTATATGGAGACGAGTGGAATCATTGGTATGAGACCAAAGACTATTACACAATCCTACGACGTAGCGACAGATACTGGGTCTACGCAACTAAGGACTCTACGGGAGACCTAGTATCCTCCAACCTAGTCGTCGGCGTGGATATGCCTCCCGAACAGAAACATCTACGCCCGGACGCTAGGATCCTGCGTTCTCTCTATGAGCAGCGGCCGACCGCAGAACCGAAGACGGTTACGCTTTCTTCAATAACTGGCACTGCGAAGATAGTTGTGATCTTGATCCAGTTCACAGACACACCCTCTGACGAGGGCTCAATGGGTCCGCATACACCAGAGTACTTTTCCAATCCGATCTCTGGGCTGGTATTTGGTACGAACCAGGGCTGTCTACACGACTACTTCGATGAGGTCTCTTATGACCAGTTGAGCATTGTGGGTGTGGTCGCAAACGGGACTTGGCATACGAGCAGTCAAACCGAGGTTTATTACGGGGAAGACTGCTCCGTGACCGCATGCTCCAGAACTACTCACAAGAATGATAACTGCCACGTGTGCATATCTGAGCTGGCACGTGAGGCCGTGCAACTGGCGGACGCTGCCGGCTTCGATTTCGGCCCATACGACACGGACTCCGATGGTGTGGTCGACCACGTAATGATTGTCCACGCTGGCAACGGCCAGACTATGATAGGTGGAGGAGATGATGATATCTGGTCGCACCGCTGGGAGATTGAAGACGGTGAGCCAGTGGATGACAAGACCGTGTCCGAATACACTATGCTGTCCGAGTATGAATTCATGAACACATTCGCCCATGAGTTCACTCATGACCTTGGAGCTCCGGACTTGTATGACTACGACGATTACCCTAACTACAGCGTACCTGTCGGGCAATGGTGCAACATGGCATCCAATGTGGGCTCGAATCGGCCGCCGCACATATGCGGTTTGCTAGAGTATGACCTTAACGCGCATTTCCAGGATGGGATCGTGGGATGGTGTTCTCCTACGCAGCTGACCTCGAGCGGGGAATACGTAGTCGACCAGCTCGACCAGAACCAATCTCGAAGCGTGTACGTAACCCAGGCGTTCTCTAACAATGAGTACTTCATCGTGGAGAACCGCCAGGAGACGGGCTACTATGACTGGTCCATTGCTGAGGCTGGCATCATATTCACGCATGTCGATATGGATATGCCGGATGGCTCCGGTTGGTTCAATGACGGTCCACCCAATAACAGCTACTTTGGTGCATGGGTCGAAAGGCCTGGCGATGATGACCTCGATCCCTCTGATGCCGCTTTCTCATTAGATGACGCGCAGACCCAGTTCACTCCGAGTACAAGTCCTTCCACCAACGCCAATGGGGGTGCAGCAACACGTCTCTACTTCACAGGTATCAGCAGTAAGGGCTCGTCAATGACCTTCGACTATTCGACCACTGGACCAACGCTGCCCGTACGGTACGTGAGTGGAACGATTTCAGGGCAAGAAACCTGGTCAGCCGATACCGTTTATATGATCAACGGCGACTTGACTATTTCTGCAACCGGTACACTTCATATTCCTGCTGGTACGGTGGTAAAGTTTCAGCTGACTCAGTGGCCAGATCAGAAGA
>CAYHHI010000035.1:21346-33866 GCA_964356335.1 uncultured bacterium
GCATCTACATCAGCGGGAATTCTACCAAGACTACAGCCACAATAAGTGGTAACACGCTCACCAACAGTTCGATTTACTGCAGTAGCATTAAGTCCGTTAGCAACATCAGTGGCAATATGGTTTCTGGGGGGTGCATGAGATTCGTAAATGCATCTCCCCAAGTTTCCAGCAATACTATAGAGGGTTACAATTCATACCCACTGTATCAGGAGGGGACATCGTTTCCGGTTTACAGTGGGAACACTATCCAGAACAACATCCGTCGTGGGATAGGAGTTTCTGGGACCATATCGTCGAGTGGCGCATGGGTGCCGGTGTTGGCAGATGGTGAGTTCATGGTCTATGAGATAGTAGCAGATCTTACGATAAGCAGTGGTGCGACCCTGACGATTCCTGCTGGTACGGTGGTAAAGTTTCAGCTGACTCAGTGGCCAGATCAGAAGAGGAGTCTGTTCGTGGAGGGCGTTTTGGATGTGCAGGGGACAGCTGGTAGTGAGGTGGTGTTTACTTCTGAGTCGGATGACAGTGAGGGAGGAGATTCGAATGGTGATGGCGGTGCTTCGTCGCCATCTGCGTCGGACTGGGGTTACATCCGGGTTACCAACAGCGCGAACACTATAGATTATTGTCGCATCAAGTATGGGGGATTCTATTATAGTGGCGACTATAATGCGCTGTGGATTAGTGGTGTATCGCCGGCAGTAACGGTACAGCACTGTACATTTCAGAACTGCTATTCGACAGCGATACGGTATGACGCGAACACCTCGTTTTCTACGAGTCCGGTGATATCTGACAATGTGATCAATAATACTCCGGTGGGCATCTACATCAGCGGGAATTCTACCAAGACTACAGCCACAATAAGTGGTAACACTATCTCAGAAGGCTCGGGCGATGCCATCCATTGCGAGAGCATAGCTTCTGGAAGCACTGTCACTGGGAATACCGTCCGGAACCACAGTTACGGTATTTACTGCTCCAACGTGAAGGCTGTGCTCTCCAATAACATGCTTTCGCAGAGCGGCAGCTACGTGAATAATGGAATCGGAGTTTACATAAGAAACCAGAGCGATGTCGAAGTCACCGGCAACACGGTACAGAAGTTTGCTGTTGGCCTTTCAAGTGAGGCAGGTAGTGGAAATCCGCCCTGCGTATTGGTTCTTACGATGAATCGTTTCTTGCATAACGGTGACAAAGGCCTCTCTCTTGGATCCACTGACGTGGGCTCCTGTACAGGCCCACAAGTGACAATCAACGATAATGACATTTACGGGAACAACAACTACGCCCTCTATCTTGGTGACTACCAATCTCCGTCGACGACCACTATTGATGTTGAGAACAACTGGTGGGGGACAACAATTGAATCGTCAATAGAAGCATCCATATTCGACCACAACGACAACCCATCATCCCCCACAGCGGATTACGCTCCGTATAGGAGTGGGCCCATCCAGGTAACAGATCCCGAGATCAGGGTTGAGCCAGCTGCGGTGAAGGCAGATCTCTTTCCCGATGATCAGGTGTCAAAGCAACTCCTGATTCACAATGACGGAGTCGTCGAAGTCCTCTCGTTCTATATCCGTGAGGCTGTTGGGGGGCTCTTGATGTCCGGCGTCGATTCAGGCACCGGCGAGAGCGCGTATCGGGATCCTAGCATTGCGGTGTCGCTGTCACCTATGTCTGACGTGCCCTGGCTTTCCGAAGTACCTACCGCAGGTAATGTGCTGCCCCAGGAGAGCGCTACAGTCACTGTAGAGTTCAACTCCGCTGGTCGTACCTATGGTCATTATGCAGCCTACCTGATTATCACAAGCAACGATCCTGACGAAGACCTTATGGTTGTTCCTGTTAGTATGGATGTGTCCAATGTATTCCTGCAGACTCCAGATGGGGGTGAGGATCTGTCAGCTGAGCAGGACTACACAATAGCCTGGACTACCATGGCGCCAGCGACTGTGAACTCAATAGACCTGCTCTATTCGACCGACGCGGGAAATAGCTTTGCATCGATAGCTAATGGATTACCAAACACGTTCTCTTACGAATGGCATGTTCCGTCTACTCCATCTGAGAGTTGCATGGTCAGGGTGATTGCACACTACGCCGGAGGGGAATCTTTCGAGGACTCAAGCGATGCCTTCTTCAGCATTGAATGTGAAGCAGGTGTTGGAACTGCAGAAGGGACCCCATCTGGAAGCCTTTCGATTACTGCGTCTGCGCCGAATCCGTTTCGGTCTGCTATCCAAATTCAGTTTAGCCTTGCTGGCGATGCCGAAGTCGACGCGGCCATCTACGACGTGAATGGCCGGCTTGTGGCAGCACTTATGCAGTCAACATTGTCCGGAGGGGCGCATTCCGTATGGTGGGATGGAAGGGGTGCTTCAGATGCTGTCATGCCAGAGGGCCTGTATTTCCTGAGCATTAAAGCTGGTGGTGAGGTAGTCACTCGAAAGGTCGTCGTGATCAGATAGTATCACGTGACCCCGTGAGGCTCCTGGTTCCGGGCTAGGGACTGGCAGCCTCTTGGCATTTCAGCGATCGAGAGGTCCTGCAGACAGAATACCACAGCCCCGCGCCTTGGGACACCTGTCCGAGGAGCCATTGCTCATGCCCGCCGGATCCACATGATCGCCTTGGCTATGGTCTTGTCGGTCACCCCAAGTCTCCTGGCGATTGCAGAGTTGCTCAGACCGAGATCGTTTAAGTGCATTGCCTTGCGGGCGATGTTCTGGTACACTGAAAGTCGGGCCGCTTGAAGTAGCGACACCTCAAACGGCACCTGGGACACGGTTCGAATTGTTTGCGTCCGTGTCCACCAACGCAAAGAATTCGAACCACCCTCCGAATCGGGGGGTGTTTCTATTAGGGCCAGGATATCCGTGGAAGTGCGCGCAAGGTAGTACGGCTTGCCGATATCTGGAGCGACAGGCTCAAGTCGGATCTGCCTTGTCCTGCTCTGCTCTTCACCAGTTGGGCAAGCCCGCCAGCCAAAAGGTTTGACATGGTTCCTCGGCCGGGTACAATCTCACCATGGTCTCAGGCGCGGAGGATCCTGCAAAGCACCGGAAGTCAGTTTCATCCAAATTGATCTCACCTGGCTCGGCCATAATCCTGGTCGCCGCGGTGTACCTTGTGACCCTGGGCTTTCTCCAGCTCCACGGTATCTGGATAAACGATAACGGCAACAGACTGATCCTGCTTCAAAACATAATTGCCAGCGACTATTCGGATTACTCAATCGCCTGGCCGGGCCGCGCCATCGATCCGACCTTCGACTACGCCCCGATCTCGTATCCGTTTGCAGTAGTCAAGAACGATCGGCTCTTCTCCCTTTACTCGCCGGTATTCGCAACAGCGGCTTCTCCCTTCTTCAGGCTGTTGGGCTACCCCGGGCTTTATGTGCTTCCCTTGATCTCTTCCATAGTGATGCTTCTCGGGATCTCAAGATTGATGGATACGCTGGAAGCAGGGAGAAGGGCGAAGATCTATGCGATTCTGATCACGGGGCTCGCGACCCCGATCTGGTTTTACAGCATGACTTTCTGGGAACACATGATCGCGGTCTGCTTGAGCGTGTGGGGGATTGTATTCATCCTTCGCTTCGTGAGAGGCCGGATCCTGCGGGGCCAGGCCTCGCGATATCATTGCCCGGAAGACCAGATCTCGAAAGATCAGACCCCGGAAGCCCGGGCCTTGAAAGATCGGGTCCCGCAACACCAGACCAGGGAAGATCAGACCTTGAAGAACTGCTCCCCCGAAGGTCATTCAAGACGCAACCTGATCATTGGTGCCGTGCTCTCAGCCCTGGGCATCTATTTCAGAGACGATCTTTACGCCCTCAGTGCCGTACTTCTTGTCGTGGTATTCCTGTACTCTCCACGGAAACGCCTAGGCACCATGGCTATCTTCATCGCAAGCACGATAGTGACTCTTGTCCCCTTGTGGCTATTCCAGTGGAAGGCGATCAGCGCCCCGTTCGGATACCACCTCGAAACCCTCCTCCTCACAACCGCAGGAATCAAGCAACACCTCTTGGATAGACCACGGGTCTTCTATAACCTCTACGTAGGCTCTTCGGCAAGCGTCTGGGCATCGCTTCTCTTGAGCGCGCCGTTCTGGCTGCTATTCATCCTGAACCCGAAGATGTCCCGGCGCTCCGCAAGGCTATCAGTCCCTCTGTACGGCCTCGCCGCAATCGTCGCCTCGCTCTTCATCTATCAGGGTTTCTTTCACACTGCGAAGCCGATAGCCTGCATGGGCAACATCAGCAGCCTCTTCCCGGCAGCCCCTGTTCTTATATTCGCATTCTTGAGGTTTGCCGATCGCCAGACGGCAAGGCCACGTGTCAATTGCGCCTCGGCAGAAATGCCGAAGAGAGAAACGCAGTGGGATGAGACCTACACTGGCGGGAATCCATTGGAGGAGAGGCAGGCTGGCAAGCCGCGGTTGGCTGAGAGCCAAACCGACCAGGCACCGTCTGCGGAAATGCCGCATGGAGGAACACGATCGGCAGAGATGCGATTGGGCGAGACACCGCAAACGGGGTTCCGACTGAGGGAAATTGTGTGGCTGGTCTGCCTCATTTACGCTGTGGTTTACGGCTTGGCTGCTCCGAGGGCGGGTTCATGGGGAATCCACTGGGGAAACAGGCTCGTACTGATTCTCTACCCTTTGCTCGCCACTCTCGCAGCGGCCAACCTCGCGGATTGGCAGAGCCTGACATCCAAAGGCAAGCCTTCCGCAAAGCGACCTCCCGGCAGCGAGCCTTCCGCCAACAATCTTCCCCATAGCGAGATTCCCCGCAACAAGCCTCCCGACAGCCAAACTCCCGGGAGACAAACTTCCGAAAACCAGGCACCGGAATGTCCCCCTTGCGGGATCTTGGCCTCCCGGAGCCGGACCTCATGGCAAAAGGGAAAGGGATTGCAGGCCGCCGTTGTTGCTCTCGTCGCTCTCGTGAGCCTCGCAGCCCAGGTCTACTCCATCAGCATTCTTGATCGCAAGATGGATTTCTCGTATCGCCTGAATCAAGAAATCGCAAAGGCTCCGGAGGAGGTGATTGTCACGGACCAGTGGTGGCTCGGGCAGGAGCTTTACACCCAGTTCAACCGGAAACTCATCTTCCGCATCCAGTCGCAGCAGCAGCTTGACCAACTGGTGTCGGTCTTGAGAGACCACAACTACACGAGATTTCTCTACGTCAGCCCACCCATGCCCGGCGAAAAGGTGGGGCCCGAAGTGCGCGACATCACTGACGGCGGCCTCAACTACTGGAATCTCAGGCTGTTTCCCGTTGACACGGGCGCGAGATAGCCGAGGGTAGACAGGCACACCCGCAGTTTGGACTTGAATTGCCATACCAATGTGATGGACAATCCGGCGAAAGGCTTGGGTCTAGAACCTGCGGCCGGCCCCAGGCCGATAGGAGGTTCTTACCCGCCGTGCCGGTATCAGCACTTGTCTCGCTGGATGAAGAGGATCTGTCTCGAGTGTAGGTAAAGGAGAGCTTCATGTTTTCCAGATTTCTTCCCAGGAGTTCTGACTTCTTCAGCCTTTTCGAAAAGCAGGCCGATGCTGCGATCGAAGCAGCTGGCCTCTTCAAGGAACTGGTGTCAAATGGCATCGTGGATGAGACGGCGGTCAAGAGAATGGAAGAGATCGAACACCAGGGAGACGAGACCACGTATGCGCTGATTGACAAGCTCAACAAGACCTTCATAACGCCCTTCGATCGCGAAGACATCCATTCCCTGGCCAAGGAACTGGACGACGTTATCGACGTGATCCATACAATGGTGGGAAAGCTCAAGACCTACAATCTCATTGGCGTCAATAAGAATCTCGTGGAATTCGCTTCGGTGATAGAGAAATCGGTCCTCTGCGTGGCCTCTGCCGTGAAGGGGCTCAGGAACATGAAGAATGCCAAGTCCGTCTTGCGGAGCTGTGTGGAAATCAATCAGCTTGAGGATCTTGGTGATTCGATGAGGGACAAGTCCATCGCAGAGCTCTTCGAAACGGAAAAAAACGCCATCACCGTCATCAAGTGGAAAGAAATATATGAAGACGCCGAGACGGTCCTCGATATCTGCGAAGACGTCGCCAATGCGGTGGAAGCCATAATCGTCAAACAGGCCTAGTCCATGACCTTAAGCCTGCTCCTCCTCATAGCCCTTGCGCTCACCTTTGATTTTCTGAACGGGTTTCATGATTCGGCGAACTCCATCGCAACCGTCGTCTCCACCCGCGTGCTCTCGCCCCGCGTCGCCGTGCTATGGGCGGCCTTCTTCAACTTCATCGCCTTCCTGTTCTTCGGATTGCACGTCGCCAACACCATCGGCAAAGGCATCATCGATATCGCTATCGTGGATAAGGGTGTGATCTTCGGCACCCTCGTGGGCGCATGCACCTGGGATATCATCACCTGGCATCTTGGCCTGCCCACAAGCTCTTCCCATGCGCTGATCGGCGGCCTGATAGGCGCTGCGCTGGTGAAGGCGGGGCCGAGCGCCCTCGTATTGCACGGCATTCTCAAGACAGTCACGTTCATATTTGTTTCCCCGATCGTGGGGCTGGTCTTGGGACTCACGGTGGGCGTCTGCGTCTACAGGATATTCCGCAGAAGCGCCCCCTTGAAGGTGGATCACATTTTCAGGAAAGGCCAACTGGTGTCCGCGGCATTTTACAGTATGGGGCACGGCACCAACGATGCGCAGAAGACGATGGGTATCATTGCGAGTCTGCTCTTCAGTGCGGGACTCCTCGGAGGCAAATTCCATATTCCTCTCTGGGTTGTGGTCGCTTGCCACTCCGCCATTGCGCTCGGAACTGTGTTCGGCGGATGGCGTATCGTCAAGACGATGGGGCAGAAGATTGCCAAGCTTAAACCCGTTGATGGGTTCAGCGCAGAGGCCGGCGCCGCCATCACGCTTTTCATCTCATCGAGACTCGGCATCCCCGTGAGCACCACACATACCATCACAGGATCTATCATGGGCGTGGGTTCGCTCAAGCGCCTGAGCGCGGTCGGGTGGGGAGTCGCCGGGCGAATCATCTGGGCCTGGATCCTTACGATTCCCTGCTCAGCCGCGATATCGGCTCTGGCTTATTTCATAGTCCGGTGAGACCAATTGTGAGATGTAAGGAACATGAGAATGATCAGTGGTTCATTGTCTCATTTTGTGTTGACTAAACCCGTGCTCTCGACTACACTTCCCTTACAAATCTCTATCAGAGATTTCCAGGTTTCCTCAAGCCCCACTCCTTGAAAAGAAGGAAACGCAATATGGATCATGAGCAAGGCGGGATAGAAGTCATATGCGGCAGCATGTTCAGCGGCAAGAGCGAGGAACTTATAAGGCGGCTCCGCCGGGCGATCATTGCCAGGCAAAAGGTCCAGGCCTTCAAGCCCGAGATCGATGACAGATATAGCCCAGATGACATCGTCTCCCATGATGCAAGAAAAATCGAATGCACCAAGGTGAAGGCGGCGCGCGACATACTCGAGCACGTGAGAGGTGACACCAAGGTGATCGGCATCGATGAGGCTCAGTTTCTTAGCGAAGGCCTCGTCGAGATCTGTGAAGCGCTGGCCAATGACGGCAGGCGCGTGATCGTCGCCGGCCTCGACCAGGACTTTCGCGGAAACCCGTTCGAACCCATTCCGCAGCTCCTCGCTCTGGCGGAGAGCATCACCAAGACCATGGCCGTGTGCATGGTCTGCGGCGGGCCCGCAAACAAGACCCAGCGGCTCATTGAAAGTGATGAGAGAATAGTTGTGGGTTCCGGTGAAGCCTATGAGCCCAGGTGCAGAAAATGTTTCAAGCCTCCTAAGTCAAAGCAGTGACCTGGGGTTGCCAGGGGTTCGAAAGTGACGTGAGTGCCAAGCGAATCGATATTGCAGTGTCCACAATCGAAGAGCTGAAGAAAGAGCAGGCTCGAGCCAAAATATCATGCCAGCGATCAGTGAGCGGCTGAAAGAGGTGAACGAGCGAATCCAGCGTGCTTGCGCGCGCGCCGGGCGAAGCCCTGCTGAGATCGCCCTGGTCGCCGTCACCAAGACCGTTCCAGCGGCGCGCATCCAGCAAGGTGTTGATGCGGGTATCCGGCTCGTGGGTGAGAATAAGGTGCAGGAGGCCGCTCGAAAGGCGGACCATGTCAGAGGTGTCACCTGGCACATGGTCGGTCACCTCCAGCGCAACAAAGCCAAGAAGGCTGTAGCCCTCTTCGCCATGATCCAGTCAGTCGATTCTTTGGAGCTGGCCCAGGAGATAGACAGGAACTCAGCCGAGGCAGGCAAGCAGATGGATGTGCTCATAGAGGTCAACACATCACAAGAGGACACCAAATTCGGCCGAGCCCCCGAAGATTGTATTGACCTTGTCGAAAAAATATCCCACTTTAAGCATATATCCGTGAAAGGGCTGATGACCATCGGGGCTTTCACACCTGATGAGAAGGTAGTGAGAGCCTGCTTCAGTCGTTTGCGCGACCTTCGAGAAAGCATCCGCAGGGCGAACATAGAGAATGTGAAGATGGAATGGCTTTCAATGGGAATGACTTCGGATTTTGAGACGGCAATTGAAGAGGGGTCGAACATGGTGAGAATCGGCGCCGCCATATTCGGTCCGAGGCAAGATTCGCTCGCAACCTAGGCTCGGGGAAGCAAACTCAAGGAAGGGGGCAGAGAAAAATGGAGATTAGCCCGCTTGACGTGCGGAATCAGGTCTTCAAGAAGAGAATGAAAGGCTATGACCCCGAAGAGGTCAAACAGTTCCTTGATGCAGTCGCCGATCGGATGGAGCAGATGCTGAAGGAGAGGGAGGAGCTCCAAGCCGAGAACATGTCGCTTAAGGAGAAAACCGCGTATTACATCGATATGGAGCAAACTCTTAAAGACACTCTCATTACCGCTCAGAGGATCAGCTCCGATGCCAGAGCCAATGCTCAACAGAGTGCCCAAAACATCCTCAAGGAAGCCGAGCTCGTAGCCCAAAAGACGGTCTCGGATATTGTGGGCCAGGTTGAGCATGTCTCGAGGAGCCGTGACACTCTTAAGGCTGAGACCATGGCTCTGGTGGTGAAGCTCAAGAGCATGATGGAAGCTCAACTCAGTTATATCGAGAGCATGGAAGATGAGATCGGCAAGCAAGGAGTGCCCGAACGAAAGGGCGCGGGAGTGGCCGGAGGTGGTGCGTAAGGCAGGCCGAGGAGATCAGTACCAAGAGCATTACCAAGAACCGACAGTAGATGATTGAATTGGGTTGGATTTCAAGTGGAGGGGTTTGTAAGTGATGTCAGAGTCAGGTGAAACGAGCGAGAAGAGCTTCACGCTCAAGGTCCGGGTGTCCCCGAAAGCCTTGAGGGGTGAAGTGGTGGGTTGGATGGATGATGGAGCGCTCAAGGTGAGGGTGGTTGCTGCACCGGAGGCCGGCAGGGCAAACATTGAACTGCTGCGGCTTGTCGCCGCCGAACTGGACATACCCGTGAGAAACGTAATCTTGGCCGGTGGAAGCGGCTCGACCAATAAGTTCTTAAGGATAGTGGGTCTTGACGAGACAGAAGTGAAAAGGAGGCTCAGCAGATGCCCGACCTTAGGAAAAGAATAAGCGAAGCGACGCGATTCGTTAGATCCCGGACTGCCCTCAAGCCGGACTACGCGATCATCCTCGGAACGGGCCTGGGCGGGCTCGCCAAGGGGATAAAGCAGGCAGTCCACATACCTTTTGACAGGATTCCCGGTTTCCCGGTCTCCACGGTCCTCGGGCATTCGGGCGAGCTGGTGGTAGGAAGAATCTCAGGTAAGAAAGTGGTTGCGATGAACGGCCGTGTCCACTACTACGAAGGCTACTCGATGGAGGACGTGACCTATCCCACGCGCGTGATGAAGTTCCTGGGCGCCCACACCCTCATAGTTTCAAACGCCGTCGGCGGGATGAACCCGTTCTACGACCGGGGCGACATCGTCATAATCGCAGATCACATCAACTTGATGGGCGACAATCCTCTGATCGGACCCAACGATGACTCGATCGGAACGAGATTCCCGGATATGTCGGAGCCATACTCACGGAAGCTCATCGACCTCACCGAGAGGGTTGCGATCGATCTTAAGATAAAGATTCACAAGGGTGTGTTCGTAGGGGTCTCGGGCCCCAATCTTGAGACGAGGGCAGAGTACAGATTTCTGCGCGGGATAGGCGCGGATACGGTTGGAATGTCAACAGTGCCGGAGGTGCTTGTGGCGCGTCACATGAACATGAACGTCCTGGGGCTCTCGATTGTGACGGACCTGTGCCTTCCTGATGCACTTGAGCCTGCCGATCACAGGGTGATCATCAAGGCCGCTGAGAGCGCTGAGCCCAAGCTCACGAAGATCGTGAAAGAGGTTCTGCGGAGACTATGACGAAGCCTGAACCCGTATTCGAGCGGGTACCGTCACAGGTAGTTGCTCCTGAGGCCGAAGAACGAGTCCTCAAGTTCTGGGAAGACGAGAAGATCTTTGAGAAGTCGATCTCCCAGAGGTCGCCTTCTCGCCGCTTCGTTTTCTACGAAGGCCCGCCCACGGCCAATGGTGAACCAGGCGTTCACCATGTGATCACGAGGATCGTCAAAGACCTCATCTGCCGTTATAAAACCATGAAGGGCTACCAGGTCCTGCGCAAGGCGGGATGGGACACGCACGGGCTTCCGGTGGAGATTGAGGTCGAGAAGGAACTCAAGATCAAATCCAAGGAAGAGATCGAGAAGTACGGTATTGAGGATTTCAACAGGAAATGCAACGAAAGCGTTTTCAGATACCAGCAGGAGTGGGTGACGTTCACCAGGAGGATCGGTTTCTGGCTTGATCTGGATCATCCCTATATAACCTGCACCAATGAATACATTGAATCGATCTGGCACATCTTGAGGAAGATGTGGGATGCAGGCCTCATCTATCGCGGACACAAGGTGCTCCCTTATTGTCCGAGGTGCGGCACGCCGCTTTCCAGCCACGAGGTCTCGCAGGGGTATGCCGAAAAAGAGGATCCTTCGATCTACGTGCGTTTCAGAGTAAAGGAAGACCCCGAGACCAATCTCCTGGTCTGGACCACCACGCCATGGACCTTGATCTCAAACGTCGCGGTCGCCGTGCATCCTACCTTTGTTTACCTCAAGGTGAATTACAGAGGCGAGAAACTGGTGATCGCCGAAAGACGCGCGGAAGCCGTGCTTGGCAAGGACTTCGAGGTGCTCGAGAAGAAGAAGGGAGCCGACCTTGTGGGGCTCCACTATGAGGCTCCGTTTGCGTATGCGAAGTTCGACGGAAGAGCGCACGTGGTCGTGGCTGCCGATTTTGTCACCGGCGAGGACGGCACGGGGCTCGTGCATACCGCACCCGCCTTCGGAGCCGACGACTACAACCTGGGCAGGCAGGAGGATCTCGCCTTCGTTAACCCTGTCCTCGAAGACGGCACCTTCACGGAGGAGATCACGCCCTGGAAGGGCCGCTTCGTGATCGAAGCCAATCCCAGCATAAATGAAGACTTGAGGAAGCGCGGGCTTCTCTTCAGGGAAGAGAAGGTTATTCACACGTATCCCTTCTGCTGGAGATGTGACTCGCCGCTCATATACTACGCGCATCCGTCCTGGTACGTGAAGACCACCGCCTTCAAGGATGAGATGATCGCGCTCAACAAGACCATCAACTGGGTGCCCAAGGAGTTCGGCGACAATCGCTTTGGCCAGTGGCTCGAGAACAACGTTGACTGGGCGTTGAGCCGTGACAGGTACTGGGGGACGCCTCTCAATATCTGGATCTGCGATTCATGCTTGAAGGAGGTAAGCGTCGGCGGCGTTACCGAGCTCAAGGCGAAGGCCATCGACTTCAGCGGCGAGGTGGATCTTCACAGACCGTGGATCGACAAGGTAGTCTTGAGGTGCGAGTGCGGCGGCAAGATGACAAGAACGCCCGAAGTGATCGACTGCTGGTTCGACACGGGCGGCATGCCTTATGCCCAGTATCATTACCCCTTTGAGAACAAGGACCTCTTCGAAAGTCAGTTCCCTGCCGATTTCATATGCGAGGCGGTGGATCAGACGCGGGGCTGGTTCTATTCGCTGCTTGCGATCTCGACCTTCATGTCGCACCAGCCAAGCTTCAGGAACGTCATGGTGTCGGAGCTGGTACTGGATGAGACCGGTCAGAAGATGAGTAAATCCAGGGGCAGGGTGGTTGTCCCGCGTGAGGTGATTGCCGCCACCGGCGCCGATCCCTTGCGCTGGTACCTCTACACTACCTCTCCGATCTGGATACCGACAAGGTTCTCCATGGACGGAGTGGTCGAGGTCGCACGCAAGATGCTCGGCACCCTGCGGAACGTTCACTCCTTCTTCACGCTCTATGCGAATATCGATTGCTTTGATCCGCGCGTCCATAAGATAGCCGTTGCCAAGCGTCCGGTGATGGACAGGTGGCTGGTCTCGAGGCTCAACACCGTTGTCCGGTATGTCGACGCCGAGCTGGCACAATATGAGG
>CAYHHI010000036.1:0-33572 GCA_964356335.1 uncultured bacterium
GCCTGCCTCTCTTGCCCTACGCATCTAGTCTATCACAGCTGGGGGGCCACATCAACTGTGAATGTAGGCGCAGCTATTGGAGTCGGACCGCCCGGCCTGATCGCAGTAGCGTGTTGAAACCCTACTAAAGCTCATGAAGCTCAGGCCCCAGTAGCACGGAGAAACCGGAGAAACTCAGGCCCCGCTATCGCTCACGCAAGTAGGTAGCACACAGCCTTCAGGTCTGCGCGTCCCCGACTTTGCCCTTGGGGTTACCCCGAAATTAATACCAAATTGGTGGTGGGGTAGAAGGATCTCAGGAGAGGGAAGCCACCAATTGGCTTATCTCCAGACACTCCTCCAATCTCAGGAAGTTGCGAAAGTCGTCCGATACGGCCTGCCAGCCCACTTTTGCTAGACAATACCTCTTAATGTCACAAGATAATGGTGATCTCCCTACTCGTTGCGGCCGGGGTCACGATGCCTGGTTTCGACCCCAGAAAAGGAATGCTGTGCAGTCTTCCCTATTCCGCTTATGCCGCGAAGTGGTTGAGAAGTACTTGAGATTAGGACGCCTCGGCGATATCATGGTTCGAGCGTTGCTTGGCTTGGTTGCTGAGTATGAGGTACTCATGCCATCTCGGCGCAAGCGATAGTTAGCTCAACCAAGTGAAACCCGAAAGGAGAACGACCATGAAGGACGAAAAGAGGAAACTGACCACCAATGCAGGGGCTCCCGTAGCCGACAACCAGAACGTCATGACCGCTGGGCCGCGTGGCCCGGCGCTGCTGCAGGATGTATGGTTCTTGGAGAAACTCGGCCACTTTGACCGTGAGGTCATCCCCGAGCGGAGAATGCACGCCAAGGGCTCGGGTGCATACGGCACCCTCACCGTCACCCACGACATCACGAAGTTCACCAAGGCCTCGATCTTCGCCAAGGTCGGCAAGAAGACCGATCTCTTCATACGCTTCTCGACCGTGGCGGGTGAGCGCGGCGCAGCCGACGCGGAGCGCGACATCCGCGGCTTTGCCATCAAGTTTTACACCGACCAGGGCAACTGGGACCTCGTCGGCAACAACACGCCCGTCTTCTTCCTCCGCGATCCCTTGAAGTTCCCGGACCTCAATCACGCCGTGAAACGCGACCCCCGAACCAACCTCCGGAGCGCCCTCAATAATTGGGACTTCTGGACTTCGCTACCCGAAGCGCTGCACCAGGTCACTATCGTCATGAGCGACCGCGGCATTCCCGCGTCGTACCGCCACATGCACGGCTTCGGCAGTCACACCTTCAGTATGATCAATGCGAAGAACGAGCGTTTCTGGGTCAAGTATCATCTCCGCACGCAGCAGGGGATCAAGAACCTGACGGACCAGGAAGCCGGGGCAATCATCGGCAGGGACCGTGAGAGCCACCAGCGCGATTTGTACGAGAGCATCGGGAAGAAGGACTTCCCGAAGTGGACCATGTACATACAAGTGATGCAGGAGAAGGACGCGGCCAAGTGCTCGTACAATCCATTCGATCTGACCAAGGTCTGGCTAAAGAAGGACTATCCGCTCATCGAAGTGGGTGTTCTGGAACTGAACCGTAATCCGGAGAACTACTTCGCCGAGGTCGAGCAGTCGGCATTCAACCCGGCCAACATCGTGCCGGGCCTCGGATTCTCGCCGGACAAGATGCTCCAGGGACGTCTCTTCTCCTACGGCGATGCCCAGCGCTACCGGCTCGGTGTCAATCACCATCTCATCCCGGTCAACACGCCTCGCTGTCCGTTCCATAGCTACCATCGCGACGGCGCGATGCGGGTTGACGGCAATTACGGCAGCACGCTCGGGTACGAACCGAACAGTTTCGGAGAGTGGCACCAACAGCCGGAGTTCGCCGAGCCGCCGCTCTCCTTGGAGGGCGCGGCCGACCACTGGAACCATCGCGTCGACGAGGACTATTACACCCAGCCGGGGCTCCTTTTCCGCCTGATGAAACCGGAGCAGCAGAAGGTTCTCTTCGAGAATACCGCGCGGGCCATGGGCGACATTCTGAAGGAGATCAAGCTCCGCCACATCGGCAACTGCATGAAGGCCGATCGGGCCTATGGCGGGGGAGTAGCCATGGCACTAGGTATCCCTCTGAGCGAAGTTCCGAGATAGACAACCGTCAGCTGCGACGGAATTAAGGTCAAGCCAGGGGTCGTGATGTCTTTTCATTATCCGAGTGAGACGGCGGGGAGCGCCTGCGATGCGAGAGACAGCAGGCTGAGTGTGACCCCCTGCGAGTCCGGGGTTCTTCCATGACATAGGGTGTCTCAGCGTTGCAGGATCTTGCCCTTCTGGATAACCACCGACGGCGAGGCCAGGCTGGCGATGTCTTCGAGCGGGTTCCCTGTGACCACCAGCAAGCTTGCCTCTTTTCCGGGGGCAATTGAGCCGAGGCGGTTGTCCACCCCGAGCCACCGGGCAGGATAGATGGTGGCCCCCTTGAGTATCTCGGCCTCGCTGACTCCGCATTCCCTGAGGAGGCTCATTTCTGCAAACAAGTCCCGTGCCTCGAAACCATCCTGGCCGACCAGCATCTTGACGCCCTGTCCTGCAAGGTCCCGTACGCACATGCGGCTCACGGCTTCCATCGCCCGAATCTGCTTCCTTATGAAGTCCCGGACCATGTCGGGGACCTTTTCCATCTGCATCTGTTTCCTGACCTGCTCGATGGCCACTTCTTCCACAGCCGTCAGGGCCTGGAGCGTCGGGCAGAGATACACGCCCCGCTCCATCATCTTCTCACCGAGTTGGCGCAGCCGTGCCTTTGAGACCGATGCCGTGTCCATGTCGGCAACCTTCATCATGAAAGCCATGCGTGCCTGTTCGCTGCCGCCGGACACAAGCAGACTGTCATGCTCGCGCCTGAGGTCATCCCTGAGGACCACCGGCCAGGGGGCTTTGGCATGCTCGATGCTCATGACCCCAAGGTCAATTGCCAGGTCCATGGGGATCGTGTTGAACAGCGGCTCGCCGGGATCGTGCACCACCTTGAGCGAGTATTTCGCGGCCACCTCGATGAGGTGGCGGTAGACGTCCCTGTCGAACTTGTTGAAGGTCTTTACGATCGAAGCTCCCCGGCCGGCAAGGTCAGACAAGATGCTGTCCGCCTGCTGGGGCGTATCGATCGCCACCGTGAACCCCGGCAAGTCTACGTTCATTCCTTCATAGGTCAGGGGGCTGGCTTCCAGCATCGGGCCGGCATAGAAAATCTCCGGGCCTGTGATCTCCCCGCCCACGATCCGCCGGCTCATGCCGGCGACGACATCGATAGGGCCCCCGACATCGCGCACTTGAGTGATGCCGGCTGCCGGGAATGCCCGGAGCGCAACCCGGAGGCTATCGTCGCTCACAGTGGCGAGGTGGGCCAGATGAGTGTGGCAGTCGAAGAGCCCGGCGACGGCATACTTGCCCCTGCATTCGATCTGGAGCCCACGTTTTCCGGCGCCACGCACCTTGCCGACTACCGATATGCGGGAGCCCTCAATCAGAACATCGTGTGGGCCCTGCATGGCGCTGGTTGCCGGATCGAAGATCATGACGTTCCGGAGCACGATGGGTGCGTCTTCGGTCAGCGGGGCGGATGCCGCCACACGGAGCACGAGGACAAGAACACCCAGTACTAGCCAGCAAGCCCACTTCATAAGGGACCCTCCTGTGTCAATCTTCCCAAACTGTACATCGTCAAAGAATCTTGCCTTGTACGGCCTCCATTCTACTCTGCGGTCTCTCGCCCTAGCTCTTGTGAATGCACTTCTTCACATACCAAGAACGCCTCTTTCCGCAGGAGCAAGTGAACCTGTCCTTTTCGTGAATAAGCCACGCATTAGCGCCCATCTCCCGGATCGCACTGACGTTCGCGATGATCTCAGAATGATGCGGGATGCCGTCGGACGAAAAGGCGGCGGCTATCTTGCATGGGAAATCCTTGCAGTCGCCGCAATACACGAGTCTCTTCTCCCTAGCGCAGTTCCTTATCTTGCATTCAGTATCTTGGCCGTCGGCCCTGCAGCCGGGGCAGTTCTCCAAGTGGACGCTCTTGTACTTGTCGTATTTGACGGGCATTGACAGGAGATGTCCTCGATTGCTTTCCTGAAAGGCAACCTTGAAACTACAGGCTCCGCAATATAGCCCGCAATAGGCAAGCAGGCTCAAGTCACTTGTGCTCACTCTGTCTTACCTCGCTCGCCCCGTTCGACTCCGGAGTCCTCGGAGTACGACTTCGCCAACTGCCCCGAGCCTAGCGCCGAGAAGCCAACTGGGAGTCTATGTGAGATCGCGTCTTCAGTCAACCCGTCCAAGGCGGTAGATACCCGCAGAGGGCAGATCGAGCAGGTCATAAGGGCCTGCTTCAGGAACGGCGCTGGCGATCGTGGCCGCCCCCTCTGGCATCCCATACTAATCACTGCCGCCTAATTGTGCGCGCTGCAGGTCGCGCCACTCAGGAGAAACAAGGCACTACTCGCCTGTTGCGTATTCGCGGCTCATGGGGTACAATCAGGCGCAAAAGTGACGCATCAGAAGACCAACTTCCTGGTGTGCTTGAAGGAGGATGCACATTATGTATTCTGGTTTGCCAAGAGACATTGGTTCCCGAAGTAAGCTGTGGCGCATCTTTGCCACTTGTCGAGTCCCGCTGCTCGTGGGCACTGTGTCCTTCGCAGTGATGACGGCGCTCTTGCCGACATCGGCGCATTCGAAACAGTGGTTTGAGAAGGTTGGGACTGTCGGGGCTCAGTTCCTCAGGGTCCAACCTGATCCGCGAGGCGAGGCTTTGGGGGGCGCGTATTCTGCACTTGCCGATGGCGCTTCAAGCGTTCACTGGAATCCCGCAGGCCTTGCCTTCTCCTCAGGGATTGAGCTTGCTGACCAAGGCTTCATAGCACGCAAGATTAACTGGTTCGCAGGCTTGCGCTTGTCCTTTGAAGGTGCATCGATCTCGCTGGATGCGTTGACAGACGGCTTGCCTCTGGGGACTATCTGTCTGTGGCGAACCCGCTTGGAGATGGCGCCTACCGGGGTGGGGGAGTACAGCGGCGAGGGCACAGGATACGAGTTTGATGCCGAAAGTGAGGCACTGGGGTTTTCGTATGCCCGCCGCGTGACGCAATCGCTGGGTGTGGGCTTCACATACAAGCGAATCAAGGAGCAGCTGGCTGACTACGAGGGCAGGGCGAGTGGTTTCGATTTGGGTGCTGCCTTCCGCAAGACTGCGGCTCTAGCAGAAGAGGTCGAACTCGGGATTGGGGCAGCAGCAGGAATCAGAAATCTTGGCAGCATCAAGATTGGTGATCACAGCACGGACCTGCCTCGAGAGGGGTATGTCGGGCTGGCCCCTACGCTGCGTGCTGTCCGCCTATGGGATTGGCTGCTCGAGACTACGGTTTCAGGAGAGCTGGTGTATAACGACCCGGAGAACAGGTGGGTAGGTATGGGCGGGGTTGAGTTTATGGTTCTTCGTGGCCTGAGTGCTAGATACGGAGGATACAAGGCAGAGGATTCTGAACGCGAGGATTCTTGGGGTTGGGGAATAGCAGCGCGATATCGCCATGCCGCTGGCCTTGCCTTCGACTACTCGAAGACAGACTGGGGTTTCATGGGAGAGATCAAGCGCTACATGCTTACTATTAGGTTGCTCAATTGTGACCGCGGCCTTGACATAGAATCCTTGATCCATGCCCCCCTAACAGCCGGTCGTGGGGGAGAATGAAGGCCAGTAAACTCACTTAGTTGTGTGGTTTGCCATGACGTTGGCGCGTGGGGGGGATGGCCGGTGTGCGGGGTGGTGTGATCCCTCTGGATCGGTGCTTGGTGAAGGGATCGAATCCTATGCACTGCGTTCCTGGCTTCAGCGAGGGCCGATCTGCATCACAAAGAACCTCAGCGTGAAGAAATTCAGACCGTTGTCATGCAAGCTGAAAATAGCCGTCCTCGCTTCTCGGTCCGGCAGTTGCGTGATGAATAGGAAGCTATCATAGCCTGCGGAGCCAAGTGTCCCCACGAGCTGATCAAAATCCTCCTTGGTCGATGTCAGGAAGATCATCTTGTGGTGGAATTCTAAATACATGTCAAGGGGTACCCACGACGCGTTGGTGACTATGATCTTTTCCGGGCGTTTTTGAATTTCCTGATTGAGGCGGCACGAGAAGTCCTCTTTCTTGTGCAAGAGGCTTATCGAGTACACTTGGGCAGCCAGACTGCAAAAAATCACAAGCATCACAATCATCCACTGCCAGCCTATCCTGCTTCGCATCCCCCGAGCCCATTCGCTGAGATTGATCGACGCGAGCAGGCCGAGCAGGGGATATACGCCCAGCAAATAACGGTTGCCCCAATGCATGCCGGATGTCCCGAGCTCAGGTACAAAGAGGGCGTAAGCTGCCGAATACGCGAGAGCGATAATCCAGATCCTCCTCATGCCAAGGACCTGGGTGGAGGAATCACCTGAGTTGCGTACGCACAAGAAAGCCAGAATCAGCACCGGTGTCACGGTGAGGAAACTGTTGCATGACTCGATCATGTAATTGATTGGACCATGTGAAGTGAAATATCCCATCAGGGAAATGACAGAGCAGCCCAGGGCGACGGCAGAGAAGATCGGTACGGCAAGATCAGACCTTGGCCGCGAGAATCCGGGATTCAGGAGACATGCAATGAGGAAGGGGCCGCCGACTACAAATGACAGCCAATAGTGCGGAGTCGAACCGACAAAGAGATTATAAAGAACTACAGGTCTTGCCAGGATGTGATCCACAATTCCGGACTCTGAAAATATGAGGCTCCCCATATGATATCCCAAAGGGTGGCCTATGGTTCTCCATTGGAAAAGCCAAAGCGGCACGAGCGTGAGTACCATGGTTGCGCCAGCGATGGCAATGGTCCTCAGGCTCCTGTGTTTCTGCCAATAATGCGCGCAGATGACAAGAACTAAACAAAACAGATACAGCTCATCTCGGAAGTAGACCCCAAGCGCTGCCATGATGCTTCCGAGAACCAGATCCCTGCCGGAATTGCTCCTGACAAATCCTAGGTAGAAGACAATCGCCCAAACAGATAAGCAGACTGCAATTGTGTGCTCCCAGAAGACGACGCTATAGAACCATATTGGGGTACACAGGCCGGTGACCAGCACAGCGATATGCCTGACAGCAATATCTTGGTTCATATTGCGAGCGATGGCTATGACTCCTGCCAGCATGACGAGTGATGACAACAAGGGCAGAACGACCAGGCCTCGGAATCCGAAGGCCCTGAAGAGAAACGACGATACGGTGGGGAAGAAAGGTGGATAGAACGAGAACATCTTGTGGTGGTCAACATATGAGAACGGACTGGGAATCGGCCTGTACTTGAAGTCAGGATCGATTGCATGGCCCGGCCACGGGGTGGAGTAATCTGAGTAGCCACTGGCTATGATTGCCTTCATCTGCAGGAATTTGTCGGCGTTGTCCACCACCCAGAGACCCTTCGCGGGAAGAATGAGAAGAGTCGTTATGTAGATTGCACCGACGATGACTATCGATAATAGGGCGGACCTCGAAGGGTGAAACCTTTGCAGTAGCGACCTCACCAGTACTCTCCATCTCGCGGCATATTGCCCTCGCTGCCATTCACAGTCGGAGCCGGGTACCTGGGCGCGTGCGAGGCAACGACTGAATTAGACGGAATGCTGTTTCGCCGTCGCAATGCCACAGCATAGAACTGGTGCAGATTGCACGCAATCTAAATGTCTCCGCCCATAGATCGCGTCACAGAATGGTCCGTGTTCGAATCCACGTCGAAGAGTCTTTCAACCCCACCGAGCTCAGCAAATGTGCTTGACAGGCCCAACCCCGTGTGCTACAATACGTTACTGAGGGGAAACAGGCACGTGCTAAGGGCGAGCATATCGCCCAAAGGGTTTCTTATCCCGGCCCCGAGAGAGGGGATGAGGAGAAAGGAGGCGTAGCGAGGTGTTTGCTAAAGTTGCTTCTGTATTTGCAGGTCTGATGGTGCTGCTAATGGCCAGCTGGGCGTGGGGAATCGTGATCGACGGCGTGAACGATTTCCCTCCGAGCTCGCTGATTGACCCAGACGGTGGCGATACCCAGTTTGCCCCGATCGATATGGGGAATGTCTATGTCACTTACGGCTCACAGGGGCTTTACATAGGCTACCAGCACGATCACGACGGCTGGACCGGTGTCCAGATCGGTATCGCGTTCGTGACGGATCATTCGGGCGGTGGCACCGATCCTTGGGGTCACCAGATCGCTTTCGGCGGACTCTGCCTTCCGCACTACATTGCCTATGTGAACCTTGATAACGGCTGGAACGAGTGGTGCGAGTGGAACCACGGCACCAGCGTCTGGGACAGGACGCCGAATGTTCTTAACTGGGTTACCGGCACGCCTTTTGATGAGATCTTTATTCCCTGGGGATGGCTTGGCATCGATTGCACCAAGTTCAACAATATGGGGTTAGAGCTCTGGGTCACCCAGGACGGTCCGACCAAGGGGCCACTTGATCTGAGCATCAACGACAACCTCCAGCTCAGCACACCGGGCGGAACCACCTGGGACATAACGACCCCGGTGTTGATTGCCTGCTATCACTGCATCGTGCTGAATGCTCCAAGCGCGACCGACAATGCAACGTGGGGCAACATCAAGGCATTGTATAGGTAGTTCTCTGGGTTAAACATCGAAGGGGGGCCACGGCCCCCCTTTTTTATTGCTGGGGCACTTGCGGCGTATCTTACTTTAATAGTTACCGTTCAATAGTTGGCGCTCTCTGCGTCGAACGGGGACTACCCCGGCTCCAACTGCTCGGGGTTCGAAGTTCAAAGGTTTTTTGGCATTGCCCGGGAACAAAGGGATGACTCGTGTGTGAAATGGTCATGAATCGCTTGGGATCGGGTGACCGATTCAGGGCGATAGCATCAAAACGAGAATACAGGTGGGAAAGGAGGTCGTTGGGTGAAACGACTTGCAGTAGGGGTAGGTTTGGCGGTTGTTGTAGGTCTGGCCGGTTTGGCGGCGCACGCTGGCTGCCATGGTGGAGGCGCATCCTCCGAGGCGCGTGCCGGTTGCACCGGCATTGTGAACACCGACAAGAGTGACAAAACCGATGAAGTTGGCAAGGCCGGCTGCTGCCATAGCGCAGCGCCGCAGCCTGTGTGTAGGATGCATGTCACGGATGGCAGGGGCTGCCCTGGTCTCACAGGTGGTAAGTGCGATCATGGATCGAATCGGGCCTGCCCGATGGTGGCCAAGGTCTGTCCGTGCGGAGATGGATGTAAGTGCGGTCTTGGCGATGCTTGTACGTGTAGATCGGCCAAGATGAACTGCCAGGGAAGTCTCGGCAAGAAGGCCCATATGGGAAGCAAGCACGTGACAGGCAAGCATATGGGAGAAAAGGGAGACCGTAAGCACGGTTGTTCGGGAGTGAGCTTGTAAGGGCTTTTCAAGATTGCTCCCCTCGTCAGAATCTTGAGGCAAGTGATGGCCAAACCCTCCGCGGGTTTGGCCATCCTATTTCCAACCGAACATGAAAGTTCATTCGCTGACGAGTTCATGATAGATAGCTTCTATCTCGGCTTTGTGGTCCGGCAGGGATTCCACATGTCCCCAGCCCTTCTGCATCTGGTAAAGGCCGTCATATGCGGAATCATGGTATGACTTTATCATGTGGGGGATGTCATGCTCCGTCAGAGCTTGCTCCATAAGGTGGGCTTCCATCTCATTCCTCAAGACCAATACCTTTTTGAAATTCTCCATCGTTGCTCTCCTGCAATGCTCATTCTCCGCCGGCATCGCTTCTCCCGTAGACTTCGGTCATCTCCAAAAGCTTGGTCCGGAGCGCAGAGGTCATCTGTTCTGGCATCAGCCGCCAGCCCCAATTCCCATTGGTCACTGACGGTCTGTTCATCCGCGCTTCATCCCCAAGGCCCAGAACGTCCTGCATCGGAAATATGGCGGTATTGGCGACCGACATCATGGCCAGCCTGATCAGTTCCCGGTGCAGGGCCTGAGCTGGCGCCTCACAGCCGAGATAGCGTAGCAGCCTCTTCTTCTCCTCAGGTCTGGCTTCAGCTTCGAACCATCCCCTCACCGTGTTGTTGTCATGTGTCCCCGTATAGACAACACAGTTCTTGGAGTAATTGTGGGGAAGATAAGGATTCCTCGGATTGTCATCCCCGAATGCGAACAGCAGCACCTTCATTCCGGGGAACTCAAAGCGTCTCATGATCTCTCTAACCTCAGGCGTGATCACGCCCAGGTCTTCGGCAACGATTGGAAGGCGGGGAAAACGCTGCGCGAGGGTCTCAAAAAAGTCTGCTGCTGGCGCTTCCACCCACCTGCCGTTGACAGCCGTCTTCTCACCTGCGGGGACCTCCCAGTAGGCTGCGAACCCACGGAAATGATCAATGCGCACTATGTCAAAGAGATTCAGGGCGTGAGCCATCCGCTCCACCCACCAACTGTAACGATTTTCCTTAAGCACATCCCACCTGTACAACGGATTTCCCCAGAGTTGGCCCGTCTTGCTGAAATAGTCCGGAGGCACGCCCGCGACGACGATTGGCCTTTTCTCTTCGTCGAGCTTGAAGATATCGGGATTACTCCAGGCGTCGGCGCTATCGTCGCTGACATAGATGGGAACATCGCCGATGATTCGAATTCCTCCGGCATTACAGTATTCCTTTAGGGAAGACCACTGTTTGAAGAACAGGAACTGAACGAATTTCTCCCGCTCGATCTCGTCGGATAGGCTGCTCTTGAGCGATGCCAGAGCCCCTTTCTGTCTCTGACGTATCTCCGCGGGCCATTCTCCCCAGGCTCCTCCACCGAAATGGGCCTTGATCGCAACAAAAGCGGCGAAGTCCTCGAGCCACGAAGCATGCTCGGCGCAGAAGCGTTGATATTCGGTTTTGCTGCCTCTCTTTCTGAAGCGGTGATATCCCGCTTGGAGAAGCCCTTTCTTGCACTCGATTGCGCCGGCGTAGCCAACCTGATCGGTGGCCGCCTCTCTGAATGGTTCTACCTCATCCTCTGTGAGCAGGCCGTCCTGGATCATCTGATCTGGGCTGATCACGAGGCTGTTTCCTGCGAAGGCAGAAGCGCAGCTGTATGGCGAGTTCCCCCGCACTGGATCGGTGGGACTCAACGGCAGAATCTGCCAATAGGCTTGTTTGGTCTCGAGAAGGAAATCCGCAAAGGCGTAGGCGCTGGGGCCCAGATCGCCGATACCGTAAGGTGATGGGAGGGAAGTTATGTGAAGGAGAATGCCGCTACCTCGTCTTGCCATGTCGGTCCTCTTGGGTCGCTTGGAGTCTTGTCTCGCCTCGGGGTGTCCGTGTGGTCTCGCCATGCTTGAGATCCCTTCTTATCCGAACCACTGCCCACGGCCGTATCAGCTAGTATTCGTCTCTGCGGCCGCCAGTCTGTGTTGTACCACGAGCTCGGGCGGTAATCAATTGGTAAGATGACTTTTCGATTTTAATGCCTTCAGCATTATCATATATTGGTGTCTGGGCGGCACGAGACAACGACGTGAAGAATGCCGGGCAGGCTCTGGCCGGCATTCTCGAGTAGACAGGGGGACGATCTCGATATGAAGCCAGACCGGAAAATGAGAGCGGTATGCCTTCTGTCCGGCGGACTCGACAGCAGTCTCGCCATAAGAATCATAATAGACCAGGGAGTGGAGGCGCTGGCCGTGCACTTCACGGGACCTTTCGGAGGCTGTACCGAAGTGCGTGACTCGGCGGCGTATGCGGTGGCGACCTCGATGGGCATCCGTCTCATCGTGGTTTCCCTTGAGGAGGACTATCTCGAGATTGTCAAGGCCCCGAAGTATGGGTACGGGAGCAATGTCAATCCGTGCATCGATTGCCACATCTATTTCCTGAGACGGGCGAAGGAGATCATGGAGCGGGAGGGAGCGTCATTTGTTGTGACGGGAGAGGTGTTGGGGCAGCGCCCCATGTCTCAGAGGCTCGATACCTTGATAAGGATCGAGAAGGCGAGCGGGCTCGCAGGCTTGATAGTGCGCCCACTTTCTGCGAAGCTCCTCGAAGAGAGTGTTCCCGAATCTAAGGGTTGGGTAAACAGGGACGATCTCCTGGCAATCAACGGAAGATCCCGCAGGGATCAGCTCCGCCTGGCAAGCGAGAAAGGCGTACGGGGTTTTTCGTCCCCGGCTGGGGGATGCCTGCTCACAGATCCCCGATTCGCGGTCAGGGTGAGGGACCTCATCGGGCATGACGGTCTCACCATGCATGGTGCAGGTCTGCTTCGGGTTGGCAGACATTTCAGATTGCCGCTAGGTTCTAAGCTAATCGTTGGGCGGGACCAGAAAGACAACGAACATCTACTGTCCAAGGCACAACCTTGGGACGTAGTTCTGGATACCGAAGACTGCGCCGGTCCGACAGCAATCCTCACAGGAGAAGCTGCGGCCGGTGAAGTGGATCTCGCGGCAAGCGTAGTCGCAAGGTACAGCGATGGGAGGTTCACGGGGCGGGTCAGAGTGCACGTCATATCACCAGATGGGCATCATTTCCAGGATGCTGTGCCCCTCGACGCGGAGAACGTACGGAGGTTGATGATATGACTCCCGGAAATGTGACATCGAGTCTCCGCACTTGCAGCCATGCTGAAATCAGGACCCGTGGCCGAGTGGATCTGAAACAGTTGCCGGATGCCCACCAGAGAGTCCTATCTGAGGTGTCGGGCCTGCTTAGAGCCAACCGGGCACAGGGCTACATCGTTGGAGGCTTCCTCAGGGACCATCTTCTGGGAAAGCTGACAAGCGACATAGATCTTGTCGTGGCCGGCATAGAGCCGGTGGATGTTGCGCGCCACCTCACGAGGGCGCTGCATTTGTCAAGGCCTGTGGTTTTCGCCAGGTTCAAGACGGTGCTCGTGGCCGGCGAGGGCATACAGGTGGAGATCTGCCGATTGCAGGGCGATTTGGGGCATGATGCCACCAGGCGGGATTTTACGGTTAATTGTTTTTATGCTGACGTCAGAGCGGCCGCGTCTGCCGGATTTCATCTCCAAATCCTTGACCCCACACGCCAAGCCTTTGAGGATATGAGGACGCGCAGGCTGAGGACGCCACGGGATTCCTGCTTCACCCTGTGGCTTGATCCTTTGAGAATCCTTAGGGCTGTCCGTTTCTATGCCACCGGAGGCCTCTGGATTGACAGCCCCCTCCTCAATGCAATGGAGAGAATGGTATATCTGCTTACGCGAGTCTCCGCGGAAAGAACCAGGATGGAATTGGAGAAGATTCTCGTTTCCCCGAGATTGGTGTCGGCCCTAGGCCTCATGCAAAGGACCGGCATCGCCGAGATGGTGTTGCCCGAGCTTGCCGGGACCTACGGTTTCTCTCAGAAGACCCCGTACCATACCTATGACCTGTTTAGGCACCTTGTTAGGACGGCCTCCTATGTGCCTCCGGAGGTGTCGCTGCGTCTTGCGGCACTGCTCCATGACTTGGGGAAGCTTAGTACCCAGGCAGCCAAAGAGGACAGGATGGTTTACTATGGTCACGAGAAGGTCTCTGCGGAGACTGCGGTCTTGATCATGAAGCGGCTCAGATTCTCAAACCAGCAGATCAGACTTGTCTCATTCCTGATCGCCAACCATATGATAAACTATTCGAACGCCTGGAGTGACAAGGCCGTCCGGCGGTTCGCGCGGAAGGTGGGGAAGAATCTCAGTCACATGCTGCAGCTTGGCGAGGCCGACCGCAGGGCCCGGGGTCGGGAAGTCACTGGAGAGGTAACCTTGCGGGATCTTAGTAGAAGGATTGTCATGCTTGAAAAAGAGCGGGGTCCTGGTCGGGAACTCCCAGTCAACGGGCGGGATATCATGACGATTCTGGGCATTGATGAGGGCCCGCTCGTTGGTGAGGCCAAGGAGTTTCTTTATGAGGAGGCCCTAAAGCGACGATGGCGAATGACCAAGTTACAGGCTGGCGATGTCTTGAGGAAATGGGCAGGCGCAAGAGCTTCGCGGCGTCCAAAACCTTGACCCGAGGGCGTGTACGCGGGCGACGTATAGATATTGACAACGGAGCCACGGCATGATTATAGTTAGAGGGGAAATTGGAATGGAGGTTAGATCCGTGCGGAGACTGGTACTCTTGCTGGCGCTTTGTGTCGTTGCAGTAACCACCTGGAGCTGCATCGAGGAAATACAACCCAAAACCAATAACCAGCCCAGGGTATGGTTCACCAGGGCCCCGGAAAAGGGAGGGGTGGTCTATCAGAACGCTGCCATCTTCGAGTGGACGGCGACTGATTTCGATGATGATCTGGGTATGGGGGAGACCTACGTCGGGCTGCAACCGTATCTTCCTTGCCGGTGGGATACGTTTACGGTGTGTAATGCCAGGGGAGATAGTTGCCGGCTGGATTCGCAGTTTGTCTGCATTTACCCTATGGAACTGATGGCCGGCCCGGTCAGGGTCTATGAGAACAGATATCTGATTGCGAATCTTCTCGACAGCACCTATATGTTCAGCGTGATCGTCCGTGATGGCAGAGGTGCTGAAACGGCAGTGTCGCGTGAATTCACTGTCCAGTTTGACGACAGGTCTCCGAAAATAGATGAACTAGTCTGCCCGGGCAAGCGTGACGACCCCGTTTACACCTTCACATTTGTGATCCGTGCTCATGACAGGGCACGCAATGCATCGGCGGCCACACCCTGGGATTCGCTCAGTTACTGGTACAGGCTGACGGTTCCGTCCGGAGGCCCATCATACGAATCGCCTGATTTCAAGCTCGCGGACTCAACATATACGGCGAGCATTGATGGCCAGACCTTTAAGGGGGAATACAAGTTCCGCGCCAAGGTCATGGACAAAGCGGGCAACGTCAGCACCGAGGCCTCGTGCAAGTTCGAGGCTGGTACCACTGGCCCGAAGTAGGCTCTCCTCGAACACCTTGCTCGGTTGAACCCAAGGGGGCGATCAGGTATCATGAAGCCCATAGATGTCGATGATTCAAGCTTCGACAGTCAGGTGCTCAAAGCAGAGGAGCCGGTGCTTGTTGACTTCTGGGCTCCTTGGTGTCCGCCTTGCCGGGTGGTCGGCCCGATTATTGAGGACTTAGCTCGCCGGATGGAGGGCAGGCTCAAGGTTTGCAAGGTCAATGTCGATGATAACCCCACGACCGCCCAGACCTATGCTATAAGGGCGGTTCCTACGCTTGTCCTATTCAAGAAAGCTCACATTGTTAAACGGCTTGTCGGTGCGTTGCCGAAGGAAGAGATTGAGCAGGAAATCGAAGCAGGGATAGAGTGACGGCGAAGAAGGTCTTTCGCGAAAGCGATCTTGATACCTCTCTCCTGGATAATAAGCAAATCGGAGTAATCGGCTACGGTTCCCAGGGCAGGGCACAAGCTCTCAATCTGAGGGACAGCGGCTTCTCTCCTCTGGTCGGCGTCCGACAAGGCAGGTCCTTCGAGAAGGCTCTCGCTGATGGCGTGAGCCCTCTCGGTGTTGAGGAAGTCGCGGGAAGATGCGATATCGTGATGGTCCTTGCCCCCGACGAGGTGCAAGCCGGCCTTTGTAATGCTGAGATCTTCCCCCACCTTTCTGAGGGAGCATTTCTTGGGTTTGCCACGGGCTTCAACGTGCATTTCGGCTTGGTGAGCGTGCCTGGGAAAATCAAGGTTTTTCTCACTGCCCCAAAGGGCCCGGGGCACATTCTTCGCAAGCGGTTTGAGGAAGGCGGCGGCATACCGGCACTGGTCGCATCTCTGAACGAAGACAGGGACGGATTGCTTGTCGCAATGGCGTATGCCAAAGCCATAGGTTGCGCGCGTTCCGGCGTCATACAGAGCACGTTCAGGGAGGAAGCCATTGCAGATCTCTTTGGCGAGCAATGTGTTCTCTCGGGGGGTCTTGTCGAGCTGATGAAGGCAGCATTCGACGTGCTTGTGGCGCGGGGCTATTCGCCTGAGGTTGCATACATAGAATGCATCTCCGAAGTGGAGTACATGGCCACACTGATAGCCAGGGTTGGATTCGCGGGGCTTCGGGCAAATATCTCGTCGACGGCCTACTTTGGGGGCTTGACGCGAGGCCGCAGGATAATTGACAATGATGCGAGGCGGAAACTCGATGGGATACTTGACGAGATAGAAGAGGGTAGATTCACAGAGGAGTTTCGGCAGTACATTCTGTCGGGAAAACAAGGCCTGCCGCCTGAAATGAATTTGAGCACTCTTGAAAGAGCTAGATCGAATCTTAAGGTTTCCTGAAGTGAGCGGCGAACCAGGTCCCTGCGTTGGCAGATCGATTCCGGGTGTTGACAGCCCCGCAAAGGCAAGGGGTCACACCAAGTTCCTCCAGGACATAAGTCTCCCCAGAATGCTCCATGCCAAGATGGTTTTTTCCGGACGACCGCACGCCCGGATACGAAGTATATCACTCGCAGCAGCTCTGGCCGTAGATGGGGTCGTTGCTATAGCTACGGCTCAGTCCGTCCCTGGCAAGAACCGCGTTGGTGTGGTGGTTGATGACCAGCCACTATTCGCGGACAAGAGGGTGCGGTATGAGGCCGACTGTGTGGCGATCGTTGCTGCGGAAACCATCGAGGCTGCCCAAGAGGCGGCAACGCTTGTAGATGTAGAATATGAGGATCTTCCGTATGTCACCACCATAGATGAGGCCGAGAAGCCAGCCGCCCCGCTGCTACACGAACGCGGCAACCTTGCGGTCGAGCACACTGTAACAAAGGGCGACGTAGCCAGAGGCGAGATGGAAAGTCATCTCGTAATCGAGGAAGTGTTCGATTCACCCGTGCAGGAACATGCGTATCTTGAGACCATGGGTGCACTGGCGGTTCCTTCTCCTGACGGGTCGGTTGAGGTGCTTGCACCCACCCAGTGCCCGTTCTATGTGAGGGATGCGGTTGCGAGATGCCTCGGTCTCGATCTATCGAAGGTGCGGGTTCTACAGCTCCCGTTAGGCGGCGGGTTTGGAGGCAAAGAAGATGTGCCGTCGGAGATCTGCGCGCGGGCTGCCGCTCTTGCGGTGATGACCAAGAGGCCGGTAAGGATCGTCCTTACGCGGGAAGAGGACATCGCATATTCATCCAAGCGTCACCCCATGCAGATGCGCTACCGGATGGGTTGTGATCCTCGCGGTCGCCTGACGTTTGCAGATGTGGAGATCAAAGCGGATGTGGGTGCTTACGCGACGCTTTCACCTATCGTGCTCTATCGGTCAACGGTACACGCAGCAGGCCCCTATGACATTCCGAATGTCAGAATCAAAGCCCACGGCTTTTACACCAATACGGCACCAAAGGGTGCCATGCGTGGTTTCGGAACTCCGCAGGTGATCTTCGCCTGTGAATCAATGGTGGATGAGATGGCCGGGCGGATGGGGATAGATCCGCTCGAGTTCAGGCTTCGCAATGCTCTCAAGGTGGGCAGCGAAACGGCCACCGGTCAGGTGCTTGAGGAGAGCGTAGGCTTCGCGGATACGCTTGCACGTGCCGGCGAAGTGCTTGGGCAAGATACGAACAGGTTTGGGCCCAGATCGGAGGGTGGAGACATAGTGAGAGCGAAGGGCATCGCATCCATGTTCTATGGTGTGAGCCTTGGGGCTATCGGACGTGCGCTCGATAAGGGAGCTGCCAGAGTCGAGATCATGAAAGATCAGTCGGTCAGCGTCTTCATTGGCTGTACCGACATGGGCCAGGGAGCTCTGACGGTGATCTCTCAGATTGCGTCGGATGCTCTGGGAATCGGGCCTGAGAGGATAACCGTAAACCGGGTTGACACGCACGCCGTGCCCGACTCAGGGCCAACGGTAGCCTCGCGCACCACGGTGATGAGCGGCAATGCTGTCGTTGATGCTTGCACCAGGATCAAGGCTCGGATTGTTGATGTCGCATCGTCGGTTCTGGGCGGGAAGGTCGTTTACGATGCTTCGAAGGGACAGGTTGTGAATCCACAGACGGGTGCGGTTCTGTCCCTTGGGGACATCGTCAGGGAATGCCATTCGAGGAAAGTGGACCTTTGTGCCACCGGTTGGTATGTCCCTCCTGATTGCTCCATCGACAGGGAGACAGGCCGGGGCAAGGCCTACTACGTTTACGCGTTTGCGACTGACATTGCCGAGGTCGAAGTGGACACGCGTACCGGGCACATTGATGTCATACGTTTCGCCGCCGTTCATGACAGCGGCAAGATCATCAATCCTCTGACCGCGGTTTCCCAGGTTGAAGGAGGTGTAGCCCAGGGGATCGGACTTGCCCTCATCGAGAGGTATTCGGAGGTGGACGGACATGTTGCGTCGGCCGATCTCTCCACTTATCTCGTGCCAACCGCACTTGACCTTTGCGATGACATCCGGGTTGAGTTCGTCGAGTGTCTATCTAAAGACGGCCCTTTTGGTGCCAAGGGCTTAGGCGAGCCTGCAATAATCCCTGTTGCCGCCGCGGTTGCGAATGCGATCTCAAACGCTCTCGGGGTGCGGGTCAAGTCGCTTCCAGTAGATGCCGAATGGGTCGTAAAGGCTTCGCATCCCGTTGCGGGGAAGTTACTTCGTCGTTGACCTATCGACATCGATCATGAATGTTGACAGGCCCGCATATTCCTTGACGACAGGCTCGGCAAGGTTGGCGAGTTTCTTCGTCACGCACGCGATTCTCAAGGCTGACTCCTCTATCATCTTGAGTCTCTGGACGGAGTCTTCGTCCTGATCGGTGTACTTCCTTAGAAGAAGTTGCGCCTGGCCCAGTATGGAAAAGAGCGGGTTGTTGATCTCATGATTGGCCGCAACTGAGGTCTCGGTTATGGCGGCAAGCCTCTCTGATTTTACAAAATTCTCCTGGGATTCCTTAAGCTTGTTTACTGTTTCCTCGAGTTCAAGATTCAGTCTTGTTATCTGCTCGTTTCTGACAGCCATTTCCCGGTTCTTGAGTTCCAACTGTTTCTCGAATTTCTTCCTTTCCATGACATCCCGGATCACAATCGAGACCGACCGGTTGCCGCCGTATTCACACGTATTGAGGCTTAACTCAATCGGAATCCACGTGCCTGCACTGTGGATCAGCCTAGACTCACGCCTGATCTTCTTGCCTCCACTCTTCATACATTCAGCAATAATCTCGTCGTCCGAGAGGATTCTGTCGATCTCCATGCCCAGGAGTTCTGACGGAGTGATGGCAGTCAGCTGGCAGGCAGCCTTGTTGGCATAAACGATCTTGCCCCGGGTGATGATCAGGTACCCGTCCCCAAGATCCTCGACAAGGCTCTGGAACTTCGCCTCAGACCGAGCCAGCTGGATCTCAAGGTCTGCCTTCTCAGTTATGTCCTCTATGATCACAATGGCACCGATAATATTCCCGCTCGATGATCTGTGAGGAAATACGCGGATGTTCTGCACAACTTCTTTTCCGCCGAGGGTATTTCTCCTCCACCCGAACCTAGCAAACGGCTTACCACCGAGAACTTGCCCGGCAATCTCCTCGAAGCCCTGGTCGATGAGGTGCGGGTATGCTTCGAAGATATGCCTGCCTATGAACTGCTCCCTGGCCTGCCCATAGATTCGCTCGAAGCCTTTGTTGATCATGCCTATCTTGAGATCGGCGCCGACGACCATCACTGCGAGATCTACACTATCGACGACCGTCTCGATGTATTCTGTTAAGACATTCATCTCCTCGACTTGCGCCGAGGTTCGTGAGAGCAGGTCTGCGTTCTCTGTGGCCACCGAGAGAGTGCCTGCAAGGACTCTGAGGTTCTCCTTTTCTTCGTCGGTAAAGACCCTATGCCACCGAGTTTCACAGACGACCAGGAAACCCAGAATTGCGTTTTTTGCGCGCAGGGGCGTCACGATGCCCGATTTTGCTCCAACTGCCTCGGCCAGGGGCAAGGTTATGGTCTCGTCGGTGGCATCAAACACGACCGCTCCGCCCTTGGAGAGTTCTCTCACGAGATTACTCGATGCGTGTACACTGAGATCATCCACATCTCCGGAGATATCGCCGGTCGTGTGGTAGGGGATGAAGATTGATCTAGCCCTATCCATGATGTAGAGACTGGCACACGCGCCGTCAAATGCGCCTGAAACCGCTTCGACGGCTGTTCGTGCAAGACCCGGCAAACTCGTGCAGCTGGTGATTTCCTGGGAAATCTTGTTGAGCATGGCCAGGTCACGGTTCTTTCTCTGGAGATCCTCCATTATGTTGAGTGAGCAGACCTGCATTTCCTTGATTTCCCTGCTCATCTTGTCACCCCTATCGCCTGAGGCCGCAAGTTGTTCTCTCAAAATGGTGTTCGTAATGAGCCTGCCGGTATGGGTGCTGATCAGGCGCAGGACGTCCGTGATCTCCTTGCCGGGCTCCTGCTCAGTGACGAAGACCGACCACACCATGCGCGAATCCTGAAGATCGGATACGAAAACCGAATGGAATCTGTCGTCCGATTCGAACACAAAATGCCTGTTCTCAATCTTGTGTGCTCTTGATTCGGCGTTGGGCGGGGGTGCGGTCTTCTGGAGGTGCGCTATGATGTTGCGAAGATTTGTCCTCGTGATCCCGTGCTTCGCAACCACCTGGAAATCTTTGTCGGCCGAGATGATGAGCGCGCTTGCTGCCACGTGCAGGTTTTCATTACTCGCTTTAAGAAATCTGGAGAACCATAGGAACATTGATGCTTTGGACTTCGCATCAAACAGGGCGAGATGAGCCAAGATATCTGCCAGAACGGTCATCTGCTGATTGTGGGGTGCGCTGGGTGCCGCAGCCATCTTGCTGGTTACTCCTTTTCTGGCGCGCTAAGCTTCATCACGAGTTCCCTGAGCTGCGCGTTCTCCCTCTTGAGATTCGCCATTCTAATCTCCCTGCCTGCGGTGAGCCTTGTATATCGTCGCAGGGTTTCCTTCTCCTGATCGTTCTCGGTCACGAGCCTTATGGTGGTGAGCACGCTGCCCAAGAGGTTCGCGATGATTCTCAAGAGAGGTACCGCTTCCGGGCCGATGGTTGTGTCCGGTTTCGACCAGGCTGCCAGCACGGCATACTCCGAGCCTGTCCCATCTCCCACAGGCAGCAGTGCGAACCTCGAAAGGGGCGATATCTGCCGGAAGAAGCTGGGCTCTGGACAGGCCTGTTCGACATTGTCGCAGAATACCGGGTTTCCACGCATGAAGAAGGGTTCGAGAACGGGTTCTTTCGCAGCTTCTATGACGTTCGCGTGAGAAGTGTCAATTCTCCTGTTTGAGTAGGGTGTGACGATCATTTCCTTGTTTCTCTTGCGTCTCAAAACGCAGACCAGGTCGCAGTTGAGGGTCAGGGTGAGCAGGTTTATGAGTCTCCTAATCACGGTCTGAGGCGGTCCCTCTGAAATGGCCATATTGGAGAGTTTCTGAATGAGCAGAATGTTGCTGTTGCCTGCCCTTCGATCGGGATAGATGTCCTGGAAGACATATATGAGTCTGTCGCCGCACACGGTGCTTATCCGGGTAAGGCTCACATTGGTAGTGAAGAAGAGGAACAAGGGCTTGACAAGAAGCGGAGTTGTGATCTCAATACATTCCGGATTGTAGGGTATGTCAGAGGTTGATTCCCTTTCAAAGTAGACTAGATCATCCAGAGGTGCGCCGATGACCTCGTCCGCGGCCCTGCCGAGCATGTCGCACAGTATGTTGTTTGAGGACACGACCGTTCGACTCGTGTCCGTCACCAGGCATGGCGAAGGACACCGGAACGTGTGCTTGAGAATCTCCCACTCATATTGGATCGCCAGTGGCCATGCCTCTGCAACGTGGCTATTCAATTCTGCTGCGTGGTTTCTGCAAATCTCTTTGACGAGGTTAGGCATGCTGTCCGGTGGGGCTTTGACCAGGAGGCTTCCTATTGTGACGATACTGTCCGAAAGCGGAATGGGTCTTATCGATTTTGCCGGATCAGGATCGAAAATGCTCCGGAGCCCTGTTCGAGCCAGCTCCTCGGGGCTCGCCTTGATCATCTCGTCGTTCGACGCGAGGTCGATCGCAGGGAAGATCTCAAACGGCAACTCCTGGGAATTGGGTAAGTTGCCGGAGTCGCCGACCACTAATGCCGAGGGGGTCGTCTGCATGCGAAGAACGAGGGCATACTCTTCAGCCGGCAGCCTAAAGTGCCTGGTGAGAGGCTTTGCGCGGTTGGCCGTACCTGCAGGGTAGTCGGCCAGAGTAACGGCAGAATTTCCAGTCCCAGTTCTGGGCAATTCCCTGTCTCCTTCGTGCCCCGGTACAGGCTTCCCTTTGTACCCAGGATCCCATGGATAATGTCCTTTACTGTATCGGCTCGGTGGGGGAAGTGCTTTAGGCGACAGGAGGACTTGAGGAGTCACGGTCCTGAATCCAACCGTTCTCCAGACCGTACTGCTCGAGCAGGGCAAGAGCGGCTTGGTACTCGGCTTTCGTTATCTTTCTGTTGAGTTCGGGGTAAAGGCCGGCCTTGTTAGCAGGAAAATACTGGGACATGAGACTTACTGCGGTGTCTTTGGAAACTTCATTTGATATGAATTCCAGGATCTTTTCCGTCTCCGAAATCATGGACGGGAGCACGAGGTGCCTTATCACAAGGCCGCTTTCGGCCAGTCCATTCTGACACCGGAGATGTCCGACGCGTACAAGCATCTCCTTTATGGCGAGCCTGTTGCAGGCAGGATAATCGGGGGCATTCGAGTACTTGATGCCATACTCGTTGGTTGCGTATCGCATGTCGGCAAGATAGACCTGGATCATGCCTTCAAGCATCCTTATGGTTTCTGGCAGTTCATAACCGCTGGCATTGTAAACAATTGGTATGATGAGGCCTCTCTGTCTTCCCTGATCGATCGCTTGCACGATCTGGGGCAGGAAGTGGGTCGGGGTCACTAAGTTGATGTTGTGAGCGCCTCGTGCTTGAAGGGCGAGCATCATTCCGGCCACATCTTCAATCTCAACGTAGTTGCCGTGGCCGATCTGGCTGATGGGGTAGTTTTGGCAGTAAACGCAGGCCATGTTGCAGTGCGCGAAGAAAATCGTGCCCGAACCTCTGGTCCCCGAGATCGGCGGCTCTTCACCGATGTGAAGGCAGTGGCTCGCAACCTTGAGGCTTGTACCTGCCCGGCAGAATCCGACCTCGCTTGCGAGCCTGTTTACCCCGCACCTCCTCGGGCAAAGCCGGCAATCTTCCAGATGAGACTGGAAAAACTCGATCTGTTCTGGCCTCACGGTCTTACCAAAACGTCTCGAAAATCTTGTACCTTCATCCCTGAGAGCATGCCCCACCTCGCATAAAATGCCGGCTGTTGGCCGCGGGCTTGCGAGGACACCCGGGAGATCCGTCCTGTCCCGAGGGCCGTCAAACCCGCCGGGCCGCCGCGTCCCTCGAGGGTATCCTACAGACCAAGCTATCCACATGTGCCGCGTTAAGCAAGAGGCAGTGGTCGCCGTGCGTGCACCTTGACTTCGGGCTGTCCAGTGAGTAAGCTCAATCAAATGCGACCTGAGGTTGTGCTATGAAGCGAATTTGGCTTGTGACCGGCATCGCCTGTCTCGTCTTGGTACCTGTTTTGGCGCTTGCCGCGGGTTTCGCGTCGCAGGGGCTTGTGCTCGTCGACCTCAACGGCAAGAAAGTCCCGCTGGATACTCTCATGGCAAGAGGGCCGGTGGTCCTGAATTTCTGGGCGACATGGTGTGGACCATGCAGGCTGGAGATGCCTCAATTTCAGAAAATATACCAGGTGCTTCAGCCCAAAGGGGTGCAGTTCGGTGCCATATCTCTCGACAGGAAACTGAGTAAGGATGTGCTCGAACAGTTCCTGAAGAAGGGTGGGATAACCGTGCCTGTCTACCGCGACGAGGATGGGACACTCGCAAGGAAGTTCAGTATCCTGGCGATACCGACCACGGTGGTCTTGAAGCGCGATGGCGAAGTCTTCTACGTAACCAAAGGCTATCGTCCTGGGGATGAGGTGCTCCTTCGCAAGAAAATTGAGGAGGTTGTGGCGGGCGGCCAGAAGCAGACCCCCTCTCAGCCGGCACAGAAGTAATATTATTGACCACTATGCGCTGAGCACTTAGAATACAACGGGTATCCGGTGATGGGCAGAGAGGAACGATAATGGAAAAGAAGGACCAGGGCTTCGAGCCGAGGATAGTCGGGTTTCTCTGCAAGTGGTGCACTTCTGCCGGTGCCGACCTTGCGGGCACAAGCCGCATGAAATATCCGCCCAATCTCATTCCCATAAAGGTGATGTGTTCGGGACGGGTTGATCCCACGTTTGTTTTGACAGCGTTTGCCCGGGGTGCCGATGCGGTATTCATTGGCGGCTGTCATCCTGGCGATTGTCATTATCTCGAAGGCAACTACAAATCCCTCGGACGCTATCTCCTTCTTTCAAGGATGCTTGAGCAGTTCGGTATAGAGAAAGAGCGGTTCCAGCTGGTCTGGATCTCAGCCGCTGAGGCCAAGAGGTTCGTTGATGTCATCACCAAGATGACCGATGAAGTGCGGAAACTCGGACCGCTCAAGTGGCCTGAAATGCTCAGGGCTGTTGAGGCGGAATCAGAAGAGATTAAGCATCTCGAGGAATTGCTGGCGGCAAAGAGATAGCGTACCGCGGGCAAGCATCGCTTCCTGGAGTCTGTGCCCTTCATGGCAGCCAAGAGTATCCTCATTGGGCTTGGTAATCCCATAATGTCGGACGACGGAATCGGGCCGGCGGTGGCCAGTGAGGTCCACAAATATCTATGTTGTTTCGACCTGGACGTGACCTGCTCGGATGGCTTCGACATCGTCGACCGCCTTCTCGGTCATGAGACGGCTGTGATAATCGATGCGATGGTTACGGGCAAGTACCCGCCGGGTAAGGTTGTAAGGTTTGGCCTTGAGCCATGTCCGGATACGCTTCGGTCAAGAGACAGCCACAGTGTCAGCCTCGGCGAAGCCATAAGGTTTGCACGGTTCTGCAATGCACCGGTTCCGCCAAGGATCTTGACTTACGGCATAGAAGTCAGGGACCCTTTCTCGGTTGGGGAAGAGATATCAAAGGATCTGCTTGGCAAGCTTCATGCGATTGCTGAGGAGATCGCTCGGGATATCCTGGCCGAGATGGCGCCTGACGGCCTGACGGAGAAGTGAGGGCGGGTGTGCACGAACTCGGGATCGCAACGCGGATAGCGGATATGGTGACAAGGGTCATGGATGACAATTCTGCTACCGAAGTGGGCAGCATAACGGTCGATATAGGTTCCCTCTCAGGTGTTGACAGTTCGTCGCTGGAGTTCTGCTTCGAGGCGATTACAAAGGGAACGCGGCTTGAACACGCGCGTCTAAAGATAGAAGAGATAAGGCCTCGTGCCAGGTGCCGAGAGTGCGGCGAGGAGTACGGGGTCAGCCCGGATGATTTCAGGTGTAAGGCGTGCGGCTCCTCGGATTTCGACGTGCTCAGCGGGACGGAGATTGTGGTAAGAGAAGTGGAGGTAGAGTGAGTTGAAGAAGGTTCGGCTCGAGCAAAAAGTGATTTCGGAGAACGAGAAACTGGCACTTGGGAATCGTGCACAGTTTGAGCGCTCAGGCAGTTTTGTCATAAATCTTGTCAGTTCACCGGGCTCGGGTAAGACATCTCTCATAGAGGAAACAGTCAAACATCTCAAGGATGAGTACAGCATTTTCGTCCTGACGGGCGATCTCATGACTGATAATGATGCCACTAGAATCCGCAGGCACGGCGTCGAGGCTGTGCAGATAAGCACAGGCGAGGCATGTCATCTCGATGCCAGGATGGTGAGCGAGAAGCTCCGAACCTCAGAGGCCGAGCGTTATGATCTCGTAATCATTGAGAACGTGGGCAATCTGGTCTGTCCCGCAACCTTCGATCTAGGAGAGGATCTCAAGGTGCTTCTGATCTCCGTCGCCGAGGGTGATGACAAGCCGGTCAAGTATCCGCCAATGGTCAGGGCATCCGGGGTCCTCGTGATTACCAAGATGGATCTGGTTCCCTACACCGATTCCGATCCTGACCGGATGGCTGGGAACGCTCGGAAAATCAATCCAGATCTGATTATGTTCAGATTATCATCAAGGACCAAAGAAGGCCTGGAGCAATGGATAGAATGGCTGAAATCCCGGTTGGTAGCCAAGAGGCAGCCGCGGACCAGAGGCTGAGGCTGAGGATCTCTGTTGCAGGAATCGTGCAGGGGGTCGGCTTTCGCCCGTTTGTCTACCGGCTGGCGTGCAGGGAGAGGCTCTCCGGTTACATCCTCAACAACCCTCAGGGCGTGGGCATTGAGGTTGAGGGTGCGCTCAAGTCGGTTGAGTGCTTTCTCTCGTCACTGGTGAATGACGGTCCCCCCCAGGCGAGGATCGACACCGTCTCGGTTCGGTTTGCTGATGTCCTCAATGAAGACGCTTTTGTGATCAGGGAAAGTGTGCGGCAGGATGAATGTACAACCATGGTCTCGCCGGACCTTGCGACGTGCCCTGATTGTCTTCGTGAGCTCGGCACGAGATCAGACCGAAGGCACCGATATCCATTCGTGAATTGCACCAACTGCGGTCCCCGCTACACCATCATCGAGGGCATTCCCTATGACAGGAAGAACACCAGCATGAAAGCATTCGAGATGTGTCCGGATTGCCGGAGGGAATATCAGGATCCCATGGACAGGAGATTTCACGCGGAGCCGAATGCATGCTGGACGTGCGGCCCGCGAGTCACTCTGCGCGAGCCTTCTGGGGAACCGGTTGCCTGCGAAGACCCCATCAAGGCCGCTCAGGCGCATTTGCTTGAAGGGAAGGTCGTTGCGGTCAAAGGTCTCGGCGGGTTCCATCTTGCCGTGGACGCTGCGAATGATGCGGCGGTCCGGCTCCTGAGGCAGCGCAAGCAGAGAGAGGAAAAGCCGCTCGCCGTAATGGCGAAGGACATAGGAGCCGTAAGGAGGTTTGCCGAGGTTGGCCTTGAAGAGGAGAACCTGCTCGCAAGCCCCAAGAGACCGATCGTCCTGCTGAGAAAGAGGGCGGATTCACCTCTTGCAGAGTCAGTCGCTCCTGGCAACCGGCATCTGGGCGTGCTGCTCCCTTATACGCCCATCCACAAAATGCTGCTTGAGGAGGGCTTTGCTGCTCTGGTGATGACCAGCGGCAACCTCAGTGAAGAACCGATCGCAGTGGATATAGAAGACGCCCTGAGGAGGCTTGGAACGGTCGCGGATTTCTATCTTGATCATGACCGCGATATCGTCTCGAGGTGTGACGATTCGGTGGCGAGAGTTGTGGACGGTGATACCGTCTTCCTGAGGCGTTCGCGCGGCTGGGTTCCCTTGCCGATAGATCTCGATGCGAGTCCGTCTGGCATCCTCGCGTGTGGAGCACACCTCAAGAACACGATTGCCCTAACGAGGCGGAACCAGGTTTTTTTGAGCCAGCACATAGGCGATCTCGAGAACCTGCCAGCCTATCAGTTTTTCACATCTACTGTGGATCACCTTAAGAGGATAATCGAAGTCGAGCCCAACGTAGTGGCCTATGACCTGCATCCTGATTATCTGAGCTCGCGGTTTGCGCTTGGGCTTGATGTTGCAACCAAGATTGGAGTGCAGCATCATCACGCCCACATCGCAAGTTGCCTCGGAGAGGCTGACGCAGACGGACCGGTGATCGGCTTCGCGCTTGATGGGACAGGCTATGGACCCGACGGCACCGTGTGGGGTGGTGAGATACTGATTGCCACGCGCGAGGCTTATACGAGGGTCGGCCATCTCGAGCAGGTCCGCATTCCCGGTGGGGAGGCGGCAATCAAACACATCTGGAGAATGGCGCTTTCATACCTTTACAGTTGCTATGGCCAAGATGTCGCTGATCTGCCGCTGGAATCACTGCTCGGTGCCGACCCGAAGCAGATCGAAGTTGTCCTGGCAATGCTCAGGAAAGGTGTGAACAGCCCGATAACATCGAGCTGCGGCCGCCTGTTTGACGCTGTGGCCTGTCTCTGCGGAATAAGGAATCAGGTTAGATATGAAGGGCAGGCAGCGCTCGAGCTTGAGATGGCGCGTGCGGAGGATGTCAAGGCCTCCTATCCCGTGGTGGTCAGGCCGGAGAACGATGGAGTGGTTATTGGTGTGCGAGACCTGGTGAAGGGAATCGTCGAGGATGTTCTGGCAGAAGCAAGGTGTGCAGATGTTGAAAGGGAGAGAGTCCATGCTGGACCGGGGAGGGCACGGGTGGAGCGGGGCAAAGTGAGTGCCCAGTTCCATAATTGGCTCGCAGGGAGTCTCAGCGAGGCCGCCCTTATGTTGCGGGAAGCTCATGGAATCGAGACCGTAGCTCTCGGCGGCGGGTGCTTCCAGAATGTGAGTCTGTTGATGCAGTTGAAGGGCCTGCTCGCGCAGGCCGGCTTCAGGGTGCTCACCAATCGCCTCGTACCGGCGAACGACGGGGGGATCAGCTTTGGCCAGACGGTTGTCGCGGCGGCCATGCTTAAGGCTGGCAGGTGGGCAGGGTAGAGGAGTCAGGGGGGAAGTATGTGTCTTGCAATTCCGGCATTGATCGTTGAGAAGCACGGAGATTTCGCGAAGGCATCGATCGGAGGAGTTGTGAGGGAAATCAGCCTCGAGATCATTGACCGGCCAGCCGAAGTCGGAGATTACGTCTTGCTTCATGCCGGTTTTGCCATCCACAGGCTCGAAAAGGAAGAGGCTGAAGAAACCTTGAGACTGATGCGTGAGGTTTTCGGATGAAATTCGCTTCTGAATTCAGGGATCCCGCTCTGGTCGGGACTATCGCTGCCAATATCCGAAAAGCCTCCAAAGGCCGGTGGACGCTGATGGAGTTCTGCGGGACGCATACCATGGCCATATTCCGGCACGGCCTAAGAAGTCTACTCCCCGACAACCTCACGCTGGTTTCCGGGCCTGGCTGCCCTGTGTGTGTGACCCCGAAGTCAGACATAGACAAGGTCCTCTTCTTGAGCGACATGCCGTCGGGCATCGTAGCGACCTATGGAGATCTCATGAAGGTCCCGGGCTCTACGATGAACCTGGCGGAAAAGCGGGCGAGGGGCGGTGACGTCAGGGTTGTCTATTCAATCTACGACGCCCTCGATCTCGCGGTCTCGATGCCAGAGAAGAAGGTCTTCTTTGCCGGCATAGGTTTTGAGACCACGGCTCCTTCGACGGCGGCAGCTGTCATGAGGGCCGCGAAAAGCGACGTTCGGAACTTCTTCGTGCTCAGCCTTCACAAACGCACCCCGCCTGTGCTCGATGCTCTCTTGAAGCGGGGGAGTAGAGTTCATGGGTTCATCTGCCCGGGACATGTCTGTGCAATAATTGGAGCCAAACCATTTGAACCTGTGGCATCTTCGTGGAGGAAGCCATGTGTGATTGCCGGGTTTGAGCCTGGCGACGTTCTCCAGGCGATCCTGATGCTGGTTTCCCAGCTCGAAGAGGGGAAAAGCGAGGTTGAGGTAGAATACCTGCGAGGTGTGCCATACGCTGGCAACCCCAATGCCTTGCGGGCGATGGAGGAGGTGTTCACCGTTTCGGACAGTGAATGGAGAGGCCTTGGTAAGGTAGCGGGTACGGGTCTCAGTTTGCGGGATGGGTTCTCGCGGTTCGATGCCTCGAGATTCATAGATTCAAGCATAACCAGTCTCCCCGACCCTCCTGGCTGCAAGTGCGGAGATGTTTTGCGGGGCGACATGACGCCTCCCCAATGTCCGCTCTTCCGCAGGGTCTGCACTCCCGAAAACCCGGTCGGACCTTGCATGGTCTCGAGCGAAGGCTCTTGTGCAACGTATTACATTTACGGGAATATCTGAAATGAGCGACGTAATAAGACTTGCGCATGGCAGCGGGGGAGAAGTGTCAAGGAAGCTGATTGAGGAGATGATCGGCACCTACTTCAAGAATGATATAATCGCGCGGCTTGATGACTCCGCTGTGATCAGCCTGGGCGGAATCGATCTGGGCGAGATCGGAACCGGCGGAATCGATCTGCGTGGGGCGAGAATAGCCTTCACCACAGACTCTTATGTTGTCGACCCCATATTCTTCCCCGGCGGCGACATCGGATCGCTTGCCGTGAACGGCACTGTCAATGATCTCTCGATGGTAGGTGCAGCCCCGATCGCCATCACCTTGAGCCTGATTCTGGAGGAGGGGTTTGCTGTTACGGATTTGCGGCGGATTTTGGAATCGGTGATGAAAGCCTCGGCCGAAGCCGGAGTCGCGGTCGTGGGTGGCGACACAAAGGTTGTCGAGCGAGGTTCGGCCGATCGCATCTTCGTCAACACGTCGGGTATCGGCGCCGTGTCCGCGGGAGTAGATATTTCATCATCGAATGCTAAGCCCGGCGACATCGTGATCTTAAGTGGCTCCATCGGCGACCACGGGATTGCTGTGCTCTCAAGACGCGAGGGGATTGACTTTGAGACCGATATCGTGAGTGACACGGCACCGCTCAATGGTCTTGTCAAAGCCATGCTTGGGGTCGGGGGAACGATACGCGCCATGCGTGATCCTACCCGGGGCGGGCTTGCGACAACCCTCAATGAGATCGCGAGTCGATCGGGCGTAGGGGTTGTGATTGAGGAAAGCGCCGTTCCCATCAGGGGGCCGGTTAGCGAGGCGTGCGAGATGCTCGGCCTCGATGTTTTCTATGTCGCGAATGAAGGTAAGCTCGTGGCATTCGTCGGTGGGAGGGAGGCTGGCAAAGTCCTCGAGACGATGCGTGGAACCAGATACGGTGAAGACGCAACCGTGATTGGCAGGGTCGTGAGGGAGCATCCTGGCATGGTGACGCTGAATACGTCCGTTGGAGGGAGCCGCTTACTCAGCCCGCTTTCAGGGGAATTGCTTCCGAGGATATGCTGAGACAGCCTGCCGGTAATACCCAAAGTCAGAAGCCTCGATGCTAACGTCTGCTTCTGCCGGAGCCTTAACTCAGAATCTCCTCTTCTGCGAAACCTTCTTGCCCTGGCCATCGTAAACCACTATCTCAAGCGGCATCCGGCCGGGCAGCGAATGCGTGGCGCACCCAAAGCACGGATCGTATGCTCTGAAGGCCATCTCGACCAGGTTAAGAGCGCCTTCGGTTATCTCGCCGTTCTTCTTTATAACAGCCTTTGCAGCCTTCTTCAGCGAGAGCGAGATGGCCGCGTTGTTGTTCGTGGTTCCCACTATGAGGTTGACATCCTTGACGATGCCCTTATCGTCAGTGACGTAGTGGTGGTAGAGGGTCCCTCGAGGGGCCTCGACAACACCCACGCCCTCAGTGGGGGTCTCCCTGGGCATCGTCCTGACCTGGGCATATAGAGCCTTGTCGAATCCCTTGCTGCTCAACTCGCGGGCCAGCCGCGCTATGTCTGTATCCGTTGCCAGATCCAGCATCCTCTCGGCTGCATACATGAGCTCCACCACTCTCGCCCAGTGCGTTGCCAGGGTGGCATGGACGGGCTTGCCGCCGAGGGTTTCGAACATCTTCTCATACTCCTTCTGAGCGATGGGGGTGCCAATGCCGTCCGCAGCGTTACATCGTGAAAGGGGAGTGGCCCGGTACACGCCGGAGTCTTTGCCGTCCACGATGCCTTTCCACCCGACCCTCTTAAGGTATGGAAACTTGAGATAGGTCCACGGCTCCACATGCTCGGCAATGTGATCCCGGTAGTCCTTTGCCTCGAACTTGGCGAATTCCTTACCGTCGGGATCGACCACCCTCACCATGCCCTCGTAGAAGTTGATTTGATTATTCTTGTCAACAAGGCCCATGTAATAAGTCTTGTGGGCATAGGCATCGCTGGTTATCAGTTTCACATAGGCCGAGTTCTTCAGAACGATGTCCTCGAAAATCTGAAGCGTGAACTTGCCGAACTCGACAGCTTCCTTTGCGACGTCTTCAATCTGCCGTCTCTCCTCTTCGGTGATGGCCTTGCTTACGCCTCCGGGTATTGAGAAGACGGGATGGATGCTGCGGCCACCCATGAGCTTTATGATGTTGTGGCAGTGCTTTCTCAAGTTTATGACCTTGAGGCCGACTTCCGCACCAACCTTGGCAATCACACCGATGATGTTCCGCTCGGCAGGACTTGCCTCGGGGCCGACCACGAAATCCGGGCCGCCAAGAATGTAGAAGTGGGTTGTGTGATCCGTCACAAAGAAGGTGCTGTAGAAAAGCTCACGGAGTTTCTTCCCGATGAGGGGAGGTTCAGTGTGATAAACTGCGTCGCAAGCCTTGGAGCTGGCCATGTGGTGAGCCTCCGGGCAGACGCCACAAATCTGTGTGGTTATGCGTGGCAGCTCCTCGACAGGGCGGCCTATGCAGAATTTCTCGAAGCCCCTCAGCTCGGGAATCTGGAGATAGACATTCTCCACTTCACCGCTGTCATTCAGGAAGACCTCGACCTTGCCGTGTCCCTCGAGCCTGGTGACAGGATCTATCGTGATCCGCTTCATCCGAGCCTGCTCCTTCTCAAGATGGAGTTTGCAAGTCCATATCTGTATGCAGTCCCAAGCGGATCGCATACTGTTGCACAGGCTTTCTCTATTTCATCCGAGTCAGTGGAATCGATTATTGAGCCAAGGACAGATATCAGCTTCGCGCCCTGATCTATAACGCCATCAGGTGGGCCATAGCATCCCCGGCAGGGCATGTTCGCATCTATGCACTGGGCTCCGCACCCCGTCCTGGTTACCACACCGCAACAGATGATGCCCTGATCGAGAAGGCAGAGGTCAGGCTCGGGCACGATCTCATGGGGCCTGTAAAAGCGTTTCACTCTCTTTTCCTTGCGCGGTCGCGGACAGTCTTCGCAGAGGGCGGTCTTCCCGGCCCCCACAACTGCCCCTGGCGGAGGAAGCGCACCCTCAAAGACCGTCCTGAGCACAGTCCATGTCTGCTCGTCAACAGGGGGACAACCCGGCACGAAGTAGTCGACTTTCACCACCTGAGCGAGAGTCTTCACCGTGTTGTAGAAGGCAGGAAGCGTGAGTTCACCTTCCCTTACCTGAAAAGATGTCTGAGGCCTAATCTCTTGGGGATTGTCTGTTGAAGGGGTAGTCGAGTAAACATAACTGAATATCTCTTCGCGGGAGGACTGATTGGCAAGGCCCGGGATGCAGCCCTCATTGGCACAGGAGCCGTAGGCGACCAGGATCTTGGACTTCTGTCTCAGAAGCTTCGCGAGATGCTCATTCTCCGAGGTCCTGATGGCACCGTTGAAAAGGCAGAGATCAATCGAACCATCGGGCATCCTCTCGACATCTTTGTACTTGAAGTCAACGGCGACCGGCCAGAACACGATCTCGGCCTTCTCTACAACCTGCAAAATCTTGTCTCCGATATCGAGCACCGCGATTTCGCAACCGCCGCAGCTGGCAGCCCAGTACAGAGCAATCTTAAGCTTGGCCATGTCATTCCTCAGATAGATGGAACAGCTCAATCCTATTTGGTCGTTTTGGTCTCAGGTTCTCCTATCTTCTTTGCTTCTGCTTTCTTGTCTTCTTTCTTTTCGTCGTCGCTCTTCTCGATCTCCGAAGCAGGTTTCACCGCACCGGCCCCAGCAATCTTTGCC
>CAYHHI010000037.1:0-33543 GCA_964356335.1 uncultured bacterium
GCCATACTGGTAGGCGACGTTGATGTCAACACGGCCAAGCAGATGGCAACAAGGTACTTCGGCAGAGTCCCGCGCCAGAAGCCGATCGCACCTGTAATCACCCAGGAGCCCAAGCAGAAAGGTGAGAGGCGGGTCACGGTGGAGCACACCTCCAACCCGAGGGTTCTCGTCGGGTACCATATTCCCGCCACCCCTCACCCCGATAGCTACGCCATCAAGGCCCTAATGGAGGTGCTTGGCTCCGGGCGAACGTCCAGGCTCTACAAGAAGATCTATGAAGAACTTCAACTCACTTCCGACCCACCCGAGGTCTCCAATGGCCCGGGGGAGCGGCTCGATAACCTGCTTATCATTGATGCGACGCCAAGATACCCGCATACCCCTGAAGAGGTCGAAAAGGCAATATATGAGGAAATCGAGACCCTGAAAAACGAGCCGCCCACAGAGCATGAGATGCAGCGAATAAGGAACAAAATCGATGCGGCGATGGTTCGAACTCTTGGTAGCAACCTCGGCATCGCCTTCAATCTTGGTTTGAATGCGGTCTCACGGGGTGATTGGAAGGCATATCTTGACGACTTTGAGAGGATAAAGCAGGTTAAGCCTGAGGATGTCTCATATGTCGTGAAGCAGTATCTCGCGCCTGAGAACCGAACCGTAGCCACTCTGGTAAAGATTGAGGAGAAGAAGGAAACCGAAGGCGCACCGGAGGAAATAGACATGCAGGCTCTGATGAACTACGTGCGGAGCCTGCCGGAGACTGAGCAACGCGAGCTCTTCGGGAGGTTCCAGAGTATGACTCCGGACGAGCGCAAGGCTTTCGCAATGGAACTCATGAAGAGGATGAAGGCAGACCAGATGAACGCCGAGCAGGAGCAGAAGGAGGACCAAGGTGGAAAGTAAGAGGGCCCTAAACGGAAGAGATCATCGGAGCCTCAGGATCGCAGCCTTCACACTGGTCGTTGCTTTCGTGCTCCTGGCAGCTGCGGCGTCCTTTGGAGCCGTGCCTAAGAAACTCGCATTTCCTCCAATCGAGTTCAAGATGCCCAAGATCGATACGCTTGTCTTTGCCAATGGCCTACGCGGGTATCTGCTTGAAGACCATGAAATCCCGGTAGTCAACATCGTGATAAAGTTCAAGACCGGCTACCCGCCCGAAGACAAGACGGGGCTCAATGAAGTGGCCGGCTGGGCGATCAGAAACGGCGGCAGCAGGAGTTACAGCAAAGAAGCCCTTGATGACGAGCTTGAGTTTATGGGCGCGTCAATCGAGTCTTACTCAGGTCCGGTTATCGGCCAGATATCCGCCAATTTTCTTACCAAGGACACGGACAGAGTCCTCGGGATGTTCTCGGACTTGATCACGAATCCAGCCTTTGATCCTGCCAAGATTGATCTTCAGAAGAAGTCGATGATCGAGGATATAAGAAGGAAGGCGGATGACCCCAACCGGTTGGGGCACAGGGAGTTCTCCAAGCTGATTTACAGGAACCACCCCGCAGGCCGGGAAGCCACCGTGAAGACTGTCACAAACATAGGCCGCGAGGACGTGGTTGGGTTCCACAACGGGTACGTAAGACCAAACAACGCGGTCGTCGGTATCTCTGGAGATATGACGCGCCAGGAAGCCCTCGCCAAGATCAATGCCTGCCTTGCGGGCTGGCAGCGAGGCGGCGAGACTCCCGTGTTTCCTGACATGAAATACGAAGCCGTCCCGACGGTCAATTACATTTATAAAGACCTCAATCAGGCTTACATCTATGTCGGGCACATGGGCATGAACGGGGCCAATTCAGACGTGCCTCTTGCTAACATTATGAATTTCGTTCTGGGAGGTGGCAGCTTCACCTCATGGATCATTAAGCGGGTGAGAAGCGACGAGGGCCTCGCCTATGACGCCGGCTCCTCGTTCGGCGCAAATCCCTGGGGGTACGGGCTTTTCACGGCTTCATGCCAGACACGCACTGATGCTGCGATGCGAGCTCTTGGAATCATGATTGAGCAGATCGAGAAGATGAGGAATGAGGGTCCGAGTGAAGGGGAGGTGAAGACAGCGAAGGACTCGTATATCAACAGGCAAGTCTTTGACTATGAGTCAAGCTCGGGGATAATTGATCGGTTGGTGTGGTATGACATCGTGGGGCTACCGCTTGACACGCTGGAGCGCGAGTTTAAGGCCTACCAATCAGCCACGCTTGGGGACGTAAATCGGGTGGCAAAGCAGTACCTGCATCCCGAAGGCCTTACTATCCTTGTTATCGGAAATCAGAATCTATTCGACAGGCCCCTGAGTGATTTTGGAAAGGTCAACGCAATAGAAATCAAAGAGGAGGAGGTGCCAGTAGAATGAGAAAGCCGAGACTTTTTGCCTTGTGTCTGGTTCTTGCGATCGTGTGCATCGTAGCGAATGCTTACGCTGAGCAGAAGATTGATACACCCACACGGGTTTACATGAAGAAGACTGAACCGCACTCGGTGGCGATCATGCCCCACAAGGGCCCGTTCACCGACACGCCGGCGGTCATTACGAAGCTCGTTGGCGAGCTTGACAAGGGTGGCTATTCCCAGGCCGGCCCCATAATGGCCATGTTCTTGAACAGTCCCGAGAACACCCCGCAGAAGGATCTCAAGTGGCAGGTGATGATTCCGGTGGCGTACCCTGGCCCTATGGGGATGCCCGATAATGACAAGTTGGGATTTACCTATTCAGACTCTTATTACGTGGCATACATTTACCACATCGGCCCGTACGAGAAGGTCAATGATAGTTACCAGATTCTCTTTGATTGGGCAAAGCGAGCTAATTACAAGATCCTGGGAAATCCTGTAGAGATCTACTGGAGTGATCCGTCCAAGACCCCCAAAGAGAAAGCGGTGACTGAGATCTGGATTCCCATAGAGGAAAAGAAGACGCCGGGTCTGATGAAGTGAGTCTCTAGGAGCAAATCCTTAGAGCGCAAGCCTCAACGAGACTGACAAAGAGGGGAACTGCTAGCGGTATAGGATAGAATCCAGTTCCCCTCTTATCGTTTCGACATCCTTGCCGGTGGCAAGCGCAAGCTCCCGGACAAGCGTTCTCAGGGCCGCGTTGGCTATCTCGGCCTCCCTCACGTTCAGGGATTTTTTTATGGATAGCCGCACCAGGTCCCTGACCGTCTCGGCGAGTTCCACAGGATTACCCGAAAGCACCTTGTCCTTGTAAAACTGTGCCCGCTCCTTGGCCTTTGAGGACATCCTGAAGCTTGCCCGCCCCTTCAAGACTGTGTAAATCTTTCGGGCTTGGCTCCGCGAGACCGGCTCTCTCACCGTGGTGTTTCTCAGGCGCTCCTCAGGAACCCAGACCTCCATGTGCCTCGCAGGAAACCTGATGAGCACACCCTTGGTGCGGCCTTCCGGCAATTTCCTCGCCTTGATCTCCAGGATCTTACCGACGCCGTACTTTGGATATACGATATCCTGTCCAACCTTGAATTCCATCACACCGCCTCCTTGTCCACCTCTCAAGACCAACCTCTCAAGATGCGGGGTTCTGCTTGAGAAACAGCAAATCCTCACGCTTGGGTCTGCTGTAACCTATTCGCATAACGACAATTAGCCCGACAGACCCGATAGCGCAGGCGATTGGACCCGTGCTCCACGGCGAGACACTCCCCAGGAGCAGTCCCTCCATCTCGGTTCACCCCAAGTCAATCTTACCACAAACGCCAAAACTGTCAAAGGAATCCGCAATTTTGAATTCTGGCATTGACTACGCGAGCGCCTATATTTAGGATTAGGGGTTCAGACTTCGTATGTTGAGGTGGCGCAACCGTGGCGACAGCACAATCCGTTGGCAGACAATGAATAGAATCGAATCAATCCTAAGCACATTGTTGCTTCTGATTCTCTCAGTCTCATCGGCATACGCCCAGACCGGCAACATAAGCGGCAAGGTGATCGATGCCACAACCAAGGATCCCCTTCCCTTCGCAAATGTCATAGTGGTGGGGACCACACTCGGCGCCATGTCCATGGGGGATGGCTCCTACTTCATAAAGAATGTCCCCGAGGGTACACATGCCGTCAAGGCATCCTTCATGGGCTACGAACCTGACGAGAAGGAGGCGGTCGCGGTCAAAGCCTATGCGACAGCTCAGGTGGATTTCAAGCTCCTCAAGACCGTCCTCAGGTCAGCCAAGGAAGTGCTCGTCACGGCCGACCGCCCCATGGTCGAGGTCGATGTTCCTTCGACCGTCAGGAACGTTTCCGAGGAAGAACTCAAGACGATGCCCGTCAGAAGCATCGAGGATATTGTTGGCCTTCAGGCCGGTATCGTGAAGACCGAGGAAGGGATCCACATAAGAGGCGGCAGAGCGGACGAGACGCTCTACAGGATAGATGGCGTCGAGATGAAGGAACTGATCTCGGGCAAGTCGGCCCTCCTGACGGTGAGCGCTAAGTCCGTGGCCGAGATGGATGTCATCACCGGCGGCTATAGCGCCCAGTACGGCCAGGCCCTGTCAGGTATCGTCAACGTGGAACTCAAGGAAGGAGGTTCCACGACAAAGGGCTATCTCGAATATTCGGCGGATCATATGCCCTTCAAGAAGACGAGGTTGGATTACTGGGGAACCGACACCTTCGAGGCAGGCATAGATGGCCCTGAACCGATTTCATCCAAGATCCTCCCGCTGATTGGCTTGAGGCTTCCCGGTCAGGTGACATACTCCATAGGGGTATCGGGAGAGGCGACCGACACCCATCTTCCTTCGATAAACCGAATACCTGGCGCACATGGCCTCACATCTTCTTACGAGGACAACTTCCTCGGGATTAAGATACGATACAAGGGCCTTGCCCCGAGAGAGGAGAACAAGTGGCAGACATACGGCAAGGTGACGTGGAGGCTTTCGTCCAACAACAAGTTTGCTCTTTCCTTCACCAAGGCGATCGCCATCGATCAGGGTTATAGCAGGTATAACGCTTATGACGTCACACGGGAGACTTCAGGTTACAGGCATGCATGGTCAAGGCGCCTTGATCATTACCTTACGTACACCGATGACGCAAACAGCATCGGCCTCTCCTGGAACCAGATAATAAACCAGAACACCTTTCATGTCCTGAGGCTTTCGCGCTTTTTCAATTGCCAGCATGCGGACGTCCGCGGCAAGGCCTGGACCGATACTACCATTTCAGGCTACAGGCAGCCTGATGATTACTCGGAGCTTGGGAACAAGGATACCCCGTTTTTCATTGAGACCGGAAGCGCTGATCTCTGGAGTGACACCTACACGGAGGCTTACAGTATAGGCTGGGACCTGACCTCAAGGATTCCGCCGCACCACCGGGTGAAGGCAGGCTTGAGTACGTCGTTGGAGAACGCCCAGTACATCATAATCAGAGAGCCGTGGGTCGATGATCCCGACGGCCTCGGCCTCTTCCATGACGTCTTCCACATCTACGCCGCCCGCGGCGCCTTCTATGCCGAGGATAACGTCAACTTCGAAGGCCTGATTGGGCAGTTCGGCTTGAGGTATGACTACTGGTTCCCGGGCGAGCAGGTCGAGCGAGCCATCGCCGATACGTCGATCATGGCGATCACCCCGACCACAAGACAAAACTTCTATCGTGACACCAAGGAGATCTTTGGCCGGAGAGTCAAGGGTCACCTGAGCCCCAGGATAGCCATATCTCATCCTATTACAGACAGAGACAATCTCTTCTTCAACTATGGCCATTTCACTCAGATACCCAATTACCTCTGGATCTATTCCAAGCTCTCGTCGGTTTCGAGCGAGCTCCTCCCCCAGATCGGGAACCCGAATCTCAACTCCGAGATCTCGGTGTCATATGAGATCGGTGCAAGACATCAGTTCACAGAGAACGTGGCCGGCAACTTCACCTTGTTCTACAAAGATATCTATGATTATCCCACCTCCACACGCTTCGAAGTGGCCGGCGTGGGCCAGATGCTCATCTACCGCAACATAGATTATGCACGGTCTCGCGGGATCGAAATCGAAGTCAAGAAGAAGGTAAGCCGGCTATGGGGCGGTTCCGTTGTCTACACGTATTCGGTGGCTACGGGTAAGAGTTCCGATCCGAACACTCTGAAGCTGATTCAGGAACAGGGCGGCAGTGTCGGCGCGGCCGAGGCCAGCCTTGCAGAGGAATACCTCTCGTGGAACAAGCCTCACAAGATCAGTCTGAACCTCCAGGTGAGGGTACCCGAACACGAGCGGCCAAGACTGTGGGGTGTCGCACTGCCGAGCCACTGGGACATGAATGCCCAGTGGCTCATCCAGAACGGCAAGGCGTACCCGACCCCGACGGATCCAGAAGAGCTGGGAAAGCGGTACTCGAAGAATGGACCCTGGGATAACCTTCTCAATCTTAAGTTGACCAAGTACTTTGGCGGGCGCTCCGTCAAAACCAAGGTATATCTCGACATCCAGAATCTCCTCGACGATAGGACAGTTCGCAGGATCGATTCCTACACAGGAAAAGCCCCTGTGCTTGGCAAAGGCAACTACAAGCCCCAGCCGGGCGAAATACTTTCCACAATCAACGCGCTGAGCGACCCGAGCATCTTCGGCGCTCCAAGGAGTGCCCGACTGGGCATGGGAATAGAGTGGTGACCGTGAAGCCAAACCCGAGAAGAGGCCTGATAGGGAATCTTGCGGGATCGGCATGCGCCGTGCCGGCTGTCCAGGTGCTCTTAGCGTTCATGCTTGCAGCCGCCCTCCTCCCTTCACCGTCAACTGCGAGAACAAGTCTGGGAGGCCAGCGGGTCGGGACATCATCGGGCAGCTTCTTGCGCATAGGCATCGGGGCCAGGCCGGCCTCGATGGGAGGCGCCTTCGTCGCGATCTGCGACGACATCACGGCGTGCGCTTGGAATCCTGCGGGGCTTGTTCATCTCAAGACCAGCCAGCTCGCGTTGAGCCACATCTCCTTGCCTGCCGACATAGGTTACAGCCACCTCTGCTACGGTATGCCTATCCAATCGCTTGACGGCGCGGTAGCGTTCCAATTCGGTTGCTTGTCCACCGACCTCGCCGAGACTCAGGAGTATTATCCGTACGGCACCGGAAGGGATTTCACCTTCTCGGACTGGCTTGCCGGTCTATCGGTTGCCAAGCGCTTCACCGACAGGTTCTCAGGCGGCATCGCCGTGAAGTATGTGCGCGAGGAACTAGGTGTGGAGATCGGCGGCCCCACGACCGACGCTTTCGTGCTCGACGCCGGCACCCAGTATGAGATAGGGCCTAAGAACATGCGCCTCGCCGTGGCCCTCATGAACTTTGGCCCCGACATGACCCCCAGCGGGAGTTTCAAGCAGACCGCAGGAGCAATCACTGAGGATACCCAGTATAGTGGATACGCGCCCTCGACCGAGTTCCGATTCGGCATAGCTCTAGACCCGGTCACGAGGCCGTGGCTCAAGTCGGTTGTGGACATCGAGATGTGCCACCCTGCGGATAATGCAGAGACCATAAGAGCGGGTGGCGAGGCCGTGATTTCGAATACGCTAGCGCTACGGGGTGGATATGATTTCAATGCCGACCAGCTCAGGACAAGCTTCGGCATGGGGCTCTCTACCAGGATTTTCGCCCGCCGGGCATCGCTGGACTATTCCGCGACCCCGAGCGAGTATTTTGGCACGGTGCACAGATTCTCGCTGTCCATGGATATAGGGAAGGTTGCTGCGCCGGAGGCAGGTGCTGAGCAATGATGTCAGAACGGGTGGCAATTAGGTGGATGTTGAAGCTCGCAGCGATGATCCCCGTGAGTGCGGCCCTTCTCGCAGGGTGCGGCGGAAAGTTTGACAAACCTCTCGAGTCGCCTCAAATACCACCACTGGGCGAATACAGCCACCAGGAGTTCCGATGGTTTGAAAATGCGATCAGCCTGTCGGTGACGGGTGGCTCCGTGTATGTTGCATATGCAGAATCTGTTGCATGTGCGGAATCAGAGGCAGTGGGTGAAGTGGGCGCCTTTTTCAGCGACTGCAGGCGTATCCCACGAAATCTGGTCAAGTGTTTCACCGGTCTCCACAGGCCGAAAGTGATCGGAACAGGCAAGTATGCGATCGCCGTGGCTGATAGTTCTGAGAGCATAACCGTGAAGGTTTATGATCTGGGTGGAGGCGATCCGATCGTCTCATTCAGTGATCCCGATTGGGTCGATATCAGCGGGCTTGCCGTCGATGACAGCGGCAACATCTACGTATCCGATGCTTCAAAGGATTTCGTGCGAGCATATAAACCCGATGGCGAGAGACGTTTCCAGGTTGATCTCGCCGATAGCGGGTTCGGCATAGGCCATGTCTTGAGGCCGACGGGAATCGGCCTCGACGGAGAGACCCTCCTTATAACCGAGGCACATGCCGAGAAGATACAGGTCCAGAGGATACGCATAGACCGGCCACAGACGGGAATCCCGTTTTCAGCAGCGAACGCTTACATAAGCGTTTTTACCGATGCCGACCTCAACGAGACTCCGCTGGTGAGACCGATAGGAGTTGCTGCCGGCAAAGAAGGCAGTATTTTCGTGCTCGACCAGGGGCTTGGTGAGATACTCCAGTTTGACGCCGAGGGGAATTCAATCACAGTCGTCAACTCGACGGCCTCCGGTGGGCCCCCCGATCTTAGCGATGCCGTATCCATTGACACCTACAATCCGGGACCCGCCGCGAGCATCTTTGCTCTCGACCCATTGAATGGCGTGGTTCACCGTTGGGACCCAAAAGAATGATCAAGTTGAACCCTGTATTAGGAGCCCTTATCATCACCCTCGCGCTGTGGGCCAACGCGGGCGGCGCACCGCGAGAGGACGAACGGGATCAGACGCCTGATATGCTCGCTGCTCCCACGTCGCCGCAGGCGAATGCGGCCCCCGTCCTCCAGAGGCAGACCGATGGCAATGCCGTAGGGCTTGTGATCACAAACTATGGCTTCCTCGGGAACAACTTCGTCACGCGGTCACCCTCGATGGAGTATCCTCTGGGCACACAAATGGAGCATCTGATAAGGGCCGGCATTTGGGTCGGTGGCATCAACAGCGATGGTGATACCGTGGTATCGACAGGCTCCGTTTCGGGTGTCTGGGGATCGGGCTCTGCTACATCAACCGAGTTCGCTCCCAGCTTGAAGATAAAGGAAAGATCGAACCTCATAAACAGCCGCGCTTACTCCAAGAAAGCAAAGAGCGAACAGGATTTCAACTCGGAGTACAGAGACTATAATCCGATTGCCCGAACCAACAGGGATGGAACCAAAGTCAGGGCACTCACGCTGAGTGTGACTCAGCGATCTTACCTTTGGAGCTACAAGTTTGCGGAGGCTTTCGTTATCCTGAGCTTCACCATAAGGAATGCAGCAGTGGAGGGTGTGATCAGAGACTTGCGCCTTGGCATCTTCGGTGAGATGGCATCCGGGTGGAAGGGAGCCTACGATACATGGCGTCCCCCTTCGGGCTCCTGGTTCCGCAAGAAGGCTCTTGAGTTCTTCCCTGACCAGCGAATGATTGGGGAGCATCATTACACTTATCAGGATGGAACCTGTCCGTCATGGGGGGCGTTTGCAATTCTCGGCATCGCGAATTGCGACTGTCCTCCATGCGGTCCCGTCACCTATCACATCCCTCCCATCGATTCTATTCCGGTGTCCTTCAACTGGTGGGACTGGCATGCTGAAGCAGACAGTCCAGGCGTTTACACCGATAAGTACCGGTTTAGGATGATGGGTAACGGGGAGAATGATGACTGGCGAGTGATCCGCCCTGAGACTGATGACCCCGTTGAACTCCTCTCGGCAGGACCCTTGCCAGGACTCTTGTACCCGGGTGACAGCGTCGTGTTCGCGTGCGCCTTCGTCGGGGGAATGGATCGAGCGAGCCTGATCGAGAATGCAAGGTGGGCACAGCGCGCCTACGACAACTGTTATATCCTGCCATCCCCCCCCCAACCTCCCCCATTCAGAGTCACACCAGCACCAGGTGCAATAGATCTTTTCTGGAGTGCTGCTTTCGAGGACTCCCTTGATCCTTTCTATCACGAACCCGACTTTGAAGGTTACAGAGTCTTTATAACCAGGAAAGAGGGCGCCATTTCTGACGATTTCGAATTGGTGCGCGACGTCGATCTTATCGACACCGTGGGCTACGACACCGGCTTCGAATCGGTACGGGACGACACCACCTTAGATGGCACCCCGTACGACTATCATCTTCAGATCCCGAATCTCAAGGACGGTTTCAAATACTGGGTCTCGCTCACTGCTTACGACAAGGGCCAACCCCAGCAAGGCGTTGAAAGCATGCAGAGCGGCGTGCTGGCAACCAAGGTGCTCACGGTACCGGGCCCTTCTGCCGAGGAAGAGCGTAAGGTTTCGGTCTTTCCGAATCCCTATAGAGGCCAGGCGGTCTGGGATGGAACGCGGGACAGGGAGAAGTACGTCTGGTTCGTCAATCTACCCGAGAAGGCCACTATACGCATATTCACGCTCGCCGGTGACCTTGTGAGAACCGTACAATTTGATGCTGAGACCCGATTTTCCGACTCGACCTATACCGGCAGGGATGTGCAGGGTCTCAAGATCAAGCAGAGAGACCGAATCGCAATGCCCGGCGGGATGTGCGCCTGGGACCTTATCTCTGACAGGGATCAGGCGGTCGCCACGGGGCTGTACATTTTCTCAGTTGAGGACAGAGCGACCGGCAAGAACCAGGTCGGCAAGCTCATGATAATAAGGTGACCCGAGGAAGCCGCAGCCCGCAGATTGAGTGCCGGCGCGGGTGCTCGTGGGCAGGATGCTCGGGAAAGTGATGACAATCGCGAACATGATGACAATGATGAGCGTAAAGAAGATCAATCAGAAGACCGTGGTAAGCGCCGGGCTCCTGCTCATGCTGGGGCTCACGATCCTGGTGGGGTGCGCTAAAGAGGAGAGATTCTCGCCTAAGAACCTCGAGCCGGAAACCTATCTGGCCGTGGCGGACAGCGTGCGCCATGCCACGGTCTATAACCAGACCCTAAGATGGTGGGGAGAGGATAAGGATGGTGAGGTTGTCGCATTTGAATACCGCTGGCTGATCGATCCCGCGGAGACTGGTTGTGGGCTGGACTCGGTCTGGGTCCGCACCGAGAAGACATCAGGGAGTTTCGATCTGCCGGTCAGCCACGGCAAGAGCGTGCATCGCTTCGAAGTGAGAGCCATAGACGATGATGGGGCCTGGGATCGCTTCCCGTGCACCCTGACCCTGCCCGTAACCAATAACCCACCGGAAGTCATGATCTGGAATCGTGATGCCTTGCCTGACACGACTTTCCCTGCTTTCACAGCTAAGTGGCACGGCAGCGACCCTGACGGTGATAACACCATTGCCAAGTACGTCGCCTGGCTCGATGGAGACACGGACAACGCAAAAGAGTTCTCGCCCAGCGACACGGTGATCTCCCTTGGGTTAGAGGACTTCGGAGGCAAATTCGCGAGGCCGGAGACCCTCAATCTTATCGCCATAGATTCCGCTTGCGATACCAGTTTGGTGACGACACACACCTGGTACGTCAAGGAGCCGAGAGGCCAGATCCTCATTGTGGATGACCTTGGCAAGGAGGCCGGGGCCGCCGAAAGACCGACCGACAGGTTCTACAAGACCAGCATCGATTCCTGCGGCCAGGCCTATTCGGTGCTCGACCTTCAGAACTTCAAAGGGATGACGTCCGCGCACAATTTCCCCGAGCTCTTCTCGATCTTCGACCTGGTTATATGGTATAACACACCGACCCGATCGGCCTCGGCGCATCTGTCAGGTGCGGAGGGCGCTCTTAAATCCTACGTCGAAGACGGTGGTAGCATCTTGGTCATAAGTATGGCGGCATTGGGATCGGGACCCGCACTCCGGGATTCGCTTTGGCCTGAGGTGTTTGGAATCGATTCCATTGTTGTCAGGAACGGATCCAGCAATTTCGACTGCAGGACTTGGACGATCCAGGCCAATACCGACGTCGGACTTGCCAGTCTCAAGATCATAGGGATCTGGCCCGGTGTGGACTGCGTGCTGCCTAGTTTTACAGCCACTCCGCTCTATTACATTGCCCCGGGCACAGCTGGCGCATACCAGACCGAAGAATACTATCTGGGCATTCTCAATTCCTGGCATGCCGGGAAGGCCGTACTGCTGACGTTCCCCCTGAACAGCGCCGACCGATACGGCAATGCTCGCTATGAGTATTGTAAGGTAATCAATCTCCTGTTACAATAGACTCGCGGGAGCAACGCCAGCGGCAACAAGCATTTGTGGCGGCGCGTGGCTGTCAATGTTGACCGCGTGGCTATCAATGTTGACCGTGTGATTGCCCGAGGAGGATACAGGGATGTCTAAGAAGGCAGGCTTGTTAGTAATGTTGCTCACTGGTCTTGTGTGGGGACTCACCGAGATCTTCTTGGGCGACGTTTTCTACAAGTTCCATATGCCCTTCAGAGCGGGAGCCCTCACGGCCGTTGGCATGGCGCTGCTCGTGATTGCACGGATGGCCTTTGACAAGCCGGGAAGCTCGCTTGCTGCGGGTGTTTTGGCGGGAGGCATAAGGTGTCTCGTACCCAAGGTCTATCTCTGTCATCTCATAGCGATTGGGCTTGAAGGCTGCGCGTTCGATGCCACCTGGACAGCCTTGAGGGCAGGCGAGAAGCAGACTTTGAGGCGGGCGTGGGTGGCAGGAGCAATCGCAATCTACTCGGGCTTTCTTGCTTTCGGGGCCGCAAGCATCTATCTCTTCAAGTTCCAGAGGTGGGTCGCCGACGGGATGGCCGGCGTCGGGGCATGGACGCTCAAGTCGGGTAGTTTCTCGCTCGCTGTATTTATCGTTCTGACACCAATAGCCCTGAAAGCTGGCAGAAGCATTGCGGCGCGCGCGCCCCGCCTGGCAGAAAGCCACATCTCTTCCCTCGACAACTGAATCCTTCTATTCTATGATGAGGATGCCCTTCTTACGCTTGAGGTGAACGGGTTCGCGCGGCTGTTCCACCGTAGCAGCCACAAGCTCCATACCCCACAGGATTATCGCAGATGAGCAGTACACCCACGTCATCAATACGATGATACCCCCGATTGACCCATAAGCGCTCGTGACCCTTGTCATGCGGATGTAAGTCAAGAAAGCATTCTTCGCGATTTCCCACGTCAGGGACACAACCGCGGCGCAAAGGAATACGTTCTTCCGGGGGATGTTCCTCGGAGTGGTCAGAAGGTATACGGTGGTGAACGTGATGAAAGAAAAAGCATAAGGTATCATGATGAGAATCACCGTCAAGGCGTTGCCGACGGCGAATTGAGCCTGGCGGGCCAGCCGGTCGATAAGCGCGGGCAGAAACAGCGATCCCAGGAGCATAAGAGCCGCAAAGCCGACAAGCAATAGCGCCACGAGTTGCCTGAGGAGTACGTCTTTCCAGCCCTTTCTGCCCCAGATTATTGATGCACTCAGGGCAAGCGTATTGAAAACATGCCTCGCCCCCCAGATCAGGGCTACTATTCCCAGTCCCCACCAAGCCACAGGTTTGGTCTGGGAAGCCGAGCGTATCCAATCCGTCACCATGTTGGCACCTACGGGGGTAAGGCTTGTGACCAGTTTAGCCATCCTGGCCGTAGCCTCCTCAGAGGATCCTGCGACGGTCGCGAATATTGAGACCGTCAGGAGCACCAACGGGAAGAACGAAAACATGGCATAGAAGCTTATGGAAGCGCTGAGGGCAAGGCAGTTGTGGGCGGCGTAGCCGGTTATACTGTTCTTGAATACCCTCATAGCCCGTTTCATGATATGCATAGGCCGCTCCGACTCCCAAAACTCGCACACATCCCCTGGACAATCAATAGAATTCGACGCGTCCACCCCCTGCCACCCCCGCCGTCCCTACCCCACCGTCTGCCTTGCCGCAGGGCGACCCTCGGCCATCGCCCGCAGACCATGTCTCAGCCTCAACCAGGGCCACCAGCTCCGTCCATAGATCCCTCCATAGACAGAAGACAGACCAGATAACTAAGACCTAGCCAGGGGTCACGATATCTGTTCCCAACCCCAGGGTAACCCCCGATTTTGCTTGAATTCTTGGCCGGTTTGGGGTAAAATATAAGGGTGAGTAAGGACATGTCGTAAATGTAGGTTTAGAGAGGCGTATTTTTCCACGGAGGTGATGAAGAGGGGAAGTAGATAAAGTCCACGTAACCTGTTTTTTCGCTTCAACCAGAAGGGGGGAACACCCATGAAGCAGGCAGTATTATCTTTAGGGTTTGCTGTTCTTGTTTCGCTGGCCCTGGTGCCCCAGGCGTCGGCGGTTTTCTATGACACGGACATCTATCATGTCCAGGGGGGGTACTACACTGTCGGCGATACGGTCCGCGTGGACAGCGTTGTCGTGAACGCGATAGACCTCAAACCCACGACATTCGCTCTGATGATTCAGGAACGAGCCGGTGGGCCCTATAGCGGCGTGATGGCTTACCTGGCGGGTGCGAGGCCCGACACCTTGTTGGGCGGCATCAGTGTTGGGGACATGGTGACCGTGCAGGGCATATATACCGAGTATGCTGCCGGTTCGGTGGCCGGCACCGTAACCGAGATTGATTATTGCACCGTCACGATGGTCCAGCAAGACTACGGGGAGCTGCCTCCCCAGCTCCTGAGTTGCCATGACATCGGGGAGATACTCACAGATTCGATCTGCGCCGAGCAGTGGGAAGGCGTGATGCTTGCGGTTGACACGGTGGTCTGTGTCCAAAACAATCTCGCATTCGGCGAATGGAGAGTGGTCGAGGCCCACAATCATCCTGGTACCTGCGGCAGAGATACCTTGAGGATCGACGATAAGCTGGTGGACCCAACGCTTGGTAGGCCTGGCGTGGGCGACACGCTTGCCCTGATACGAGGTCCCCTATCCTACGAATACGATCAGTACAGGGTGTGGCCCAGGGACGACAGCGATTTGGTTTACATCAGCTTGCCTCCCGGGCCCAATCTGATCCTTGCATATCCGATTTCCAACACTAAGCTAGAGGCCCTGTTTGATCGGGACCTTGAGAAGACCTCGGCGGAAGACATCAACAACTACTTCCTCCAGAGCCTGACCGCGATTACCCTGGCCAAGCTGGATGTTAATAACTTTTCCCTGGTTCATCTCACCACCGCTGCCCAGCCTGCGTCACAGCTGGATGTGCTTACGGCCGACAGTGTGAAAACGACTCTCGGCGTCCCTATGGACAGCGCCGAGACGTATAGCTTCAGGGCAGGAATCACCCCCATAAGCTTCATTCAGACGCCAGTCAATGGGGATACTTCGCAGTGTTATGGCGAGCAGGTGACGACATCCGGTATCGTGACAAGTGCTAATCCCACCTTCGGTGGACCGTACTTCATGCAAGACAGATGCGGTGGACTGGGTGGTCCGAATCATGGCCTTTATGTCTATCAGTTCACCATGCCCAACCTTGTCCCGGGTGACAGTGTGATAGTCTCAGGGATAATCACCGAGTACTTCGGCATGACCGAATTCACCTCGCTTGACTACCAGCAGAGGATAGGTATCGGGGCTCCCGTCAAAGTGAAGATGCTTCCGCCGGCGGTTCTCAGGGCGGGGTCATCGGCCGCGGAGCCGTACGAGGGTGTCATGGTCGGTGTGGATGCAGCTTATATCTACGCGACCTTCGATATCCACAACGAGTGGATGGTAGGCACGGGCACCGACTCGGTCTGGATCGCCCACAGGGCTGCTTACACCTACGTTCCCACCCTCGGATGTATTGGTAGCGTCAAGGGACCTCTGGACTACACTTACGGCAGTTTCAGGATCCAGCCCAGAACCAATGCCGATATAGTCGAGTCCGGAGCGGGGGCTACGCCTGGCGGGACGTTCACTTTGAGTCTCTCCCAGAATGCTCCCAACCCGTTCGGAGCCGAGACTTCAATCAGGTTCACGCTTCCTTCGAAGACACAGGTCAACTTGTCGATTTACGATGTCTCCGGAAGGCTGGTGCGATCGGTGTATAACGATGCGGCGACCGCTGGTGAGCACCACGCAACGTGGGACGGCAAGGATGGCTTCGGCTCAGAAGTGAGCTCGGGCGTGTATTTCATAAGGCTGGCTACTCCTAAGACCACCCTCGAAAAGAAGATGGTGCTTGTGAATTAGACGGCCTCAGCAGAGTTAAGGATTTCAGGGGAAAGCCCTCAGGGCTTTCCCCTTTTTGTTCCTTGAGGTCTGAGCAGGGTGTGGTAGAATCCCCCCTGACTTCTCTTGATTTCCCATGACAGGAAGGGGGATTTCTGCAATGCGCTCAGGAAAGGTGATGCTATCTCTTCTGGTTTTCACCCTCGGCGTAGCACCTCTCGGCTGGACCGTGCGTGATGCTGTTGCTCTTGATGTTGCTCGATCCTCACCGGTCTATTCCTACTTCGAGGGCCTACGCGGGAGGCTGCCGCTCTGGATACCGGCGACCCCAGACGATCCCTTATCGATCTGGATAAATCCCGCTTCCCTCGGTACGGGCCAAGCGGGAGGTCTAGGTTACCTGCATACCTACAGCCGCTCAACGATATCGGGTGACAATGCCTTCGTGATTTCCATGGGAAGCCTCGCCTTTGGCGCTGAATTCATGACAACCAAGGACGTGCCCACTTCACCTTCGAGAAGAGAGACCCATAGATACACTGTGGCCATGGGGCAGAGGCTGTACAAGGGTGTCTATACGGGCTCATCCTACTCTTGGCACCGATCCGAGATCTCCGAGATGGACAAGGCCTCGACCTGGTCTGCGGGCCTGCTCGTGAGGCCACACAGGATGCTGTCCGCGGGGCTCGTGGGAAGGGACCTCAATAGTCCGACCTACTACGGCAACAAGTTCAAACCTATCATCGAGACCTCTTTAGGATTCAGACCCGCCGGTGGGAAACTCATGGTCTTCGTCAATTATCTCGCACGCGGAAAGGAAATGAAAATTCCTACTTATGGCGGGATTGAGACTCAACCGAAATCATTTTTCACATACGGTGTCGAGATCGAACCTCTGCGGGGCATAGTGCTGAGGATCGGTTCCGACAAGGATGAGAACATAAGTACGTCTGTGTCACTTCTCATAGGCAACGCCGGCCTCGGTTCTCTCGTCACACGCGAAAGGGCCGAAAAGGGCGAGGAGAAGACCTATGGGACGGCTGTGATCACAGTATCTCCATTCTGGCACGAGAACGTGCTGATGCCCAGGAACGGCTACCTTGAGATCGATATGAGTGGAACCATAGGCGAAGTAAGGCAGCCGCTCGGCCTCATGGGAGGCGCGGGTCCTCGCTACACGCTGCGGGAGCTCCTTCAGAAGATCGACCGCGCCAAGCGATCGCCGGAAGTCAGGGCCATAGTGCTCCGGTGCTCGGGTGTCTCTTCCAACTTCGCTATCCTGGATGAGCTCCGCCAAGCCCTCATAGACTTCAGGTCCTCGGGCAAGAAGGTGATCGCCTACACCGAGGAGTCTGGAAACGGCGAATACTATCTCGCCTCAGCCGCCGACTACATAATCATCATCCCCAGCGGCTACGTGGGGCTTGTAGGTCTCAAGTCGGAGATGGTCTTCTTGAGAGGCACGCTTGAGAAGCTTGGCGTAGAGGCCAAGTACACAAGAGTAGGTAAGTACAAGTCGGCAGTAGAACCCCTGACCGAGGACCAGTTCACCGAACCAAGCAGAGAAGCCGAGAACGCGCTTCTGGATGACATCTATGCCAAGTTTGTGAGGGACATCGCCCAGGGCAGGAACATGACCGACGAGAAGGCTCGCGAGGCAGTCGACAACGGGCCGTACATCCCGTCGGAAGCCGTCGCGGCAGGCCTTGTCGACACGATCGCATACTGGGATGAAGTCCCCGCCATCGTGCGCAGGGTACTGCATGCAGGAACCAGGGCCATACCCTACGGCGCGTTCGCAGCGCGCAACTACGGTAGCGAGCGCTGGGGCGAACCGCCGACCATCGGCATCGTCTATGCCCTCGGGGCAATCGACCACGGCGCCAACAGAGATGACATGCTGTTCGGAGAGGTGATGGGTTCGGACACAATGACCAGAGCCATCAAGGCGATGAGGGAAGATCCCTCGGTCAGGGCAGTTGTCCTGCGGGTGGATAGCCCCGGAGGAGTGATGTCGGCCTCCGATCTCATAAGACGGGAAATCGAGCTCACCAGGAAGAAGAAACCCGTAATCGTCTCGATGGGCGGAGCTGCCGCCTCCGGCGGCTACCATATAGCTTGCAGTGCAAGTAAGATTCTTGCAGATGAAGGCACGGTCACAGGTTCAATCGGCGTCCTGAACCTCTGGTTCCACACGCGAGGGCTTTATCAGAAGATTGGGGTCAACAAAGAGATCATGACTCGGGGCAAGCACGCCGACCCCATGCCTTCCTGGCGGGATGTCACCGAGGACGACATGAAGCTCATGCAATACCTCACGGACAAGTACTACGGCAAGTTCGTCGCCAATGTCTCAGAGGGCCGCGGCGTGAGCTACGAAGACATCAATGACGTGGCCCAGGGAAGGGTCTGGTCGGGCAAGGCTGCCCTTGGCATCGGCCTGGTTGACAGGATAGGCGGCCTCAAAGCCGCAATCGAGCTTGCCAAGGAGGAAGCAGGCATCCCTCGGGACGAAGATGTCAGATTCAAGGTACTTCCCAAGGCCGGCGGTTTCGTCGAGAAACTAGTGGCGGGCGCCCAAGCCAAGGTCATGAGCCAGGTCAGGATCCCCGAGTACTGGAAGGACTTGCTTAAGGGCTCGGACTGCGTCACCGAGTTCGATGAACCGTTCCTCTATCTTGCGCCCTACACGATAGAGATCAAATAGGCTCGTCTTCGGCAGGTTTATCTTCTGAAATCTGCTGACTCGTCAAGTTGACCGACGAAGGCGGCCATGAGTTTCGCACACTGCTCGAGGTCGCCCAGGTGGATCACCTCAACAGGCGTGTGCATGTACCTATTGGGAACGCTCAGGAGCCCGCAGGCAACCCCGGCGCGTGACTTGAAGACGGCATCCGCATCAGTTCCCGTGTACCTGGGAGCCGCTCCGATCTGAAATGGGATCTTGCGTTCAAGCGCAACTTTCTTGAGGGTCTCCTCAACGCGCGGGCTCACGGATGAACCTCGGTCAATGATCGGTCCGAGGCCCAGCTTGATCTCACCATGCTTTTCCTTGGATATGCCCGGCGTGTCGGTGGCATTCCCAACGTCAACAGCGATGGCGACAGCAGGATCAATGCTGAAGGCACTTGTTGCCGCGCCCGCAAACGAGATCTCCTCCTGAACTGATGAGACGCCATAGACCGCGGCCTTGCAACCCTTCTCCTCGGAAAGTATCTTCAAGGCTTCGGCAACAACGAAGGCTCCCATCTTGTCATCAAAACCTCTGGCCACGGCAAAATCACCGGAGAGAATCTCGAAGCCCGTGTCGAAGACGGCGGGGTCGCCGATTGAGACCCGCTCCAGAGCCTCGTCTTTGCTCTTGGCCCCAATGTCAATCCAGAGTTCATGCATCTTCGGAGCCTTCTTCTCATCCTCCTTCTCCTGGAGATGAATTGCGGTCCTTCCCACAACCCCCTTCACGGCGCCTTTGGCGGTGTTAATGATCACGCGCTTCGCCGGGACTATGTTGGGATCCACTCCACCTATGGAGCCGAAGTAGATGAAGCCCTGGTCATTAATGTAGCGCACCATGAAGCCTACCTCATCACAGTGTCCGATCAGCATGACGCGCGGCCTGCCCGCTTTGTTGATGATGCCGACCGCGTTCCCCTGAATGTCGGACTCAACCTTGTCCGCGAATTCGGAAACATAAGCCCGCCAGACCTCCTGCGCCGGGCGCTCGAAACCGGATGGGCTCGGTGTGTTCACAAACTTCTCAAGGAAATCGAGCGATTTCTTGTCAAACATGCTATGCCTCCTATCCTACCTTTATTGCCAACAGAGTGAAATCATCACTCAGCATTCCACCCGAGAAACCCAGGATCTCATCGTGTATCCTTTGTACAATATCCGCACAGGGAAGGTCAATAATGGATCGCGCCAGATCGGCCATTCGTTCCTCGCCAAATGGCTCGCCGCGTTCGTTTTCGGGCTCAGTCAAGCCATCAGTGAAGAAGAGGAGCAGATCACCGGGCCTCAGATGAATTCTCTCCTCCTCATAGGTTGTGTCTCTGACCACGCCCAGGAGTAGCCCGCCCTTGGTGAGCTTCCTCACGCCGTCTCGTGCCACCACCAGAGGATATATGTGCCCCGCGTTTGAATAGGTGAGCACCTTGGCTTTGGTGTCAAGCACTCCATAACACGCTGTGACACAGTGCTCAGGTTCAACGCTCTCCCAGATCAACCTGTTTACCTTGGCAAGAATGGTGCGTATTGCGTAGTTGTTTCTGATCTCGGCGAGAAGGCTCGCCCGGAAACTCGCCATCACCAGCGACGCCGGTATGCCCTTGCCGAAGACGTCCGCGATCACTATTCCCCACTGGCCCGGGGCTATTCGAATCAGGTCATAATAGTCGCCGCTCACCGCTTCGGAAGGGAAGTTCATGGCGCTCAGTTCGAAGCCTGCTATCTGAGGCAATACCTCCGGGAGAAAGGTCGCCTGGATGCGCCGCGCAATATCAAGCTCATCCTCGAGCCTGCGCTTCTCGATCAGCTCGGCGTGCAGAACCGCCCGCTCTATTGAAATCGCAGCGTGAGACCCGAACGCCTTGATCAGAGCAAGATCTTCTTCGCTGAAGGCGCCTACGCGATCGCTCTCCAGATTCAGAACGCCCACGATCTTCTCGTCCGCGAAGAGAGGCACAACGATTTCGGATCTCGTTGCGTCTCTCGCACTCATATAGCGCGCGTCCTTTGATACATCATCCACTATTACCGGCTCGCCGCTCTTGGCAACCCAGCCGACCATGCCCTCTCCAAACTTGACCTCCACCCACTTCTCATTCGCTGGCTCGTAGCCGCTGGTAGTGAGGCGGATGATCTCAAGAGTCTCGGGATCAACCAGGAAGATGCCACCGGCATCGTACTTGACCACCTGTCTGAGACAATCGAGGATGAGGTTGAGGACCTCTCCGAGATCGAGGGACGAGCTTATTCTCACGCCGACTTCATAGAGGAGCTGCCTCTGCTTGGCTTCCCTTCTTGAGGTATCATAGAAACTTGCATTATCAAGCGCGATGGCTATCTGCTCGGCAAGCGCTGAAAGCACCTCGAGATCACGAGATGTGAAGTCCCCACCTTCCTTGTTAATGGCCTCTATAGCACCTCTGACGCTCCCACCTCTCATCAAAGGCACCCCCAGGCTGTTGCGCTTGGCCACTTTGAGTACAGTGTCCATGGAATCGCTATACTGGCCGATCTCGCCGGCGTCATTGACAAGCAAAGATTTGCCGCTCGCAACAACTTGACCGATTACGCCCTCGCCTTTGTCAAGCATGGCAGCAGAGATATCCACAGCGCTTTTGCCGAAGCCAAGCAAAATGCGAATTCTCGCCCCCTTCTCGTCCAGTTTCCCGAGCGAACACGTCTCGCAGTTGACGGCTGCGACTACCAGGTCATAGACCAGCGAAAGCAGCGTATCCACGTCAAGCGTGGAGTTGAGGATCTTGCTTGCCTCGACCAGAAACTCAAGCGAGTCTTTATCCATATGTGTCCTAATATAGCAAACAAGGGAGACAGGCTCAAACTGTTATATTGCGGTTACAAAGAGGCTGCTCACCGCCATCGCCCCCCCCCCCTGAAGTGGCAGTGGTGAACCAATGGAAGATGGAACCATAAAGGCCCGGTCATAATGTCTGTTCCCAACCCCAGGTGTCTTTTCATCATTGCTTGCATGAACCCGACCATTCAAGATATAATAGAGAGGCAAACTACGCAGAGGTTCCAGACATGCGAGGCGAAGGCACTTTCGGCCGGTTTTCCATATATCGGATCTGGTAGGTGGGTGTCTTCGGCCCGAGACTGAGAAGGCAATGGTACGTTTACCGAGAATCGCTGTCAATACTCTGGTTGCAGTTGCTTCCATCTGTCTTACGCTGGTTGTTATCGAGATCGTCTTCCGAGTCTTTGTTCCTCAGCAGTATTTCAACGTCCTGGTCCGCACCTGGGACAGGGAATTGGGCCTTAAGCATATCCCTGGAGCTAAGGGTGTCATTATCACCCCTGAGTTCAAGACAAAGGTGGCCATCAATTCCAAAGGTCTTCGTGACAGGGAATACCCTTATGCCAAGCCACAAGGGACCCGAAGGGTGCTGTGTCTTGGAGATTCCTTCACGTTTGGCATGGCAGTCGAGATGGAGGAGACCTTCGCTAAGGTACTGGAGAGAATGCTCAGTTCGGAAGAGGGACGACTCAATCACTGGGAAGTAATCAATGCCGGTGTGCCCGGCACAGGAACTGCTCATCAGCTTACCTTCTTCAACGCTGAGGGTTACAGGTATCAACCCGACTTTGTGGTTCTGTGCATCTGCGGCGGCAATGATTTCAGCGACAACATTTCATGTGGGCTATACTCCTATGAAGACGGACGCTTGCTTAAGCACGATGCGCACTTTTCCAGAGGAGACAAAGTCCGCTATATCTTGCAGCGCGTGCCTGGCTACGCCCTCCTGAGCCGGTCTCACCTCATGTCCTTCCTCAAGCAGAGAATCGTCGGGTTTGTCGCTCATCACACCGACAGAGGCCCTCGAAGCCAAGCCGCGATCACAGCTCGCAACAGAGCAGCGTGTGACCTCACCGAGCAGCTCCTCTTGTCCCTGCGGGATTCCTGCGCCAGTAAGAATTCGATACTGGTTGCCACGGTCGTCCCGCAGTCCCTTATAAACACCAAGCAACAGATGGTCACCAATCTCCTCGGATTCATGAAGGCGCAAGGCTTCCATTACGTCGATCTCTCCCCCCGTTTCGCCAGAACGGACGGTGAGCGCACAAAACTGTATTATGCCGTCGACGGCCATTGGACCGCGAGTGGCCACCGCCTCGTTGCCGAAGTTCTCTGCGATTTCTTCGCTGGTAGCTCGCTTCCGAACAAGTGATGCCCACAGCACCCAGACTCTAGAGGAGCGGGCCCGTTCCCCGGCCGGCCCCTTTCCGCTTGCCAATATGGTAATATGAGCATATTATAATATACTAGGAAGGCACTATGAGGTGCTCAGGCCTCCTGAGTCCATCTAGAGGAGGGCCGCAATGGAGAACATTCTGATCGTGGCACCAGCGGCCTCGCAGAAGCTGGGCCAGCAGGAAGTGAACTCATGAAGAGAAGGAACCATTACAAAGAACAGGCACGGATCCTTAAGGCACTCGCCAATGAGACAAGACTCAGGATAATCGATAGGCTTGGCCGCGGGGAGTGCCACGTTGGAGAGATTGTTGAGATCGTCGGTGTTGATCAGTCAACTGTGTCGAAACACCTTGCGACCCTGAGAAGTGTGGGCCTCGTCGAGGATGACCGGCGCGGCAATACCGTTTTCTACAGGCTGGTTACCCCGTGCGTCATAAACTTCTTCTCCTGCGCGTCCCAGGTACTGAAGGAACGCAGGTAGGCGGGGACCGCTTGAGAGATCGCCAGACAACTGCTCCTCGCGTGAACGGCCCTCGCGCGTGGTGACCGAGGAGGTAGGGGATGCCTTCAAGAACTGAGTTAGGAAGCCTCATAATAATCGTCGCCGTGTTTCTTGCATTGTTCTATCTACCGCTTGGTGCACCACGTTTCCAGACCTCGCTTTATGAGGCCCTTGCCCTTGTGAAATGGTACGCTAGGGAGCATGTGATCCTCTGCCTCGTGCCTGCCTTCTTCATAGCGGGGGCCATATCCTGCTTCATATCCCAGGCTTCGGTCCTGAAGTATCTTGGACCCAAAGCCAAGAAGACGCTCGCCTACGGCGTGGCATCAGTCTCAGGTTCAATACTTGCGGTATGTAGCTGCACTGTGCTCCCCCTTTTCGCCGGGATCTACAAGCGCGGCGCGGGTCTCGGGCCCGCATGTGCCTTTCTTTACTCGGGTCCTGCGATCAACATCCTCGCAATAGTGCTTACTGCAAAGGTTCTGGGGCCGACCATCGGCATTGCAAGAGCGGTTGGGGCCGTGACCTTCAGTGTCATCGTCGGGCTGCTCATGCATCTCATCTTCAGAAAAGAGGAAATGGAGAAAGCAGAGGCAATGGCTGCCGCCCCGGTCCCCGAGGTGTCAAGGCCTCTCTGGAAAAACACTACCTACTTCGCCAGCATGGCAGCAATCCTCGTCTTTGCGAACTGGGCCAGGCCGGCAAGTGATGCCGGCATCTGGCATGCGATATATTCCTCAAAGTGGATTGTGACCGGGGTCGTCTCCCTCCTTTTTGCAGTGATCCTCACAAGATGGCTGGGCTTAAGGGCAAGAAACGTGCTGATCGCAACAATTCCTGTCGTCGTACTTGCATTCATATTTAGAAGCGCGCCCCTGGTCCCTTTCTCCGCTGGCGTGGCAGCATTGTCAATAGTGCTTTGGCTCTCGGATGGAGAGCCCAAGGAATGGCTCTTCTCCACATGGACTTTCACGAAACAGATCCTGCCCCTGCTTCTACTTGGAGTGCTCGTGTCGGGGGCGTTACTGGGAAGACCCGGCCATGAAACCCTGATACCCTCGCGCTGGATCTCAGGATCCGTTGGCGGCAACTCGATCCTGGCCAATCTGGTCGCATCTGTGGCGGGAGCCCTCATGTATTTTGCGACGCTCACGGAGGTCCCAATACTACAGGGGCTCCTCGGCGCAGGAATGGGCAAGGGCCCCGCGCTCGCCTTGCTCCTCGCGGGACCGGTGCTCTCACTTCCCAGTATGATCGTTCTTCAAACCATAATGGGTACCAAGAAGACACTTGTTTTCGTAGGGCTTATCTGTGTTATGGCAACCATAACTGGCAAGATATTCGGAACTTTCTGGGGTTGATTGATTTAGATCGTTTCGGGAGAGCTGATATGGGCGACATAAGGCAGGATCGGACCTTGCCCGGTGGCTAAAGGAGGAGAGGAAATGAAGATCCAGATACTCGGTACCGGCTGTCCCAAGTGCAAGAAGACCTATGAGCGCGTCGAACAGGCGGTCAAAGAGCTTGGCATCTGCGCAGAGATTGAGAAGATCCAGGACCTCAAGGCGATAATGAACTTCGGAATAATGGTTACCCCTGCGGTCGCCATTGACGGCGACGTCAAGGTCTCGGGCAAGATTCCATCCGTTGATGAGATCAAGAAGTACATTTCGGAGAAGACCTAGGGCCAGAACTCATCAGTCCAAACTGAGAAACGGGGTATCGGGATGAATATCAGAAAGGTTTTCGCAACCGCCCTCGTGCTGTGTGCCGCCGCACTCATGCTCTTGGCGGGCTGCTCCAAGGACAAGTCTGAGAATAAGTCCGGCAGTCAACTGGCGACCAAGGCTGAAGAGGGCCGGACCCGGGATACAGGCTGGACTCCGCCGCCTCAAATCGAGAAGGTCGAGGTCGCCCCGAAATCCCCTGGGGAGCAAGAATCCGCGGCGAAGCCTAATAGGAAGCTGCCACGTCTGGTAGATCTTGGCAGAGGCACATGCATTCCCTGCAAACTGATGGCACCAATCCTCACGGAGTTGACCGCCGAATACAAAGGCAGAGCGATAGTCGAGGTAATAGATCTTCGAGAGCGCCCTGAGGCGGCACAAGAGTACGGCATCAGAGTGATACCGACCCAGGTCTTCTTCGACAGAAATGGATCGGAAGTATGGCGCCACGAGGGCTTCCTTGCCAAGGACGCAATCATTGCCAAGTTCGGTGAGATGGGAGTGAAGTAAGAATGATAAGCACCATCTTCGAAGGACTGACCGACGCCGTCTCCGGCACTCCCATTGTCGCAATATTAGCATCGGTGGCCTGGGGGATACTGAGCATAATCCTGAGTCCTTGCCACCTCGCGAGCATTCCTCTGATCATAGGTTTCATTGGCGAGCAGGGCCTCACCACTACTCGCAGGGCCTTCCTCACTGCCCTCGTCTTCGCGTTGGGCATCCTCACAACGATCGGCCTGATCGGCGTGGCGACAGCTCTCGCAGGGAGAATGCTCGGAGACCTGGGCCCGCACATAAACTATCTTGTGGCAGCCATATTCTTTGTCGTCGGCCTCCACTTCCTGGGCGTGATCCCGATGCCCTTCGCAGCGCGGAGCGGAGAGGCCTGGCAGAAGCGAGGTCTTCTGGCTGCCCTTATCCTCGGCCTGGTATTCGGGCTGGCCCTTGGACCCTGCACCTTCGCTTACATGGCGCCCATGTTGGGGATTACCCTCTCAGTAGCCCGAACCAACATGGGCTATGGCATACTCCTGCTCGCAGCTTATGGGGTGGGCCATTGCTCTGTGATTGTGGCGGCTGGAACATCCACCGGAATAGTGGAGAGGTACCTCAAGTGGAGTGCTGAATCCAGAGGGCTCGATATCGTGAAGAAAGTCTGTGGCGCACTCGTGATCCTCGGGGGCATATACCTGCTGTGGACAGCGTAGCGCAAAGCGCAATTCCCTACCATACTATTCAACACAGCGGTACACTGTACCCTGCCGTGGAGCAGAAACCCACAGGAGGTGGAGAATGGCAGAGACCAGAGAGCATGGAATCGGCGGTCTGATCTTCGTTGCCTGCATGTTTATAGGGGCAGGTATAGGGCTTCTTTTCAAGAGACCCGACGTAGGTGGAGCAATAGGTATGGGAATCGGTTTTCTCCTCTTGGCCCTCGTAAGAACCAAGGTTGCACCCGTGGAGGTGAAAGTACCTTCAACCTCCTCTGGCTACCTGCTCATATTGATTGGAGCTGCTCTCGTTGTGGGCGGCCTTGGAACAATCTACTTCCCTCATGCGATCTATCCTTACCTACCAGGTGCCTTGGCCGTGCTTCTCGGTGTGGGCTTCTTGGTAATCGGAGCAAGGCGAATCGGATCGAAATAGGGGTCAAAACAGAAGTCCGAAGACGACGGTGCTTTCGATTGTGGTCATCAGGCAGTGGACCCTGCTTGTAATAGAGCTTGCCTATCGCGGGATGGCACCCGACCGCGCTTGATCGCCGATGGGCTCTTTCACTGGCTCGCCTTCGATCCCTACCTCCAGGCGCTGCTCAGCAGCACGCAGAATGGCAAGAAGCATCTCCCCATAGGACATGCCCGCTGCCTTTGCCATCTTGGCGAGATGCCCATCCCAGCACCACCCAGGATTGGGATTGACCTCAAGCAGCCTCGGTTTGCCTTTCGCATCAAGCCTCCAGTCAAATCGCGCATAGTCCCTGCACTCGAGTCTTTCGAAAAGCTTCATGCAGCATTCAATGATAGATTTCTCAGTTTCATCAGGCAGGTCGGCCACAATGGTCTTGATCCCCCAGTAAGGCGACTCAGGGAGCCACTTGGCTTCGTATCCACATATCTTCGGAAGTCCCGGCGGCAGCTCGGAGAAGTCTTCCTCACTTATGGGAAGCACCGTGTAGGAGTCCGGAGGATTCCCCACGATTCCCACACTCAGGTCCTTGCCCGCCAGGAACTCTTCGACAAGAATGGGTTTATCATATCCGAACTTCTCCCTAATCTCGGTGATGGCATTTACGATTTGCTCGACGTTCGTCGCCACACTCCTCTGAGTTATTCCGAAACTCGCATCACCGAAGTTGGGCTTGACGATCACCGGACAATCGAAGGGGAGGTCGAATGCCTTATCCTCAGGTTTGATGAAGAAGGCCCTCGGCACAGGAATCGCCATCTCTTTCGCAATCCCCCGCACAAGTGATTTGTCATAGCAGAAGGCCAGACACTCGGGACCCGAACCCGTATATGGGATACCCAAGAGCTCGAGCATCGCCGGTATGTGGAGTTCCTTTTTCGGATCGTTGCCGTAGCCCTCGTCGCACAGGTTATAGACCAAATCCATCGTGCCCTTGAGCCGAGTGAGGTCCGCGATTAGATTGTCGTGGCTGTTGAGATAGGTGAATTGATAGCCCTTGAATTCCCGCAAAGCCGACTTGAGCTGATCAACAGTATAGAAATCATCGTCATCGAAAACACAGGAAGGTTTCATAGGATCAGGCTTTGTCGGATCTCCAAGCAACACGACTACATTCCTCTCGACGTCCTTGGGAGAGTGCCGCGCAGCCGACCACTCTTTTCTCACGACAGCGGTTACCATCAGGCGCCGCTCCATCATGCCAAGGTCTTGATTGCGCTGAGAATCCGGGGTGAGGTCGCCGCGAAACTCGATGTTGGTGAAGCCCGCCGCTTTGAGGAGCTTGGTTAGGTTGTCCTTGGTGTAGAGTCTCTCCGCATAGAACTGATCTGCAATCACGCCCTTGTCCACATGCGTGACAACCTCCCGCGATATGAGGCGCTCGCCATCATCCGAGAGCGACCGTTCTCTACAAACGAAGTGCCGCTTGTCCATCCACTCCCACGAGCGCGGCTGGAAATTTTCCTTGAGGTATGCGCCATCGGCAACATCTATAAGAAGCTTGCCCCAAGGTTTCAAACTCCTGAAGACTTCCTTCAGAACTCGCAGATCCTCTTCGGCGGTCTCGAAGTAGCCGAAGCTGTTGCCGAGGATCATGACGACATCGAAGGTGTCGGTGGCGTACGGAGTCTTACGTGCGTCCCCTTCCCGGAACCTCACGTCAAGATTGTCTTTCTTCGCAGTGGTCTTCGCTTTTTGAATCAGATAGTGGGACCTATCCAGGCCATCAACGTGCTTAAAGCCGAGCCGCGCCAGTTCAAGGGAGTGCCTCCCCTGGCCGCAGGCAAGATCCAGAATCCGGTCATCCGGGGAAAGGTTCAGAATCTCGGAGAAGATTCCAACTTCCTGCCCAGTTATGCTCTGGTCATCGATTACATCTCCATCCGTCTTGAGATAGATGGAGTTAAAGATGTAGCGCCACCAGTCGGCGCGAACATGATCCTCAAGGCTCGCGACAGGCCCCAAGATTTTTCGCAGCTGTCTTCCGGTCCGGGTGCCCCCGACAGTTCTGTTGCCGTTTCTCCCGCCATCCTTAGGGCCCTCTTTGCTTACTTCCTTGATGCCTTCCCTGCTAGCTTCCGCACCACCTTCTTTGTTCCCTTCTTTCCCGCCCTCCTTGCTAGCCTCCGCACTGCCCTCTTTGCTGCCTTCTCCGCTTCCCTCCTTACTACCTTCTCTGCTTCCCTCCTTACTACCTTCTCTGCTTCCCTCCTTACCACCCCCCTTTCCACCCTCCGCCTTCTTCTCCATCATCCTTCCTCCCTCAGTTCGGCGAGATCTTGAATATCGATTCAGTGAAAGGTAAGCAATTCCATCACGTCGTCGCAGGATAGTAATTATTGAAGCAATCGAAGTCCATCTGCGCAAGTCCTTTTTGAGAACTCCGAAGATTCGCCTTATGCCGGTCCGACATCCGCCCGTTGGGGTGGCGCCGTGACCACATGGCATCGCAGGCAGAACTCGGGGGTGATCCCCTTGTTCGAAAGCTCGCGGAATTCCATAACGCCCGCATCGTTAACGCAATTCACCAGGCCGGACTCGAAGACGTTTCCAAAATGCTTCTCCTTGGGAAATGGCTTTGCGCAACAGGGAACGAGAAAACCATCCCATGTGATGTAGAAGTGGTTCCAAGGAAACGGACAGTTCCCGAAGGTCCGGGGTGATGTGATGTCGTCATAGCCCACAACTATCCCTACGCGGTCCGCTAGATCCACGGCTTCACGGAGAGCCTTCTTGAAAACGTCCGTATGGTACAAGTCGTAGTAGGAAGTGTCCCAGTCATTGGCAACCAGATTCATCGTGTTGAAATAGACCTCGGGTATGTTGAGGCTTCGCGCCAGTTTCACCACATCAACCATCTGGTGGTGGTTATCCTTCAGAACGACCATGTTGAACTTGAGTCCGACCCTTCTGCCCGTGGCGACCCTCGCGATCTCCCTTAAGTTTGCCAAATACTTATCCCAGCTGGAGTTCTTGCGTATTCTCTCGAATACCTCCCCGCATCCATCTATCGATATCTGCAGGGCATCTATCTTGTCGGCGATGGCATCCGCGATCTGCGGCGCATCAGGCAGCTGAGCGTTGGTCGAGATAAAGATGTAGAGGCCCTTGTTCCTGCTTCTAATGTGCTCAACAAGATCGACCAGATGGGGATAGAGCAGTGTCTCACCCAAACCCGTGAGGCCTACAATATCAAGGTAGACATGATTCTCATCGATGAGCCGCTTGGCACTTGCGATATCCATGTGCCCTTTGTCCATCGCACTGCCCAAGGCGTATTCGCGGGGACAGATGACACACCTGAGCTGACAGACGTTCGTCACTTCGAGCATGAGCGACGTGGGATGAGGCAGCCGAAGCTTACGCCCCCACCGCGCGAACATGAAGGCAACTCTGTTGGCCGAATACTTTATGAACTGCTTGCCTCGCGGCAGTCCCATCGCCCGCCTTAGAACCTTCCTCGCAAGACTGGTCATCTTCCTAAGTTTTCTGTTAGCCATGTCAGCGCCTTCGCTTTCATCCTGGGGATTATGATCTCGCTAGAACTTGCCGTCCATATAGAATTCCTGGACGTCAAACCAGAAGCCCGAGCCGTTGATGTTGTCGATCTCCGCCTGGATCAGGTCATAGTGGCTTTGCTCTTCTTCGAGAATTCGCTGGAAAATCTCTCTTGCCTGCGAGGTTTCCGTTTCCACGATTGCCTTCTCGAAGAAAGAGATGGCCTTCCGTTCCAGATCAAGCGCTTTCCTTAGGTAGTCGAGTTCGACCGAGAGGTCACCAGCCTTGAACTCCTTCTTGGCCTCGTCGAAATAGGGAACGCGCCTGGCAGGCTCCGCGGAGGCCACAGCCTTCTTCCAGTCCGTCCCCTCGCTGATGGCGGCGAAGATCTTCTCGAACACCTGAAGATGGACCAACTCCTCTGATGCGAGGCGCGAAAACATCTTGCGGCCGACTTCGTGCTTCACCTGACGGGCGGCATCGGTGAAGAACCTGTGCCCGGACTTTTCCATCTCGATCGCTGTCTTCATCGCCTCTGCAGCTTTGGGGTCTGCCATATTCCTATTCTCCTCTCCTGCCCTGGTTCATCCCGCGGATTCACAACTGCGCTTAGGAAACCGCCAGGTACGGCTCTGGCAGCCGTGCTTCGATTTCAATGCACAGGCTGTGTCACCTGCTTGTCACCTATCGGCGGCACTATAAACCATGAGCGAAATGCAATCCACTCAATATTGGATGCGGGTTCGGCGGCGGCGTCTTGAGGTTTGGCTGACAGAGATTCTTTCGATTTACGGAAGCGCCTTGGTTTCGTTACCAGGCCGCAGAGCGCTCCCACCTATGAATGACAGCCCAAGAAGCCTTGCTTCTCAAAGTACCTCTGGTGGCACTCCTCGGCTCTATAAAAATCGCTTGCCGGCACAATCTCAGTCACTATCTTCATGCGCTTGAGCTTCCCCGACTTCTCAAGGCGCTCCCTTGAAGCCTGAGCAGCCTTGAGCTGGTCCTCATTGTGATAGAAGATTGCCGACCGATACTGGCTACCCACATCTGGTCCCTGACGGTCGGGTGTGGTCGGATCGTGCATCGCCCAGAAGGCATCGAGCAGTTGCTCGTAGGTCACCAGGGATGGGTCGTACTCAACCTGAACCGCTTCCGCATGCCCCGTGCTATCGCTGCAGACGTCCTCATAGGTTGGATTCTTGGTGTGCCCGCCCGTGTAGCCCACAGTAGCATTGACCACGCCCCTCACCTTCCTGAACTCGGCCTCCACACCCCAGAAGCACCCCGCACCGAAAGTGGCCACCTGAGTGTGCGCTTTCGTGGGTCGCCCCGGGCTATTCGTTTTCACGTCTTTCTCTCTATCGTCCTGCCCCGCCTGCTTGAAACCCAAAGCGATGGAGTTCATGCAATATCTTAGGCCCGTCGGCTCGGGGCCATCGTCGAACACATGCCCCAAGTGGCTGCCGCACTTGGCACACGAGACCTCAGTGCGGATCACGCCCTGTGACTCATCGGTCTTGGTCTCTACCGCACCGCGAGAGACCGGCTGGAAGAAGCTCGGCCAGCCAGTACCCGAATCAAACTTGGTGTCCGAGCCGAAGAGCGGATTGCCGCACGCAGCGCAGTGATATATGCCCGTCTCCTTGTTCTTGTAGTACTTACCGCTAAAGGGCATCTCGGTACCCTTCTCCCTCATCACCTTGTATGCCTCGGGTGAAAGACAGTGCTTCCACTCATCTTCGGCCTTGTTGATCTTATCCGCCATGCCATTCTCCCTTCCGTCTGAGGGACTGACTGATAATAATGCGAAACAGCCTAAAGCAACAAACCCCACCATGATACCGCTGAGTATTAGTCTGGAAATCATCTTCTCAATTACCTCCCTTCCACCTTCCCGCCTCATCACCGGGCTTATTCCTTTAGACGCGCCAAGGCTCGGAGGGTATCGTGCCGGATTGGTCTCCTGACAGTACAGAGGCTGTCTTGATCCGTGCGAGTCCCGTTTGAGCCTACGATGAAAGGGTATCAATTGCAGTGTAATCAGGAATGGCGATGGTGGAGAGCTGCCATATCGAACCCCTCGGTCGAGCCGCCAGTGTCCACGTCCACCACCTGTCTGCTCAAGGAGAGAATGATCGGCCCGGAAAGACCAAAGTGGGTGAATGGCATCTCTCCAGTCACGGTTTACCCATATGCACCAAGACCCGGTGCTTTACGAGGCCCCCCTCCAGCGGAATCGCCCCATCCGGCACGCGTTGCCCATCAACCTCCACCCACGCCACGCCTCGCTCGCAGCCCTCCGGATTGTCGACCCGGATCTCGTAGACGGCTTCGCCATGACGATAGCACAGGCTGAAACCCTCCCACCATGCCGGGATGACGGGGTCCAGCTCCAGGTGATCCCCTCGCACCTTAAGTCCCAGGACCTCCCCGACCCAAGCCAGGTACATCCACGAAGCGGCACCCGTGTACCAGGACCAACCCCCGTGGCCGATGCGCCCGGGCAAGCGATACACGTCAGCTGCGACGACGTAGGGCTCAACCCCGTAGCGCCAGACCGTGTCTGAATCGCGGGCACGCTCAATCGGGTTGAGCATACGCAGGATACTCACCGCCCGCCCCCCGTCCCCTCGACGCGCCAGGGCCATCGCGAACCACACCGCGGCATGGGTGTACTGGCCTCCGTTCTCCCGCACGCCCGGAGGGTAGGCCTTGATGTATCCGGGTGAGGGCTCCGATTTGTCGAAGGGAGGTGCGAGGAGGAGCACCAGGCCCTCATCCTCGCGAACGAGATGGCTCCACACAGATTCCAGGGCCTTGGCTGCGTGGTCGTTACTTGTGCGATCCTTATCCGCGCGCCCCTTGTCGGTTCTAGCCTTTTCGGCCCCCCCCTCCTTGATGCCACCCTTGCCCACATCATCCCCACCGGCGCCGCCCCCAAGCCAGGCCCAGGACTGGGGCAGCGAATCGATCTGCGCCTCCCTATTGATCGAAGAGCCCAGCGGCGTACCATCGTCGAAGATCGCCCGAAGATACCACTCC
>CAYHHI010000038.1:0-33211 GCA_964356335.1 uncultured bacterium
TCCATGCGCGCTCCGGTTGTTCTCAAGGGCATTGAATTGTCCCCGACTGTGGAATCAAGATGGGCAACTCCTCCTGCAACGAGATCAAGCGAATCCCGGAGGCTCGCAATCTGCTCGTCCTGCACGGCGGTCTTAGATTCAAGTTCGTAGAGCCTTCGGGCGTAACAGCCGGAGACCAGGACGATACAGAGCCCTACCAGACCAATCCTGAGAAAGCAACGTAGCATCTTTCGAACCTCTGTCTCATATGTCTCATGCCTATTTCATGACGAAGTGATCGCGGCGGTTCTTGGCCCATGCCTCTTCATCGCCGGCCGGATCAAGAGGTCTTTCTTCACCATAGCTGACGATGGAGATTCTCGACCTTTCGATCCCGAATCTCACAAGATAATCGCGCGCAGCAAGGGCTCGCTTCTCCCCGAGGGCGAGATTGTATTCTTCGGTTCCTCTTTCGTCGCAGTTACCCTCAATTAGGATCTTGGCCTCAGGATGCTTCATGAGATATTCTGCGTTCGCAGCTATGATGCCGGCCGCCTCGTCTGTGAGATTGTACTTATCATACTGGAAATGGATGTCCTTCAAGGCTTCTTCAGCTTCCGATGGCTGGATTGGCTTGACCGGTTTCTCCGCCGGCTCTTCCTTAATGGCCTTTTCAATTGGGGGCTTGGCTTCCTTCTCCGGTGTTTCGATGGGCCGCATCTTCTTAGGGTGACAGCCGACCAACGACACCACGCAGACGATCAAAACTGCAAGGAAAAACACCTTCTTCATCTCACTACCTCCTTAAGTTCAGCCCTCTACGGGAGACTGCTTCCCGTAGCCCAGCGGCGGTGACCAGCTCGGATTCCTTGGACGAACGAGCCCACTTAGTATATTACGCTTTTCACCTCCATCCCTCGTTATTATGTAAATACCCGAATTTCCGTCACCTGTCGAGGAAAAAACGAGATGCATGCCGTCGGCTGACCAGTGCGGGTCTTCGTTGCTGCCGTCGCCCGTTAGGACGCGCGTCGTCACTCCGAAGGGATCGACCGTGCAAATCTGGAACCTTCCGTCTATCCTTGACACGTACGCGATCAGGCTTCCGTCAGGCGACCAGGTGGGGGAGGTATTGTAGCTGCCCTCGCTGGTCACCTGCCGCACGCTCAGGCCCTGGAAATCGGTCACGAATATCTGGGGTGTGCCGGCCCTGTCGGAGGTGAAGGCGATCTCCAGCCCATTTGGCGCCCACGATGGCGAGCAGTCAATGCCGGAGTAATAGGTGATCCTTCTCTCGCTCGAGCCATCAAGAGCGAGGACGTAGATCTCGGGATTGCCATCCTTGCTGAGTGTGACGGCGAGGTTCTTCCCATCAGGGGACCAGGCGGGTGTCCCATTCAGGCCTTCAAATGAGGCAAACCTGGTGGCATGCAGGTCTGAAACATCCATGACGTAGACTGCGGGAGTGCCGGCCTCATATGAGACATAGGCCAGCCTTGCCCCGTCCGGTGACCAGGAAGGGCTCATCACGATGCCAGCGGCCCGGGTGAGTCTCGTGAGGCCCGACCCATCAAGGTGGGCAACATAGAGATGGGAGCTGCCCCTTTCGCCGGCGACGAATGCGATCCGGGTGTTCGCGATTCCTGGTCTTCCAGTGAGAGCGTAGACGATATCGTCGGCGACAATGTGGCCTGTCGCGGCGATCTCGCCGGGGGCGGATCCGTACTTACGCTTGAAGAGGGTCACGCCCGAGATCTTGTCGCCGAGCCTGACCTGAAAACTCAGGTCCTCGTGGTCGCGCTGGACCGTCGCCTCAACGATGGCGTTCGCATCCCCCGCCTTAAGGTCCTTGACAGTTTCGAAGTAGCCGGACATGTCGAGATCCCGTCCGACGACGGCAAGAAACTCCTCAAAGGAAGGCCGCAATTTGCTTTCCACCTTGGGCTTGGCTTCTTCAAAACCGATCCTCATCTTGGTGTAGCCCTCGGTGGTGATCTTCAGGCGGACATCGGTCTCCGCGCATGTCGGGCGAGGCGACGTGATGATAAGTGCAGCCGTGATGCCGGACAGCATCACACGGGATATGAGAACGGCATGAGCAATGCAGGATTTCATTTTGGCCTAACCTGGATTGTGTTGGAACTCAAAGTGAACTCCCAGCCACTTGCCTTTGAAGCCTGCGGGCAGTGGTGGAAGGGGGTCGGAGATACTGACCGCTCTCACGGCAGCCCTGTCGAATATCTCACGGTTGGAAGTCTTCTCAATCTTCTCGTCGCTGATCGTGCCATCCCTCGCAATTTTGAAATAGACTGTTACCACGACCTCGGAGGGGGCGCCGAAGAGCGCCGGCGGCGACCAGTTATAGCCTATCCTCTCTCGCAAGACCTCGAGATAGTAGGCAAACCTGAAGTCCTCGTCGTCGAGGGTGATGCTGCCCCCGCCGACGCCCGATCCCTTCCCACCGGGAGAGCCTGCGCCGGAGGAGCCTGCGGCGGAAGACTTCTGCCCCGAGGCAGCCTTCGCGGGGGACTCTTCAGCCGCGGGCTTGGCCTTCTTCTCTTTCTTGGGTGCCTTGTAGGCCATCTTTGACTGGCTTGGGCTTTGAGGCTCGGGCTCCTGCTTGGCTGGAGCAACCAACTGTGTACCGGGTCTTGCGGCCGGTGCACCACCGCCGATGAGACTCACGTTGATGATCTGGGTAGAATCCATGCCTCCGCCCTGATAGGCGGGAACGATGATCGCTCCCAGGAACAAGACGTGGGCAGCCGCAGAGATTGCAAGGGTGTACTTCACTTCCTTTTCGCCTCTTGGTCGAGCTCGGTCACAAGCCCGACATCCTGGATGCCCGCCTTTCTCGCGATGTCGAGCACCTTGATCACGGCACCGTAGGAGACCTCCTTGTCCGCTCGTATCAACACGCCCTTCTTGCCTTGCTTGAGCGCCTGACCCAGCTCCGCAGACAGCGCCGTAAGAGGGACCAACTTATCCTCAACATACAAGGTCGCGTCCTTCCTGACAGTGACCGTCAAGTTGTCCTTGGTCTCAACCGCGTTTGTGGATGCCTTGGGGAGGTTTACCTGAACCCCCATCTGTATCAAGGGGGATGCGATCATGAAGATTACCAGAAGAACCAGCGTCACATCCACCAGGTTGGTGACGTTTATGTCAGATAGAGACTTTTGACGAGGATAGCTCACGCTGAATCTCCTTAGCGATACTCTCCGCGACGCGTGATGCAAATGCCTGCATCTCCGCATTCTCACGCCGTATGACGTTGACGAAGTAGTTGTAAGCTACAAGCGCCGGGATGGCGGCACCGAGTCCGAAGATGGTGGCGATCAGGGCGGTCGCGACTCCCGGCCCCACAACCGAGAGACTTGCTGAACCCATGTTTCCCATGCTCAAGAACGAGATCATCACACCCCAGACGGTTCCGAAAAGGCCGATGAAGGGACAGGCGCTTGCAGTGGTTGCAAGAAAAATGATCTTGGACTCCATCTGGTCGGTGACCCCCACGCTCGCTCTCTCCATGGCGGCCTTTGCCGATTGGACAATTGCCTGGACGTCGGCATCGCTTGCCGACTTAAGGAGGGCAATATCGCCCTTGACCGACGTCGCCGCCTCAAGCATTAGCCTGGCAAGACTCGATTGCTCAGAGCCTCTCACGTATTGGCCTGCTTCAAAGATTGAGAAATCGTGGGGGAGGATACGCAGAAATCTCTTGGTCTGCCGTCTCGCTCGCCTGAAGGCTCGCGCCTTATCGATGGTTATTGCCCAGGAAACGACGGAGAGGAAAGTAATACCGAGGAGCACCGTCACGCCCAGGGTGCCCGAGCCTACTATTATGTCTCCAACATTCTGCTTGAGTATTACGGCAGAGGTGAGCATCGTCGCCGGTACCTTTCTGGCTGTATCGTCACGCCTATTTGCCGGCGCCGCTTCGAAGGGCTATCCTACCTTACCGAATGGCTTTGATAGTTGTCAAGCCCAAACCGGGTAGTGGGGTCATTTGCCGTTCCGTCCCGGTATCTACTTTGGTGGTCTGTGTAGGAAAAGCTAACAAGCGGTTGACAGATTCTGATACATCTGTTATACTTGCATCTGCAATAGAAAGGCGGGATTCTAATGATTAGTCTAGCCGAAAGAATCAAGGGCTTCAGGAAATCTGCCGGAATTAGTCAAGAAGAGCTCTCGGATCTACTCAAAGTTTCGCGGCCGGCAATTTCTCAGATCGAAAGCGGCCGGAGAAAGCTGTCTGCAAGTGAATTGATCCGCCTGGCGCGTATTTTTGGAACCTCAATTGATGTTCTGGTCGACGCGAAGAACGAGCCTAGAATCGTGATGGAAGGGGGCGAAGAAATGAAACGGCCACAGCCTGAAGTTAGGATTAGTGTGCCGCAGAGGAATCTCAAGAAGTTTCGTGAAGTTCTTCTCTACATCCTCAATCAGGTCGGTTCTAAACCTAATGTCGGCCAGACAGTAATATACAAGCTGCTCTACTTTATTGACTTCGATTACTACGAAAGGCATGAAAGACAACTGATTGGTGCGCGCTACCAGAAGAACAGGTTCGGGCCGACCCCGATGGAGTTCGCCAGCGTGGTGAAAAGAATGATTGACGCCGACGAAATGGTCCCCGTTCGTAGCAAGTACTTCAAGTACCCGCAGACGAAATACTTGCCGCTGCGGGCACCTGATTTGTCCGAGCTGACAGCCGATGAAATGAAAGTCATTGATGAGGTTCTTGCAAAGCACTCGGACAAGACTGCCGCTCAGATAAGCGAATACTCGCATGGCGACGTTCCGTGGCTGGCGACCAAGGACGACGGCATAATAAGATACGAATCTGTATTCTATCGCACCTCGGCCTATTCGGTTAGGACATACAGTGACGATATTCCAGAAGATTGATGAAACAGACGAATTCAAGAGAGATTATAGGAGGCTTGAGAAGCGATTCAAGACGCTGAGGGCCGATTTTGACGTGTTTATTGCGACTCAGCTGAACCTGTTCCATAAACAGAAACAGGACAACGGCGGCGTCTGGAGAATCAGCGAGACCGGCTGCGAGTATCCGCTATTCTACAGAGCGAAAAAATTTGCGTGTGCATCTCTTTACGGGACAGGATGTAAGTCGGGGATGAGAGTTGTTTATGCCTATTGGGAGAAAGAGGATAGGATAGAATTCATTGAGATGTTTCATAAGAACGAACAGCCTGAGCTCACTGAGAAGCGGCTGCGTTCCTATGTGAAATCGCGCTGTTCTTAAACGCTTGCATTGTTGTTATGCTGGTTGCCTGAACAACCCTTTGATTTCAAGCACGGTCTCCGACGTGCTCAAGACCCAGCGGCAGGATCTCAGGCTGGACGTGGCCGAGATGAAACAGCATGTGACCTTCAGACGTGATGCGCGCCTGGCCTGCTTCGGGATCTCTTATCACCCGGGAGCGCGACCCGCGTTCTGGCCCTGGATTTCGGGGTGCTCGTCGGGGCAACTGCTCTGCTCGTGGGCATCGGGTCCATGCTGTACCCACGGGTGGCAAGGTAGCGCCCGACGTTCGTCGATCGCTCGCCTGCTTGACGTCCCCACGCATTACGTCTATGCCTTGGGCAGCAATCTCCTTGGTTTTGGCGCCAATGCGCAAGGTCTCAGAGGCCACGATGCTGGAGATGCGCTCGGATGTCGCGGCTTGTCTGTGCCCCCTTTCTCTGTCTGGTCCGACGTTTCTTGGATGTCCGCCCTCTTCGCAACCGGTATCGACGTCGGGGTACGCATCTCACATCACGATAAGACCCACCTTGCCTTTGCGAACTGCGAGAAGGGCTTGAAATAGTGATCATTGGTTGATATGCTGGTCTGAGCATCGTGCCGGCAGAGTGGCAGTCTAGACGTAGTCATGCGGGAACGGCAGCAAGCCGTAATTGGCTAGGATAGAAGAGGAGCTACCAAGGGAATCGTGCCGATGAGCAGTCATCCCGACCTGGGACCATACCTAGATCTTTTCAGAGGGAGAGAAGATTGCTTTGCCCAGCAGGGTGAAGACTGGTACGTCCCCGTACCGAGGATGCTGGATGAGTTCTATGTGCGTCGGCACTTGGAAGGAGATGTAACACTTGGCCTTTACTTGCTGAGTCGGGCAAGTTGTTGTCATCTAGTATGCATTGACATTGATATCCCGAAAAGCGCACTTGGCGAGGTCGATTTCGGGGACCCAGCGAAGAAGTACGGTTACCTGAAGGACAAATTAGAAGCCGTGCTGAAAGCTCTGTCCAGAGATCTTGGGGTCCCGCCTGAGGCCATCCTTCTGGAAGAGACTGGCGGCCGAGGTTACCACATCTGGGTCTTTTTCTCTGAAGCAGTGCAAGGCCAAACCGCTGTTGCATTCGGTGAGGCATTGAGAAGGCAACTAGATTTCGAGATTGAGTTTTTCCCGAAACAGGGTCGCCTCACCCCCGAGCAGAAGTACGGCAGTCTGATCAAGCTGCCCTTGGGCATACATAGGAAGTACGGCTCCTCGAGTTTCTTCTTTTCCTTGTCAGCAGAGGGACCACAGGTCATAGCAGGCAGGGATGCGAGTATGACTCGTCTTCGGTGTCTCGTGCCAGTGGCTCCAGAAGTCATAAACAGCGCTGTCCAAGCCCTCGGGGAGGGGTTGCCCCTTAAGTACGAAGCCGCGATTCCCTTCAGCCGTCTTGATCAGAATCGGCCACAGTTTGAGGGGAACCCAAAGCAGCTCGTCTCCCAGTGCACAGCGATGCGCAACCTCAGGACGAAAGCCGAGCGTGGGAACCGTCTTTCTCATGCCGAAGCCTTTCACCTTGCGGATGTCATGCTCTCCATCCCCGGCGGGATTGGATTCGTTCATGACACGATGCGCCTTTCCCTCAAAGACGATTTTGACGAGGTCAGAACTCATGACGAAATCGAAAGGATATCTCCTCTTCATCCCCCTAATTGCTTCACGCTGGTGAGGAGAGGCATCTGTCCCGGCTACTGTAAAGAAGGCGTCCGCAAGAGGAACGAGGACCCTCTGGTTCCCGGTACCTCACCTTGCTCAGTTTGGCTCAAGAACGTGCCAACAAGACCTGCGGTCGATACTGGAGACCTTCTGGAGAGAATCGGAACGGTCGAGAACCTCAAGCGTGCCTTCTTCCAGCTCAAGCACTACCACGAGCATGAGGATGCCCTCTTCTTTGACCCATTTGACTTCGAGCACTTTGAGGACCGCCTCGACGCCAACTCCGAAGTCTTGGCGAAGGCTCTGATTGAGAAGATCGAGCTCCCCTTCGGTGGGTATCTTGAAGTGCCCCTTCCCAAGAAAATCAATGAGACGGAAGAGCTGGAGTGCCGGCAGATGTCCTACTCAACCGTCTATGACCAAGCTCCCATACAAGGCATCTTCAATGTTGTTGCCCCCATTGTGGAAAGCAGGTTCCAGAGCAGCTCTTATGGGTACAGGTGGAACACGGACGCCAGAGCTCCCTATCGTGTGTTCGAGGACTGGCGGGAAGCGTACCCACGATTCCGCAATGACATCATGGCAGCCCTTAGGCAGCACCCAAATGGTTTCCATGTCTGCTGTGACATTAAGGGATACTACGATCACATCGATCACGACACTCTTCTCGAGCAGCTTCGGCCGCTCGTGCCGGATGCATATATCTACGAGATGATTAGCCGAATGGTGAAGACGTACAAGCTCACAGACCGGGGCGGTCGTGGGCTGCCACAAGGTCCAGCCTACGCACGTTTGCTGGCGAACCTGTATTTGAATGACTTCGACATCTTCGCGGGCGAGTTATCGGCCGCCTACTTCCGATATGTCGACGATTTCGTGCTCGTGTTTGAAAACGAGAGAGATGCACAGCGGGGCTTGGAATGCATTGTGCGGCGACTCCTGGAACTGGGCTTGGAGTTGTCCCAGGAGGAAGTGAAGAGGGCCACCATCGAGGCAAATACAGATGTCTCAAGGCTCCGAAAAACGCTTGACAAGATTCATTATGGCATTCTTGAGGGCGCTCGCCATGTGGAGCATCTCGCCCCCGAGGCGGTGGCGGATTTCTGGGATGCCGTCGAACGCCACAGTGTCTCACCGATCACGCTTGAACAACTGATCAAGATCAATGATGCCCTACCACTGCTGCTCTATGTTGTTACCCAGGAATCCATGTTCCCGCACCCGCTGAAGCCGAAGGTCCTCGCCATTGTTGAATTCCTTATCCAGCACAACTGGTTCTGCCCGAAGAAGCTCAAAACCATCTTCTATCGGCTTCTCCAACTTGAGCCCGATGGCGAACATCTGCGTCAGCTTTTCCGGTCCATGCATCCCACGCACAAGATCTACTTCCTGCTGAGCGTGTTTGGATGCTGGCAGTCTCGCGGCGAGCACAGGCAACTGCTTCAGCTTGTGGTTCGGGATGCGCTGGGGAACGATAGTGAATATGTCTGGGGCTTCGCGGTTGCTATTGCGGCGAAGCTCGACATGGGCCTCGAGAGTTCCATCGAAGGCCAAGATCTCTTTCAGAAGATGTCTCAATCCGGAGGCTATTTCAGTCTCCTTAAATGGCTCCCAACAATCGACTACCTAGCCCTGTCTGATGATGAACGTGCGAGGGTCAGAGATCTGGTGGGCCCCAGGAGCTCAGATCTGCTCAAGATGCTTCTGCTATCCAACCTTACCCGCCTACCCACCGTTTACACGGATGGGGTCTATCTGAGAGGCCTCCTACAGGATTTCGGGGTTCTGCTCCTACCGGCGGCGTGTGCGCTGCTTGTCGCTGCGACCGACAGAGGTGAGCTTTTCGATTCACTCCTGAGATTCGCAGTGCTTCGACTCGCGTTCAAACCGCTAGTCGTGTCCCTGGTCACGAAGGGAATCTTTGCCAGACGAGCGGCATCAGGCATAGCAGAGATCGAGAATCTGAAGTCTCTCTACGTTGACGTTCCTGACGATCAGATGAAGCAGTGTATGCTGGGTGCCGTGTCCCGGATAATGCAGTATGGACTTGCATGCGATGAGGACTTTGCAAAACGGCACAGGCAGATAGATCGTTACAACGAATGCTATCTTTTCGAGGCGGTTGAGGAAGGAGCACCATACAACTACCTGGAGCTGATTCCCGAAACAACGCTGCGTGCCCACCTCCACTGCGATCCCGACGCTTTTAGGGCGCTCGTCGACGACTTTGGGTCAAAGGCAGTTCTGCCTGCCGCGAGCGTCGCCTACGACAGCGGCAAGCGCGAAGTGAGACTGCAGCTGAAAACGGACAGACAGTATCGCACGCTTGATCCCAGCGAGTTCTCCCTCACTCCGGAGTCTGTTCGACGCGCCTGCATCCTCGCAGCGGATGCCTATAGGAAGGCGTGCTACTTTCGGCGGGTCACCGGCAAAGTCCCACGCATTAGTCCTGAGAACCTGCTGGTAGATGCCCATAGTGGCACGGTAGCTTTCTGCTCCATCGGCCGGTCCCTGTGTGCCATTCACGTTTTCGTGGGCACAACTGTTGGTGATGAGGAAACCGATATCGCCAAGATGATCTCGATGCTGCTTGAGGCCCTTCTATTTGATTCTAGGGCTGAAGCAACGAAGTTCAAGGAGGAGAAGACGCACTCAGGGCTCGAGGCGTTTCTTGCGCTGTTTCTCAAGAACATGGGAAGCAAGGAGTCCGGTCATCGCTACACCTGCTCTCGATTCGTATACCTGGTCGAGCAGTTGACACGAACGCCGGAACCGGAGCTCCCGCCGATCTGGCCAGCTGTGGTCTATCTCCGCGAGAGACTGAAGGGGGCACTGTTCCGGTACAACTCGGAAACTACAACTTGGAACGGCGTTTGCAGGGCCCTCGATGAGCACCTCAGCAGGCACATCCGCGCTGTATGCAGCCGTCAGGCTCTACGGGCCTTTCCTTTTCGCTCTCGTCTGCTCCTCGTGGGCCATGGGAAACGGCAAATCCATACACTTTCCCGGCATCTGCTCGAACTCGCTCTTTCGCGTGAAGACTTTCCAGAGGCGGAGAGAGTCGATGCCGCATACGCGGATTTGGTGGAGTTCCTTCTCTTCTACGCCTCGGTCTGCCTGGAAACCGTGGCGCTTGGAAGAGCGCTCCGAAGCACCGGGGCTGTCCAGTCTCTTCTGTCCTCCCCCGTCTTGACACGGGACCACGTGAAGATGAGGGCTGCCGTCTACGAGATGGACCTTGTTGTGGGCGACCTTGCAGCACTTGTGATACGGGACCGCAACGAGAAAGCAGGGGAGACAGTAACGGGCCTGTCACTTCGGCAACTAGGGATAATGTGCCTGTTCGCGTGCGAGATTGGTTTTCGCGATGATTTTGTTGAGGTGAAGAAGCCGGAGAGGATGCGCGACGAGGTATTTCGCAGGTTTGTTCATGCTTGCCTTGTCCGCATTCCTATGGTTGAGGCCGCCGCCGAAAGCAAGCTCGAGGCAGTATTCTTGGCGCTTCGATCAAATGAAGATTTCGCGAGACTGGATGGGCTGGAGCAAATTCGTGACGACTTTGGGATACTTGCCCACGACCTGAAGCAAGTAAGGGGCGAATTGCGTCTTTCACGACACCATGGGCGCGCTGATGGCAGGTACTTTCCCCCGGATGTGCGTTGCAGGAGATCGTTCCGTCGAACGCGTAATGTGAAGGAACATGCCCTCCCAGGCTGTGCACTCACGAACAGCATGCCGTCCAGCCGAGATGGTTACATTTGCTCTTGGGATCTCCAGGGCACCTCAGTCACCAATCTCATGATTCCTAGCGAAGGCGTCAATTCATTGATGGAGGATCTCAAGAAGGGCAAGTTCTTTGGGTTCAAGGCGTGCTCCGTTTATTCCGGCAGAACGATGATTCTTTGGGACGGAGCTGCCTCCATTGTCTTTGTGTTCCTTCTTGGGATCTGCGAGCTCTTGAAAGGTTCCGCCACTGCCTCCTCCGGAGTAAGGGGGTGCTGCGGTGTTCTCACCTATGTGCTTGGGCCTCTTGTGGTCGTCCTTCTTGCAAAGATCATTTTTCATGATCTGCAGCATTGGGTGCCTTCGTTCGGTCAGTTCGTGCAGTCCATTCGCAACACGTTGCCTGGAGACAAGGAGTCCCGAAGACGTTGAGGAAGGCGCGCTTCGCCGGCAGAGTGGACGAGGGTCATTTCCAAGAAGGGTTCTGGGCAGGCCCGGAGAGGCGAGAATGCGGCTGTGTACACCCTAATCCACGGAAAGTGTGCTATGATGTTGCATCGCCGGGCTTCCTGTTTGATGCTTCGAACCATCATGGGAAGCTGGTTTCTGTGAGGCTATCCCTGGATTCTGGAGGTCAGCCTGCAGTTCACCGACGTCATATGTCTGAGCCTCCGAAGGAGGAGCACTGAAGACAAGTGGAACAATCAGAGCTCACCTGGATCGCTAACTTCATCTGGGGCATCGCGGACGACGTGCTCCGCGATATCTACGTCCGCGGCAAGTATCGCGACGTGATCCTTCCTATGACCCTGCTGCGCCGCTTGGATGCCGTTCTGGAGCCCACGCAACAGGCTGTCCTCGACATGAAGGCCTCGATGGACAAGGCTGGTATCATTGATCAGCGCCTCGCACTCCGGCAGGCTTCGGGGCAGGCATTCTACAATACGTCCAAGTTCACACTGCGGGACCTGCGTGCTCGCGCCAGCCAGCAGCAGCTCAAAGCGGACTTCGAGGCCTACCTCGATGGCTTCTCCCCCAACGTACAGGAGATTCTCGACAACTTCGAGTTTCGGAACCAGATACCCAGGCTTTCCAAGGCCGATGCTCTGGGCACGCTGATCGAGAAGTATCTCGATCCCGCGGTTAATCTGAGTCCGCACCCGGTGCGCAACGCCGATGGTTCGGTGCGCCTCCCAGGTCTGGACAACCACGCCATGGGCACTATCTTTGAGGAGTTGATCCGCCGTTTCAACGAAGAGAACAACGAGGAGGCTGGGGAGCACTGGACGCCCCGCGACGCGGTGAAACTCATGGCGAATCTGGTCTTCCTGCCGATCGCCGACGGGATCGAGTCGGGTACATACCTCATCTACGACGGCGCCTGTGGCACCGGAGGCATGCTGACGGTGGCTGAGGAGACGCTCCAGCAGCTCGCAAAGGAACACGGCAAGCAGGTAGCTACCCACCTCTATGGCCAGGAGATCAACGCCGAGACCTACGCCATCTGCAAGGCGGACTTGCTGCTCAAGGGCGAGGGTGACGCGGCGGACAACATCATCGGCGGCCCGGAGCAATCGACGCTCTCGAACGACGCCTTCCCCTCGCGGGAGTTCGACTTCATGCTCTCCAACCCGCCCTACGGCAAGAGCTGGAAGAGTGATCTGGAACGCATGGGAGGCAAGGACGGCATCAAAGACCCCCGCTTTGTGATCGAGCATGCGGGCGAACCAGAGTACTCTCTCATAACGCGCTCGAGTGACGGCCAGATGTTATTCCTTGCCAATATGCTCTCGAAGATGAAGCATCGCACGAAGCTTGGTAGCCGCGTCGCCGAGGTGCACAACGGCAGCTCGCTCTTCACGGGTGACGCCGGCCAGGGCGAGAGCAACATCCGTCGCTGGATCATCGAGAACGACTGGCTCGAGGCCATTGTCGCTCTGCCCCTCAACATGTTCTACAACACCGGTATCGCGACCTACATCTGGGTGCTCAGCAACCGCAAGCCCGAACACCGGCGGGGCAAGGTCCAGCTCATCGACGCCACCCAGTGGTTCAAACCGCTGCGCAAGAACCTCGGCATGAAGAACTGCGAGCTCAGCGATGAGGACATCGCGCGCATCTGCGACACTTTCCTTGCTTTCAAGCAGACCGAGCAGTCAAGGATCTTCCCGAACGCAGGCTTCGGCTACTGGAAGGTGACGGTCGAGCGGCCACTGCGCCTCAAGGGCGTCGAGCTGGCTCGCATCTACGCGGCCAAGGAGATCAAGGCGCTCAAGGAGACCGCGGAGCGGGCAGAAGACGCCCCGCCGGTCATCAAGAAGATCCACAAGAAGGGTACCGCCCCGGAGCCCCTGCGTGGCCGATTCGCGATCACCACCAACGGCAAGCAGACTGTCGTCGAGTACGAACCCGATCCTGACCTGCGCGACACCGAGCAGGTGCCACTCCTGGAAGAGGGCGGCATCGAGGTCTTCTTGCGCCGCGAGGTGCTGCCTTACGCCGCCGACGCTTGGTACGACCCGGCGAGCGTGAAGACCGGCTACGAGGTCAGCTTCACGCGCTACTTCTATAAGCCACAATTGCTGCGGACGCTGGAAGAGATCCGCGCAGACATCTTGGCGCTTGAGAAGGAAACAGAGGGGTTGCTGGGCGAGATCATAGATGGAGACGGCACATGACCCCCGGGCTCAAGTCCTATCCTCTGTACAAGGACTCGAGCGTGCCATGGCTAGGGCAGGTGCCGACGCATTGGAGCCTTCGACGTACAAAGACACTATTGCGTGAACGCGTGGAGAAGGGCTTTCCTGATGAGGCTTTACTTGCGGCAACGCAGACGAAAGGGGTTGTCCGGAAGGACCAGTACGAGAACCGGACGGTAATTGCGCTGAAGGATCTGCACGTTCTGAAGCTCGTCCGAGTCGGCGATTTTGTCATCAGTCTACGATCGTTCCAGGGTGGCATTGAGTTTGCCCGTGAGCAAGGTATCATCAGTCCCGCCTACACGGTTTTGTATGTGACCGATCCGGGAACACATGGGTTCCTGGCCTGGCTGTTCAAGTCGAAGCCGTATATCGAGAACCTCGCCCTCTATGTGACGGGGATCCGACAGGGTCAGAACATCGACTATGAAAAGCTCAACAGATCCACGATTCCGCTGCCGCCTTCTCCTGAACAAGCTGCCATCGTCCGCTTCCTCGATCACGCGGACCGGCGGATTCGGCGCTACATCCGCGCCAAGCAGAAGATGATCAATCTGCTGGCCGAAAAGCGGGAGGCCGTCACCCATGATGCTCTGCGGTTGGCGAGTACTCGCAGTCTCCCATTACGCGCGGTGGCAGAGAAAGTAGAGCGCCCGATCAACCGTGGGGATGACCAAGTCTATACACCCATTGGATTATTCAACCGAGGCCGTGGGATATTCCACAAGGAGCCTACCAAAGGTGCGGAGTTGGGGGATTCGACTTTCTTCTGGATTGAAGAGGGTGACCTCGTTCTCAGCGGACAGTTCGCCTGGGAGGGGGCAATTGCACTCGCAGGTCAGGAAGACACCGGCTGCGTAGCAACCCATCGCTATCCAGTTCTTCGTGGTAAGCCGAACCTGCTTGAATCAGCCTATCTCTTGTCTTTCTTCAAGACGGGAATTGGCCATCTATTGCTAGATCAACATTCTCGGGGGGCTGCTGGTCGAAACCGGCCACTGAACGACCGCACCCTGATGAAGGAGAGAATTCCGATTCCGCCGCTCCCCGTGCAACATCGCATCAGCGCTATCGTTCATTTGGAAACCCGTTTGTATCGGGCTGTAGCCAGAGCAGGAGAGATGCTCCGCGAATACCGCACTCGCCTGATCGCGGATGTGGTGACCGGTAAGCTGGACGTGCGCGAGGCGGCCACGCGGTTGCCGGAGGAAGCCGACGAAGCGGAGCCGCTCGATGAGGCCGATGCCCTCACCGATGCCGAGCAAGACGCGGCCAATGACCTCGACGCCGCTCCCAAGGAGGCCGAGGCGTGACGACTGACACCAGCGAGAAGGGTCTCGAGGCGCTGATCGTCCGGGCCATGACCGGCCGGACCGACCTGCTTTCGCCTCCGTACGTGGCCACGGAAACGTCTGTCCCGGTCGCGGGCGGTACGGGCTGGCTCTTGGGCGACCCGAATCACTACGACCGCGAATACGCCGTCGACCTCGTCCAGCTTCGGGGCTTCCTCCGCGGAACCCAGGAACACCTGATCCAGAGTCTCTCGCTGGAAGCTGACGGCCCCACCCGGCGTCAGTTCTTAGCCCGTTTGCAGGGGGAGATATCGAAGCGCGGAGTAATCGACGTGTTGCGCCACGGCGTGAAGCACGGGCCTCACCATATAGACATCTTCTACGGCACGCCCTCACCCGGTAACGCCAAGGCCGAGGAGCACTTCGCGTGCAACCGCTTCAGCGTGACGCGGCAGCTGCGTTATGGCCGCGACGAGACGCAGCGGGCGCTCGATCTATGTCTCTTCATCAATGGCCTGCCCGTTGCGACCTTCGAGCTGAAGAACAGTCTCACCAAGCAGACGGTCGAGGACGCGGTTGAGCAGTACAAACGGGACCGTGATCCCCGCGAACGCCTCTTCGAGTTCGGACGCTGTGTCGTCCACTTCGCGGTGGATGACCACGAGGTGCACTTCTGCACACATCTCAAAGGCAAGGGCTCTTGGTTCCTGCCGTTCAACCTGGGCTGGAACGACGGCGCGGGGAATCCGCCCAACCCGGAAGGCCTCAAGACGGACTACCTCTGGAAGCGCCTCCTCACGCGTGAGGGACTCACGGATATCCTTGAGAACTACGCCCAGATTGTCGAGACCAAGAATCAGAAGACTGGTAAGAGGAAGCGCAAGCAGATCTGGCCACGCTATCACCAGCTCAGCGTCGTGCGCGAGCTCCTCGCCGATGTCGGCATGCACGGGGCGGGCAGGCGCTACCTGATCCAGCACTCTGCGGGGAGTGGCAAGTCAAACTCCATCGCATGGCTTGCCCACCAGCTGATCGGGCTGCGGAAGGACGACGCTCCTGTGTTCGACTCGATCATCGTTGTAACCGACCGGCTCATCCTTGACCAGCAGATCCGTGACACGATCAAGCAATTCGCGCAGGTGGGCGCCACAGTCGGCCATGCCGAGCACTCTGGTGATCTCCGCGATTTCATCGAGAGCGGGAAGAAGATTGTCATCTCGACGGTGCAGAAATTCCCCTTTATTCTCGACGATATCGGAAACGAGCATAGAAACCGCCGTTTCGCGATCATCATTGACGAGGCCCATTCAAGCCAGGGTGGCAAAACCTCAGCAGCCATAAGCACGGCCCTCTCCAAGTCGGGAGCAGAAGAGGAAGACGAGACATTCGAGGACCGGATCAATCGCATAATGGAGGCGCGGAAGCTCCTGCCGAACGCTAGCTACTTCGCTTTCACTGCTACCCCCAAGAACAAGACACTCGAGATCTTCGGTGAGCCATATGACGAGGGCGGGCAGACCAAGCATCGACCATTCCACAGTTACACTATGAAGCAGGCTATCCAGGAAGGGTTCATCCTGGATGTGCTGAAGACCTACACACCGGTGGAGAGCTACTACAAGCTTATCAAGACAGTCGAGGGCGACCCTGAGTTCGACACGAAGCGGGCCAGAAAGAAGCTACGACGGTACGTCGAAAGCCATGAGCACGCCATCCGACTCAAGGCTGAGATCATGGTTGACCATTTCCATGAACAGGTGATCGCGCTGAACAGGATCGGCGGTCAGGCTCGGGCAATGGTGGTGACGAGTGGCATCGAACGTGCCATCCAATACTACCATGCTATCCGGAGCTACCTCGTCGAGCGCAAGAGCCCGCATGAAGCCATCGTTGCGTTCTCAGGGGAACACGAATATGGCGGGGTCAAGGTGACAGAGGCGTCACTCAACGGCTTTTCGTCTAACAAGATCGCCGACAAGATCCAGGAGGACCCATACCGCTTCTTGGTCTGCGCCGACAAGTTTCAGACCGGCTACGACGAGCCACTGTTGCACACTATGTATGTGGACAAGGTACTTTCGGGCATCAAGGCCGTCCAGACGCTGTCGCGCCTCAACCGGGCGCACCCGCAGAAGCACGACGTTTTCGTGCTCGATTTCATGAACGACGCAGACACCATTCAGGAAGCATTCGCTGACTATTACCGCACGACGATCCTGAGCCAGGAGACCGACCCCAACAAGCTCCACGACTTGAAGGACGCCCTTGACAAGTACGAGGTCTACGCCTCAACGCAGGTCGACCAGCTCGCAGAACTGTTTGTTGGTGGGGCTGACCGCGACCGACTCGACCCAATCCTGGATGCTTGTGTGGCGACCTACAAGGAGCAGCTCGACGAGGATGGCCAGGTGGATTTCAAGGGCAAGGCCAAAGCGTTTATCCGCGCGTATGCGTTCCTGTCATCGATCCTGCCGTATAACAGGGCGGAATGGGAAAAGCTGTCTATCTTCCTGAATTTCCTCGTACCCAAGCTGCCCGCGCCGATTGAGGAGGATTTGTCGAGGGGCATCCTCGACGCTATCGACATGGATAGCTACCGGGTGGAGAAGCAGTCGGCCATGCAGATCCAGCTGCTGGACGCGAATGCTGAGATCGGGCCTGTGCCCACGGCGGGTGGCGGGCACAAACCGGAGCCGGAGCTCGACCTGCTTTCGAATATCATCAAGAGCTTCAACGACCAGTTTGGCAATATCCCGTGGACCGACGCCGACCATGTCCACCGGCTGATCACCGTGGATATCCCCAAGAGAGTTGCAGCGGACCCGGCTTATCAGAACGCCAGACAGTACTCGGACAAGCAGAATGCTCGGATCGAGCACGACAAAGCTTTGGCGCGGGTCATGACAGCTTTTCTCAGGGACGACACGGAGCTCTTCAGGCAATTCAGCGACAACGAATCATTCCGCCGCTGGCTGACCGACACCGTGTTCGGCATTACATATGAACAGCCTGAGGCTGGAGGGATGGCGAACCCGTGACGCTGAGGGTCTTCTGCGTTCGAGTGGTCTGCCATCGATACATTGGGCGACATTACCGGAGGGAAAGCAATTGGCGACATACCAGAGTCAGATGAAGCAGCACTTGGCGCATTACAAACGGGACCGTCTTGGCGTCAAGGAGATGGGTGTCTGGAAGAGAAATGGTAAGGAATACCCCCACATCTTGCCGGAGGAACTGAAACGGCTCAACATAATAGAGACCATTCGGTCTGAGTTCTGGACCTACCGCGCAGCCCACCGAGATCTAAAGCTGCATCGTGATTTCCATCATCTAGTCTCGTCGCAAGCTATGTGCTTCAACCTTTTCTTTCCGTTGTTTGGTCTACCCGATAGCGATCCGCGCTCGCTGACGGGATCGCTGCATCTGGGCGAGGCGGGTATTGCTGACTGGGGTTTCGAGCGGATGCTCGACGCAAAGGAGCGTACGAGCTTCGACTTCCTCATGAAGATGCGATCTGGACCCCTGTGTCTCTTTGAGACGAAGCTTACTGAGCCTGGGTTTGGTCAAGCAAGGGACGACACCCGGCACCGCATGAAACTGGAGGGATTCTACAAGAGCAAGCTCACGAACAAGGTTCGGCCGGAGATCTTGGAGAGAGATCTCTTCTTGGGGCATTACCAGCTACTGCGGAACGTCGCTTATGCCGAGGCCAGCGGAGAGACACGGGTTTTCTTCGTTGTGCCCCGAAGGAACGATGCTTTGACTCGTTCGCTCGAGTTTCTCAAGGATGCACTCGCTCCAGAAATGCGGGCTGTGGTTCAAGTCATCTGGCTCGAGGATCTCCTGGAGAAGATCGCGAAATGCGTCGAGGGCGATCCCCTCGCGGCCCACTTTGCACTCTTCAAGGCGAAATACATTCTGTAGCGGGATTTCCCGAAGGCGCGCTGCTGGTGGCGGCTCGCGCTTATCGCGCACGGGACGACGTTCACGATGCTTTGTTGTTTCGCTGAGGAGACCTACTGTGATGGCCAAGTCTTTATATGTTCGATGAGGCTGCCACAAACAGTACGACCTCCAGCAACTGATTGGGATTCCGTCCGTGCGCAACTTGCGTAATATGAGGCAGTTCTCTGGGGAGTGCGAGGCCCCTGGATTCTGGCAACAAGCTGTTGCCAAACTGGAGAGTCCGGGACCATCGGTTCCGACCCGAACCGCGGTCAAGCCTGAGCCCCACAGCCTGCGCGAGATTAGCCTTGACAATCACTGACAATCAGCCGATACTATTCTTGTCGTCCCCATACGGGTTTACTGAACCTGTATGGCCCCCTCTGGGTTGCGACCCAGAGGGTTTTCTTTAGTGACTGGGGCTGCAATGAACCGTACCATCTTCTTGGTAGATGGGTTTAATCTATATCACTCGGCAAGGACTGCATCTGACGACCTTGGCGGGCAGTCCACGAAGTGGCTTGACATCCGGTCCCTGTTGTCGTCGTACCTTCCCGCAATCGGGGCCGACGCCACGCTTGAGGCCATCTACTACTTCACTGCTATCGCGTCGCATCTCGATTCACACAGGCCTGGCGTGACGGCCAGGCACAGGCTGTACTTAGAGTGTCTCGGCGCGAGCGGCATCGTTCCTGTCCTCGGTCGATTCAAGTTCAAGACAGTCCACTGCCACACCTGCAAGCAGGAAAACCCGCACTACGAAGAGAAAGAGACGGATGTTGCCATTTCCGTGAAGCTTCTCGAGGTTTTCTATCAGGACGAAGCGGACACCGTCGTTCTTGTCACAGGCGACACTGACCTAGCACCTGCCGTTCGCGCAGCATCGCGTCTATTCGCTACTAAACAGATCTGCTTTGCGTTCCCGTACAAGCGCAAGAACAAAGAACTCGCCAGACTGGTGCCACGATCCTTCTACATTAGGAAGGAGCGATACCTGGCCCATCAGCTACCCAATCCCATGCGACTGCCAAGCGGGAGGATGATTTCTAAGCCGACTGAATGGTGACGACCTGTCTTGGTCAAAGGGCGGGTCGATGCCACGTTCGCCTTGCCAGCCTCCGCTGCTCGTGCAACACTACGCCTGTAAAACCCTCTAGGTCCTCCCTGGAGGGTCTTTCTTGTTTCCTCCAGCAACCGTTTGGGACCTCGTGCGGGCAGGCATCGCCTGCAATTGCCTGCTCTGGGAATCCCGAGAAGTGGGGGGAGGGTCCAGCCATGGATCGGTCGCCGGCGAATCAGGAGGAATACGGCAAGTTCCTCGGGGAGCTCAAGCACCGCATAAGCACAGCGCGGATCGTGGCCTCTCGGTCGGTGAACAGCGAGTTGGTCTTGCTCTACTGGGATATCGGTCGGGGAATCATGGAGAGGCAGGAGCGGTTGGGCTGGGGCGGGTCAGTGGTCGAGAGGCTATCAAAGGACCTAAAGACTGCCTTCCCTGACCTCCGAGGGTTTGCACCCAGGAGTCTCTGGAACATGCGGCGGGTCTACGCTGCTTACGCGGGACCCCAAATTCTGCCACAGGTTGTGGCAGAATTGGCGGGAGGCTCGAACTCCCATCCGAATAATAAGTTACGAAGAACGGTCGGCAATCGCGAACCGGGAGGGCCTGTGCACTCTCCAGATGAGTCCTCTCAAATTCTGCAACAGGTTGTTGCAGAAGTTCCCTGGAGCCATCATCTCCTGCTGCTCGACAAGGTGCCAGCACTGAATGCGCGCTTGTACTACCTCCGTGCAACTGCCCAACTCGGCTGGAGCCGCAATGTACTGCTCAATCAGATCAAGGCGCAGACTTACGAGCGAGCTCTTGCGGCGAAAACTCCGCGAGGCAGTCGAGGGCAGTGTCCTACTTGAGTTGATACGAGGAAAGCATGTGTATGAAATTCTGTTTCATGGATGAATCCGGCGTGCTGACCGCACAAAGTGGACAAAGGTTCTTCGGCATCGGGCTACTAAAGGTCGATGACACTTCGGTTTTGTATGGCAGAGATGTACTCACCGGTTGCGTTGTGCTCGACTTCAGGAGACAGAGGGAACGAGGGGCGCTAAATATACACAAGGTCGCCGTGTCGGATTACCTGATGGGAAAACTGAATCGCAAAACCCTTGCGGAGAGCTTCACAGCGCATACACCTAGCTATTTCAGCGTATGGGAATTCAGACCAAAATAATATCGGCAGCCATCGACAGAGTCAACGCCCCCGATACAACAACTCTACTGACGCCCCTAGGATATCCTAGGGGAAATGCCCTGTCAATCTTTTTCTCGTCATCATTACGCTCGGACTTTAGACCAAGAGGAGCACCATAATCCCCGCACAATACCCATTCCGATTGAAACAATAGTAGAACTTGATCTTAGGACACATGTCGAGTTGTCCCTGAACCTGTACGCTAATCATCGACCGAATGCCTGCATTACTCGCGATCGACAGACGGTGTTTGTCGACGAAAAGCAGTACTGCGATCCCGAAGCGATTTCATGGAATTCTGCTGGTTGGGTCGGCCGCTGCCAGGAAGCCTTGCTCGCGTTCCGGCATCGAAACATGCGGGGGATAGCGATTCGGCTAACTGTGTTGACAAAGGGGCGGTCAGCATGGTATTTTGACGTGAACTGCTTTGTCAATTTTGGGCTTAGGCAGCAGGAATGGAGACACCGATCATGAGCCCGACGCGGGTGAGGATGTCCAGAAGGCAAGTCACGGGCGAATTCGTCAAGCGTGTGAAGGAGATAAGTGGGCAGAACGTTCTTACCTGCTACCAGTGCGGAAGGTGCTCCGCCGGCTGTCCCCTTACATTCGCCATGAAGGATCTCCCTAATCAAGTGATCAGGTTGGTTCAGCTCGGTCTTGAGGAGGATGCACTCGCCTCTAATACAATCTGGGTTTGCGCGTCCTGCCTTGCCTGTCATGCGAGATGCCCGAGGGGGGTTGATCTCGCCAAGGTGATGGAGGCTCTGCGCGCAATCAGGTTGAGACCTGGAACCGAGGATCGAATCAAGCTGGAGGAAATACCGAAGGAGACTCTTGCCAGGCTGCCTCAACAGGCGCTGGTGAGCGGTCTCAGGAAGCTGACCGGGTAGTGATTCAGTGAGTGAGTCAGTTAGCGAGCCAGTGGACCAGGAGGTCCAGATGAAGATAGGTTATTTTCCTGGTTGTACCTTGAAGACCAAGGCCATCGGTTTGGATGATTCGGTGAGAGACACCGCCCGTGTGTTGGGCTACGAACTGATAGAGGTGCCTGACTGGACTTGCTGCGGTGCGACCTTCTCGCTTGCGGCGGACAATGTGATGGCGCTTGCCGCCCCGGTGAGGATTCTGGCCAATGCCCGGAAACTGGGAACCAAAGTGGTCACTGTCTGCGCCGGCTGTTACAACGTCCTCAAGCGAGCCAACTATGCCGTCAGAAACGACCAGGAGAAACTGAAGAAGATCACCGATTTCATCGAGATGGAATATGACGGGGATGTCACCGTGCTTCACTATCTTGAATTCCTGCGAGATGAGGTAGGTTTCGATAAGATCTCTAAGACAGTGAAGCGCGACCTGGGAAGTGTCAAGGTTGTGCCGTACTACGGCTGCCAGATGCTGCGTCCCAGCGAAGAGATCCAATTCGACGATCCGGAATCGCCCATGATGATGGATAACCTCCTCGAGGCGATCGGGTGTACGGTACTTGACTTTCCTCACAAGGTGGAGTGCTGCGGAGCCTTCCTCACAGTGTGCTCCGATGTTGAAGCGCGGATCAGCACCGAGCCGGCCGATGCTGCACGGGGGGCCGTCAGCGAGTGCTCCTACACGATTCTGGATGCAGCGGTCAGGCGAGGCGCAGACTTAGTTGTGCTCACGTGTCCGCTCTGCCAGTATAATCTCGACTCCGCCCAGGAAGCGATCGAGAAGCAGCACTATGGTTTCAAGAAAATACCGATAGTCTATTTCACCCAACTGCTGGCGGTCGCACTCGGCCTGGACGCAAGCAAGTACGCTCTTGACAATAAACACCACTATGTCGATCCATCAGGCGTCGTCAAAGCCAAGGTGGTAGCATGACGGTGGCAGCATGACAGACGAGGCAAACCGATGAAACGGATTGGGGTTTTCGTTTGCTGGTGCGGCTCCAACATCGCAGGCACGGTCGATGTCGGCAGGGTGGTAGAAGCCGCCAAGAAGATGCCCGGTGTGGTTCATGCCGAGGATTACAAGTATCTCTGCTCCGATCCGGGCCAGAACATAATCCAGAAGGCGGTCCGCGACCACAATCTTGATGCCGTGGTGGTAAGCGCATGTACGCCCAGCCTTCATGAGCCGACCTTCCAGAAGACGGTGGAGCTGGCAGGCCTCAATCCATACCAGTGCGAGATCGCCAATATCAGAGAGCAGTGTAGCTGGGTCCACGAGGACAAGGAACGCGCTACAGACAAGGCTATCATCATCATCAGGGGGATCGTCGAGAAGGTGAAGCGCAATGAGGATCTCATACCCATAACCGCTCCCCTTCACAAGAAGGCACTCGTGATAGGGGCGGGCGTGGCGGGTATCCAGGCAGCTCTGGACATCGCAAACAGCGGCTACGAGGTGCTGCTTGTGGAGAGGTCGCCTTCGATTGGCGGGCACATGGCCCAACTTTCCGAGACCTTCCCGACGCTGGACTGCTCGCAGTGTATCTTGACACCCAAGATGGTCGAGGTGAGCCGGCACTCTAAGATCAAGCTCTTGACCTACAGCGAAGTGCTCGAGGTCACGGGCTTCATCGGCAACTTCAAGGTCAAGATCTTGAAGAAACCGAGATTCGTCAAAGGGGATCTCTGCAACGGCTGCGGCGAATGCTCGAAGGTCTGCCCCGTCGTGGTGCCCAATGAGTTCGATGAAGGCCTGAGCTCCAGGCATGCCATCTACGTCCCCTTCCCTCAGGCTGTCCCGGCTGTCTACACACTTGATATCAAATCGTGCCTGGGTCTTTTCCCGCTTGCGTGCGAGAAGTGCAGCCAGGTCTGTGAGCCAAAGGCCATAAACTACGATATGGAGCCGGAGATCATAGAGGAGACCGTAGGTGCCATTGTTGTCGCTACGGGTTATGACGTCTTCCCAATCGAAGAGATCAAAGAGTACGGCAACGGCAAGGCCCCCGACATAATTGACGGCCTCCACTTCGAACGGCTTCTCTCGGCATCGGGCCCCACGCAGGGCGTTGTGAGAAGGCCATCGGACGGCAAGATCCCCAAAGAGGTGGTCTTCGTTCAGTGCGCAGGCTCGCGCGACACCGAACGCGGCAAGCCGTATTGCTCCAAGATATGCTGCATGTACACCGCCAAGCATGCGATGCTTTACAAGCACAAGGTGCCTGACGGCCAGGCCTACATCTTCTATATCGACGTGCGCGCCGGCGGCAAGGGCTATGAGGAGTTCTACCAGCGCGGCATGGAAGAGGACGGCACGGTGTACTTGCGGGGCAAGGTATCCAAGATCTTCCAGGATGGAGATAAGGTTGTGGTGTGGGGAGCGGACACGCTCACGGGCAAGAAGATCGAGATTGCGGCCGATATGGTTGTGCTCGCAGCCCCCATGGTGCCAAGCGAAGGGACCACCGAGCTGGCACGGAAGCTAAAGATCCAGATCGATGCCAACGGTTTCCTCTCCGAAGTTCACCCCAAGCTCAGGCCGGTCGAAAGCATAACGGCCGGCTTCTTCCTGGCCGGGGCCGGGCAGGCGCCCAAAGACATTCCCGAAGCTGTTGCCCAGGCAGGCGGCGCGGCAAGCAAGGTGGTCGCCCTGTTCTCCAACGATTCTGTCTATCACGATCCGATGATTGTGGGAGTTGAAGAGGAAGCCTGTAGCGGTTGCGGGGTCTGTGTTGGGGTATGTCCGTTTAAGGCAAGAGAGCTTGATGTTGATAAGAAGAAGGTCAAGGTGATAGAGGTGCTCTGCGAGGGTTGCGGCGCGTGCAGTGCTGCATGCCCTACTGGTGCCGCCCAGCAGAGGAATCTTACCGATGATCAGCTGATGAGTATGGTGGATGCGACTCTTGCCGAGAGGCTTGGCTCCGGCCAACTCGAAGAGCCGAGTAAGGTGAGATAAGCCGTGGCAAAGAAAAGCCCATCGCAGACTTCGACGCACGTTGCCAAAGAGGCTGCCAAGAAGCGTGTCATAAAGAGTGCCATAAAACGTGAGATGCAAGGTGAGATGCATAGTAAGGAGAAGGACGCTATGCCAGGTAAGATGGTCAAGATCTACATAATGGACAAGCAGTACGAAGTGCCGGAGGGACTGACAATTCAAAAGGCCCTTGAATACGCCGGCTTGAGGCTCCTCAGGGGCTGCGGTTGTCGAGGTGGCTTCTGCGGTGCCTGCGGAACGGTTTACCGAAAAGAAGGCGATCACAAACTCAAGGTCGCGCTTGCCTGCCAGACGGTTGTTGAGAACGGCATGCACCTCACGCAAATACCTTTCTATCCTGGAAACAAGAGTCGGTACGATTTGGAGAAGCTCACGCCTTCCCTGGAATCTATTGTCGAGAACTACCCCGAGATCCTCAAGTGTCTCCAGTGCAATACCTGCCGGAAAGTGTGTCCTCAGGACATCGAAGTGATGCAGTATATGGCTGCTGCGATGCGAGGCGACATCGCCCGGGCGGCCGATCTCTCTTTTGACTGCATCATGTGCGGGCTGTGCGCGAGCAGGTGCCCTGGCGATACGGTGCAGTATCACGTCGGCCTGCTCAGCCGGAGGCTCTACGGCAAGTACGTTCAGCCCAAGGCGAAGCATCTCGAGCGCAGGCTCGGAGAGATAAAGCAGGGCAAGTTCGATAGAGAGATCCAGGATCTCGTGAAGATGAACCTGGCCGATCTGAAGAAGCTTTACGATTCGCGAGACATAGAGCCGGAGGAAGCGGACGAACCGGTTGAGGCTGCGGCGGGAACCCCCGGTGAGGTTAATGATTGATGGGTGAGGAGGCATAAAGATGGCACCCGAGCCAACACAGGACCCCTATCCGGAATACATGCGTAAATCCATAGAAAAAGTAGGTGCGACGCGGGTTCGCAGGATGACTGAGGAGTTCCCGCGGCTCACTGCTGACCAGAAGACTGCGCTCTTGAAGGGATTCCACCCTGATCACAGGGCTGGAAAGATGGTGGAGATAAAGGTCGGCCCCTCCAAAGGGGAGAAAACCCCCGAGGAGGTTCAGACCATCCTCGAGGCGTACAGCCGTATTGATCCGGAGGCCTTTGACCTCACCAAGATCGACTTTGACGTTGATGTGCTTGTCGTAGGTGGCGGAGGAGCGGGGACATCGGCAGCCCTGATGGCTCAGGAAGCCGGTGCCAGAGTGTTGCTTGTCACCAAGCTCCGTCTGGGCGACGCCAACACCATGATGGCTCAGGGTGGCATCCAGGCCGCTGACAAGGACCATGATTCACCGAGTAAGCATTACCTCGACGTCATGGGTGGTGGCGGCTACCACAATTTCCCCGAACTGGTGAGAGCGCTTGTGCTTGACGCGCCGGTCGTGATGAACTGGCTCCAGGACCTCGGGACCATGTTTGATAAGCGAGAAAACGGAACCTACATAACGATTCACGGCGGGGGCACTTCCAGGAAGAGGATGCACGCGGCGAGGGATTACAGTGGTGCTGAGATCATGAGGACTCTCAGGGACGAGGTGAGGAACAGGGGCATTGAGGTTCTCGAGTTCACTTCGGCGATCGAGCTCCTGAAGGATGATAAAGGCAAATGTGCCGGAGCCATCCTTTACAACATGGAGACCGAAGAGCACTTTGTCTGCCGTGCAAAGACGACCATCATCGCGACCGGTGGGGCAGGAAGGCTTCACGTACAGGGTTTCCCTACCACCAATCACTACGGAGCAACTGCCGATGGGCTGGTGATTGCCTACAGAGCTGGGGCGCCCTTCGTCTTCATGGACGCCATCCAGTATCATCCCACGGGATCTATCTTTCCGGCCCAGATAGAGGGGCTTCTTGTGACCGAGAAAGTGAGGGGTCTTGGCGCTCAGCTGGTGAACGCCGATGGTGAGCAGTTCATATTCCCGCTCGAGACCAGAGATGTTGTCTCCTCAGCCATAATCAGAGAGTGTAAACCGCAGAACGAGAATGGCAGAGCCAAGGGCCTGAAGACCCTGACAAACACGGATGGGGTCTGGCTTGACTCTCCGATGATAGAGATCAAGCATGGCCCAGGCACGATCCAGAAGGAGCTGCCGGCCATGATCAGGCAGTATAAGCGCTGCAATATTGACATGGCCAAGGACCCGATTCTCATATATCCGACGCAGCATTACCAGAACGGGGGCATCAGGATCAACGCCGATGCCGAGAGTGGCATTGAGAATCTCTTCATTGCCGGCGAGGCCTCGGGTGGTGTCCACGGGCGGAACAGACTCATGGGTAACTCGCTCCTCGATATTCTTGTCTTTGGGCGCAGGGCCGGAAGGAATGCCGCCCAGCGTGCGCGCGAGACCAAGATCGGGAAGTTGAGCCTTGCCCATGTCGAAGCGTATCATGAGGAGATCGAGAGCATAGGCATCCCGAAGGACCGCGTATCTCCTATGCTGCTTCCTGATTACAGGAGACCTGAGACCAAGGAGCGCCAGAAGGGCCAGATACCTCTCGCCGGGCGCGTATAGGCCGGCTTTGGGATTCAGGCTCGCCCGGGATTCTTGACACTGCGGGGGGGCGTCTGTTAGTATCCCCTCAGGCTTTGCGAATTCCTTTTGACGGCTTTGGACCATCGAACGGGGGATAGACATTTGAAGGAGTATGAAAGCAAAGACATAAGAAACGTAGTGTTGGTTTCCCATGGTGGCACGGGCAAGACCTCACTTGCCGAGTGCCTGCTTCATACTGCCAAGGCCACGCCACGGCTGGGCAAGGTTGACGATGGGACTTCGATTCTCGATTACGGTGAGGACGAGGTAGCACGAAAGGTGACTATAAACCTCTCAGTGGCCCATCTGGATTGGAAGGAAGTGCGAATAAACCTGATAGATACGCCCGGCTATGCTGACTTCTACGGGGACACCCAGGCTGGCGTGAGGGTGGCTGATGCGGCGATTGTGCTGGTGCGTGCCGACGGCGGGGTGGATGTCGGCACGGAGAAAGTCTGGGAGTTCCTGGATGGGTTCTCGCTTCCGCGGCTTCTGGTGGTCACCAGGATGGACAAGGAGTATGCGGACTTCGACAAGATCGTTGCTGAGGCCCAGAGGGTGTTCGACATGCCCATCGTTGCCGCTCAACTGCCGGTGGGCAAGGCGGATGCCTTCAGCGGGGTAGTGGATCTCCTGTCGATGAAGTACTTCAAGTATGATAAGAGCGGCTCGGGAGCAGGGTCCATGCAGGAGATTCCTTCCGACCTTGCCGGCGAGGCCAAGCAAGCAAGAGAAAAACTGGTTGAAAGCATAGCCGAGTGCAGCGATGAACTCCTGGAAGCCTATCTTGAAGGCAAGGAGATCAAGCCCGATGCGCTTGCGGTTGCCTTACGAGATGGTTTTCGGCGAGGCAAGATAATACCCGCGTTCTGCGTTTCTTCGTATTTCAGCGTAGGCACCCAGCAGATTCTGGATGCGATCGTTTCGGTATTCCCCGCACCGATTGACATGGGCGAGTTCACTATCAAGAACGCGCAGACCTCCCAGGAGACCAAGCGCAAGATCTCTTCGAGCGAGCCCTTTGCGGCACTTGTCTTCAAGACCATCTCCGAGCCCCATGTGGGGGACATGTCAATCATGAGGGTCTATAGCGGGCAGGTGCTTGCAGGAAGCGAAGTCCTGAACGCGACAAAGGGAACGACCGAGAAGCTCACTCAGCTCTATACCCTTATGGGAAGGGAAAGGCGTGAGGTGAACAGGCTTGTGGCCGGAGATATTGGGGCGACCGTGAAACTCCGCGATACATCGACCAACAATACTCTGTGCGACAAGGCAAGTCCCGTCATAATCGAGCCGATAAAGTTCCCGAAGCGCGCGGTGAGAGAGGCTCTGAGGGCCAAGGCCAAGGGCGATGAGGAGAAGATGTCGAGCGGGCTGTCGAGGCTTCACCAGGAAGATCCGACCTTCTCGATGGCCTATGATCCGGAAACCAAGGAAACGATCATATCGGGGCTCGGGGAGCTCCATCTTGATGTCGTGCTGGGCCGGCTTAAGCACCGCTTCAACGTCGATGTGGAACTTGCCAAGCCTCGCGTTCCATATCGCGAGACCATCAAGGGAAAGTCTTCGCACCAGGGCAAGTACAAGAAGCAGACCGGTGGCAGAGGTCAGTACGGGGACGCTTGGCTCAAGATTGAGCCCTTGGCCCGCGCAGCGGGGTTCGAGTTCGTGGATGAAGTGGTGGGTGGAGTCGTTCCCTCGAAGTACATCCCTGCGGTGGAGAAGGGTGTCAGGGAGGTGCTGGAAGAGGGTATTCTCGCAGGTTACAAGGTGGTTGACTTGAGGGCCATAATCCATGATGGGTCCTATCACGAAGTTGACTCCTCCGACATGGCCTTCAAGATTGCGGGATCGATGGCATTCAAGAAATGCTTCATGGACGCAAAGCCCGTGTTGCTTGAGCCTATCATGATCGTGACGGTCACTGTGCCCGAAGACAACCTCGGTGATGTGATGGGTGACCTTTCGGGAAGGCGCGGCAAGATCTTGGGCATCGATACCCGTGGGCGCCTCCAGGTGGTTAGGGCCCAGGCACCGCTGGCCGAACTCTATAAGTACTCTACCAACTTGAGATCGATGACCCAGGGCAGGGGCATGTATGAAGCGGAATTCTCCCACTATGAGGAGGTGCCGCGCGACACAGCCCAGAAGATCATAGATGAGGCCAAGGGAGAAAAGGAAGAGACCAAAAAGTAGTTTCGTCATACGGGTGACAGGCATCTCCTGGCTGTCACCCTTCTTGTATGCCCCTTTCTCCCTCTCCCTCTGGTAGAGGGTCAGGGCGAGGGCAGGGCGAGGGTCGATGAAGAGCACAAGCCCTTTAGGCATGTCAACCTCGTGGAATGCTGCGGCCACGAGAGACGGCACGCGCATCGTCGAAGAGATCATGGGGTTGGGTTTCGGAGTTCTCGAGGTTGACTACAGAGTGACTGCAGATGCCGCCCGTCAGATCCGCGGTTTCGTCGAAGCAGGCAAAATAAGGGTTTCAAGCGTCCACAACTTCTCGCCCCTTCGGCCGGGAGAGGAACCTTCGAATAGAGGTGGACACAAACTCTCGCTTGCCTCCCTGGATGAGAATGAGCGAAGAAGCGCTGTCGCGCTCACTCTTAGGTCCGTCGAGCTCGCGCTTGGCCTCGGCGCTCGAGCCTTGATTCTTCATCTGGGCGAAACCGATCTCGGCAGGGACTACGTGAAGCAGCTTGCTGAGATTGTGAAATCCGAGGGAGTTCGCGCGCAGGCTGCAGAGGCGATCCGCGAGAGGGTGAAAGCTGCCAGGCAAGCGAGGGTCGCACCCTTCCTGGATGCGGCCGTCCGGAGCCTTGATGAGATCCTCGCAGCGCCGGGAGGCGCCGATCTCGTGCTTTGCATTGAAAACCGGAATCACTATCACCAGATTCCTCTGCCCGACGAGGTGATCCAACTCAAGCGGCAAGTACCCTCGCCGAGGTTGCAGTACTGGCACGACATAGGACATGCGCACGTCCTGGAGGTTCTCGGGTTCCTGCCTCACCTTGAGAGCCTCCGCCTGCTGATGCCCCATCTCTATGGCATGCACATTCATGACGCTCGCTTTACAAGCGACCATAAAGCTCCGGGAACCGGCGAGATAGATTTTGCTGCCATTCTTGAGCACGTGCCTGAAGATGTGATCAAGGTGCTGGAATTGGCCCCATCGGCAAACCGGGAAGAGATCTTGAAAGGCACGGAGCATCTCAGGGCTTTAGATTTGATTTGAATTGCCGAGGGGCATGTGATACTAATTAGCCATGAAGGGGTGAGGAACTATGTCGGGACATTCGAAGTGGAGCACGATCAAGCGCAAGAAGGGTAAGGCCGATGCCGAGCGAGGCAGGGTCTTCACGAAGCTGATCAGAGAAATAGCGGTCGCTGCGCGCAATGGCGGGGGCGACGCCGACGCAAACCCGAGATTGAGAACCGCGGTGGATGCCGCCAGATCCGCCAACATGCCTACCATCAATATCGACAAGGCGATCAAGCGAGGCACGGGAGAGCTGCCCGGGGTAAGCTACGAAGAGCAGACTTACGAGGGCTACGGCCCTCAGGGCATTGCCATCCTGGTTGAGACGCTTACGGACAACAGGAACAGAACCACCTCGGAGATAAGGCATATCCTGGTGCGTAACGGCGGACACATGGGCGAGGTTGGCTGCGTCTCATGGATGTTTCACCAGAAAGGCTCCATAACCGTGGATAAGGGCAAGGTCCAGGAAGATGAGTTGATGACGGTCGCGCTTGACGCGGGCGCGGAGGACGTGAGCGACGAAAAGGAATTCTTCGAGATTATCACGGCGCCGGGGGACCTTGAGAAGGTCAAGAAGGCCTTGACTCAGGCCGGCGTTCCAATCTCGGTGGCACAGCTCGCGCGGTATCCGCAGACCTATGTCCCACTGGATACCAAGTCTGCAGAGCAGACCGTCAGACTGATGGATGCCATTGAGGAGCACGATGACGTCCAGAAGGTATACTCCAATTTCGACATTCCCGATGAAATCATGGACAAGTTGGCCAAGGAATAGACCATGGTCATAATGGGAATCGATCCCGGCACCCGGCGAACGGGTTATGCGGTCATAGAAACAGGCCGGGATGTCCCGTATCTTCTTGCGTGCGGGGCGCTCACGCCCTCTCCGCGCCGGTCCTTTCCAGAGCGTCTGCTCGAGATCTACAGCGGGCTTGTCGAAGTTGTGGTGAGATTCAAGCCCGATGAGATGGCCGTTGAGAGCGTGTTCGTTAAGCACAACGTGAGCATCGCCCTCAAGATGGGCCACATGAGAGGCGTGGCGCTTCTTGTTGCAGCCCTTCATGATATTGCGGTAGGCGAATACTCCCCCGGCGAGATAAAGCTGGCCGTAGTCGGCAGCGGATCGGCGTCCAAGGATCAGGTCAAGTTCATGGTGGTCGCTTTGCTGAGACTGGCAGACACGCCTTCCGAGGACGAGGCCGATGCTCTTGCAGTAGCCCTCTGCCATGCCCACAGGCGTAGAATTAGCGAGGATTCACCGCTTGATATCTTACATAAAAGGTACTCTTGTTGAGAAAACCCCAGCCCGTATAGTTGTCGAAGCCAGTGGAGTCGGTCACGAGATTTTTGTTCCCCTTTCCAGCTATGACGCCCTTGGTTCCGTAGGCTCGGAGACCGTGGTCTACACTCATTTCCACGTCAGGGAGGACATCCACGAGCTCTTTGGGTTTGCAACGCCGAAGGAACGTTGGCTGTTCAAGTTGCTGATCAGTATTTCCGGTATTGGACCGCGCTCTGCCTTGACCATATTGTCGGGAGCGAGCGTGGACGACTTCTGCGAGGCCGTTGTGAAGGAGGAGACGGATTTTCTCACTGCTATATCCGGTGTGGGGAGGAAGACCGCACAGCGCCTGATCATCGAGCTCAAGAGCAAGATCTCGCAGGAGGAAGTGCAGCTGGTGGGAGCTGATGCAAGCAAAGTGACGTCCAGGGATACGATATCCGAGGCGGTTCAGGCACTTGTCTCCCTTGGCTTCCCCGGCCACGTAGCCAGGAAGGCTGTCGAGAAGTGCGTGACCGAGACAGGCAAGGAATTCTGCGTCGAGGAGTTGGTGCGTGGTGCCCTCAAGAATACCTAAGAAGGATGCAAAGCCGGGCGGGCCAAGGATTGGTGGATCCGGGACCGGGGGTCTGGGCAGGAGTGGTGGATCAGGAATCGGAGGCCTGGGCAAGATTGGGGGTCCGGGAAGGATCGGAGGTCCGGGGAGGCTCGGGGGTCCGGGCAGGATAGAGGGTCCGGGCAGGATCACCAATCCCGAGATAACCGATGAGGAACGCGAATTCGACAAGAACCTGAGACCCAAGACCTTCGACGAGTTCATTGGGCAGGCCAAGCTGAAGGAGAACCTTAAAGTCTTCATCGAGGCTGCAAAGATGCGCGGCGAGGCGCTCGATCACGTGCTTTTCTATGGCCCGCCTGGGCTTGGAAAGACAACGCTTGCGGGCATCGTCGCCAACGAACTGGGCGTCGCGATCACGGCAACCTCGGGCCCCGTGATTGAGCGTCCCGGCGACCTTGCGGGCATGCTTACCAATCTCGCTGAGCGAAGCGTGCTCTTCATAGACGAGGTCCACAGGCTCAATCATGTTGTTGAGGAATACCTTTATCCGGCCATGGAGGATTTCACGCTTGATATCATGATTGACAAGGGCCCGAGCGCACGCTCGATAAGGCTCAACCTCAACAAGTTCACCCTGATAGGGGCAACCACGCGAGCGGGGATGATAACCTCGCCGATGCGGGCAAGATTTGGGGTTGCGAGCAGGATCGGATTTTACCCGGCCGATGAGATTGAGGTGATCGTCCACAGATCAGCAGGCATCCTGGGGATAGACATTGATGATGCCGGTGCG
>CAYHHI010000039.1:0-32083 GCA_964356335.1 uncultured bacterium
AAGCCGCTGATTCTCATCCTTCATCTCCACGAAAATACTTGACCAAAAATGATAAGGGAGTATATTGTTTTGAGCAATTGGTAATTGTACAGGCAATGAAAGGAGGTTCCAATGACTAAGTTCTTGGGCGTGTGGTTGGCGGCCGCGTTGGTGCTGGGGAGTGTTTGCTATGCGGCAGATGTTGAGGTGGGCGGACTGATACAGGCTCAGTATGTATCGGAACAGAATCCGAAGGGTGACACCTCAACTTTCGGTACCAAGGCCGCGAGGGTCAAGGTTTCCTCAAAGTTGACCGGCCGGATTTCGGCTCAGGCAACCTTCGAACTCGCCCGCGAGCCGAATACGCTCGAGGCGATGCTGGACTATACTTTCTCCAAGCGGGCGACCATGCGCGTTGGGCAGTTTGTGGTGCCATTTGGTTTAGAGACGCAGATGTCCAACTTCGATCTCGAGGTCACCGAGAGATCGCAGGTGATCTCTCACGTCTGGAACAATAAGAATACAAACTCGCCAAGCGCCTATATCAGAGACGTCGGTGCGATGTTCACCGGCCGCTACAAGTTCTTTGAGATGAAACTCGGTACGGTCAATGGCGTGGGCTATAACTATGCCGAGGACAGCGAAGTGGCCAGCGTTTTTCCCAAGTGGGGCAAGGACAACGATAATCACAAGGACATCGTGGCTAGGTTCGGTGCCGGCATTCCGATGTTCGCGGGCCTGGGCTTTTCCATCTATGAGGGCAAGTGGCCGGAGAAGGCAGTGTGGGCAGTTAAAGACGACAAGGGCAAGGACAGGTGCGTGGTCAAGGCTCGGGACAGGAAAGCCATGGGGCTCGATCTCTTCCTTGACACAGGAAAGCTCTTATTCCAGATGGAGTATGTCCGGGGCGAGGGCCAGATGGTGGCAGATTACTGGAAAGATAAGACGCCTGAGGATTCGCTGAAGACTGCCTGGTCCTCCGACAAGTATGGCGGCTATTACATAGTCCTTGGTTACAGGGTCACGCCGCTCATTGAGCCCGTGTTCAAGTATGACACGTACGATCCCAACAGAGACAAGGGAGACGACATACTGGCGGATATGTGGGTGGGACTCAACCTCAACTTCGAAGGGAAGGCGAGGCTCCAGACTATCTATCGCATCCGTGGCGAAGAGCCAAAGAGCATTGACAACAACCAGGTAATAGTCCAGGTATCGGGTAAGTTCTAGTCGATTTCGCCGGGGGTCGCCCTGATCTGCGGCCCCCGGTCCGAACGCGCAAGAGGCTGCATATTGACATGACTGGATTCCCTGCGATGGGATGTCCCGAAAAACGCCTAAGGGGGCCGCTTACCGGTGCCGAAGGAAGTCCCATGAAAAGGATGAGATCCCGTCTCTCAAGCCAGGCCGGCTTTACGCTTATCGAGTTGATGGTCGTGGTGATAATCATCTCAATCCTCGTTGCGATGGCCATAGCAAACTACATAAGGATGCAGGAGCACGCCAAGAAGACCTCATGTGTTTCCAATCAGCGGAATATCTATCAGGCGGCGACCATCTACGCATCGGACCACAAGGTTGATGATGGAGAGATGGGTGTTGAGGATCTCCTCGCGGAAAGAGCTGTGCCCCGAGGCCTTTGCGAGTGTGCCTCAAGCAAGGACAGCAGCTTCGACGATTATACCATAGTCTGGCTTGACGGGCTTCCGCGCGAAGTCAAATGCGATATCAAGGGTGACAAGCACCTCTGGCATCATCATTAGGATCCGCCCGCTTTCTGCCTGGCCTCAGTTATGTTCTTCTTTATGTCTGGGTTCCCTGGATTCAACTGAAGAGCTTTCTCCCAGATACGGACAGCTCTCTGGTACTCGCCTTTCTCGGCGAGTACGATTGCCAGGTTGTTCATGGCCTCGAGATGCGTGGGGTTGATCCTCAGGGTCTTCTCATAGTACTTCTGGCCTTTGTCCAAATCATTCTGAAGCAGCCAGGTAAATGCGATGGCGGCCAAGGCCTCGGCATTGTCGGGTGAGGCCTTGAGGACAAATTCCAGGTCGCGGCGTGCATCTTCGAGGAGGCCTCTCTGGATGAAGCAAAGGGCCCTCAAGTGGTGAGCCCTTGCATTAAGGGGCTCCAAGGAGAGCACCTCGGCGACGGTCCTGCTTGCATCATCGGGGTTACCAAGGTCAAGTTCCCCCTCCGCCTCGAGGAGGAAAGCCGGAACATAGTCGGGATTGATCTCGATCGCCTTTCGCAGAAGGGCAACACAGGCAGCCGCATCATGAGTCCTCTCAAGGGTTGCCAGATTATAGAATGCCCGGTAGCTCTCGGGGTTTTCCTCCACGGCCCGTCTTGCTGCGGTTATGGCCTCCTCGAATCTGCCGCCCTCGGCCAGGGCTCGTGAGAAGGAAATGTAGAAGTCTGACAATCTCAATCCAAAGATGCCGTTCTCGGGGCAATTGCTCTTGGCTGTCTCAAGATGGATGGCCGCCTCACGGAACTTGTGGTCTCTCGCAGCGACAAGTGACTTGAAATAGCCACGTCTCGCAGTCATACCCCTGTGCAGACTGTCGTAAGCCACGTCATACTCAACGGTGCCCTCGTCGAGATTGGCAATCATGGACACAGGCTCTTCGCTTGCCGAATCAAGCCCGAGGAGCGACTGGACCATATCTTGCCCCACAAGTTCCTTGGGTGTCCGGTAGAGGAGGGGAGAGGTATTCCTCGTGTTCATACGCACCTCACCCGCCCAGGCCAAAAGAGCTTCCCTACCCATCATATAGCATGTGAGCAGGCCGATATCATCTGTGATGCCGAGCCGCAGCAGGTCATCCTTGACGCCAGGTGCGGCGATTCTCCGCATCAGGGGCTCAGGCTGGATTTTCATGGGCTGCAGACTGGCGACAAGCAACAGTTGGGTTCCGCCTCCCCACCATAGACCCACATGCGGGAAATAGTAACTAAACTCCTTGGCGATTGATTTAAAGCCGTCTTCTGAGAGGTCGTCAAAGCTTACGACCTGCGAAACTATTCCACCCGGTCGAAGCCGGGCGCGGGCATTCCGCACGAATTCATCGGGGACCATGGGTTGCTGGCAGATTATCACGTCATACTGCTCCCTGGATAGGAGGAGATAATTTGAGGGATCGCATGACAGGAGGCTGAGCCTTGCATCTTGGAGTGCCCCACGATTATAGAATGCGAAGTACCGAGAGGCTTTCACAATCGCCGGCACGGGCTCGACGCAATCTATCTGGGTGCCCTCGTAAGCTTCGATTGAACTGATGGTTATCCCGGTGCCGAGTCCTGCGACCAGTACTCGCTTGGGGTCCCGGTGAAGGAGCATGGGGATGTGAGCGGTGAGCACCTGGGTTGTGACGTCTTCAGACGTGGAAGCGATGGTGCTGCCATTGACTCTCAGAAAGAGGGCGTCGGGTGATCTCAGAACGGAAATCGCCCGGTCGCGATCCTCTTCGTAGAAAATCACTTCTGCAGCTGAAAGCGCAGCTTTCAGATTCTTAAGATCCAGGTACCTTTCCGGATGGATGTAGATGCCGCTGGTGATGATCCCTTTGTTCCAGACAGGTGCGGTGACGTTCAGGGCCAGGGAGATGACTACAAGAGCGGCCGCAAGCATGAGCCTTGACCAAAAACGTCTTTCCGAAGAAACGATATGCAGGGCACCTGCGACTATGGCAAGCCACGGAATCACCATCAGGGCTCTTCCCGTCGTGAGGCCAGACGTGGGCACTGCGAGGCTCGTGAGGAACGCAAGCAACGCACCCAAGATGACCACTGATGTTGTAAGTCCCAGCACCCTGGGGGACGTCGAGCGTCTTGAATCGATTACTCTAACCGCCAGTGGAAACGTGCTGCCCATCAAGAGACCGGGGAGGAAGATTACCAGGAAGCAAAGCGCGAAGTATGCGAAGACCACACCATGCCACTCAGGGGACTGGAGACGCGGGGCGAGGCTGAAAAACCTCAAGAAAGCAAAGGGCAGATTGTTGACATAGAGAAATGGGATGAGCCAAACGATACCCGTGACAGCGGAGGTGGTGCCTAGCCAGTAAGGACCTTCTCTTGAGCTCCGGGCGAGCCTTGCTGATATGCCGGATCCTAACGCAAGGGCGGCGAAATAGACAACGAGCGCCGCGGCTGCCATGTACACGGTTTTGCCTGCCACCTGGGAAAGCAAGCGCGCCCAGATGACCGCGCACACGACGCCTGAGAAGATGTAAACAAGGTATGCGATAATGTGGAAGGACTGGCCGGCACGGAGAACTGCACCGTCCGGTTTTTCGCTTTCACCAGACGGCGATTGGTCTTCGTCAGGTTGAAGGCCATTCGATGCATGCTTACTGAGTATGGCAACAAAGCCCATGACAGAAATCAGAAGTGCTGCACTTCCGAGAGCACCTCTTGCGCCAATATAGGGCATGAGCGCAAAACCTGAGATCGCTCCCCCAGTCGACGCCCCTATACAAAGCATTGAGAAGAATCGATCGCCGGCTTGCGGGGCATCCCCGTACCGTCCGAGCAGACTCCAGCCGAGGGAGAGCGTTGCTCCCAGGAGGAAGGCTGGGACAAAGAGCACAGCGAATACAAACACGGCACCGACCAGCGAAGACACCGTGGAGCCGTGAAAGCCCCCGCATACGGCGCTATAGGGGCCTTCAAGCCTCGAGAGGAGAAGGAGGGCCACAAATGCTGAGGCGCCCCCCCCGATTTGGAGGAAGCCAAAGGTCGTGAAAGATCTCGCTATCCTGTCCCCTCTTCGCCCGGCGTAGAGATTGCCCAGAAGCAAACCCAGAAGCAGGGCGCAGACGACACGAGCATCGTGCAGCGCCTGGCTCCCAAACACGGGTGGGAGCATGCTCGTCCAGGCCGATTGAAATGTGACGAGCGCGAAACCGCAAATCAGGATCGCCAGAAGCAAGTACGGTGTCGAACCAGATGTCTTTGATCTCAAAAGGTCCACGGTATCTCCTCCGACTGGGATCTGTGACTGCCAATGCCTGATTATAAGTGTGCCAATGGGTGACTGTCAAATCCTTGGGCTGTCCTGTCCGCTCAAGGGGTGCAGTGGAGGCAGATGTGAGTCCTGCACGGCGCTGGCCGGTGAAGAAGCCTGCCGACAGGGGAGGGTAACGAGAAAGTACCGAGAGGATAACGAGAGGGTGAGGGGAGTGAGGGATAAAGACGAGGGGCCCGCGAATGGGGCCCCTTCTCTCGAAGCACATGCTTAAACGGCAGTTGCCACTGACTTCTTGGCTTCGTCTTCCTTCTTTATGTGGTCTCTGAGGCTTTCCGCGTATCTGTCCATGTCTGGAGCCAGGCTGGTCACAAGCGTCTCAGCTCCAGGATGGGTCGGGTGGGCACCGGTCTCTTTGATCACCTCCCGCAGGATGTGCGGATTGTCTATGAGCATGCAGGGCATGCGGTGATCCTGGTTAAAGGGTTGCTTGGCCTGGATGCTCTTGAAGAGCGGCGAGTTGATGACGTCCTTGAGTTTCCTCTGCTTAATGTTGTCGACCGCGAAATGGCAGAACACGCAAGGCTCGACATCGCCATGGCAATTGATGTGGAGATATCTTCTGCCGCCCGCAATGCAGCCCCCGACGTAATCGCCGTCATTCCAGAAATCGGCGATAAAGATCGGTCGGGTGGCCCTGAACTCCCGCACGCGCTGGCCGACTTTAAGCCTCTGCTCGGGTGTGGGCATCAGGGTCACATCAGGCTTCCTTCCGATGGGGATGTAAGTGAAGACCCAACCCAGGAAGCAGCCCCGCTCGACCCATTCGTCGATGAACTCATCGCTTGTGACGAAATCCGCATTCTTGGAGGTAACTGTCAGGGAGAAACCGAACAGGCCCTTCCGCTTATTGAGGCTTTCCATTGCCTGGGTTATCTTCTTGAAGGTTCCCTCGCCTCTCCGCTCGTCGGTCTCTTTCTCGAAACCCTCCACACTGATACACGGGATCACATTGCCCAGGTTCACCAGTTTCTCGCACATGGCATCATCCAGCAGCGTGCCATTGGTATAGACCTGGAAAATGCAATCGTCGTGCTTCTGGAAGATATCCAGGAGGCCATCCCACACGAACGGCTCACCGCCAGAAACGATATAGAGGTAGATGCCGAGTTCCTTCCCTTCCGTAATGATCCTGTCGAAAACTTCGAATGGAAGATCTTCATTTTTTGTATAATTGCCGGCGTAACATCCGTAGCACTTAAGATTGCATCTCATGGTGGGACTGACAACCAGAAGGGAGGGTGGGTAGAACCCTTCGCTCTTGGCGATCCGGTGCCTCTTGTTGGGGGCGATAAGCCCTTCCTTGACGATCAAGTTGCGCAAGAACTTGTTGCGGGCCTTCGGGTTTATCTCCCGCAGGAACCTCAGAGCAAGCTTGCCGCCGGGGTGGCCGGCCTCGAATTTCTGACGCGCGCTCCGTATGACCCCGGACCAGTACTCGTTCGTGGTTATCCTTTCCACGACGGATACTACCCTGAGGAGTGCATCCTCGGAGCCATGGGAGGCTATGCGCGCCATCTTATCGAAGGCGCTCTCGATCGTTTTCTCTTCGATGCGGTCTACTATGTTCACATTATCACCTCCTCTCCTTCTCAAAATCCGGACATGAAAACTCGCTTCGAATGATACAGCAGTCCTCTTGGAAGTCAACCTCAAAATGAGGTCTTACCCACAAACTGTGTTGGTGCCGGCGGAGTTGACGGGGCACGGCAAACCTGGGCGTGTGCATGATGGCCGCCCGGCTCTATCGACCTCGCTGGCTTGACAATCATGCCGGACACACATACTATCAGTTCAATTGAGGTACTGAAACGATGGAAGGCAATGCGGAGGCGCAAAGGCGCCCGTCAGATGTCGTAGTATTCGATTTCGATGGCACCATCGCCGATACCATGCCCTTTCTAGTGGACCTGGCTGCCCGGCTCTTGACTACGACGTACGGCATGTCAGATGCGGAGGCAAGGCAGGCCTATATTGACACCACGGGCCTTCCCTTCTGCAGGCAGATCGAGATCATCTTCCCAGACGACACGCTCAACGCGGCCGCGGTCGAGGAATTCGAAGCCGAAAAGCGGCGTCACCTCACCGAATTCAAGTTCTTTCCCGAGGCTCTGCCCGTCGTCGCCGAGATCAGGCGGCACGGCTTCAAAGTCTGTCTGTCAAGCGGGAACGTGGAGAGCATCATCTCGGAGCTCCTGAAGGCCAGGGGGCTTGCGGTCGATCTGGTTATGGGCTGGCGGCCGGGCTTTGAGAAGGGACCTGATCACTTCCGACTCGCTGCTCAAACCTTCTGTGTACCCATGGAGAGCCTAATCTTTATCGGCGACAGCCTCAAGGACGGCCTGGCGGCGAAGGAAGCAGGCGTAAGATTCATAGCCAAAGCGGGTCTGGTAAGTCGTGCCAAGATCGAGGAGGTATTGCCTGGGACATCCATCGTGGCTTCGCTTGTGGAGGTTTTGCCGCTTTTGGGCATAAATACAGCCCGAGAGGCACTCGGTGGAGCCGCTTCCTCCCGAGCTTCTACGAATTAGGCAGCAGGTCCACTACCCTCTGGATCACATTGCCTTCGAACACGAAAGCGACCCTGTCGGCGAAATAATACCAGGTCTGGACCTTTCCGTGCCTTAAGGTCTCGTCCGGTCTACCGTAAATCCTTGCTACTGAGTACTGCAGGCTCGCTTCGCCGTGCTCGCCGGCGACCTTGCTTGCGAAGTCACGATCTCTTGTGATCTCCACCATGTCTTGTCTCACCTCACGGAGCCACACGCAGTCGAGCCAAGGCATGGGGCTTACTCTTTCAGACTGGTACTAGCATACCACAGGCATGTAGCAAAAGTCAAGGTTTATCATAAATGCGGAGTGCGGCATTGAAGCTTGTCTCGCGAAGTGGTAAGGTCTCATTCGTACCGTGGAGGGTCGCACAGGGTCGCTACGACGGGCAAGATTGCCCACAGGTATCCTGGGAAGTCGACCAGGGCCAGCAAGATAGCTAGGGCATTGGGGATCATGAATCGCAAGCACACGCTTACCTTGGTCGCCCTCTTAGGCTTTTATTGTATTTCTTACGTGATTCTCACATATCCCTTGATATTGAGATTCGGATCATGCTTCATCGGGGACAAATGGGATGCGTGCATCTTCGCATGGAATGTCTATAACTTCACGGACAGCATTCACCACGGCGTGAATCCCTTCTTCACGGACAAGATATTCTATCCGTTCGGGGCCAGCCTCATCCTGCACGTATATGCTCCTCTATATGGCATCGTCGGACTCTTGACGGGCAATTGCGGCCTTGCCCTGAATGTCACCACATTCGCAAGTTTCGTGCTCTCAGGAATCGGGGCTTACCTCTTGTGCAACTACTATGTGAGGAATGGTCCGATATCAGCGCTCGCGGGTTTTGTTTTCGCCTATTGTCCATACAAGCTGGTTCATCTTCACGGGCACTACGATCTCATCCTGACCGCCGGCATCCCCTTCTTCATCCTCTTCTTTGTCAAGTCCTTCAAACAGACAGAGGGTCACAGGCTACCGGAGCTGGCCGATAGAAGGTCCTTCACAACCGCATTGGGGTTCTTCGGCCTCACCGTGCTTTCGTGCTACTACTATGCCTTCTTCCTGATCGTCTTTGTCATTCTGTACTTTCTTTACTGGGGTGCCCGCGTATACGATATCAATCTATCCAAGAAGAAAGCCCTCAGGTACATCCTTATCGTCATCATTTTCTCAACCCTGATAGACAACATTTTCAAGTTCATTCACTTGGACAGGACCGGCGTAGCTACAAACGGCTTGGCCGGAAGCAGCGACCTATTTGCATTTCTTGTTCCGTCCGCCTATAGCAGATTCTTGGCATTCGATGCGGTCCGCCACATCAAGTTCGATATCTTCCGGGTGAATACGGTCGAGACCACCGTATATATCGGCTACACGATCCTCGTCTTCGCCATAGCCTATTTTGTGACAAAGCAACATCGGAACGAAAAGCCTGAGACCAAGATGCTGTCATACATGGTAGGATGCTTCCTTGTTCTTGCGATGCCCAAAGTCCGCATCCTGGATGAGACCATTTTCAGTCTTCCGACCGCTCTCGTCCACTACATCCCATTGATCAACAATTTCAGGGCGCCCTACAGGTATTCGATAATGATAATGCTCTTCCTGCCGATCCTATCCGGTCTCTTTCTCAAAAGGTATGTTCTCGCGTCGATACCAAGACGTCTGCACTTTCTCTTCGTATCAGTTCTGATTCTTTTTCTCTTCATAGAATACATGCAGAAGGACTATCCGATGGTCTGCAGGTATGAGGTGCCGAGGATTTACGACCAGCTCGCATCTAAGGAGGATGGCGTCCTATTGGAGATCCCATTTGGACTGAGAGATGGGTTCAGGAGACTGGGAGACGAAAGGACGGTCGAGCTGTACTACCAGACGATCCATCACAAGAAGATCCTGGCGGGAGTGATATCACGGCGCAGCCGGCGGCTTTTCAATCGCTTCCGGCAGCAGCCGTTGGCCTGGGACCTTATCAAAATGCAGGAAGACTCGTCATGGACGCCGGCAGCCCCTAATCGGGAAGAGGTGATTGGTTTCCTGAACACATTCAACGTCAGGTACATACTGGTTCACCCAGAATACAGAAATGGCCGCATCGAACACCTGATTGAAGGCGCTTTCTCGGATTACATCACGGAGAGAGCCGAGATTGATGGATTTGCTCTGCTGACCCTCGGGCACGAGCCCCTGGGCTCTCGGGAATCGAATTCGCGGGGGCAGTTATAGGGGTCTCGCGGGGCGCAGCCATCACGAAAGGCCGAAGCGGGGGCTGGGTCGCAGGCGAATGTAGTTCTGAGCCGAAGATCAGCCCCGCAAGGCCGAACCATCGGGGTCTTGCCGTCGGGGTCTTCATGCCTCAGGCAGCGGCAGAAGCGCGGCTGCGTGTGCGGAACACGCCAATTCGGACATTGCGGCGCTCATGAGGAATCCAGGCGATGCCGATAAGGCCATGGAGTCTTGACATCGGCCTGCGGCACATATAGGCTTTGACCTGTTGGGTCTCATTGCTTGACAAAGGCTGTTGTCGCGCGCTCAAGTCGCGACGAACCGGCGAGAATGCCCAAGGAGGCGAGCTTGGCTGAAAAAGTGCTTGTCACCGGAGGGGCGGGTTATGTCGGGTCGGTGGCGGGGACCCGCCTCCTAGAACTGGGCTACAAGGTCGCCGTCTATGACAATCTTTCCACAGGCCATAGAGAGGCCGTCCCACACGGGGCCGAGTTTAAGGCCGGTGACCTCGCGGACCGCAAGCGGCTTGGCGAAGTCATCGGTTCCTTCCAGCCTGATTTCGTGATGCACTTCGCGGCAAGTGCCCTGGCCGGGGAATCCTACGAGAAGCCGCTTGCTTACTACCAGAACAATGTTGGGAACGGGTTGAACCTTGTGGAGGGGATGGTCGCCGGCGGCGTAAGGTCCATAATCTTCTCGTCTTCATGCTCGGTCTACGGAGAGCCCAAGACAGTCCCCATAACCGAGGAGGAACTCAAGAATCCCATCAATCCCTATGGCAAGACGAAGCTCGCGTTTGAGAATCTGCTTGAAGATTGTGATAACGCGTATGGGCTCAAGAGTGTCTGCCTGAGGTATTTCAATGCGGCAGGTGCGAGCGCCACGCTGGGAGAGGACCACGATCCCGAGACCCATATAATTCCTAATGTTTTGCGCGCTGCCCTGGGGTCTCGGCGAGAGGTCGAGGTCTTTGGTGACGATTATGCTACGGCGGATGGTACATGCGTACGTGACTATGTGCATGTCGAGGACCTGGCTCAAGCCCATGAGAAGGCGCTCGCGGTCTTGAGGCAGGGCCGATCTGAGCGCATAAACCTTGGGAACGGCAATGGCTTCTCGGTACTCGAGGTGGTGAAGGTCTCAGAGAAGGTCAGCGGCAAGCGCATACCCTTTAAGGTTGTCCCGAGGAGGAAGGGGGACCCTGCCACGCTGGTGGCAAGCGCAGCCAGGGCAAAAAACGTGCTCGGCTGGAGGCCGTCCTATACCTCGCTTGAGGCCATAATTGAGAGTGCGTGGCGGTGGCATAAGGAGCATTTCTATGGATACAGAGGTAGATAAGGTCGACGATCTCGCCGCACTCAAGAAGGCCAGGAAGTGCGTCTTGATTGAAGCCGAATGCGGGAGTCTTGCCGGCGACGAGGAGCCTTCCTGGGAAAGATGCCTTTCCTGTGCATCCGGTCAAGGCTTGCTGGCCTCCCCTGATCGGGCCAACCCTGAGCTCTTCAGAATCGCGCGAGACGTCCGGCTGAGGAACTGGCAGCTTGAACGCTGGAACCGCCGCATTGGTCTCTTGCTTGAGATCTTGAATCTCGTTCAGAGCGCCCGCGACCTTGAGACAACGCTTCGGATAATCCTTACCTGCGTCACATCGGGCTACTCGATCGGCTTCAACCGGGCTTTCCTTTTTCTGATCGATGAGGGCAAGGTGTGTCTCAGAGGTGCGATTGCGGTGGGACCTGCGACCAGGGAAGAAGCCCATGAGATCTGGAAGAACATAGAGGAGACTGCTCACAGTCTCGTGGACATAGTCTCTGCCTCAGGGATGGGTGGGAGGCGGGGTGATGCAGAACTGACCCGCTTGGTGAGGAGCATAAGTATAGATCTTGGTGAGGGAGGCTCCCTCCTCGTACAATGCATGGCAAAAGGGGAGGCCGTGATCAGTGACCCCTCCATGCTCCCTCGCCGTGACGCGCTTTCTATTCTTAATCTTCAGGCATTTGTCTGTGCGCCCATCGTGACTGCTGGAAAGTCTATCGGCCTGATTGTCGCTGACAACTTCATAACAGGTGAGTTGCCCGCTGAGGAACAGGTCACCCTGCTTAAGGCTCTGGCCGGTCAGGTTGGGCAAGCGATTGCCAACGCGACGCGCCACGAGGATGTCCAGCGGCGGCTTCAGGAGCTCTCGACCCTCACCGAAGTGAGCAAGGGGATTCTATGCACCACCGATCTCGAGACTGACCTCTGTCTTGTTGCGCGCATCTCAAGTCAGGTTCTGAATGCGCGAGGAGCGGTCCTGAGGCTGGTTGACGATGAGACGGGAGTGCTGGCCTCCAAGGCCATCTATGGTATCTCGATTGGCGAGATGGGCGGGCCTTCAGAGGAAGGCGCTCAGGCGATTGCCGAGGATGTCCTCAAGAAAGGCGAAGCGGTACTGATCAACGATACCCAGACTTATGTGGCGTTGGATACCGGCCTTGCGCGGAGGAAGAACCTCATCTGTGTTCCTCTCACGAAGGGCGACAGGGCGATTGGCACGCTCACTGTCTTCGACAAGATCCACGTCGAGTCGCTTGGCGACGAAGGTTTCGGGCACGACGACCTGCGGTTCTTGACGGTGCTTGCCGGGCAGGCTGCGATCGCCATTGAGAACGCCAAACTCTTTGACAACCTCAAGAAGACCGAAGCCCGAATCCAGGAACTCCACCGGCATCTCTTGCGCTCAGAAAGGCTCGCTGCTCTGGGGGAGCTCTCCTCCCAGGTGGCGCACGAAATAAGGAATCCCCTCACCGCGATCGGCGGGTTCGCACGGTCAATCGCAAGAAAGATGGAATCCAGTGATCCCAACTTGGCTTACATCGAGATCATAGTAAAGGAAACGGAGCGGCTGGAACGCATCCTGACGGAGCAGCTCTGCTTTGCCAAACTCTCGCCTCCCGAGTTCAAGATGGAAGACATCAATAAGGTGATCATTGAAACCACAAGCCTCTTTGCCGAGAAGCTCGCGGCGAAGACCGCCCAGCTCGTGACCGACCTCGCGGGCGACCTCCCCGGGCTTCACATCGATGCAGACAAGATCAAGCAGGTTTTCATAAATCTCCTCCAGAACGCGATCGAAAGCATTCCGGAAGGGGGGCGAATCGAGGTCTCGACCAAGAAAGTCGAGTGGACGGTTGAGGTGCGGTTTGCCAACAACGGGCCTCCAATTCCTCGCGAGATGCTTGATAGGCTATTCGTTCCCTTTGCGACGACCAAAGCCGGCGGCTCCGGCCTGGGGCTTGCCATAGCCTATGAGATTGTCTATGAACATGGGGGAACCATTGATGTCAAGAGCGAGGCAGATCGGGGCACGACATTCGTCATAACTCTTCCGCTTGCAGTTGAGGGGGAGAGGCGCAGAGGCCCCGTGGATCGAAGAAGTGCTATGCGTGACAGAAGAAGATACGGTAGAATTGGGTGAGGGCGGCTGAGAATTTTCGATATAGGCAAACCCTGGAGATCGAAAGGCGTCGGCCAGACGGCAGAAGAGTCTGACGGGAGGACGATATGGCGAGAGTCCTGATAGTAGACGATGATGCGAGCCTGCGCATCCTTTATTCAAGAGAGCTTGCCGATGAAGGCTATGAAGTCAAGAGCGTATCATCCGGAAAAGAAGCCATAGATAGCATCGGCGCCGAGAGACCTGACGTCGTGATCCTCGACATAAAGATGGAAGGCATGGACGGGCTTTCGGTGCTTGATGAGATCATGAAAAGGGACAAGACCATACCTGTCGTCTTGAACACGGCATATTCAACTTTCAAGTCGGATTTCACAACGTGGAGCGCGGATGCCTACGTCGTCAAGTCAAGTGATTTGACGGAACTCAAGGAGACAGTCAGACAGATACTGCAGTCGGTATGAATGCGCGCCGATTACGTTTCGCTTGACACGCAAAACCCATCAAGATAACTTCGAAATGTGATGTCGCGGTAGCTCAGCTGGTAGAGCACAGGACTGAAAATCCTGGTGTCCCCGGTTCGATTCCGGGCCGCGACACCACCTTAACGCTGGTGTAGCTCAGCTGGTAGAGCAGCGCACTCGTAATGCGCAGGTCAGCGGTTCGATTCCGCTCACCAGCTTCATTTTGAGGCCAAGCAATTTGATTCGCGTTGCTTTCTTCATACTGCTGGGTGTGGTTGCTGCCTTTGCTGTCCTCTCTGTGAAGATCATAGGCGAAGACGAGTTATGGCTCGTCGGCGAGGGCGACCAGGTAAGAGAGCTGCAAGGCGGCGTGAACCTCGTAAGGCCGTTTGCCGCGATAAGACGATATGACCTCAGGGCGCGGTACGCCATGACCGGCGAGGCCGGACTCCGCATCCCTCTCAAGAAGGGTGAGAGTGCCAATCTTGATTGTATTCTTGAGGCGCGCCTTGAGAGAGACAAGATCAAGGCTCTGGACCGCGAATACGAGGGGAGGATACTCGAGAGGCTCCTCAGGCCCCTCCTCGGGAGAGAAATCACAGCGGCCCTGCGAGCCAGTCCCGACCCCAAGGAAGTCTCCCTTGATTCAACAGGCGCCGGTGTTAGAGCACGCCTCAATGCGGCGACCGAGCCCCTGGGCATCGAGATCACCTCGGTGGATCTCAAGAATCTGGAGGTGTCGAGTGCCCTGCCGCCGGGGCTCACCCGGACCGAGGGCCTGAAGGTCTTCATCCTGGGTTTTGACGGCTACGACTGGATGCTGGCCGATCTTATCTCTGAGACGCATAGCCTCCCCAACATCGACCGAATCAGGCGCCAGGGCTCCTGGGGGAATCTGCGGTCGATTGAGCCCCTTGTCTCTCCGCTTATCTGGACGACGATTGCAACCGGAGTGACCCCGGACATCCACGGCATCACCGACTTCCTGGTCAAGGATGAGAGGACAGGAGCAGAAATCCCGGCGACAAGCACGATGCGGAGGGTTCCTGCGATATGGGACATCGCCTCTTTGCTGGGGCTCCGCTCCGGCTTCGTGGGGTGGCTTGCGACCTATCCTGCCGAGGAGGTCGAGGGCTTCATGGTAAGCGACCGGGTTGCCTACCATATGTTCGATCCGGGGTGGCATGGCGGCAGAGAAGAGACTCCCGCCGAGGGCCTCACTTACCCGCCGGAGCTCGTGCGGGAAATCCGGCCGCTATTTGTCGAACCCGAAGATGTAGCCAAGGAACTCGCCATTTATATAAATGGGCCTGTGGGAAACCTCAAGAAACAATTCGATCCTCTCGACCCTGTGAGCAACTTGAGGCTCATCATCTCAGGCTACGCTACCTATGAGGGCATAGTGAAGAAGTTATATCCTGCTTCAAGACCCGATCTGGCTGGCGTCTATTTTGAGTTCACAGACAGTGCCTGCCACCTTTTCATGAGATACATGGCGCCCCCAATGCTTGGAGTCACCCGCGAAGAGGCTGAGCGGTACGGTGACGGAATTGCCGCCACATATCTTGAGGCAGACCGAATCTTGGGCGAGGTCATCGAGATGATGGACGACAAGACGGTGCTCATAGTTCTTTCCGACCATGGGTTCAAATCGGGCGACATGCGGCCGATGAGCGACTCGAGGATTGGTATCGGGCAGGCGATCTCCTGGCACAGGCTGAATGGCGCGATCGCCCTCTATGGCCCAAGCATCAAGCGGGGATACCAGATCGGTGATGCAAGTGTCCTGGACATTGCGCCCACCGTGCTTCATATCGCAGGACTTCCCGTTGATAAGAAAATGCCGGGCAGGGTGCTCTCTGATGTGCTTGAAGATTCCTGGGTGAAGGCCCATCCCGTGCGGTTCACAGCCCAATACGATTCCCTGATCACTGGCGAGGGCGGGGTTTCAGGCGGCCCTTCACCTGCCGATCAGGCGCTCAAGGACAAGCTTCAGTCGCTTGGATACGTTGCCGGCGGCAATGCTTCGCTGGTCAACATGGCCAACTTCTATCACAAGAACGGGCGCTTCGCCGAGGCCATCGAAATATGGAAGAAGCTGGTCGAGCAAGATGCGAATGACATGGGCGCAAGGACCGGACTGAGTAACGCTTACTTCGAAGTGGGCAAGGTTGACAGCGCGATCGCCGGGCTCCACGCGGTGCTCCATAGGGATGCCCGCAACATGGAGGCCCTGAGGAGTCTGGCCACCGTCCTCGTGCGGCAGGGCAAGGGGCAAGAGGCCTTGAGACTTGCTGATGACGCGCTCAAGATTGACCCAGGCGATGGGGATTCGCATTTCAATCGGGGTCTCGCTCTGGAGCTCGTCGGTAAAAGGGAGGAAGCCGCCGAGGAGTACCGGCAGGCAGTGCGCTTCGCTCCTGACCTCGCGGAGCCCTATGCCAATCTCGCCCAGATGTATACGGACAAGGGCCAGGCGAAAGATGCTCTTGCCGCCGCCGAGAAAGCGGTTGATCTCGCGCCAGGCAAACCCGAGATGCATTGTGTTCTAGGCCAGGCATTTGAACTCAATGGCAGGCCCGAAGAGGCCCTCAACCATTACATGACGTCGCTCAGGTTGGATGCCCATTTTGCTCCTGCATATATCGGTGCATGCGGCGTGCTGCTTGCGCAGGCTAAAACCGATAGCGCCCTCGCGCTTTCCGATAGGGCCCTCAAAACATCATCGCAGTACGGCCAGTATCTGCATAACCTGAAGGGCATGGCTCATCTTGCCCGGCGCGAGACTGGGAAGGCAGCAGAGGAGTTCGAGGCTGCCCTTCGTGCTGACGGCACCTTCTTACCCGCACGCATCAATCTGGCCAGAGTCTATATCGCCCAGGGGAAGACTGCAGAAGCCAAGCGAGAGCTCCAGGCTGTTCTCGCGGTCCAACCGGCCAACCAAGAGGCACGTGCCATGCTTCAGGGTCTGCGGTAGCAGAAGCATCGGCAAGCCTCACAGAAGAAACTCCCTCAATGAACTATCTTCAAAGAAATCTCCTCAATCAATTCTCCTCAAAAGAGCTAATGCCCCTAACCTGGTCTGCCGAACTACGGTCGGGGCGCGGCTCGTAAACGGAGGTGTAGAGATGATGAAGAAACGCCCGACCAAGAAGCAGTGGACCAACATGGACTATGTGAAGCCCATGGTAAAGAGTGCCTGGCAGGGTATGTACACGTGCTGGACTAACCCTGCGATGTGGTCAGACCAGGTAGTGTACAGAACTCTCAGGCAGGTTGGCGGCAAGCCATACACTGCCCGTGACGTGCGCTCCATAATCAGGACCTACTGCAAGGTGATGAGGGAGCAGGTCAAGAAGTCGATGGTTTGGATGTAAGAACCCAAGTTCGTTGGTAAGGACGAGCCGCGATGACAACTCGGGGGGAGTCAGCTCGAACGAGTGACTCCCCCTTCGTACTAATCTGACGGAAGAAACGAAAGGCCTCATGTGAAAGGCATAAGAATCATTAGAAGTGGAATCTCAGTCTATGAGGTCGAGGTTGATCTGGGCAGGTACTCGTGTCTCACAACCGCCGAGATAAGTGGGTTCAGAACGAAGCTGCTCCGGCTGTTTCCTTCTCTCAGGAAGCATGAATGCTATGCGAGCGAGGTCGGAGGTTTTGTGAGAGAGCTCGATCGAGGCACAGACCTGGCTCACGTCATGGAACATATCATACTCGAGCTTCTGAAGATGGCGTCGAGATCGCGCAGGCGATTCACGGGGTGGACGAGAAAAAAAAGCAAGAATCATGTCATACACTTTCAGGCTCCGGATGCCCATGCAGCGCGGGAGGCGGCACTGGGGGCCATAGAGGTGATCGAGGGGATCATAGGAGGAAACAGGGTCAACGCCCAGATGCTGATCAAAGAGATCAGGAACTCAAAGGACGGAAGCGTTAAGGAAAAGAGCGGAAAGAACAAGACGGGAAATAGCAGGAGCGTCAAGGCTGAGAGCCCAAAACACAGAGTGCTTTGAATCAACGGGGGGTAGCCAGTTGCGACTGAAAGTGAGTTTCATTGGTTTTTCGGGGTCGAGGGCGAGGAGCGTCATAGAGTCAATTGAGCAAGCCTCGTCGCTTTCGCTCGAGGCGACAGTCACCAAGGATGCACGCAGTTGTGAGGAAGGTCTTGCAGGCGGGTTTGATGCCGTATTCCTCACGGCCGAAGTGGGTTACAGGTGCTTGAGCCTCGTCGTGGGCAAGATCCGAAGGGAGAACAAGCGGATTCCGATTGTTCTCACCTATGGTGCGGAGCCGAACGGTAAGGCATTCGAGCTTGCATCGAAATACGATTGCTGGCTCTTCAGTGAGATGGACCGCCTGAAGAGGGGACTGACTCCCCAGGAGGTCGGAGAGGCGCTCAGGGCGAGGCAAGAAGATGATAAGATCAAATCACGCCTCATGGAGGTCTCACTCCGCTCAGGTCCCTGCTCCACCGGCGACTAAGGCAGGCGGTGCCTGAGAAAATCGATCAGGTTGGTTTTTGTGTTGGTGGACGCCTTTCCATCGAGCAAATCCTGGACATACGCATCGAGATAGGAAGTACTTATCCTCTGAGCTTCGAGAATTCTTCTTGCCGCCTCGTACGAAGCAACGAAGAATGGGTCCCTCTCAAGACAGTCAAGATAGGCGGTGAAGGCTTGAAGCCTATTGCCTTCCTCGTCTTCGATCGCACCGATCTGGAAATAGGTCCCTGCGGCGGAAGGGTCCAGGCTGAGCGCATGCTGGGCGAGCCTTCGCGCCTCCGGTCGGTTTCCGGCGAGCCTCTCCACATAGGCCTTGTTTGCTGTGATCGCCGGCATCTCGTACCTGGAAATGCCGAGGAAATCCACGTTTGAGAGGACGCCCGCAGCGAGAACGACGCCACAGGACAGAGCCAGTTTCGGCAAGTCCCTTGACGCAGTGTATCGGAGCAGCATCTCCACGCCATAGGCGGCGAGAGGGATAAGAAACACCACGCCCGGAAGTCTGAAGCGCTCGCAGACGAAGAAGCCAATACCGACTGCGAAGAAACTTGCGAAGCCCAACACCAGGATGAGAGCCCTGCGATTTGCTCCGAGGACGCTCACAATGCCGGCAGCGGCAAGGGGAAAAATGATACCAAAATTCAAGGCCGGCAAGAAGAGCCGCTTCCATGCCGATCTGCGCTCGGCTATATCGGCATTGTTATTGATCTGGGTTCGGGATACTGAGATGAGGGCCTTTCTGCCCAAGAGCCTGAGCCAGCGGCCGGGCTCGCTCGTCGCGAAGCGGATTGCCTGGTCCGCGAAAAAATCCGAACGCTGTTTGCCCGAAAGCCGCAGCCTGTCTGCTTCTATCCTTACGCGGTTCGCTTCCCCGAACCTGAAGGGATCCATGCCATCGCTCGCCCGGTTGTTCCCGACGAAGAGATTTACCCCGAAGCTTGATGTGACCGGGATCGCGTCACCCGATATGAGATAATTGTGAGCGAGGCTTGCAAGAATGGGCACAAGGAAGCCCGCAATCAGGGCCATAGCCCCTATGAATCTCCGGCCCTTTTCGAAGAGAAGATTGAGCACGAGCAAGCCCGCCATCACGGTTGCACCGCTCCACATCAGAGCGCTCACGGCGAACATGGTGCCGCTCGCGGCCAGGTTCTGCATGCGGTGCCGCCGAAGCCAGCTTCGAGCACCCAAGAAGATGGCAGCCTCGCCCGCCGCAAGTACCGTGAAGAACGCGATGCCTGCCCAGTACAGGTTGGCAGCATACGGCAAGGATTTCCCCTGGAGGAGACCTGCAAGATTCCTCAAACCCGGGGTCGCATACATAAGAGCCAGAACGCCAGCAAGGCCAAGCGCAGGCACAAAAACGTGTGATGTTTCGGGTCCATCACGTTCCATGAATAACAGGGTTCCGACCAGCATGAAAGTCATGAAGATGGTGGCAGGAACGATCTCACCGGCGAAATAGTAAAAGCTCCAGTAGAAAGTCATGCCGAAACCAGCGGCCAGAGCAGTCCAATTCGAGAAGAGCCGCCGTGAAATCCGGCCCAAGAGGAGGACGTTCAGGGAAAGAAATACGCCCTGACAGACTGCGACCATCAGCTTGCTCCAACCGGAAAGCCAATAGAAAAGCCCCACAAATGCCGGGTAGAGCGCGCTCAGGAAAAAGGGTTGACCCGCAGGAATCCCCCTGAGGAGTTGCTTTGCCTCGAGGTCGTAGACCAGGGGATTTGCGACAAGATACTTAAAGAAAGGCTGGCTTCGCGTCTGGCTGACGTAGATCAGGAAGAACCCAAAGGCAAGGAGCGGCGGTAGGCAAAAGAGCCACCTGTTTTTCATGGGGACACAATACTAAATTCCATTACTGGGACACAATACTAAATCGTACTCAGTCCGGCGCGTTGACCCGCGCGGGAGTGGTCCTGGAGCAGTGCACGAACACCGAAGGCGCGAGGATAAGTACCGCGGCCCGAATTTAGTATTGTGTCACCGGATTTACATCACCTATAATTGGGGAAAGTGCGGCTTTGTGCCGAGGAGTGCAGTGTGGGCAAGTCTCAGCTCGTCATAAGTGTCTCAGGCGTGAGGGGCCTCGTGTTTGATCCCTTGAGCCCCGAGGTCTGCTCGCGCTTTGCCGCTGCCTTCGCAAACATGTTGGGAGGCGGCACCTACGTTGTGGGCAGGGACACGCGGCCTTCCGGAGAAATCCTGGAGATGGCGGTGATTTCAGGCATCCGAGCGGCGGGCGGGAGCGTTATCGCCGTCGGAATATCGCCGACCCCGACCATCCAGCTCGCGGTCGAACACCACCGGGCAAAGGGCGGTATAGCCGTCACCGCAAGCCACAATCCTGCCGAGTGGAATGCCATGAAGCTGATATCGGGGGCGGGCACTTTTCTTGAGAAGCAAGATGTCGAACGTATCACAGAGGTCTTCAGATCAGGCATTTCATGCTATGCGGCCTTCGATGGGGCGGGCAAGTTGAGCGATGACAAAGACGCCGGCCGCCGCCACATGGACAAGGTTCTTGGCATCAGATTCCTTGACGCGAGCGCAATAGCAGCGCGGCGCTTCAGAGTCGCGGTTGATTGCATCAATGGGGCTGCAAGTGTCGTCATACCCGAGATGCTCGAGGATAGGCTTGGGTGTGAGGTCTTCCCCATTGCCTGTGAACCGAGCGGTGTCTTCAAGCGCAGCCCCGAGCCGCTTCCGGAAAACCTGGCCGAGCTCTCGGAGGTGATTAGGGCCAAGAATGCCGACATCGGTTTTGCCTTTGATCCGGACGGGGACCGACTGGCTCTGGCTGACGAGAAAGGTAATCCCATAGGGGAGGACTACACGCTTGCGATCTGTGCAGACACAGTCCTCAAGAGAGCAAAGGGTCCAGTGGTCACCAATCTGTCGACTTCGATGGCTGTTGAAGACATCGCCCGCAGGCACGGTGTGAACCTTTACCGGACGCCTATCGGCGAGGCGAACGTGGTCGCCAAAATGAAAGCCGTGGGAAGCATCGTCGGCGGCGAAGGTAACGGCGGGGTGATCCTGCCGGAGGTGCATTACGGGAGAGATGCTCTTGTCGGCACAGCCCTGGCCCTGCAGGCCCTGCTTGAAAGCGGCACCATCTTCTCGGAAATGATGGTGAACTACCCCCAATATGTTATAGTCAAACAGAAGGTTTCGTTTGATAAGATGCCTGATTTTGACCGGATCACTGCACTGGTTGGGGAACGGTTCCCCGGAGCCAGGTTTAATCTTGAAGACGGCGTCAGAGTGGACTCTGACAGGGGCTGGCTTCACATAAGGAAATCTGGAACTGAGCCCGTGATCCGGTTTATAGCCGAAGCTCGAGATCGTGCTCAGGCGCTCGCCTTGATCGACGAGGCCAAGAGCGTGATCGGACACTGAGGAGGATCCTGACTTGTGCGGAATAATCGGCTACGTCGGTAAAAAGGATGTTGTACCCCTTCTTGTTGACGGGCTAAAACGGCTCGAGTACAGGGGCTACGATTCAGCTGGAATAGCGATCCATGCTGACGGCAAGATCAGGATTGAGAAAGTCTCAGGCAAGATAAGCGCCCTCGAGGCTCGCCTTGCCAAGGTTGATTTTAAAGGTACGAGCGGCATCGGACACACGCGGTGGGCCACCCATGGCGAGCCCACGACTGTCAACGCTCATCCCCACTGCGACTGCCACGCCAGAGTCGCTGTCGTCCACAACGGCATAATAGAGAACTACAGCCTCCTCAGAGATCTGCTCATAAAGGAGGGGCACACCTTCACGAGCGAGACTGACACCGAAGTCCTGGCACATCTCATCGAGAGATTTCATGAGCGCGGCAAGCCACTGGAAAAGGCTGTGAAGGCTGCTCTCGGCATGGTGCAGGGAACCTACGGCCTCGCTGTGATCTGCGCTGATGAGCCGCAGAAGATAGTCGCGGCGAGGAAAGGGAGCCCGCTTGTGCTGGGGATAGGGTCTGATGAGAACTTCGTCGCATCAGATGTTGCTGCCATCATGTGCCACACGCGAGACGTGGTCTACATGGACGATGGCGAGGTGGCCGTGGTTACACCCGACGGTTTCACTACGGTAACCAGCGATGACCAGGAAGTCATAAAGGAAGTCGAGAAGATCACATGGAGCCTCGAGATGGCTGAGAAGGGCGGGTTTGCCCATTTCATGCTCAAAGAGATCTTCGAGCAGCCCACGAGCATACGTAACGCCCTTGCCGGCAGGATCCTCCTCGATTCCGGCCGCGCGCATCTTGGCGGCTTGAATCTGACCGATGAGGAAATAAGAAACCTATCGCGGATCATCATCACTGCCTGCGGCACCTCTTGGCACGCCGGCCTGATAGGCGAGTACATGCTCGAGGAGTATGCCAGGATTCCGGTCGAAGTGGAATACGCCTCCGAGTTTCGCTACCGTGACCCGGTGCTCGATCCGAGTGTGCTTGTCGTGGTGATCAGCCAGTCAGGCGAGACAGCCGACACGCTTGCCGCAATGAGAGAAGCCAAGCAACGTGGCTCAAAGGTGCTTGGGCTCTGCAACGTCGTGGGAAGCACGATCGCAAGAGAAGCCAATGGGGGAATCTATCTTCACGCGGGCCCTGAAATCGGCGTGGCTTCAACCAAGGCCTTCACCTCCCAGGTCGTAGTGCAGATGCTCCTCACGATGCGTCTGGCCGGCATCCGCTTTGGCCAGTTCGCTGCCGGTCCCAGGATAGCGAGAGCTCTCCTCGAGCTGCCAAAGCAGGTCGAAGGCATCCTCATGAAGAGCGAGCAGATCAAAGAGATCGCCGTTGAGTACTCGGGCCACAACAATTTCCTCTATCTCGGCAGGGGCTACAATTTCCCTGTGGCCCTGGAAGGAGCGCTGAAGCTCAAGGAAATAAGCTACATCCATGCCGAAGGCTATCCTGCCGCCGAGATGAAGCACGGACCGATAGCCTTGATTGATGACAAGATGCCGGTGGTCGTGATCGCCGTAAGGGACAATGCCTACGAGAAGATCATGGGAAACGTGGAAGAGGTCAAGGCACGAGGTGGAAGGGTGCTCGCGATAGCAAGTGAAGGCGATGAGGAGATTGCCAAGAAGGCTGATCATGTGATTTACATACCGGCGACTCTGCCTGCGCTCACCCCAGTCCTGTCCGTTATCCCGCTTCAGGTGCTGGCATACCACATAGCGGTCATGAGAGGGTGCAATGTAGACCAGCCCAGGAACCTGGCAAAAAGCGTGACCGTAGAGTGAGTTTGCCGGGAACGGGGGATAGCAGCATTGGAAAAGTGGAAGATAGAATCGGCTGATGCTCCACAGGCCCTCGGCCCATATAGCCAGGGAATAGCTTCTCGTATAGGCACCTACATTTTCGTTTCGGGACAGATCGGCATTGACCCTGCGACTGGCTCACTGGTCGGAGACATGATTGCGGCACAGACCGAGCGGGCCCTTAAGAACGTGCTCTCAATAGTCGAGACGGCCGGCGGAAGCAAGAACTCCATAGTCAAGACAACGGTATATCTCAGACGGCTTGAGGATTTCGCGGCCATGAATGAAGTCTATTCGAAGATCTTGAGTGCGCCCTATCCTGCGCGGGCATGCGTAGGGGTGGCCGATCTTCCCAAGGGAGCTCTGGTTGAAATAGAGGCAATCGCGGTTCTTGAGGGGTGACGGTGGGCACGGCAAGATCAGACGGGAAGGGTATGACAAAGAAGGGTATCCGGCTGACCCAGATGGTCAAGTGTGCGGGTTGAGCATCCAAGATAGGTCCGGGTGACCTGCACAAGATCCTGAGCGGACTCAAACTCGAGAGGAGCCCTAATCTCATCGTGGGCAGTAACACCCTCGATGACGCGGCCGTATATCGTCTCGCACCCCATCTTGCGCTGGTGTCCACGGTTGATTTTTTCACCCCGGTCGTGGATAGCCCCATTGCCTTCGGCAGGATAGCCGCGACCAATGCCATGAGTGACATATATGCGATGGGTGGAAGACCCATTCTTGCCTTGAACATACTCTGCTTTTCGGAAGAACAAGTTCCCAACGAGATCGTGCGCCGGATCTTGAAGGGCGGCGAGGAGAAGGTGAGGGAGGCAGGAGCTTTCCTGGGCGGCGGCCATTCGATCCAGGACAAGGAACTGAAGTATGGCTTATGTGTTACAGGCATTGTGAGGCCCGATCGGGTCGTGCGGAACTCAGGGGCGAGAGTAGGCGACACGCTGATTCTAACCAAACCGCTTGGCATCGGGCTCATGACGACGGGCATGAAGCATGGACTGCTCAAGGCTTCGGCGATTCGCAAGGTGACCCGCGTGATGGAAGACTTGAACTGGCGTGCATCCCAGGCCATGATGAAGGTAAGAGCAAATGCCTGTACGGACATAACGGGCTTTGGTCTCCTCGGGCACGCGCTTGAGGTTGCCGAGGCAAGCAGAGTTGCGCTTGAGATTGACTTTGCCAGAGTTCCCGTCATGAGCGAAGCCTACGATATGCTCGAGGCGGAAGCCATACCAGGCGGGCTCTGGGCCAATAAGGATTTCGTGCGCTCCAGCGTCACCTCAAAGCAGGTGGCGGATCGCGAGCTCAACATCCTGTGTGATCCCCAGACCTCGGGAGGGCTGCTCATCTCTGTTGATAGCACCAAGGCAGACAGGCTCATGACCCTCCTCGTGCGAGCCGGAGTCCGCGCGGCGAGGCCCGTCGGAAAAGTGCTTGCAAAAGGTGAGGGGCATATTATAGTTAAGAAGTGACAATGCGAGAGCGGGGGAATGGATGGGTTCTGGTGGACCTCAAGGACTTCAAATCCTCTGTCGGGTGCTCATAACATCCGAGGTGGGTTCGATTCCCACACGTTCCCGCCATAACGGGGGTACAAGTTGAAGCCTGGCTTGGTCTTTCTCTTGAGTGGGATAGCGATTCTCTTTCTTGCCTCCTCGCTGATGGCGGACGATCGAAGTCACGAGATCGACAAGTCCGATTTCCCCGACACCTCCTCAGTCACACCCGGCTCCTTCGTGGGCATCCGTCCGGGCTTCAGCCTCGAAGAAGTGCCGAAGCTCAAGCATTCTCCGATGAAGAGCGTCCTCTTCTCTGCCGTTGTCCCTGGCTTGGGGCAGGCAGATAACGGCAGATGGGCAAAGGCCTCTGCCTTCGTCGTCGTAGGTTCGCTTCTTCTTTCGAAGATTGCTGTCGAATCAGACAGGGCGGATAGGTATCTCCACCTTGCGAGGAATGGCCCCATCGAGGAGTTCGATGCGAACTACCACGACTACTCCAGCCATTTCGACAGAAGAGACAGATACGTCTGGTGGGCTGTCGCTTTCTGGATCTACAACATGTTCGACGCTTACATAGACGGTCATCTCTTCGGCTTCTCACAGCAGTAGGCAATCCTTTCTCACGACAACTACCAAGGGAGGCTTCAAATGGTGGCGCAGAAGTCCGGCAAAAAGGCCAAGAAGGACACTCTGAAAGAATGGCTCAAGTCGATCATTATTGCGCTCGTCCTGGCGCTCTTGACGCGAGCAACAGTCGTTCAGGCCTTCAGAATACCGACATCGTCAATGGAAGAAACGCTTCTGGTCGGAGATTTTCTCCTCGTCAATAAGTTCATCTATGGCTCCAAGATACCCTTTACCGAAATCAGACTCCCCAAGGTGAGAGCGCCGAAGCGGGGCGACATCATAGTTTTCAGGCATCCCACCGAGGGCAAGGATTTCATCAAGCGGTGCATCGGGCTTCCGGGAGACACGATTGAGTTGAGGAATGATGTGGTTTACGTGAATGGCGCCGCTCAGAAGGAACCCTATAAGACCTTGCGCGGCTTCGGAGGCCAGATGTCCAACTTCGGCCCCGTCGTTGTGCCGGAAGGCAATATCTTCATGATGGGAGACAACAGGCACAACAGCTATGACAGCCGTGCGTGGGGGGCCCTGGACATGCACTACATCAAGGGCAAAGCCATGGTGATGTATTTCTCGTGGAATAAGCAGACGCACCTGCCAAGGTGGACAAGGATAGGCAAGCTGATTCACTGACAAGGCTTCGCTCGAGGGATCGTGGACCAGAGACTGATACGCAATTTCTGCATAATCGCGCATATAGATCATGGCAAGTCCACGCTTGCCGATAGGCTCCTTGAGCTCACCAGGACCATCTCCCCCAGGGACATGCGGGAGCAGGTCCTTGATAACATGGACCTGGAGCGCGAGCGGGGAATCACCATAAAGAGCCATGCCATAACGATGGCGTACCGGGCAGCCGATGGCGACGTTTACGAGCTCAATCTCATAGACACGCCAGGGCACGTGGATTTCACCTATGAGGTATCGCGAAGTCTTGCGGCCTGCGAAGGAGCCGTTCTCCTCGTGGATGCTTCCCAGGGTGTCGAGGCTCAGACCATAAGCAACCTCTACATGGCATTCGACAAGGATCTCACTATTGTTCCCGTTGTGAATAAGATCGACATGAAGGGTGCGAGGGTGGATGAGACCAAGACCCAGATCTGCGATCTTCTCGGGGTGGGGAAGGATGAGATCCTTGAGGTCAGCGCCAAGGAAGGCACGGGTGTCGAAAGGCTCCTTGAGTGGATGATTGAGAAGCTGCCGCCGCCGGACGGAGACCAGACTGCAAAACTGCGGGCCCTGATATTCGATTCACAGTTTGACCAGTATCGGGGAGCGGTCGCTTATGTGCGGGTCTTCGAGGGCACCTTGAGGGCGGGCATGAAGGTGAGGCTCTTCTCGGGTGAGAGCGTCTATGAGGTGATGGAGGTCGGGATCTTCAGGCTCGGCATGTTCGCGCGGAGCGAGCTCTTTGCCGGTGAAGTCGGCTATATGGTCGCAGGCATCAGGAACATAATTGACGCCAACGTGGGCGACACGGTGGTCGAGGCCGATGACCCTAGCCCCGTGCAGATTCTCGCCTACAGGAAGATGAAGCCCATGGTCTATAGCGGTATCTATACAACCAATGGGGAGAGCTTCGGTTTCTTGAGGGATGCCCTTTTGAAACTCAGACTCAATGACGCCTCACTCACATATGAGCCCGAGACCTCGCAAGCCCTGGGCTTCGGCTTCAGGTGCGGCTTCCTTGGGCTCCTCCATATGGAGATCATCCAGGAGAGACTGGAGAGGGAGTATAACCTCAATCTCATTGCGACGGTACCCAGCGTAAGGTACGTGGTCTATCTCACCGATGGGACATCCATGGATGTTGAGAATCCCTCGTGCGTGCCGGAACCTCACTTCATCGAGCGCATAGAAGAGCCTTATGTTCTGGCTCAAATCGTGACCCCGATGGAGTACATTGACTCCATAATGCGCCTCGTCAAAGAAAGGCGGGGCAGCTATAAGCAGTCGGAGATGCTTGATTCCAATCGCACCGTCATAACCTGTGACCTCCCCATGGCCGAGATCCTTGTGGATTTCCACGACAAGATAAAGTCACTGACGAAAGGCTATGCATCGTTCGATTATGATCTCAGCGGCTACAAGCCTTCCAATCTTGTGAAGCTCGAAATCCTCATCAATGGTGAGCCGGTGGATGCCCTCTCCGTGATTACTCACAAGGACAAAGCTTACAGGTTGGGCAAGCAGATTGCCGAGAAGCTGCGGACGCTGATTCCCAGGCAGCTGTTTCAGGTTGTGATCCAGGCTGCGATCGGCTCGCGGGTGATCGCAAGAGAATCTGTAGCGCCCCTCAGGAAGAACGTCACAGCCAAGTGCTATGGCGGTGACATCACCCGCAAGCGGAAGTTGCTGGAGAAGCAGAGGGAAGGCAAGCGCAGGATGAAGAGCGTGGGTCGTGTGACGCTTCCCCAGGAAGCGTTTCTCTACATGCTCAAAGTGGATAGGTAGGTGCTGGGAGCAGGTGCCTCTTGTGTGAAGGACAGCTATTCCGGCGCCCAGAGCCGGGCGGTTCTCGCTTGAAAGGCAACTGCCGCGTTCAGAAACAGGGCATCTACGTTCACATCCCGTTCTGTCTTGCCAAGTGCAGGTACTGCGATTTCAATTCCTTTCCGAGCAGGCAGGGTGTTCCGGATGCCTATATCGATGCCCTGCTTGGAGATCTTGAGAACGAGGCTCGCAGGTGGGATGCGGAGAAGAAAGGCGCTTTTGCTTCAATCTATTTCGGCGGAGGCACGCCGTCGCTCCTGGAAGTTGACCAGATGGCAACCATCATCACCTCTTTGAGAAACGCCTACTCCATGGAGGCGGATGTCGAGGTGACAGTTGAGTGCAATCCCGCGACCGTCAATCTTACCAAACTTGCAGCATATCGCGATCTTGGGGTGACCAGGCTCTCTATCGGGGTTCAATCCCTGTGTGGAGACGAGCTCGAGAGTCTCGGCCGAATCCACAAGGCCGCCGATGCCCTTGAAGCTCTCGAGGCAGCCCACGAGGCAGGTTTCGCTAACCTCAGCGCGGATGTGATGCTCGGAATCCCGGGTCAGGGACTTGCGAGTCTGGCCAAGACCCTGGATGGCATCGCCAGGCACGTTACCCACGTGTCAGTTTACATGCTCACCCTTGAACCCGGCACCCCGCTCCACATTATGGCTGCTCGCGGCGCGGTCGAGTTACCTGACGAAGAGATCGTGACGGATCTTTACGAACATGCGCGTCATATCCTGACCCAGAAAGGATTCTCACGCTACGAGATATCCAATTACTGCCTGCCTGGCTACGAGTGCCTCCACAATGACATCTACTGGCAGAGGGGAAACTACGCTGGGCTGGGCGCAGGAGCTCATTCTCACCAGGACGGCTGGCGATATTCAAAGATGAGAGATGCCTGGGCCTATATGAAGATTGCCTCTCGATCCGGCGAAGTGATCGACCTTTCTGAGAATCTTACTGCTGACGAGATGCTTCTTGAGGACCTGATGCTGGGTTTGAGGACCGCAAGAGGCGTAGATCTTGATTATCTCGCTTCGCGCTATGGGATGGGCTCTGACCGGGTTCCTCATCTCGTGGAACATCTCCTCAAGGAAGGCCATCTTGTCAAGAGAGGCAACTATGTGGCACTTTCTCCAAGAGGCGTTCTGGTGCATGATGCCATCTCTCAGGCTCTCGCATCCGCCGTATCTGCCATCTGGTCCTAATTCGCGGTAAAGACTGGCGGTTAGGAGCCGATACTAGACCCAAGGGACGCAATCATCTGCAAAGATTAGGGAGCACATTCTGACTCCGTTTGGGAGGAAAAGTGTGACAACTGGAAGGGCGAGGTGCGGACGTGTGTCGAGGGGTGTTCTCACGTTTCTCCTCTTGCCTCTATCATGCGTCTTGCTCTGGGTTGCGGTTGCCCCAGCCTCTCAGACCATCAAGGTCGCGGTCGTTGAAAGCCGACACCTCAAGCCGTATGAACTCGCCAAGGAGGGCTTCAGAGAAGGGATGGAAGGCAAGGGCTTCGACATCCAGTTCGTGCAGTATGTCCTTGAATCTGATTCTTCCCCGCCTCCCGATCTTGCAATCTTCGTGGACGAGAATGGTGCGGGCATAGTCCTTGCCCTTGGCACTGATGCCGCGAGGGCCGTGAAAGGAGCAGATCTCAAAGTACCTTCAGTCTTCTCGATGGTCTCTGAGCCCGGCCAGAGCGGTCTCTTGAATGATAATGCCGACGACGGGACTCCGATGACAGGTGTGTGCCTGGATGTGCCCGTCAGGGAGCAGTTTGCATCGCTCCTGGACGTTGTGCCGACGGCGCAACGGATCGGTGTCATCTATAATCCCGACGAGAGCCAGTTTATCGTTGACGAGGCACAGAACACTGCGAACAGAATGAATCTTGGGCTTGTGACCTATCCTGTCTTTAGCGAGGCTGAGGTCTCAAGCGCCTTGAACGCTTTGAGGCCGAGGATCGATGCTCTGTGGCTGGTGAGCGACAGGATCGTGCTCACGACGCAATCCCTCCAGTATGTGTTCCTCTTTGCGTTCCAAACCAATCTTCCTTTGATGGGACTTTCCGATCACTTCGTCAGGATGGGAGCGCTTTTCGCTGTCGGCCCCGACTACCAGGACATCGGAAGGCAGTCGGGTGAACTCGCGGCTCAGATGCTCACCGGGAGAAACGCGGCCGAGATTCCCGTTGCATCTCCCCGGAAGGTGATGCTCTCCCTGAATCTCAGGACTGCCGAGATCATCGGCCTGAGAATCCCGGAAAACATAGTTAAGAAGGCGGCCACGATCTATTAGGCGCATCCCGCATTGATCGTAGCCGGGGAATTCTGGCTTCGAACAGGATTGCCATCCCTCAGGGCACTTCGTATGCCACTCACGGGCGAGCCTCATTTCCACCCGCAGGCGAGGCTTGTGCTGGTTGCCTGCCGGGCGATCGCGTAGGCGGGTGAGCACAATCCGGCCGCGCCGGCTTTTCGCTTGACATCGCCGGCGAGGCCCTATTAGTTTGTTTTGGCACTCCCCTTTGTATCGAAAGAGCTAACGCGGTATCTGGCAAGACGAGGAGGGCGGCGTCAACGTGCTAACTGATGACGATTTCGAGGGTGAGCATGAAGGAATGCGGCGTGATAGTGGGGAGCGAGCCCATCGCGGACGGGCCTCTAAGGACGATGCGCACAGGGCGCATAGTCACGGGGAGCAGGCTTCGCATGAACAAGTGCCGAGGCAACACACGGATCAGGTTCATGAAGTCGACGAGCGCGGGCAAAGGTCTGAGGAGTCAAAGAAGCAGGTTAAACACTCAAGGAAAGATCTCGAAAAGCATGTCGAGGAGATGGTCTCCGAACTCGATGCCCTCAAGGCCGCGCTTGAGGAGACCAAAGATCGGTACCTTAGAGCGCTTGCCGACTTCGACAATTACCGAAAGAGGGTGGCCAGGGAAAACGAGGAGCGCACCCGATGCGCCAATGAGGATATTATAGGGCGCCTGCTTGAGGTCGTTGACAACATGGAACGTGCCTTTGAAGCATCAGCAGAGGCGAGAGATTTCGAGGGGCTGAGGAAGGGGATAGAGCTCACCTATCTCAACCTGAAGGAAGTCCTCACCAAAGAGGGGCTCTGCCCCATAAAATGTCTTGGTGAAAAATTCGATCCAAATTATCATGAGGCGATCATGGCTCTGGACAAGGAGGGTGCCCAGCCCGAGAGGGTGATCGAGGAAGTCCAGAAAGGATACACCCTGAACGGGCGCGTGATCAGACCCAGCAAGGTTGTCGTCTCCAAGTAGACGGACCGCCCGATCCCCGTCGGTTGTGGGAGTGGGAGGGGACGCGCGGGGAGAGTATGAGGGGAGCTGGATCAGGATGTGGAAGGGGGAGTGCGACGGAGAGGACAGGGGGTTCACGCAGGGCCACAATGAGAAGTGAAGCAGATGCATAGAAGAGACTATTATGAAGTGCTTGGCGTTGATCGTAATGCCGGCGAGGAAGAGATAAAGAAAGCCTATCGTCAGCTAGCCCTCAAGTATCATCCCGACCGGAATCCCAGCGACAAGAACGCCGAAGAGAGTTTCAAGGAAGCGACTGCGGCATACGAGGTCTTGCGAGACCCGTCGCGACGATCCCGGTACGACCAATTTGGACACGGCGGCCTGAAGGGTGCGGGCTTCGAATTTGACTTCGCCTCTTTCGACCTCGGTGAAGCCCTGAGGGCCTTCATGCGTGACTTCGGCGACCCCTTTGGCGGCGCCTTCGACGGCATCTTCGGTGCAACCACAAGAAGCAGAGCTTCCTCGGCGCGCCACGGGAGCGACCTGCGGGTCAAGGTGAGTCTCGCGCTTGAAGAGATCGCCAAGGGTGCCGAGAAAAAGATCAAACTGAAGAGGCTTGGGGCCTGCAAGGTGTGTGGGGGAACGGGTGCCAAGAAAGGCAGGGCCTTGAAGACCTGTTCGGCATGCCAGGGGACAGGAGAGATAAGGCGGGTCCAA
>CAYHHI010000040.1:0-30282 GCA_964356335.1 uncultured bacterium
AGTACATTTATTCGGGTGACCGACGTCTTCCCTGTGCACAGCGTCGGGATAGTCACCGCCCGGGACAAGTTGACGATTCACTGGACGCCAGAGGACGTCTGGCGCACGGTAGTGGCGTTCAGCAAGATGGAACCCGAGCTGGCTCGAGAAGCCTACGGACTCGGCAAGGATGCCAAGGACTGGAAGGTGTCATTGGCGCAGAAGGATCTAAAGAACTCTGGACCTGATCGCGGGAAAGTAGTACCTATCCTCTACCGTCCGTTCGATGTTCGATATACGTACTACACTGGCAACTCCCGAGGCTTTCACTGCAGGCCCCGAAGCGAAGTCATGCAGCACATGCTGGCTGGGGAAAATGTTGGCCTGACTCTGCCGAGGCGGGTTGAGTTTTCAGGCGGGTGGCATCATGCGCTGGTCACCAATCTGCCGGTCGAGCACGTGGCCGTTTCTCTCAAGACCATCGACTACATTTTCCCTCTGTATTTATACCCCGGCAGTCCCGAGAATGATCGGCCTGGCCATCTCGAGCTCCAGCAGAGAAAGCCGAATCTTAATCCTGCGGTCATCACGCCACTGAGGGCAGCGTACGGGCAAGAACCTTCACCCGAGGACATCTTCAGATACGTCTATGCCGTTCTGCATTCAGAGACGTACCGCGAGAAGTATGCCGATTCCCTCAGAAGGGAATTCCCACAGGTTCCCCTCACCGGTGATTCCGAGATCTTCGAAGCCATTGCTGAACTGGGGAAACGTCTATTGGGCTTGCATCTCCTTCGCTCCCGGGACCTCGATCCGCCGATGGCTCGCTTTGAAGGGCATGGTGACAACCGGGTCGCACAGGCGAAAAGCCAGGGCTTCCGTTACGAGTCCAGGGAGGAGCGCGTTCACATCAATAAGACCCAGTACTTCGAACCGGTGTCTCCGGAGCTGTGGGAATATCAGATCGGTGGCTATCAGGTGCTGGAGAAGTGGCTAAAAGACCGACGGGGTCGCCAACTGAGTTTGGACGAGATCAAGATCTACTGCCGTGTCGTGACGGCCCTCAAACGCACAATCGAGATTCAGGAGGAGATCGACGCGCTGTATCCGGAAGTCGAGGAGGCGATTGTCCCCATGAATGGTCTTCCGTAGCACTTGCGCCGGCTTGCATTCTCACTGTCGAAGACGCGAGAGGCTGGCCCTCTCAGCACAGCGACCCGACACCGCCCTGAAAGTGGCAGCTATAGCATAGCTCGGGAGCCTGGAAAGTCCGTCTGTCTGAATCTGGCTTGGATCACGATTGACCCGTAATCTGAAGGCCGCATGACGGCCAATGAATCCTGCAAAATGCGTTGACGGGTGCTTGAAAATGGGGTAGATATTCGCAGCGACTGATACCGAGCTCCAGCCGATGCTCCACTCGGGGCTCATCCGGAAAATTGCGCAGGCGCCAACTGAGCCGAGCGTCACAGAGGCTAGTAGTCGCGACATGAACGAGGAACAGTTCACCAAGCGTGTTGTGATTCCCTTCCTCATGCGGGCGGGTTTTTATAGAATTCGGTACGTCCACGGCCAAGATGAACGTGGGCGGGACCTCGTCTTCTTTGATTCCGATCGACTTGGTCAAGAGCTTCTTTGCGCCGCACAAGTAAAGACTGGCGACATCTCAGGGAAGCACAAGAGCCTTATTAGCGATATCATCGGACAACTGGACGAGGGACACAGGGTTCACTACCTTGACCCTGAGACAGGCAAGACCCGACGCGTGGGGCGCATGTACTTGATCATTTCCGGTCTTCTAGTCGGCGGAGCCAAGGAACAGTTCCACAGCGCGTTGGCTGAGCGGCCTAACATACTCGTCTTGGACAGACAGTCCATTGAATTGTTCACCGATCGTCGTGATTATGCCACCACTTTTGAACTAAGAGTTGAGCAGATTGGGACGGGCTTCTTTCGTGAGTTCCGGAAGCCGCCCCGCCTTCCTCTATTGAGTAGAGGGACCGTACTTGACATTGCTCTGGTAGCCAATAGGTACATGGCTCGCTCGCTCGAAGTGCTCCGGGTTGAGTACGACCCAATACTTCGGTCTCAGCACGTAATCTTGAACCTGCCGCTTGACGGGCAAAAACCACCGGATCGATCATCCCTGCAGGACCTACATGCAAGCTTGGAAGAATGGTTTGCGAACGCAACGCAGGATCTGTTTGACTATCTATCTGATTACGGGGAAGGGCGGTCGGGCTAGCGTTTGCAGCTGATGCCCGCCGCCACGGAGGCGATCTTTCGTGGCGTGATCAGCCTGGGCATGTGAACGACAATCTGGCGCTGTGCTGCCTAAACAACTGTCCTCTGGGACAACTGCCGAGAGCCAGTTCACTTCAATCCTACCTTGGGAGTACCGACTGTGGTACAGCTGGGGGAGCGAGCGAGGCTGGACCGCGTTGGAGGCGATCTGAATTCGGATATTGTACTATAGTCTGGCAACCGCATAACACTCGTCTGGTACTGAGAGGGCGTTATCAACTACTTGATATCACGACACCCATGTGATATGGTGGCGCCGTCATCGGGCGTGTATGCCCGACGAACGCAATAACGATAAAATGGCATAAGTTGCGGCAATGCTGATGGGAAGTCGCAGATGACGGAGCTCACATTCACGCTGCTAGTAATAGGCATGCCTGGGATCATCTGTTACTTTCTCACCAAAAAGCTGATTGGGAGGGGCCAGCGGACACCCATCGAAACCGTTTTTCTCGTCTTCCTCTACTCGGTTCTTTCATACTCTCTGCTGGCTTTTGCTGAAGGAGCCATGAGCACGTTTGTCGGTCGAGGATTCAAGTCAGACGCGATCGGCATCTTCCTTAGAAAGGAACCGGATATCAGAGTTGGAACGCTGTTGAAGGGGGTCGGTGCTGGGGTCGCGCTGGCCTATTTGCTCTCCTACTGCGTCCACTTCAATCTGGTGAACCTTATCGGCCAGAAAGCGAAGGCTACAAAGCGTTACGGGGATGAGGATGTTTGGAGATACTTTCACAACGCACGGGACCGGGAGAAGAACTACGGCTGGGTCATGGTTAGAGACCTGAGGGCGAATCTTGTCTATCACTGCTATATCTCGACCTGGTCAGACTCCGGTACTGACAGAGAGCTGATCTTGTCAGATGTGTCGGTTTTCACAAACGATACGGCGGAGTACCTGTACGACGCAAAACACATCTACTTGGCAAGGAGGCGAGATGACCTGATGATAGAAGTTCCTCCTGAAAATGCAAGTGAGTTGGCCGAGTATCGAGTGGATGTCGCCGGAAGGGAGGGCCGGGATGCCTGAGAAACGATTGAAGGAAGGAATCGAGAAACGTGGAGGAGTGAACAAGCCACCAAGAATCCCAAAGCAACCCATAAGACCACCTGCTCAGAAACCGAAAAGCAAGTAGCTGCTCAAGTGCTACACGAGGATAGGCGCTCAGCAGCACGGTGCGAAGGACCAACCGTGAGGCTGTATGGGAGAGTCTTGGGTGTGGGGGAGAGATCATGCCCATATATATAAGCGAGAACGGGTTCATAACCTTGACTTTGTCTGCCATAGAAACATCGATCAACTACGAGGCATCAGGTCTCCTGCTCGGATACGAGTCTGGAGACACTTATTACGTGGAGACCGTCATCCCTTACCAGCTGGCTCAACGGACTGCCCGCTCAGTGTCCGTATCCCCTCGCAAACGACAGCGTATGCGTAGGGTGTTTAAGAACTATATGAAGTGCAAGATTATCGGCGAATTCCATACCCATCCGCATGGAGACGTAGCGCTTAGCCACAGCGATAAGAAGGCCATTCGCACAGGTGGCTATGAGCTTGAGATAGTTGTGGCGATCAAGAAAACAGTTGTTGCCCGTCGATGGCATTACGAAAGAGGTATTCTGTCCGGGACCATCGACAAATACGATATCGAAATCGCCTCTTGGCGGCTGGGTGGCGCGCGGCAGACGAAGCTGAGTATTCGATGCCCTTTTGCCGTCGGCTTTGACGTCTCTGAGCCGATTTGATGACGCGCGACAAAGTCTGGTGTTTCGAGCTAACCATACCTCTTGCCACACCCCGCCAGCGCTCCATGTAACACTTCGCTCAAGCAGCTTAAGTGCCGGGCTCCCGATGGTCGGCATCAGAAGCGGGGGGCTGCCATCAGTACCGGTCCGGTGTGAAAGATCGTATGATCTGAGCTACACTTCGACCGACTCTGGGCTTGTATCGGATCTGACCGTGAGGGTTGTCCTCAGACAGTTTCCCTGCAATGCTAACAGGGAACTATCTGCGTTACCGCAGCAGACATCTTGCTCATCATAGAGTAGTGAGCGATGCACTGGCTGAGGAAATACTGGCCACCGTGAGTCTACATGAGGCGGTTCCCGGTGCCAGTGGTGGGTGCTGCGGAGCCCTCTCTTGGTGTTAGCTTCGAAGGGCCGGTACCAACCAGCGACCACAACCACAAGCATCAAAGAAACTGGGTATGACGTTGCCCGGAAGATGCACTCAACGGGGTGGGTAGAAGGGAGGTGCAATAAAGCAATAAGGTGTACGGGACGCGTCTTCGGGGAGCGTGGTTTATGGCCAAGTTTACATAATGTTGATTATGCGACGTTGTCCCGCCAGGTCCACTCGCATCTTTCAAGACTCCGCTAAGATCACCCGCGAACCCTTGGTTTTGCCGGCGCAGAACGTTGGCAGGCGCCCCAAATGCGCTACAGCGTACTCCACATTTCGGCCTCAAACTCCTTGGTAGGCACGGTCAAACTTATCACCTCATGGAATGGCCTTCGTTCGACCACCTCGTTCCGGTTTAAGACCGCCACGCGAAAGGAGAATTTCTGTCCCGGCTGGGCTCCGATGGTTCTGAAAGGAACTGCGGCTTCTATAGATTCCAGCGCCACAACACGGACACCACTTTTGGAATCAACGTCCTCTATGGCCAGGTCTATCGCAGCGGGCGAACATGGCCGGACAGCTCGGAAGATTATGGCCTTCTCTACAGGGGTATCAAACTCGAGTCTGAAGGTCATTGCCGTAAACTCAGGGCTCTGGGGCGAGACGCTGGTATCAATCCTGAGATACAGGTTCTCATGGTCGAAACCGAAATGGATAGCGCCTATGACAGGGGCCACCGGCGTATGCCTGGAAACATCCTTATAACTCTCATATAGGCCCGCCAGGCGCCATTCGTAGAAGGTCGTGACCCTGCCATCCAGTGTGGGCTTTATGATAGCCGCTGGATCAAAAGCGAAGGCCGGTCCCTTCTCGCGTGCCATTATGGGATGAAGCACTTGCGCAGGCGTACGCGCTCCTGCGGCATCGTAGATCCTCCTGATATGAGACCTGAAAAGGGCATCGTATTCGGGGTTATGCCTGCTTACATGCTCCCCTCCGTACCACCAGAACCAGTCGCTTCCTTCGGCCGCGTAGACGCTTCGCCAGGCAGATTGCTGGGCGGCCTCGCTCATGGTCTTATCCTTGGCAACCAACAGTGCCCTGGCATCAGAAAGCATGTCCCATGCAGCATTATCTTCGCTGCTCCCAATCCATATAGCGAAATTGCCGCCGATCCACGAGCCTGGGTAAATGCCAGTAAGAGAAGGGCTTGCAGAGCCCATCTCAAGCGTTTCCGAAAGCAGCACGGTCTCAATTCCATCGCTGGCAGAGATCTCCGTATATAGACGCGTAAGGAAGGGATCTCCATCCTTATCATAGAACTCCCAGCAATTCTCGCCGTCCAGTGCCACAAGCACAACGCTCGAGCGAGCTTCCTCACCCAGGTCATGCCTTATTTCATCGAGCCGCTTCATGAAATCAGCCACGGCATCATCTGCAGCCCAATTCATATAGTGGAAGCTGATGAGGTCAGACAGCACTTTATCCCTGAAAAAAACACAGACCTCTCCCCCATCACATCCAAATCTATGCGGCTTGTAAAGGAGGTCCGGCCGTGTGACCTTTCCACTTGTCTGGTCTCGCACGGCAATCCCATGAGAGGCTTCGAGGATGCTCTCGTCTGTTGCAAGCCACTTGACGCCCGCTTTGCACGCAAGGCTGAGAGTCTCGTCGCTCACACTGCCCTCAGGAGGCCACATGCCGATGGGAACCCTGCCAAACACTTCCTTGTGAAGGTTCCTTCCCAGCGCAAGCTGCATCTCGGCATCTTCACGAACACGGATCCTGCTCTTGGGAAGGTTGACACCCGGCATCGAAACACGTGCAATCTCGGAGTCACAAAGAAGAGGCAGGATAGGATGAAAGTACGGCGAGAAGGCAATCTCGATCCTGCCCTTGTCCGCAAGCTCCTTATACTTGGGAAGGACCGCTTTCATTATCTCCATTTGCTTCTCGAGAAGACTGGCCTTCATTGGCTCCGTAAACTGCCGTCCCTTGGCCAGGAGGTCGCTTATCAAGGGATCGTCTTGAAATATGGGATCGACCCAGGTCAGGTTGGACCATACCTGGAGATCCAAGAAATCCTGTCTGCTGCATTTCTTCATTGCGGCCAGGGCTTTGTACTCGGATTCAAGATTGGGACACTTATCAAGCAGCGACCGGTACCGAGGATAGGGGTCTATCATCTTCTTCCTGTTACCCAGGAAGGCATCCTTGACGAGCGCGAGTTTCTCCTGGTTCGTGAGGTCCTGCGGACTCTTTGCCGCAAGCTGCAGATGCAGCTCGCTCGCCCTGCCCGAGGCGTAATCCCGTATCTGCTCAATAAGACTCGGGACCAGGTTGAAGTTGGCCTTTATGCGCGGGAAGGCGTCAAGCCTTGCGGCCATGCCGTAATAATCCTTGACCGTGTGGAGCCTCACCCATGGGAGCCTGTAGACATCTGTCCTGGGGTCCTTGTAGCACGGCTGATGCATGTGCCAGAGAAAGGCAATTTTAAGCGGTGGAAGGCCCATCAGGTATTCTCTAACTTAGCCTGGATCTCCAAGAGCGGCATCTTGGCAAGCGTTGCCTGTCTAGACTTGGGATAGCGAGCGATCAGATCTTTGTAAGCAGTCTCGGCTTCGCGAAGATCGCTGGCAAGCTCGAAGCACCGGGCCGCCCCAAAGAGGGCATCCGGTGCGAGCGGGTCTGCGGGGTGCTCACGCTGAACTTTAAGATAGCTTTCGGCGGCGTCGCTATACTTCTCCATCTGCTCCAAGCACTGCGCTATTCCAACCTTGGATGAGACCGTGAATGGCTCTCGCCGTTTCTTGAGATTCAAGTACTTCTCGAAGAAGACCATGGCGCTGTCGTAACGCGCTGTGCCAAAGTTAGCATCGGCAGAAAGGAAGACTGCATCCGAGTAGCCCCAGGTCCCTCTAAACCTCTCCAATATGGAGGCATACCCCTCGAGCGCACTCGAAAAATTGCCTTCCTTGAGATCCAGATTTGCCCTGGCGAGCATCGTCTGAGCTTCGATCTCGGCCGCCCTGCGCTCACGCTTGGCCACCGTAATGACCAGAGCAACGATCAGAACCGCAATCGCGACTCCGGTGATTCGGCGTGAGTGCTGGCGGGAGTAGTTCGCCAGCGCCAGGAAAAAATCTGCAACCTTGTCTTCTTTTATCTCTTTCCTTGTGAGCTTCCCAAGCCTCTTCTGTTGCTTCGCCACTGCTCTTACCCTCCCAGGTTGGATTTAAAGTATCAGATGGCCCGGAGTATGGCAAGACCTTTTTGAGGGCCGAAAAAGCTTGACAACCACATGGGTGACTCCAATACTGGTCCCGAGCATAACTGCCCTGCCCGGGACCTTCGCATCATGCGAGGTGCTTATGCCCACCGAGTCTGGATTGGCGTCGAGACCATCCCTCCAGGAACGAAGATATACCCTTCATGCACGCATAAGAGCGGCCGCAGTTGGGATCACGATCTTCCTGGTTCTCCTGGAAGCTCTGCTAGTGAGGAAGATCCCGGATCAGCCTTATAGCGGAATCGTTCTCAACAACCTCTCAGTGGAAAGAGTCTGGCCTGGTTCGCCGGGTGAGGCTGCGGGATTCAGGAAAGGTGACGAGGTTGTCAGCGTGAACGGCATCTCCTGCTGGAGCCTGAGGGACATATCAGAATGCCTTTCGCGCATGGACCCAGGCGACACCATCCTCTATGTCGTCAAGAGAGGTCACGCCCTGCGAACGGTCCCCCTCACCTTCGCATCACCACCCCTTTCAGAGGTGCTCAGGAAGGCCTTGCTGATCTTGGTCGGCCTGAGCTTCGTGACGACAGGTCTCCTCGTTTACTTCAAGAGAGCCGACAAACTCGCCCTGGTATTCTATCTCTTGTGCCTCGCCTTCGGGCTTGTGCTCTTGAACGTTGTCAACTTCGAGATCTCATCCGCGCGGCATGCTTACAAGGCGGCTTTCTATGATCTCGTTGTGCTTGCCCTGCCCGCCCTTTTCCTCCATTTCTTCCTCGTCTTTCCCGAGCGAAGCCCGCTTCTGGTGGGCCACCCGAGACTAGAGTATCTCATCTACGCGCCGGCTGCCGTCTTCTTTGTCGTTTCCGAATTCTTCAATACCATGATCTTTAGCTACGGCAGAGCCTACGCCAATGCCATAGGGCTTTTTCAAAGTGTGACTGCTTGCTACTTCATTGTCTTCGTGATCCTCGGACTTATCGAATTCCTGAGGTCATACGGGCGGCTGAGAATCGCCTCAGTGAGGAGGAAGCTCAGACTGGTAGTCTGGGGAACGGTGGCCGGCACGATGCCGCTGGTCTTTGTCCGGATCGTGCTGAGCATCGGCCCTTCGGTGGAGATACCCGGTGAGAGATTCGTCTTCCTCCCTCTCCTCTTGGTCCCGATTGCCTTCGGGCATGCCATAGTGAGATATGGCCTCATGGATCTCGAGATCGTCGTCAAACGCAGTCTGGTCTACACGGTGCTCACCGCGGTGCTCGCCTCGATTTATTTCACGGGTGTCTACGGTATGGGACGGCTCGCCTCCAAGTTCATGGGAAGTGCTGATCTCCTGTTTTCGATCATCTCCATATTCATCATATCCCTGTTGATATCGCCTCTCAGGACGCGCATCGGAGCAAGTGTTGACAGAATGTTCTTCAGGGAAGAATACAACTACAGGAAAGTGCTCAAGCAGATAAGCCACTCGCTTGCAGGCATTGTGGACCTGGAAGGTCTCTTGAGCTACCTGGCAATAAGGATAGGCGAAGTGCTTCATTCAAGCTCAATCGTGATATACATGCTCAATGAGAAGCTTGAGCAATATACGCCTCGATACACACTGGACGGGGACTCAAGAAAGATCAGGAGCTTCCCCAGGGATGGAAGTCTTGCCAGATCGCTTGCGGCCCAAGGGCAGACCCTGAACGTGGAAAGGAGAATCGCATCAAACCGACCGCTTCCCACAACCGACGATGAAGCCCAGGCCCTCGCGGGCGCTGACTCATCTCTCGTGGTTCCCTTCATGTTCAAATCCAGGCTTCTGGGATTCATCGGGATCGGCAAGAAAATCTCAGGCGGCTTCTACGCCTCGACGGATGTGGAGCTGCTTGAGACTCTGTGTGATCAGGCTTCCGTGGCGATCGAGAATGCAAGGCTCTACATCGAGACCCTTGAGAAGCAGAAAATGGAGAAAGAGCTCGAGGTCGCAAGGGAGATCCAGCGGAGACTGATTCCCAGGGCTTTCCCCGAGATACCGGGCCTCAAGACGCATGGCGTGAACATCCCGAGCCAGCACGTGGGTGGAGATTACTATGACGTCATTCCCTTGGGCACAAGCAAGGTCGCGGTGGTGATCGCCGACGTTTCAGGCAAGGGGGTGCCTGCAGCTCTCCTCATGGCATCGCTTCAGTCCAGCCTCAGGGCCCAGGCCGACCCCGGGCGGCAACCCCATGAGGTGATCTCAATCCTTAACCAGACCATTTATGAGCACACCTCGGGAGAGACTTTCGTCACAATTTTCTATGGAGTCATTGACTTTGAACGCGAGACAATCACCTATTGCAGCGCGGGGCAGACTCCCCCATTCATACTTCGCAAGGATTCGACGGTTGAAAGACTGGACAAGACCGATATAGTCCTCGGCATCGAAAGCAAAGCGGACTTTAAAGATACCACCCTTCCCGCCCGCGTCGGAGACCTCATCTTCCTCTACACGGACGGAATCACCGATGAGCTCGATGACCAAGACGATCCTTATGGAGAGGACAGGCTTCTTCGCCGCCTCAAGGGCGCCTACGATCTTGACCTTAAGAGCATGGTCGATAGCGTATACGACGCAGTCATGCGCCATACCAAGGGCAAGCCCCAGGATGATCTGACTGCCTTGGCCATAAGGATAGAGGCTCTTCACGCCCTCGAAAAAACTTCTAAATCCCTCTTCGAATAATCCCGATGAAGTAGATGGACGACCCAGAAGCTCGCCCAAACACCTTTCGAAAGGGGGCGAAAACGATGTTCTTCATCGGGCAGTTCCTCCTATTTGACTTGGTAAGCGAGATTATCGATCTCTTCTGGTGGCTTAAGTAGCAGAACGCCTTGGAAGGAGCCAGAGCGACATGAAGTATCTTCTGCCTGTAGCCCTCGCGGCTGTGACTAGTTATGTCATCTACCCCATGGTATCATCCTGGTTCCTCACGGTTTTCAGAGTAATCTAGCCCTTGCCGCAGGCAAAAAGAGGCTCCCTATCCAAGGATAGGGAGCCTTCTCTTTTTCGATTGCCTCAGTATCTTAAGGCTCAGTGGTGTTCAATGGGAGTGCTCTGCCCGTCATGCTTGCCGGGATTCAGGTAGATGGCTACAATCTGCGAATAAGCACTCTCGTTACCACTGCGGTCAACGGCGGTCACCTTGAAGTAGGTGAGGTCCATAGGTGTCACATGTGCAGAGTACCACGGACACTGCAGGGTCCTGGAGGTTACCGGTCCGAACGGGCCGTTCTGATTGTATGACCGGTATAGCTTGTAGCCGGCCAGGTCGGGTTCAGCGTTCTGATCCCAGGAGATCAGCACAAGATCACCACCCTCAGGATCTGCTGAGATTCCAACGGGTGGATTAGGCGGGACTGTATCAATTGGCGAGATCTGGTTATCCTTCCCGCATGATCCCATGAAGATCAGAACCACAACCGCAACCATGATTATGTTCCTCAGTGTTCCCATCTGTGTTCTTCACCTCCTGCTTCGCTCAGTTTGGGGGATTCAATAGACGCTTGCCCTCCCCGTGAGCATACTGTCGAGCAAGAACCGTACCACGAGTCCGAGGAGTTGTTCAGGCTAACCACTTGTTTTAATGGAGGTTAAGTCGGCCGGAGGTCCCTGCATGCAGGGGCAACTATAGCGATGTTCAATACCTCGTGCAGGCTGCAATCAGGCCTTGCACCCTGCACGAGGTACCGTTATCCGGGAATCTTTGTGATCTTGCGCATCTGAACATCGCGCCCAATCCTTATGGCCATGAGGTAGACGCCGGGTGCCACAGTCAGCCCGCTGGAATTCTTCGCATCCCAGATGATCTCGCCGCGCCCAAGGGCTGAAGCCCTGATCGTGTGGATCACTCTTCCCTGGGTATCGAAGATCGTAACGTCGTCAAGATGGACGTCATCGCCGACACAGATACCCTTGATCAACACCTGGCCCCTGAATGGGTTCGGAGAGGCGTAAATCCGCACCTTCCCCTGCCACTGGTCAAGAAGGGAAAGGAAGAATTCTCTCAGGCCAGGAACCTCGCTCGGTGCGCTGATGTCGTGGTTCTCAACACCTGTCCCACACCTGGCAAGATCGCTGCCGAAGAGTACACGGAAATCCTCGGCGAATATTTCGTGAAGACGAGAGGCATGGTCTTGCGCTTCGCGTGCCCTTTGCCAGTCAATGCCTCGTAAGCGGGCGTATTCCTTCCAGAGATCCTCCCTCGAATCCGGCATCAACACGTGGTGAAGCACATGGCCCATCTCATGGGTGACCGTGTAATGGATATGCTCGCGCGGATACTCCACTCGTCCGGGTGAGAGAAAGACCACGGTGCCCTCGGCGGTCGATTCGACCATGTCACGCCGAGGAACAGGAAGAATGACTATGTCGCCGTCAAGCGTCTGAAGTGGAAACGAGATTTGACCGAGAGCCTCTGCCACTTCCCCCACCGGCATCGGCCTGTAGAGGCTTTCTCCTTCAAGCAGAGCCCAGCGCTGGGTGCCCGGAAACTCGATGTAACGAGAGCTACCCTCTCGGAAGCAGAACCTTCCCACCTCTTCGCATGAGTAGACAGTCAGCCTGCCCACCTGCACCTCCTCACCGCCCGCAAGTCCGGCCGTGAGCAAAGTGAGAAGCGCTACAGCAAACGTCCCCGGGGCCCGGCTATGGCTCAGTCTTCTCATGCACCCTTACCCCCAAAAACAAAAGGGCTGCCGAAGATCATAAGCGATTTTCGGCAGCCTGGCTATCCTTGCAGATACCAGAGCTTTGCGGGGCGTCAACCCCACCCTTTCGTTATCGCCTCAAGGTCTCCCTTGAAGCCCCACACCCTAGTATTATATCACAGCCGGGGTAGCAGAGTCAACGGCTTTGAGTCGCTTCGGCGGGAGGGGAAAAGAGATTCCCAAGAAGAGGCCACTGGGCAAGCATATTAAGGGGAAGTAGATTCTGACAAAGTAGATAGGATCGGTCGTAAGTGGCCGAGGTTATCCGGTCAGGAGGACGCGGCCACCGGTCTCAGGTCAAAGCCCTATCATCACCCAAGGCTCTTAAGAAGCCTCTGAGCAAGATGGAGGACTATGTATGGTGAGTGGCTGAGGATCTTCTCCTCCCTGAGCATGGCACAGACGAGGCGTGCCCGCTCCAGCATCCGGACTTCCTCGATTATCTGGCAGGTTGACTTAGATCTAGGCACCGACCCTCTCCTCCCCAATGCCAATCATCTTGATGCCATCTGCATAGTCAACGGCCGCCGGCTCCCTCAAGGACCGGAGCCTTCCGAGAACAGTCTCTACCTCCTGACACTCATCCTCGATCTTTCCCAGGGTCTCCAATGCGTGAGAGGGAAGCGCTTCTGAGTTCCTGAGGAAGCGCACCGCTGCCTGTATGCCTGCGATGCTGTTATTGATACCGTGATTTATGCTCACGACGACTTCGCCGATGGCTGCAAGTCGTTCGGCCTTTACAAGGTCAGCCTGGGTCAGTCTCAAAAGGTCATTCAGGTGTCTGAGCTCAGCGATCTTGTTTTCAAGGGCTTCGTTTGTCGCCGTGAGCTCGAAGATCAGCCTGGTGTTCTCAAGAGCGAGGAATTTCCTCTCAAGGGCCTTTTCAACATGGGCAACGATCTGAGTGGAGGTCAGGGGTTTGGCCAGGTAGGATACTGCACCGCGGTGCATGGCCTCGACAGCCGATTTGACCGACGCATAACCGGTTATCATGATGAATTCCGTGCGCGGAAATGTGCTCTTGACCTGTCCCAAGAGATCAATACCGGAAACCTCGGGCATCTCAAGGTCGCATATTATGAGGTCATATTCCTGAGACGTTGCCGCCAGGAGCGCCTCACGCGAGTTTGAGAAAAGGTCCGGAGCGTAGTCGGCTCGCCTCAGGACTTCGCCCAAAAGGGTCACGATATCTTCGTTGTCGTCAACTACCGCAATTCTAGCCAGGTGCTTACCGCTAAGCGATGTCTCGCTCTTGACTTCCATCTCACACCCCGTTATTTCGCGGTAGCCAAACATAGAAAGTACTACCAATCCCCGGCTTGCTCTGGGCGTCGATGCGCCCGCCGTGCGCCTCGACAATCGCTTTAGCCACCGGCAAGCCCAGACCTGCTCCACTGAATCTTCTCGTCTGTGTCATATCAACCTGTGTGAAACAATCAAACATTTTGGAGAGTCTCTCTTCGGGTATGCCTATTCCCGTGTCGGCGACTGCAATGCGCACGCCGTCGGGGTCGGTGGTCTCCGATATCTTGATCTCTACCGTGCCCGGTTCGAGGTTGAACTTTATTGCGTTCTCGATCAGGTTGCTCAAGGCGACCCTTAGTTTCTCCAAGTCACCTCTTATCCTGCTGCTGGCCTCGGCCTCGAAGGAGACCCTGACATCTTTCCCTCTCGCAACGGCATCGAAGTGCGCTATTGAGTCTCGGACGAGATCCGGGACGCTTATCTCCTCATCCGCGATGAGGAGGTCCCCTGTATTGGCCTCGGTCATGAGCAACAGGTTCAGGATCAACATCTCAAGGCGGCCGAGATTGTCCTTCATCGCATGCAACCACTTCTTCTCAACTTCACCTATCGGGGTTCCCTGCTCGGAGAATTTGGTGAGCATCGTCTGATAGCCCTTCAGTGAAGTGAGCGGTGTCCGGAACTCATGCGAAATCGTGCTGATGATGTTGGACTTGATCTCGTCGATCTCGACCAGCTTTCTCATGAGATGGGAAAGCTCCAGGTTTTCTTTCGACAGCTTCCGCTTCTCAAGCCCGAGCTTCAGGGTCTTCTCAATCTCATACACCGAGAAGGGCTTGACCACATAGTCGTATGCACCCTTCTTGAGGGCATCCACTGCTGACTGAACAGTGGCGTAACCCGTCATGATTATGACAACCGTCTCCGGGTCGACATCCAGAACATGCTCGAGAAGCTCCACCCCATTCATCCCCGGCATCCTGAGATCGCTTACGACGACACTGAATGATTTCTCATGGATCAGAGCCAGGGCCTGCCTTGAACTCATGGCGGTCTCGACTTCGTATCCACGGATTGACAGGAATTCCGAGAGGGCGCCGACCAGACTTTCCTCGTCATCGACAACCAGGATCCTCTTTTCATCCTCGCCTGTCTCTTTGATGGAGAGAAGTTCCTTTTCGAGCACGGCAGTCGAGGACGCGCAACTCACACTACTTTTCTTTCCCACCTCAGTCATCCTTTCAGTTCAGTGCGTGCGGGCGAGTTCACGCGCGCCCATATGGTCTGCAACGGTTGCAGGCGTTTCAATCTCGCCGGTATCCTTTTCTCCCAGCGTCGACAGAAGGGTCTCGCGAACCGACTTGAGTCGCCCCATGAGCCGTAGCATCGCCTTGGTGTGTATCTGGGAAACCCTGGATTCGGACACGCCGAGGGTTCTGCCAATCTCTTTAAGGGTCATGTCCTCATAGTAGTAGAGCGCAAGTACGGTCCTCTCCTTCTCGGGGAGATTGAGAATGGTCTTGGCGAGAGCCTCGCGCATCTCTTCAATCTCAATCGAGGCCGACGGCGAGTCGCCCTTCTTCGCACAGATAAGGTCGATTATCCTCGTTGTCTTCTCCCCATCCTGGTTACCGACGAAATCATCGAGCGAGAGAAGCCCGGCCGAAGCCACTTCCTCAGTTATTGATCTGAGCTCGTCGATGGAGATATTGAGTTTTTCTGAGATCTCATGATCGCTCGCCGGCCTGTGGAGCTCGCCCTCCAGGTTACTGTGCGCGTCCTCAAGCAGCCTCGCCTTTCTTCTGACCGACCTAGGCACCCAGTCAAGGGATCTCAGATCATCAACGACGGCACCCCTTATCCTGGAGACAGCGTAGGTTTCGAACTTTGTGTCTCTGCCGGGATCGTACTTCTCGATCGCATCCATCAGGCCCACAACACCGGAACTCACGAGATCATCTATCTCCACAGACGGAGGCACAGACATGGACATCTTGCCCGCAACATACTTGACGAGATAGAGATAGTTCTCAATCAGGGTGTCTCGGACGCTCTTCGATCTCGCCTTAACATACTCAGCCCACAGGTCATTCAATTCCTGCTCGGTCATCTCCGTGCAACTTCTAGTCATCGTTTCACCGGCCTTTTCGTTGGTTTGCTCCCCACTGTTCAAAGACCGAGACTGTTGTAATTGCAACGGTCATGCCTGGATCTTTTCGGATCCCTGACTGCCGGTTCTCATCTTAAGCCTGGTAAAACCAAGAGGTTGTCCCCATGGATCGCTTGCGGAGACCCTCTGGCCGACGCTTTCTGCGCAGGTGCAACATCCCAAGTGTCTAACACCTGTAACTTCAACCAGTTATGACGACCCAGCGATTTAAAGGCGTAGTAGGGGTGGTAAGATTTTTGCCATCCGACAGCGATGGTCTTGCGTTCCTGCCAAGCTTAACAAGGACCTACGGAGAGGGTGCAAAACTGGCAAGTATCAAGCAGGCAAAGGTCAAAACGGACTGAAGAGTTTCAAAACGGTGAGCGAATGCAACGCGGACAGCGTGGATGGCAGAGAACTGGCCAGGTGGTCAGGAATTGGCCGGACCAGAATCCTTAAGTTTCTGCCTTAAGGTCTGCCTTGATATGCCTAGGACCCTGGCCGCCTTACTCTTGTTTCCATCTGCCCATTTCAGAGCCTCAACTATGGCTCTCCCTTCCGCCTCTTTGAGAGTCATCGGCAGCCCGGGCTCACGACTTGAGCTGGAAGCGGTCTTCGCAGCCGGCACTTTCTCGAGAATTTCCTTCGGCAGATGCTCGGCAAGGATCAAGTCCTTGCTCTCGAGAAGAATCGCCCGCTCGATCACGTTCCTGAGCTCCCGGACGTTACCAGGCCAGTCATAAGCCATCATCACTTCGACGGCCTCTTCAGAGAGTCCGCGCACGGACCTTGCGAGCTCCTTGTTGAAATAATCTATGAAGTAGCTGGCCAGAATGGGGATGTCTTCCTTGCGCTCTTTCAGGGCGGGCACATAGATGGGTATCACCATCAACCTGAAGTAGAGATCATCACGAAACTTGCCCTGATGCTTGGCAGCGCTCAGGTCGCGATTGGTGGCAGCAATTATTCGTGTACTCACCTCAATATCCTCCAAACCGCCTACCCTTCTGAAGCGCTTGGTCTCTATTAGCCTCAGGAGCCTGGCCTGAAGCCCTGTGGGCATCTCACCTACCTCGTCAAGAAAGAGTGTGCCGCCCTGGGCAAGCTCCACAAGCCCTTGCTTTCTTGCCTTGGCATCGGTGAACGCGCCCTTTTCATGACCGAAAAGCTCTGTCTCAAGCAGATTCTCAGGCAGCGATGCGCAATTGATTTCCATGAAGGGCTTGCCCTTCCCGCTGCCCTTGAAGTGGATCGCTTTCGCCACGAGTTCCTTGCCCGTTCCACTGTCGCCCTGGATCAGCACTGTGGAGGCTTTGCTTCCGGCAATCTTGTCTATCATCTCCGCGATCTTCTGCATGAGGTCGCTCTTGCCGACCACGAATATGTCGGTTTCCCTGTAACCGACGGTGATCTGCATCACGGACCTGGCTTCGCGTTTCAGCCTGGCGCTATACAGCGCCTTGGCAACCACATCGAGCAGCTTTGCCGGCTCCACGGGCTTCGTCATGAACTGGTAAGCACCTAACCTTGCTGCTTCGAAAGCGGTCTCAAAATCAACCGTACCGGCAACGAAGATGATTGCTGTGTCTTTGCTCACTCGCTTCGATGATTTTAAGAAATCCAGATAATCCACGCCCGCGCTGTCCACATCTGCAATCAGGACATCGGTATCCTGGTGTGAGAGGACGTCCATGATCTTATCGGCAAGATCTTTTTCGACTACATCATACCCGCGCTGGCTCAAAGGGCCGGCAATCTGCGACCTTAAGACTTCATCCTGCCCCAGAACGATGATCTTGAATCTCCAGTCAAGTTTCTCTCTCATCGACACCTCTACCCTGCTATCTTTGCTCAACGCAGCCATACTATTGCGAACGCGGGCTTAAGTCAATCACCAAGAAGAGGGGTTATCCGGAGGGCTCCTACCTGATGTCGCCTTCCTCGAGAAGGCGTGATGCGATTACGCGGACCACGTGACTTGAGTTGTAATAGCCGTCGGAGATTCTCGTCCTCGCAACAAGGACCTTATCATATCTGATGGATTCGTTTTGGCCGCGGATTTCCTCCGCGATCTCCTTGCACCCAGCGGTCATGCTGGTCGGAAGGTTGTGCTGCTTATGGCTGCGCCCCAACCTATTCACCTGTGCCGGACCCTCCATTATCAGGGGTTTGGCCGTGATTGTTGTTGAGCCTGTCTTTGCGCGGAGTCTTGGGAACCACTCGCCCGTTCTCGCGCACGATGGCTTCATAGACTTCCCTGCGGTGAACAGGCACACTCTTGGGTGCATTGATGCCGAGCTGAACCTGCTCACCTCTGATGTCCACAACGATGACCTCGATACTGTCGCCGATCATTATTCTCTCATTGCGTTTGCGCGTCAGTATGAGCACCCTACGTTTCCTCCTCGCAGGAGGCCTGGCTCAAGGCATGGTCGTCAGAATCATCGATCCGGAAGTACCGGTCAAGCCTCGTGACTGTGAGCAACCGCCTCACCCTGTCGTTTGCGCCCACGAGGCATATTGATCCGCCGGCGGAGGCGATGGCCTTCGCGTTACCCACGAGCGTGCCCAGGCCGGAACTATCTATCGAGCCCACCGCAGACAGATCGAGCACTATATGCTTGACACCGTCCGCGATCAGAGACTGGATTGCCTGCCCGACGACGCTCGCGGAGTAGACGTTTATCGCTCCGAATATCTCTATGTGGGTGGAAGACTTTCCACTTCTGGTCGTGATCTTCAGGGCCGGTCACTCCTTCCTAGAGACTTGATCTTCACGCCTGGTTTATTATCGGCACGGTGAGGGGCTGGCTGAATCTTAATCTATGTTTTTGTGTCGCCGACTTTGTCGGCGGCCCAGATTTCGTCTTCGAGGACCGTCCTGGTCACGCGCATGACCTCCTCAAGGGAAGTGAGCCCCGCCTCAACCTTGTCAACCCCATCCTCAAACATGGTTCTATATCCGCCTCTGCGCGCTGCGTGCTTGAGGTCCTGTTCCGGGGCGCGCTTCACGATGAGCCGCCTTATCTCGTCGTCCACCACAAGCATCTCATATAGACCCACCCTGCCCTTGTAACCCGACTCCGAGCATTTGTCGCAGCCGGCTGGTTTGAAGGCTCGACTCACCTTTCTGACCTCACCGCTCTCGGGTATCAGGATCTCCACGGCATGGGCCTTCACAGCACAATGCTTGCATAACCTTCTCACCAATCTCTGGGCAACGATTGCCGAAACCGAAGACGAGACCAAGAAAGGCTCTATCCCCATATCGATAAGCCTCGTGATGCTTGCGACTGCGTCATTGGTGTGAACCGTGGTGAAAACCAGGTGGCCCGTTAGGGCAGCCTGGATGGCTATCTCGGCGGTTTCGACGTCTCGGGTCTCACCGACCATGATTATGTCGGGGTCCTGCCGAAGGACGGCCCTCAGGCCGCTCGCGAAGGTGAAACCGGCAACAGGGTTGGTGTGTCCCTGGTTTATGCCGGAGATTTGGCTCTCGACAGGATCTTCAAGGGTCACAATGTTCTTCTCTGTGGTGTTCACGCGGTTCAAGGCTGCGTAGAGAGTTGTTGTCTTACCGCTTCCCGTGGGTCCGGTCACCAGGACGATACCATAGCTCAGGCCCAGCACCTGAGCGAACTTCCTCAGGAGCTCCTCGTTCATGCCGAGATCCTCGAGCGCGATGGTCATCCCCGATCTCTCCAGGATTCTCATCACGACCTTCTCACCGTGAATCGTCGGGAAGGTCGAGACACGGAGGTCAATCTTCCTGTCTTCGATACTCACCGAGAACCTGCCATCCTGCGGGATACGCCGCTCTGCGATATTGATCTTGGCCAGGATCTTAAGCCGCGAGGTCACGGGAGCCCGGAGTCTCTTGTCCAAGACCATCGGATCATGAAGCACACCGTCAATCCTATATCTGATCTCCAGGGCTCGATCGGTGGGCTCGACATGTATGTCACTGGCGCTCTTGGATATCGCGCGTTCAATGACCGAGTTGACGAGCCTGACGATGGGGGCCTCCTGGCTTAGCTTCTCGGATTCTGCGACCCCCTGATCCTCAACTACCTCCTCAATCGCCTCTACACCCTCTGTGGTGAGACTCTCAAGGGCATCCTTCACATTGTCGGTCTTGGCGTAGTAGGTATCGATCGCGCCTATGATCTCGTCAGCCTTGGCAACCAGGGGTTCAACCTCACAGCCCGTCACAAATCTGATCTCTTTGATCGCCTCGGAGTCTGTGGGATCAGCCATCGCAATCGTGAGATTCTTCTCAATCTTGAAAAGTGGAACAACCCTCAGATCCCTCGCCATTGTCTCAGGTATCAGCGACACGACCGAAGGATCCATCACGGTTGAGGAGAGGGTTACGAAAGGAATCTTGAGCTGTTTGGCGAGCGCTTTGAAGATTTGCTCTTCAGTGGTGAAGCCTTCCTCGACCGCCAGTTCGCCCAGACGTCTATTGGTGACTTCCTGCTTCGCCAAGAGCCGCTCAAGATCCTTCTCGGCAATCACACCAGCTTCGACCAGGATGGTGCCAAGCTTATTCCTCGAGAGTCCAGTCTTTTTCATCTTCCTTGATCCTCATTTTGAATTGTCCGAAATCCCGGCGAGAAGACATTCCAAATTCCTCCTGAATGCAGGACAATCATAACATTGTCTTCCGCCGTGTACCTCATTCTCTTTATCGTTGGAGCAGGCAACCCCGTCAACGAGGAAACACCGCCAATCATTCTCTTTGTAAGCCTGGCATTCGCTTCTCAAGTTTTCGCTGCAGCCAACAATCTCCCAGCACCGCCCCGCGATCCTGCCGCGGGCAACAAGGGTTTTCCTCACCAGAGACCTGGCAAGATTAGTGGCCTTTTCAATTGTCCCGATACAAGCTACTACCTTCTCACCGATTGAGTCCAGCGTGAATTTGGTTCTCCGGAGGACATGCTCGCTTTTCTCGATAACCCTGATGACGTTATCGCCGCCCTCCTGGAGTCCTACTGCACATGCCGCCGGGTGGACCCTGGCTTTTGGGCCTGCCCCTGCTGCCTGCAGTCCTGGCAGAGATCTATTTCCCTGGACCCAGAGCGCCTCGAGCACCTTTGCTGTCACCATACTCGTCCGTCCACCATGCAAATCCCTCAATTCGTTTGCTTCAAGACGCTTTGCAATATCGGTGACTCTGTGGATTGATTTGACGATGCTGCTGCTATCGATCTTATGCTCAAATGTGGAAGCCGCGATCTCCTTCGCCAGGTTCCGAGATGACTCGAACGAATCGAAAATCTTATCGAGCACCTTGCCGGCATTGCGGGCGAGTATATCGCCCCTCTCGACGCTCTGCAGACTCTTTCTCATGCTCTGGGCGACGTTAGCCACGTTCTTCTGAACAGCCTTCACGAGGTCACTGATCTCTTTCGTCGATGAGTTCGTCCTCTCTGCGAGTCCCCTTATTTCCTCGGCAACAACGCCGAAGGCCTTCCCGTGTTCGCCCGCTTGGGCGGCGATGATGGCCGCATTCAAGGCCAGAAGGTTGGTCTCATCGGTGATGTCATGGATCACCTCAACGATCTTGCCGACTTCCTCGCTCCAGCCGCCTAGATCGTCAACCGCTGCTCCGGCTTCCTTGACGCTGACGATGATGGCCTCATTCTCCTTCTCGAGCTCCTCGAAGGCCTTCGTTCCCTCAAGAGCTACCCGATTTGCGGTCTCTGTCGACGTCTCGAGGTTCTTCCCGCTCCGGGTCATGTCCTGAAGGAACGAATCGAGGCGTGACATTGAATACGCCGTCTCTTCAATCGACGTCAAGAGATCCCTTGCATCGTGATGAACCTGGGTGAGCACTTGCGACATCTGGTCAGCGCCCGAGACAATCTCCTCCAGGACGGACGGCACCGAAGATCCTCTGTTCACGTCCCAGGCGGGCTCGCTTTTCAATTCGGCAAAGGCCGTCGCAAGCTCGGAGCAATTGGTGCGGAGCTCCCCGATTGCTCTGAGGATCTCGCCTTTGACTCCACAAATCGTGTGTCCGCCGTGGCACATGACTGCGGCAAGCGAGTAGCATGTCTCGACTGCCCTGCCATATCGGGATCTTGTCTCGAGGATCTCTCGAGCTATAAGCGAGGTGGGGCCGCCTGATCGCGTCTTTAGCCCACGGATGTCTTCACCCTGGCTGATGATTTCGAGTAACTTCGAAATTGGCTGGTTATAGCGGGCGGCCACCACAAGCCAGGTCGTGAGTCCCGCACCAGCTAAGACCGCCGAAAGCGCAAGAAAGAGGTGCACCCATCCCGTGAAGGCGGCGCAGACTGAGAATGCAAACGAAAGCCCCATTGTTGATGTCAACAAGAGGACATGCAATGGAATGCGGTGCCTGGCCAAAGGTCCCTCCCCTTCTGATCTTGCCATATTCAGTGTTGCTACTACTGGTGCTGCTATCCCTTGTGATTATCGTCACTTGATTGTGCCGTCATTAGCGCGGCGAGCTCTCGCCTCTGGCGAGGGTCATCTCGAGAGACAGGCCGAGGCATCATGCCGACATCAAGGACCCTCACGGACTCACCCCTCCACCTGAACGTGCCGACAGTGGTTAGCACGCCCCGTATATGCCCTGAGGCAGGTTCAATATTCTCGAAAGGTACCTCATAATCACCAATTGCTTCTTCCACACCAATGCCGCATCGCTCGGGGGAATTGAAGGTGATGATCTTCATGTGAGACCAATCTCGGCTCGGCACACTGTCGGGAAGCCTCGCGAGGCCGTGACACAGACCTCTCACGAAGAAGACTCCTTCCCAGGCCTCCCCCAGAGCCGGCACTTCAGTGACATGACTGGCCGGAAGCATTTCCTTGAGCAGCCTAAAGGCTACTGCATACATCGCACCACCCCGCCGCACGAGAACGCAGCGCTGCGGCCAGCCCCGCCGAGGCTCATCGTCAGACGGCGGGCCAGCCGCCTCGGCCAGGTTACTGGAGCCGCCGGGCTTCAAGGCGGGCTCGCATTCAGGTCTCAGCACCTCCGGCCAGATTATGATCGCCGGCCTGCCATCATGGAGTTCAGTCGCTCCTGTGATGAAAGCGGGAACCGTCATCACTTCCGGCAGGGGTCGGCTGACGATTTCAGTCTCTCCGCGCACCTGCTGTACAAGGATTGCGCCTCTTCTTTCACCGATGCCGACGACAACGACAGACCTGGACGGCGCGGAATCATGCGTCTTGAGCATCTGGGAGAGTCTCGCCGCAGCAATTCGCGTTCCACGGTAATCGATCCTCCCCGACCTCTCTGCCTCGTCGCGAATCTCCTTGGTTGCGCGCAGCACCTCTATGAGACACGCAAGAGGTATTGCGACAGGCACGCTACCCTCCTGGACGAGCATCCCCCTGGAGACAGCAAGGGTCAGAGGTACCCACATCGAAAACTTGGTGCCTTCGTGAAACTGGGTGACGAGACTCACCATACCGTGCAGGATCTCAACCTGCGTCCTCACAGCATCAAGGCCCACTCCTCTTCCAGAGATTTCGCTCCGTTTCTCCTTTGTGCTGAAACCAGGCTGGAACAGAAGCTCGAGTGCAGCCTCCCTATCATTGACGGCGATGCCTTTAGTGCGTGCCACACGCTTCACATCCTCGATGTCTATGCCTCGGCCGTCGTCTTCTACGTCTATGCGTATGTGCCCAGTCTCCTGCCCAGCCCTAAGCAGTATCTTGCCCTGCATCGATTTACCGAGTTTGGTCCTTTCGTCACTCGGCTCGATCCCATGGTCGACAGCGTTCCTGATGACGTGGAGCAACGGATCATAGAGTTTATCAAGCAGGGCGCGGTCCACACGGGTCGCTTCCCCCTCACATACGAGTTCGATATTCTTTCCGGCCAGCCGGGCAAGCCGCCTTGCTTCACCCGTATAGCGGTCAAACAGCATTGACATCGGGACAAGCCTTGCCTCAACAACGGAAGTCTGGAGATCCAGCACCCGCTTGTTGAGGAGGTAACTCACCTTGAGAAGGTCATCTCCAAGCCTCCGCGTATCGCCGCTAGGCGGAAGTTTCTTGGCAATTCCTGAAAGCGCGAGCCGGGTCGAAAAAAGCTCTGAGATGGTATTCATGATCGAGTCAAGAAGGGCTATGTCCACCTTGACCGAAAGGGGCGACGGAGCCAGAACCCTATCCCGAGCTTCCGGCTCCTGCGTGGGAGCGGGCGTTTTCGTAAGATCTGACTTGATACCGGATATGGGTGTCCCGACAGGGCTCGGCTCAACGTGCGGCGCCTCACCCTCAGACGCCGCCGCTCGGTGGCGAGGTCCTTCCAACTTCGGGGCCCCCGGCTCGGCAAGGTATGATCTGAGAAATCTCTCTATCTTTTCATTCAGGGCCTGCCCGCGTGGCTCGGGCTCTTGGCCCTGCTCTCTCCTCAACAGGATCGAGATTTCGTCAAGCACCTCAACCACCAGATCAACCACATCTCGATTGACCCCGATTCTCTGGGTTCTGATTCCATCAAGGAGGTTTTCAAGCGACCCCGCAATTCGCGATACCTCATCGAGGCCGAACATGCCGGCGGTACCGCGCAACGAGTGAGCTGTGCGGAAGAGCGAATCCGTCAAGTGCCTGGGATACGAGTCACCGCGTTCGAGTGCGGCAAGCCTCCGTGAGAGTCTGTCGACGGTTTCGCAGGCATCCGCCACAAACTCCAACTTCATTTGCTCAATAGACTCATTTGACACTTTCAGCCTCTACGTTCACACAGGAGTGGGCACACAAGAGATAATCGGCACTGCGTCTGAATGGCTTTACAAAGGGGTGAGCCTGCCACGTATCCTGCTTCGAGAACCTATCTCTGAGAGAGGCTTCTTTCCACGAGGTACTGCTCTATGATAAGCCTGTCGTAGTCGTCAAGATCGGTGAAGAAGCAGCCGATTTCGTAGCCCTTGATTGCCGGTTTGGGCTTCTCCGGCACGGTGCGGACCACCATGCCTCCGCACGAGACAACGTGATCTTGCTCCTTACCCGCGGCCTGCCTCACGGGCACCACCATCGAGATCCTGAGCTTCGTAAGAAGAGGAATGAAGAATGGGACTTTGCAGTAAAAACCACCCGCGCTAAGGTTTATGGTCTTCGCGGTGAAGCTCTTGTGCTTAGCATCCGAGCTGTGCATGTCAAGGGGTATCTCAAGAGATGCGCGCTTATGTTTCCTTCTGTCTTTCACCATCTGGTCCTCCTCTGGATGGCGCCATCCTACCAGAACATGTCCAGAGTCCGCAAGCGATTTCCTTTTACATTGACTTCGACACGGATTGAAATAGTATTTAGATAAAACATGCCCCGGAACATCATGAGAACATGCATAATAATGCTCGCTTCTGTACTGTGCTTGATGATCGCATTCTGCTCCAAGGAGCGACAGATCTCCGAGCCCCGGCAGCCGACAATAGCCTGGTCAAGCACGCTTGATGAGGCCAAGACCGAAGCCCAGAGAACCGGTGACCGGATTCTCACGAGTTTTGAGGCTTACTGGTGCCCATGGTCGAGGCTTCTCAGAGAAAGCCTGTATGTCAATCCGGCTGTGGTCGAATCACTTTCTTCCTTCAAGTGTGTGTCGGTGGATGCAGACAGGGACACCAACCTCTGTCAGGAATATGACATAAGGCTCTACCCTACCATCATCATAATGGATCCTTATGGGGGCGAGATTGAGCGAATGATCGGCTACCATGCACCTGATGAGTTCCTGAAGAGGCTCTCTTCCATTAAGATGAGAGATGTCCTGGTCTCAGAGATGTTCAAGAAGGAAGAGCAATCGGCAGATGACCCGCAGTTCCTGATGGACTTCGCGGATCTCCTACGCAACATGGGCACGTATGATGCAGCGCTCATAAGATACGAGAGAGCCGCGAATCTCGACAAGGGCAACAGGCTGGGAATATACGAGGAAGCAACCTATGCGATGGCAGAATGCAACATGCTTGCTGGCGAGTACAGGGAGGCAGGCGACAGGTTCAGGTTCTTCGTCAAGTCGCATCCCGGCAGCGAAAGACGTGAGGAGGCTACCATGCTCGGCGCTATGTGTTACGAGCAGGCCAAAGACCGTACGAGTGCGGTTGAGATGCTCGAAGACTATCTCCAGAACTTCAGGGACGGCACTTTCGCCCAGTTTGCTTCAAAGAAGCTCACCAGCCTTAGGGCAAGTAGAGGCCGTTGACACCGGGCCCAATCAATAGACCTTCGAACCTTTCCGAATCATAGGCCAGGCCGACCCTTTGCCAGTTGGCCCTGCCGATGGTTGCTGCTAGTTCTCCTGGCAGGTCTCTTGCTCTTCTGTCAAGAGATCGCGATTTTTCGCTCGACAATTGCCGACCATGTGATAGGATGCAGCTGCAACTTGCGTTGCACTGATAGGATTATGCTGAGAGTATGACAGAACATAGACATAAAGGAGGTTCTCCGAGATGAGACCTTACATGCTAGTCGTCCTGGTTTGCCTGTTTTGTCTTTCCGTTCCTGCTCACGGCTTTGAGAGGAAAGCCTTCAGGATCGGAGAAGACTTCGGAACCGCCACTGTCGAGGATTCCTACCTCCAGTACTACTACTACATTCCCTGCCCGACCTATTCATGGTTTTGGGGTTTCTATGACTGGAACGTCGGCGACAAGATCGGCAAGTTCTTCACGATCGGCGAGACCTCCACAGGAGGGTTTCCCAAATGTGACTCATCTCTGTGCGAGCGGATAGTAGGCTTCCGGATACTTGATTTTTCGGGCTATGGGCAGACTTACCCTGGACTCTATACGGTGAAATTCAACATCTATTGCTCAGACGAGTCTGGATGCCCCGTTGGGGGCTCACTCTGGGAGAGTCCGCCTTTGGAAACCGGCCTCAACTGGAACTTCTTCCAGGTAGACCCGCCTCTTGACATCACCAGCTGCATCCAGCCACCCCCAGTGGCCAAGCCCCGCATTCTCCTGACAGCTACTCACATAGGTACGGATGCCACCTATCCCCAGTGGGGTATGGATAATCTGAGCGGCCCGCTCTTAGAGGCCTGCGAGATGCATGATGCTGGCTGCTTGCCAGCTCTTTACCCAAGGCCCTCGAACAGCCATTACTCAACCATCCATTCAGGCTACTATGGCATCGATTTCCAGTACTGCCCGCCTTACTGGTTCCAGGATGTGGGGGACACTACAGTGGATGGATCTATTTACGGCTATCTGGAATTTGCCTGGAGACTGTATGTGAGATGCCAAGGTGATGCTACCGAACCTACGACGTGGGGGAGCATAAAAGCGATCTATAGATAGCCTGACGCTATCGTCCGGCAGGCGCCAGACTCAGCGGTGCCAGTGCGGGGGCGCCAGCCTGCGCGTTACATGGATCTTGCCATCACTAATATTCGCGTCTCCCTCTCCCGCGATATGAAAACCTGAATGGCATGACCCCTGACAGGGAGAAGTCTGCATGACTGAGGACACCAAGAACTGGTAGGGCCACGGGGATTCGAACCCCGGTCTGATGGCTGAGAACCACCAATCCTAGACCCCTAGACGATGGCCCCACTAATACCTCTTGAAGCCTTGAGCGACCGGGCGCCCAAGGCTATGTTCAAAACTACACGTAAGATGCTTGGATGTCAACATCCATATGGAGTCTAACAATCCAAGCGCCCCCTGTCTTCTCCCCTGGGCTCCGAACTCACACCGATCCAGTATGGATGACCTGTCCACCTGGCAGCGCCCTTGTCAACATCGGTTTCGTTTGTCCCTTGGTCAGCGGTGTAAGATGTCCACTTGTCAGGGCAAGCCGTTTCCTGAAACATCCACCTGAGTTCCGCAGACCCACTGACAGGTTGGGCATCGAGGAGTCTAGTTATCCGACACCGCGTCCTCCTGTGTCGACAATGTCGGCCTTCTTTTCAAGCCGAGACGACCCACCGTGTCTCTTTGTGTACCATCACGGTCCATGCACTTTTTCTTCCGTTAGCCCGCACCAATTCCCCGCAACAGAGCAAGTCGGACTTGAAAGCCCAGTGATTATGTGGTATCATGGGGACGGTGTTCGATGGAGGGGGTGTCTGACTAGCCGGCAGTCCCGTACGGTTAAGACTGATATGATGAAGACCTATCCGGGGTTACTCCTTTTCACAGTTGCACTTCTCTTGTGGGCTCCGAGACCATTCGCCTGCTTTCCCGACACCGTTTGGACAAGAACATATGGAGGGGATCATTCAGATGCTGCCTACTCCATCTGGCCGACCGCTAACGGTGGATACGTTATAGCAGGATTCACGAAGTCCTTCGGCGCTGGTCGCGAAGATGTCTATTTGATCAAGGTAGATGGAACCGGTGGCCTGGTGTGGGCAGGAACCTACGGGGGGCCGGGCCAGGATATCGGCAAATCGGTCCAACAGACGGCTGATGGCGGATACATTATCACGGGACAGACTGAATCCTTTGGCGCCGGCGACTTTGACGTCTACCTGATAAGGACGGATGAGAATGGCGATACGCTGTGGACCAGGACTTACGGAGGACCCGTCAATGACATGGGCCAGTGCGTCCAGCAGACTCTTGACGGCGGGTTCATAGCAGCAGGATACACGGAATCGTTTAGCGTAGGCATCTCTGATGTTTATCTCATCAAGACAAAGGCGAATGGTGACACACTTTGGACAAGAACATATGGCGGAGCTTTGAGTGAAGAAGCCTTGTCGATACAACAGACGTCTGATGGTGGATATGTGGTTGCAGGCTTTACCTCCTCTTTTGGCGCGGGGTCCTACGATGCGTACCTTTTGAAGACCGATCAGAATGGTGACACGCTCTGGGCAAGGACATATGGGGGGGAAAGCTCCGACAGGGCCTATGCAGTTGAGCAAACCTCCGATGGTGGCTACATCTTGGTTGGATACACAGGCTCTTTCGGAGTACAGGGCCATGACCTTTATATGATAAAGACAGACCAAGATGGTGATACACTCTGGACACGGGAATACGGGGGTTCAGGCTATGATTACGGCTGGTCAGTTAGGCAGACTCCCGATGGTGGATACGTGGTAACGGGCTTCACAGATTCTTTCGGTCAAGGTTCATACGACGTTTGGGTCCTGAGGACAGAGCAGAATGGTGACACGCTCTGGACAAGAACATTCGGTGGGGCACAATATGATCAGGGGTCCTCGATTCTTCAGACATCTGATCGTGGTTACATTGTCGCTGGCTTCACCCAATCTTTCGGTTCAGGCGGCTTTGACTTCTATCTCCTGAAGATGGCGCCAGACGATGCCAGCATCTGGAACGGCAGTCTTGGCGAGGCCATCATCTCTGTTTCCCCAGTGATACCTAATCCGTCTAGGGGTGAAGCGTTAATCGAGTATCATCTCGCTCAGAGTATGGCCGTCACAATTGCAGTATACAACGCTCTGGGCCAGCGGGTGGCAATACTGGCAGAGCGCCGACAGAACGAAGGAGTACACATAGTAGTGTGGGATGGAAGGGATTATCTCGGGCGAAAGGTATGTAGTGGTCTTTACGTACTTAGGTTTGAAACAGAAGGCTATGGCGTTACAAGAAAACTACTTGTTGTAGAATAACCCCCCAAAGCGGTCGGTTTGCTCACGCACCGTTGAGCGCTCATACCACCTCCAGCGCACCAGGCAGATTTAGCACAGGAATTCGCAGTATCCGCTCATATCGCTAAGCAGGATGTATTTCCGTCTGCTCGGGATAGGGTCACATCAGCAAACTTGAGTTGACCCACGGGGATGACTTGCAGGGTACTCACCGCGGTGCAGGCTACGATGCTAGAGTGATCGCAGGGTTATCCCTGGCGATCCAGCAAAACTGGGCACCCGTGCGAAACAAGAGAAATCAAGGCACCATTCCTGCAAATTGCGATTTCCAGTGATCATGTCTTATCAGCCGATGACCGGTCCATTGCGGTTTATCTCAAGAACCTGCGGCAAATAGCCGGCGCTGCGATCCTGGTACGCTTGTTGCATGCAATCCCAGCTTGTGCTTAAGCCGTCATCGATCTGGAAGCCTGGGTGTATCAGGCGTAGAAGCCTATCCCGCAAGCCTGCGTCTCACGTGGGGAAGACGCGGAGCAGGTTAGGGATCACGCTCAAGCTATGACGTTCAGGACGAGTGGTGGCTGCCTTCTAGAGGCCGCCGCCGGGAACTGAAACCGGTGAGGTCTGGTACCGCATCGCAGATTCGGGAGGTGTGCGATATGTCTAAGCATCACAGGTTGCGCATTGCTTTGGGAGTGGGGTGTCTTGCGCTTCTCTGGTCGGGCTGTGGTGAGGACTGGAGCACGGTAGGACCCAATGATGACCAGATCGCCAATTCAACCACTGATCAGGTGCCTGGGGATCCAACACAGATGTCGCCCCAGCGTAAGGAATACAAGCAAGGACTGAATGGGTACGCTGGATGTGAAGACACATACATGATCGAGTTTTTCCCTGACGATAACTTCGGCGGTAAGATTTACATTGAATGCATGTCCGATGATGGCAGGGAAGACGGTGGCCGCATG
>CAYHHI010000041.1:0-30046 GCA_964356335.1 uncultured bacterium
AAGAAGGACCCGCTGCAGAGGAGCATCCATCTCATCAGCGCTTTCATAGAGCAGCAGCAACCCCGTAGTTTCTATTGTGGTATGTAGCTGACCGTCAGGCCAACGTAGTACATAGCGAAGTAGTGTGAATCCAGCCAGTCAAGTCCGAGAGACTCAACCTGCTTGGGATTCCACGAGATCATGGAGATGCCCGAATCCATACCCATCGTCACTCCTCCGGCAATATAGCCGGCCCAGGCCAACCGCAGCTCCCCACCGAAGCGTACCTTGGTCATCGAGTCCGTGCGTAGCCCGGTGCTCGTGATCTCGCCGTCATCGAGCCGAGCGAACTCTATGTCTGCCGATTCCTTAACGAGATAGATCCCGGGCCCGATGCTCCACGAGAAATGGTTTCTGCTGGCCTTATCAAGGAATGAATGCCCGATGGGCACGGTTATGCCGACGATGTCGACTTCACTCTTCAGCGGGTTGTCTCTCAGCATTGAGGTCTCATAAATATAGTTGGGATCGCCCTCGGTGTGCATCCAGCCCACACGCCCACCGATATAGAACCACGGCGCAACTGCACCCATCGCGCAGAGGCTGACATATAAGCCTGCCTTGTCATACTCAAGCTCGATGCGATCATTTGTAAGGAATCCCACCGCGATGTCAGCGTTCAATTGCCAGGCAGATGGAATGGTCACGGGGGGAGGCGCCTTGGTCACTCCCGTCGGCAACCCCGTTTCAGTGCCGATCCTCTGCACATCGTTCTCCGGCACCCAGCCGTAGGATGGCTCTGTCCCTGCCTGCGCCTCAAGCCTATGCACCCACAACCAACCCATCCCATTGACAATCTGCTTCTGAGTTACCTGGACTCTGGACTCACGTGGGATCGTGAAGACAACCTGGCCCTGCATGCTCGCTCCGCCGGCTACGCCCCAGGCCTCGACTTCCTGGATCACAGGATCGGACGGAGATATCAGGGCTTCAAACGGTATGAACTCAACTGGCACAGGTGTGACAGGCGCAGCAGTTTGAGCAACTACGGGCGCAAACGCAGTCTCTTCCTCTTCGTCGCCGCCACACATGCCCGCGAATATCCCTTCGGCTATAGCGCCCGCACAGTCCTGGTCTTCGTCATCGCTGCTCGCTGGCTTGCTTTCCTCTTTCTTCTTCTCGGGAGCTGGCTTGGGGGTTCGCTTCTTCTCCTCAACCGACGGCACCAGTCCCCTGTCGAGGCTTGCCAAGAAGACCGGAGCCCGAGGCTCTGTGCGCCCACTAATCTCGGGGCGGGCAGATGTGCCGGCATTGCTCTGCGGATCGGCGGACGCGCCAATCGCCCAGGCAAGCAGCGTGAACATGATCACAACAACCACGTGCGGTCTCATACATGCCACCTCCGTCCAGATAGCATCGCCCGCAACGGGCGGCGCGGCGCCGCCGGGGCCGGCAGATTGTTATCAGAAATGGTAGTTAAGGACGATCGCGGCATGTGTCAGTCCGATACTGGCACTCGCCTCGTCCTTTACGCTATGGATGTCACTGCCATAGTCATCCCTTTCCTTTCGCTCAGCAGTGTCAAAGAAGAGCCTGATCCCATACTCGCCGCCGATGCTGAGCCGCTCATTCAAGAAGTACTCCCCACCGCCAGCGATGGTTATACCCCAAAGGCCCAAGGCATCCTTCAGCAGAGCCTCGTCCTCATCGCTGAGCATATCGGTGTCAATGTCGACTCCATGCCCGACCAGCTCACCGTTCTCGTAATGCCAGTATTCCTCCCGGGACGTTGACTCCCCCTTCACAAACGGCACCGTAAAGAAAAAACTGCCAAGAAGGTACGGTCTTAGCCCGGTCTGCCTCAGGTACACTTTCGCACCAACCTCTGGAACCAGCAGAAACGCCCGTCCATCCACTTTGTCCTCGTAGACATGCCGGTCCGCTATCTCATCGCCTCCGTAGTCCGTGTGGGTATAATCTTCGTCTATAGAAGATGCTGATCCAGAAACGTAGAGGAAATCGGTGCCGACCATCGGAACCACTCTGCCCATGTCCATCCCAAAGCATGCCGAGCTGATAATGCCGCCAGACCTGATACCGAACATGTACTTTGGCTGAGCTAGCCCGCTACTGACTGCCAGCAAGCATGCCAAGCCACACATCACGATTGCGCGCCTCATGCTACCCTCCCCTGCAGTCCTGGATGAACGTCCCCATTGTCGATACGACATCACTGTGCTGTTACAAGTGCCAATCGAGTACGCCCGGGAACACCCCCTTATTGCAGACAGTCCGGTCGAGTGCAGGAAGACCGGCCTGTCAGCAGGTGACCGCCTCCAACAGCCTTGAGCAAATCGCAAGAACCCCGGCGCCCTACCTGACCACAGCCAAGGTCTTGACCTGCTTCTGTCCCATTGCCTCCACTACCACCAAATACAATTCGTCTTCTGCCAGGTTGCCATCAGAATCGCGGCCATCCCAGCGCACCAGGTTCGCACCGGCATTCATCTGGTGGCCCGAGGCCACTTCCCGCACCTAGCGCCCCGCACGGTTGTAGACCTTCACGGTCACGGGGCCTGAGCGGCCCAGTGTGAACCCGATCGCCGCCTCCGCAGCGGATTCCACGCCAAATAGCCCCTGTTGCGGCCAACACAGATGAAATTCGCGCTGTCCACAGCAGTGCGCCGGGAAAGATCTTGGGAGCAGGATTTGCTGAAGCGCCCTTGAGCCTCGCCGGCAGGTTGAAGTGAGCACACCACTGACGACGGGATCGCATAGCATCCCTCCCCGAAAGAATATGAAGGAGTGATCTCAGTATCTCATCAGCCCCGGAGGTAAGTCTATCACACCCTCGTCTGGCCCTCAATTGAAATACATGCCATGGTGTTGGAAGTTGGCGATCTATTTCTTTCCGACTACATACAGCTGCCAGAGGTCTCGGCTGGTCCCGTGAAGGATTGGTGCGAGGGCAAGGCGGCCAGTGGTACCGATGCTCTTCTCAAGGAATCTGAGTTCGGCGAGGCGCTCCTTGGTCTCGGGATCGAGCGGAACCGCGAATCCGGCCTCGCGCATCAGCAAGATACCCTTGGCACGTGCCGCCAGCTCCAGGTGGATTCGCAGGACACATAGCATGTCGGCCACCACCTCCCCGGGGAATCCGCTTCTCAGCGATTCGAGATACTGCCCGGGCTTGGTCTTGGAGATCGTACCCGTTGTGATGTCATCGAGGATTCTTACATCGGTATCCAGCCCCACCTCCAGCCAATCGCGCAGCGCCTTCTCGCTTCGATTGAAGATGAGCGCCAGCACTCCGGGAAGGACAAGCATCTGGGCAACCGTGTTGGCAACCGGTGGAAGGACAAAATGATTGAAGATGGAGTGGATGCCGATTGCAACGGCGAGCCCAGGCAGGAAAACCCCACTGGAGCCGACCTGCCGCCCAAACCCTCGTTCCACCAGGCCCTGCGACAGCACAGCAAACGCTGCGGTCGTGCCTCCGTGCATCACCGCCGTCCCCAGCCCCCTCACGATCCAGAGCAGGAGATTGGAGTCCTCGATGGACCGGAGGTAGTAGATATTCTCAAGAAAAGCGAAGCCCGCACCAACCGCAAACCCCACGATGGCCGCATCCACCATGAAGCCGATGCGTTTCCTCATTATCAAGAATATGACAAAGCCGGCCTTGAGAACCTCTTCGATGGCCGGGGCCATATACCTTGAGTAGGACTGGCTCGAGGCGGACTCTCGCAGCCCCCAGCGATTCAAGACCAGGCAGAGTCCGGCAACTCCGCAGCCTACCAGGATCGCCTGCAAGATCGAGCGCAGCTTCACAAGTTTGAAACTGTCCAGGACAACCAGCGCTACAAGGAATGCGAAGACCGGGATAAGACTGACCGCGATTTTGACTATGTCGCTCACAGTAGCTTCAGCGAGATCATGAATTCCTTTGTGGCCCGCTGACGCTTTTCAAAGGCGAAGGCATAACCCAATGAGAAGGTCGACTCCATATGTGAGAAGGTCACTAGCCTGAAGTCCAGCTGGCCACCCACGTTGGCAAGGGACCGACGGTAGGCCTTGCTGTCCGCATTGGTCACAAGGCCGGTCGAGAAAAGCGACATCCTGGCCCATCTCAAGTAGGCACTTGTTACTCCGATGCTTGCGAACCTCACGGGCGGAAGAATCCATTCCAGCATCAGCCTGCCGTAATTGGTCCCGCCGATCGCATTGAGGTCAACACCCGGGAAGCTGTAGTATTCGCGATACCGCTTAACATCCAGGTGGTCGACCCAGTTGTTGCCGAAGCCTCCGAAGTAGAAGTTGGCAAAGGGCTCATTGCGCTCACCATATGAGTAGCCGGCTGAGGTCCTCACCCAGATCGGGGAGTGCTCAATAAGTGTAAGAAAGCCGATGTCAAAGTCTGAATGAACCTGAGGATAGATCGTACCGTTGACATAGGCGCCGTTTGATGCCAGCCTCAAACGGTGTCCTCCTTCATAATCGACCGCACCGAGGGTTGAGCCGAGACGCTTGTAGTCGAGGCGAACGCTCAGGTTCGTAAACCGATCGAAACTCGCACCTACATTCTGGTAGTCTGGCAGGCGCTCAAGATTGTTGTAGTGGCCCACCTGAACGCTTCCCTCAAGGGTCTTGGGCGGGTCGTAGATAAAGTGCCTCTTATAACCGAGGGTAAAGGCGTTGCCCCGCCTGCTGGTCTTCGTCGGCCCGAAGAGATCATAGAAATCTGCTCCGTTGTAAGCAGCGCTCGCCGACCAGCTCCAATAGCTCCAGTTGAGCGCCAGGTGCAACCTTTCGTCTTGAGGCAGTCGGGTCGAAGGGGAATACGAGGCAGTGAAATCGACAGTTGAGATAGATATCGGATCGGAGAAATCCAATCGCACACCCGCAGCCGTGTAGTCTTTATAGCCTTGAACAATCGGAATCGCCGAAGCAAGAGACATGCTACGGAGCGGGCTATACTCCCCGGAGCAAGTGGCAGCAGAATCCACTTGGATCCGTGCCGGTGACGCCAAGGTCCATGCGCGGACTATCGGATGCCGCTCCACGATTTCCTGACCGAGATACTTAATTGCGTTCACGTGTGCGCCTGAATCGATCGGAATCATGCAAGGCACGAAGCCGTCGCCGCTATATCTGAAGGCGATCAGAGAATCCTCAGATACCGGGATCGGTCTGAAGAGGCCGGTCTCGCAGTTAGATATGATCTCCATATCATCTCGCTGAAGATCATAGCGGTAGACATTGGAGACGCCCGTATAGTAGGAGGACCCATAGAGATACTTCCCGTCCTGGGAGAAGGTGAAATTCTCTGGAGAGCTGTTCTCGAAATCAAAGAGCACGTCGTACTGGCCGCTGCCGGCCAGGAGGTCCTCCACCCTCATCTTGATCAGTTGCTGGGTGCCGTCTATCTGAGCGATGGCCCCTGCAAGCCACACCCCATCAGGGGAGATGTCTATGTCATAGATATCCTTCCCGTAGGGGAACGAATACATCTGATTCCACTTCGTGTACGGGTAGGGGATCCGGACGATGGTGGAGATGCCGTTGTAGTGGCGCACTCCCCAGATTGACCGATCAGAAGCACTGAATGCCAGGTCGCCGGTCCTCGCCTCCTTGACCAGGAGCTCGGTCTTGCCAGTCTCTATGTCAACTGATACAAGATCGCGCCAGCCGTTGTTCTTGGTTGTGAAGAAGATGGTCTTGGTAGAGGGGTCATAAGTCAGAGATGTGACGAAATAGAGGACCGGGTCAAGCACCTCGCATATCGGGTGGAACTCGCCCGTGTCCACGTCCATGGCAGTGATGTGGGCCGACACGCCAGGGTAAAGCACTGCGCCGTAAAGCATCCTGCTTGCGGGGTCAAAATAGCTCCTCGAGACAGATCCCAACGCTTTCTCAGCCAGCGGACGGCAGACAGTTGTCGGATAAACCCTAATCGAATCGAGATTGGCCGCCTGCCACTGGTGTTCCCATTCGATCCACCGGGACCATTGGTCATTGAGATCCGTGCCATAGACCTCCTTGAATTGAGATGCGAAATACCGCTTGCTCCTGTCAGTCCGCGTGACCCAGTCCAAGAGGCGCACCGGACCGTATTGGAGCGCGAGGTAGCTCATGAAACGAGTCCCATAAAGATAGGAGTTCGCGCCTACCTGAAAGTCCTTGGCGGTCCCCTCGGACTCAAGGCCGACCGCATTGTAGATGTGGGCCCCGTCGCGCACCATGGTCCTGAAGACCATCTCATCGTAAGCCCCGAGCGCCCGCCCCATGCCGCCTGCCATCCAGGTCTCCATGAAAACGGCGATACCCTCGTGATACCAGCGGGGCGAATACCAGCGCGGGGTTGCCAGATAGCTCCAGACGATTGAGATGGGGTCTTCGGGGGCCACGGCAACCTTGCCCCTGAAGAGGCCCCGGAAATCCCGGTCGGACCTCGAGGCCCTGTCCCCCGCAACCACGTGGACCAATTCGTGATTCATGACCCAGTTGATCCGCTCGTTGGCAGGACGGGTCTCGTAGACATAGCTAAAGGGCGCTATGTTGACGGCCACCCCGTTTCTTGGGACGGCAGTGGCCCCACCGCTACCGTAGTCGGAGAAGTCCTGAAGGAAGATCGTGATCTTCTCATTGGGCTGGTAGCCGAAGAGCTGAGAGTGGAACATCAGGGCATTCTCAAAACATCGCGCGGTGTGCGGAACCAGATACTCCTGAAGTGTACCTAAGTAGACCAGGCGCAGGTTTTCGGTTTCATACTTGGAAAGTTGTGCGCCAACCCGGGCAGGGCCTGCCAGGGTCAAGCCTGCAAAGGCCAGGCTGGCCAATATCAAAGAGGTAAGGCCGCGTCTCGCTCTAACAGGGTACATGTTATTGGCTTTAGAATACCACACCGTGCTGACCTGTCCATACCAAGTTTGCAGTTGTGGGTCAGGTGGGTCGCAGAAAGAAGGGCCAAAGAGAGGTGAAAAAAGGAGACGCCGCACTTTGCGTGCGGCATCCCCCTCAACCGCTACCCGAGAACAGCTCGGGCGCTCCTACCGTGCAACCCTCGGCATCGCATCATAGAACTGCTTGCGAAGCTTGGGCTGTGCCATCACCTTGATGAACGCCTGGTCCGCCATCATCTCCGGAATCTTGTGTTCCGACAGCATGACGGCCCTGAACCTCGGATTGCTCAACAGGGTCATGTAACTGGTGGCGTGCGATTCGGCCCACTGCCTCAACTTCACGTTCGCCAGCATCTCGGCCATCTGCGCCGGGTGAGCTTCCACAGCCATTCTGTACTTGGGCTCGTTCATCAGGGCGACAAACGTCGCCTCGTTGCCCAGTTCCTGAAGCAGCTTGGCGCTGGATAGCATCGCGACCCTTGCCCTGGGCTGCGCCAGAAGCTCTCCAAACTGCTTGGCCTGCGCTCCCTGCGCTGCCAGCATCGCTCTGACCCTGGGCGCGTTCATGAAGGTAAGGAACGCCTGGTCGCCCACGATCTCTGCAAATTGCTTCGGCTGGGCCTCGATCATAGCCCTGACCTTGGGCGTGGCCATCGCCTGGACAAATGTCGCCTCGCCCAACACCTCCGCAAGCTGCCTAGCCTGAGCTTCCTTCATGACTCGGTACTTGGGCTGTGCCATCAGCTCTGCAAACGTGGCGTACGACAACAGCTCGCCCAGCTGCTTGGCCTGTGCCGCCTGGGCTACGAACTTCTGATCGGCCATCAGGTCGAGGAACTTGGGCTCACACAGCAGCTCACCGAACTGACTTGGCTGAGCTTCCAGCATGGCCCGCAGCTTGGGCACGGCCATCGCCTGCACAAACTTCGGCTCGTCCAGCATCTCTGCAAGCTGCCTGGGTACCGCCTCCATCCAGGCCACCGCCTTAGGGTTTGCCAAGAAGGCAGCAAAGGCAGCATCGTTCAGCACGTCGCCCAACTGCCTGGGCACGGCGCCCATCAGCTGCGCAAACGTCGCTTCCGACATCACCTCTGCCAGCTGCCTCGCTTGCGCTTCAGGGACCTGCGCGTACTTCGCGTTCGCCATCAACTCCGTCAACTTGGCCTCGCCCAAGAGGTCCACAAACTTCTCGTCCGACATCAATGCAACAAACGCCGGCTCGTTCAAGAGCGCAAGGAAAGCCGCATCATTCATCAGGGTCTGGAACTCCGGGCTCCTAACGAGATCCTGAACCTTGTCGTTCTGCAACAGTTGTTGAAACTCGGGGTTCTCGAGTATAACGTCTGCCTCGCCGATCTGTCCGGCGTGATACTTCTCGGCCTTCTGGGCACCTCCGATTGTGCCCTTCAGGTTCCGGTCCGTCGGAGACGGATTCAAGAACGCGATCACCAGAACAATGACCACAACCGCCACCCCACCACCGATAAGCATGGCCGTCCGTCGGCCAATCGACCACCTTCCGGGTGTGCTTCCCACAACAATCCCTCCTTTCTCACGCCTGGGCGTGAAAGAACTCTCAACTCTCGCCAGCTGATACTTCGTGAAATCTATCGAGTTCAATATGCGCTTCTTGAGATTGGGCGGCGGAGCAGGCTGGCGAGTCTCAGCGAGCAGCTCTGACATCCTTGTCAAATCACTATGAAGCCGCTTGGCCTCAGGATTCCTCTCAAAGTAAGATTCGAGCTCGCCCCGTTCCTTCGCGCTAATCTCGTCGAATACCGCCTTGTTTATGAGCTCAATGTACTTGTCTGGAATCATCTTTCAGAATACCTCGCCTTGCCAGAATGTCTCGTAACAGATGCCGGGCAGTGAACAGGCGGGACTTCACTTTCTTCTCCGGAAGATCCAGAATCTCGGCCATCTGCTTGTAGGAGCAGTCGCCGTAATGCCTGAGCACAACCACCGTCCGGTAATCGGGATCGAGCTCCATCATGGCCTCCTGAATGTGACGGGCGAGCTCTGCTTCCACATAGGTCTCATCCGGTCCTCTCTCGTTAGATACCAGGCACGGACTCAATTCCCGGGTCTGCATCCTATGTTTCAGGTGGTTGAGGGACTCATTCACCGCGATCCGGTACAGCCAGCTGAAGAACTTGTATCTCGGATCGTATCGCTTGAGATTCTCAAAAGCCTTTACGAAGGTGGCTTGCGTGATGTCCTCCGATGCATCGAAATCGCTTGTCATCCGATAGGCCACGCTGAAGATCACCTTCTCGTATCTATCAACCAGCATCTCAAACGCCCTCTCGCTACCGGCCAGACACTGTCCAACAAGTTCTCTGTCGTTCTCTTCATTCATAAGTACAATCGTGCCGCCAGAAAGTTGGTGACTGATTTAACGGAGCCCGGTCGCAGCCCCCAGATTGCACTCATACGCCAATAAGATTAGAGGAACAGAGATCTCGGGCTCGCGCTGCCGTTCTACTCAATCTTGAATATCACGTGGAATCCGGCATAATCGAAGACTTGCCGGATGTGCACATTCATGTTCCTGAGATTAAGGCATTGGCCGGTCTGGCTGAGGCGCTTCTGCGTGGCAAGCAACACGCTGAGGCCTGCGCTGGAAATGTAGTCAAGATCCTTGAAGTCCACGACGCATGTCGTCTTGATACCGCCAAAGACGGCATTGGCTTTGTCTACCTGGGAGGCATCAAAGCGCCCCGACAGTAGGATTCGATCGTCGCCTGCGAGTTTTATGTCAAACATCGGGCTCCCGAGGTGCTTTAACAAGGTCCTTTATTAAGGTGGTCTTGCTTCGGCCGCCACTGTACTCGTACTCGATCCTGTCCATCATGCTCCTGGTGAGATGGATGCCCAATCCTCCGATCGGGCGCCTCTCCAAAGGCTGCTCGCCGTTGTATATCTCTCGCTTGGTCGGGTCAAATGCATCGGCCTCGCCATCGGTCAAGGATGCCGTCACCCTGGCGTCATCCCTCGAAAGGTTGATCAATATTCCCGCCGATTTGCCTGCATTGTACTTTACCATATTGACGAAGATTTCTTCAACCGCCAACTCTATCACAAATGCTACGGATTCCCCAATCTGATTCTTGGCGACGAAGGCTGAGATCAAGTCGAAGATGCTATCAAGGGAGTCTATGCTTCTCGTGAAAGTAGCTTGCATTGGATGGTAGTTCATATCCAAAACCCCTCATCGCTCGCCGGAGGCCTGATAGCCTTATGGCCTGGTCGCCTCATAGCCCGATGCCCCGATAGCCCGGTGAGAATTCGGGGGCACAATACTTAATTCCTGCGCACTCTCCGGCAAGACATGGCGAAGCATAACTCAAACCGGGGTTTCTTGCACTCAAAAACGCAGCGGCATGGACGTAACTATCTAAATGCTGTCAGCCAGATGCCGATATATCGTAGTGGCGAAAGCAAGGGAAAATGCATCAGGTTATTCTTGTCACAATTGATACCTTGAGGGCTGACCACGTCGGCAGCTATGGCTACGGCCGCGCTGTGAGCCCGGTCCTCGATAGGCTTGCAGCCGAGAGCACCACTTTAGAGTGGGCGTTGAGCCCCATCTCCTACACTGGCCCTGCTCACTTCTCCCTGATGACGTCGAGGTACCCCAGCTTTCACAGCGTGCAGTTTCACAACGGCCGCCTGCCCTCCACCAATTGCCACGACGTGACTCTCGCCGAAATCCTCCAGCGGGCTGGCTACGCAACAGGAGCATTTGTGGGTGCTTCGGTCCTGAGCCGTCGCAACATTCACCCCATGGGCAAGGGATTTAAGACCTATGACGAGCGGATGACGCATCATGAGAGCACGAGAGACGTCGAGTATCGCAGGTGGGCAGCCGACACCAATGCCGCAGCGCTTGCATGGATCCGCGATCACCGCAGTGAGCCCTTTTTCTGCTGGATTCACTACATGGATGTGCATGGCCCCTATGAGGCGCCGCAGCCCTACAGCGAGCAGTTTGCCGGCGAGGTCTCAGGCATCAAGTCCCTCGTGCTCGAGGCAGTCCCCGACGGCCGCAGTGGTGGAATACCTGAGTATCAACTGCTAAATGCGGTGCGTGCTCCCGACGGAAGGGTTCTGGATTATGAGAGGAACTACAATTACTACACGGCTCGCTATGATGGCGGGATACGCTATGTCGATTCGTGTCTCGGAGCGCTGATTGAAGACCTCAAGATCCTCGGTCTATATGATGATCTCTTCTTGGTTGTTACGTCAGACCACGGCGAGGCTCTCGGCGAGAACGATGTCTTCTTCTTCCATAGTCTCACGGTATCGATGGACCAGATCCGGGTCCCAGTGATCATGCGGTTTCCTCACCAATCCCGGCATGGCCACCACCCCGTTTATCGTCCTGGCTGGATTCCGGTGCAGGTGAGCACGATTGACATTGCTCCCACCATTCTTGATTTTCTGGCACGTGGAGGCCTCAGGGCCCAGGGTATCTCGTTGCTTCCGCTTATAAGAGGACAGGGCATCGAGTCGCTGAGCCGCCGCGTGATATTCTCGGAGACCGAAACGCAGGTTTCGGCAATTGACTCCGAATGTCAGCTGCTCTTAGGCCGAGGGCTTCCATCGCCTCAGCAATTCCCCTTCTTCCACCCCGATGCCACCTCGAGCAACGTGATGTTGAATTACCGCAGCGGCATCCGAACTCTGGGCAGCGAAGACCGTAGACTGCGGCTTGAGTATCTTGCTCGCGACTTCAGCGAGCGTGGTCGTGAGGCTGTATCTTCCTGCCCCACACTTCCCGGCCAGCACGAAGATGAGCAGAAGATGCTGGCCCATCTCAGGGCCCTGGGCTACGTCAGCTAGGAGGGGACACCATCTCTCCGCTTCAAAGGCTACATCTTCTCATCCATATTTGCCACAAGTACCCAACTACCCAACCGCAATTACCAGTCCACCTGAGGCCCTGCCATGTGATTTCAGCTTGACAATATGATATTGATACGATATCATTACAATATCATGGCTGAAACAGGAGGTAAGCCCATGCAACAGGTCACTGAAAGCAAGGCATTCCGGATCAATGGGTTCGTTGCGCTCGTAATACTGTTCGTGCTCGTCGCGTTAGACGCCTACATGGTCTACTCACTGGCGTCGGCGACTCATGAGGCGGCACTCCGCTATCATGGTGGCGACGGCACAAGACCCCTGAGGATTCTCTGGGTTTTCTTTCCCATGCTGTTCGCAACAATAGCCTGGGCGGCAGGGCTCTTTGTGGTTCAACCCAATGAAGCCCGCGTGCTGGTCCTGTTCGGGAAGTATATTGGATCAGTGCGGGACTCCGGCTTCCGGTGGGGCCAGCCGTTCGCCGTGAAGAAGCACGTATCCTTGAGGATCCACAACTTCAACAGCGAGAAGATAAAGGTCAACGATTCGCACGGCAACCCCATCGAGATCGCAGCCGTCGTGGTCTGGCGCGTCGTGGACTCGGCCCGCGCCCTCTTCGATGTCGAGAACTACGAGCAGTTCGTTTCAATCCAGAGCGAGACAGCGATTCGTGCACTTGCATCCGAATACCCGTATGATGCCCAGGACGAACAGCGCACCTCGCTTCGTGGCAATCCTCAGGAGATTGCTGAGAACCTCAAGGGCCAGCTGGAGGCAAGGCTTGGGGTTGCGGGTCTGGAGATCATCGAATCGCGCATCAGCCACCTGGCGTACGCACCCGAGATCGCACAGCTGATGCTTCGCCGGCAGCAGGCCCAGGCGATTATCGCTGCACGTCAGAAAATCGTAGAGGGTGCAGTCGGAATGGTCCAGATGGCCCTGCGCGCCCTGGCCGAGCAGAAGATCGTCGATCTCGATGAGGAGAAGAAGGCCACCATGGTCAATAACCTCCTGGTGGCGCTGGTATCTGAAACCGAGGTGCAGCCCATCATAAACACGGGAACATTGTATCAATAGCAGTCGCGTACAACTCAGGGACACAATCCTGATTACGTCTGTAGGAACTGCTCGTGGAGAGCGGTGAGTCGCGATCGGATCCCGGGTGCCGGTATCTCAATGCCGGCGCCCGGTCAGGGGCAGTAATCGGGGGACACAATCTGAATGTGTTCGCGGGGATTGCGGCCCAACTATGATTGCAGCGGCGGGCGTGTGGCGAAATGGGTGAGAAGAAAAAATTCCTACTCCGTGTTGATGAGCGCCTGTTTACGGTGCTCGAGAAATGGGCGGCCGACGATCTCCGCAGCATCAATGCCCAGATCGAGTTTCTGCTTACCGATGCCGTTCGGAAGGCAGGCAGACTCAAGAAAGAGAGGGAGCATAGAGACAGAGAATGAAGAGATGTAATCTGTGGCCTCGGAATCCTGCGGGCAGGAGACACCCAGCACGCAGACCCAATCTGAGGCTATTCGGCGTCCTCGGCATCCATGTGGAAGTGGTGAAGTAGCCTGTGGAAGATCGGCGCGAACAGAAGGCCCGCGACAACGAGGAAGATCACGCCTGAGAATAGGGCATAGCCGGAAGCAAACAACTTGCCCCCGCTTGTTTGGAGAACCGTGACCGGTCCCATGCCGCCAAGGATCATGGATGCGTTCAGGATGGAGTCAATCCACGATAGATTCTCGAATCCATGGTAGCCAATCACCCCAATAGCGAGAGCAGCCACCACGGCAGCGCATGCAATGGTTCCGTGCCGCGCCAATCGCCTGATAAACGCAGCCCGACTAAGTAAGGGCTCCGATCTATGCTCGAACATAGACCCCTCCGAATTCAGGATTGTGTCCCCAATTGGGCGAGGCGCTGGCGGGCGTCTTCGACTTCGGGGATGCCGGGGTCGGCGTCTTTCCAGATCTCCAGAAACTCGCGGTATTGCTCTATGGCCTTCGCGGTCCAGCCGGACTTCTCGTAGGCTCTTGCAAGATCGTAATGGTCCTTCACACACCCAGGCGACGAGGTTACTCGATCCGGATCATACCGCGACAGCACCTTCTCGAACATCGCAACAGCTTCGCCCAGATTGCCCGCCGTGAGATAGGCCAGGGCAAGGGCTGCTTCGTACCCATAATCGGGCCCAACTTGCTGGTTCGCCTTCTCATAGGCGGCGATTGCCTCGGCAAGATCCCCGCGGGCCTCCTCAACGATTCCGAGCGCCCCCCAGTATACAAACATGTAACCCTCATGCTCATCCCCTATATCCTGCTTCAGGTCATTCAGGACCTGCTCGGCCTCGGCCAGCCTGCCGGCTTTCGCCAGGACATATATATAGAAATCGCGAAAGTGCGTTGGATTGCCCGGATACAGAACACGGTTGGCCTCGACGTAAGCCCGGGCTTCTTCTAGGGCCAGGTCGAACTTCCGCTGTTCCACGTAGATGCGGGCCTTGAGATTATGTTTCGATAGGTTGTCATCGCCGGTCGCGCCTTCCATCCGGTCTGCGGCGAGGCCATCGTCCAGCACCCTCAACGCTTCTCCGAGCTTGCCCTGATACGCGGGGATGAGCGCCAGGGCCCAACGTCCAGTGGATCGGCTCTCCTTGTCAGGACAAGCTGCCAGCCACTTGAAACAGCTCTCCGCCCGGGCGTACTCCCGTTTATAGATATACATATCCCCGAGCTTCCATCTGGACAAGTAGAAGTCCGGCTTGACCTCAATTGCCTTGCGGTACGATGCAATAGCCTGGTCCAGCTTGCCGTTCCAGGCGTAGAGGTCCCCGCGGGTATCGTAGGGGTTGGCCTCCTCGGGGGGCATCGAGATGTACTTGTCTATGGCCCAAATGGACTTCTCGAAATCCCCAGTTGCGTTGTAGCCATAAGCCAGCAGGTTATAAGCCGGCTTGAAGAGGGGGTCGATCTCAATCGCCCGCGTGAACTCCCGAATCGCCTGCTCCGTCTGCCCGAGACCTTTGTAATAGGCTAGTCCCAGCCACCAGGGGCCCGACTTGTCGTCGGGATAGGCAGCCTCGTACCTCCGGAAAACCTCGACCGCCCCGGCAGCATCGCCCGAGAGGAAAGCGGCCGCGCCCTTTATGAAGAGCTTCTCCCGCGCGCTGGAACGATTGGAGTACTTGAGAGCCTTCGCGACCAGATCGGTCTGCGCCGCGCCGGTCTCCAGGGTGGCCAAGAGCACATAGGGCATTGCGAAGGTGGAATCGGCCTCGATGGCCTTTCTGTAGCTGTCGACGGCCTCGGCCATGTACCACTTCAGTTGGAAATCTCTCCCCTCAAGGAAGTAGCGATAGGCCTCCGGGGAGGCCGTGGTCAGGTCGGCAACCTTGCGCTCAGGTTCCTTCTGGGCCTCGGCTGGCAGCGAGAGATCGCCCTTAAGCCCAGCGGCAAGCCTGTCAATAAGGGGAAATATCTTCTCCCCTGGCTCTCCGGTGATGCGCTGAGATGCCGCGACTTTGCCGCTTTCCACATCCACCAGCTGGGATGTCAGGATCACCTGGGGTTCTACCTGAAGGATGTTCCCCAAAAGCATCCATCTGGCGCCTGCTTTCGTCGCAACCTGAGTTGCCACGTCCCTGTCGATCGCTCTGGCGCCTTCCCTGCCTAAGAGCTTCAGAATGTCGTAGAGCCGCTGGCTCGATACCACGTTGAGATATTTGGATTCCGAGAGTGAGGTTATGAGAAGGTCGGTGACGATCTCACCGAGCCTGTCCGTGTCCTCGCGGTCGGCAAGGTTCCCGAAATACATTATTGCGATGGAGTTCTCACTGGCCACGGCCTCCTTCATGGGGCCCACCTCGACGCGGAAGGGCTCGAGGACAAAGAGGACAAGAACGATGGCCAATGCGACCGCAGCAGGAATCGCAACGCCAAGAATCCTCTTCCGCGAACCCAACCAGCCGCGCGCACCTCTGCGCCCAACACCTGCTTGGTATCCCGCTGCCGGCACAGGCTCGGCGGCCTCACCCCGGGCTGCCGGTTCTTGATACGTGGTGGGCTGAGCGGCCCTTGCCGCCTCGGCCAACTTCGCTGTGCGCGCGTACTCAAGGGTCTTGCGCTCCCGCCTGAGGTCGGCCAGCAACTCATCTATGTGCTGATACCGGTCATCCCGTTCCTTGGCCAGGGCCTTCGATATGGCGTACTCGAGCGTCGTGGACACCTGGTTGTTGTAACGTGCAAGCGGCAGTGGCTCTATGTTGATGATCGCATTGATAATGGCAGCCTGGTTCTCGCCCTCGAAAGGCATCCGGCCCGTGAGCAACTCATAGAGGACGACCCCAGCCGAGAAGATGTCGCTCCGCTGGTCCACTTCCTCCCCCGAGGCCTGCTCGGGAGACATGTACCCTATTGTCCCCAGGGTCGTGCCTGTCTGAGTGAGCTTGCTGGCACCCTTGAGCTTGGCCAGCCCAAAGTCCATGATCTTCACCTGGCCACGGGCAGTTACCATGATGTTCTCAGACTTGATGTCGCGGTGGACCACACCTTTCTCGTGTGCGAGCGCCAGGCCCTCACAGATCTGGACCCCCACGTCGAGAATCCGCTTCATCGAGAGGCGCTCGTCGGCTGCCAGCGCCTTCAGCGTCTTCCCCTCGACGTACTCCATGACTATGAACACGCCCTCGGCACTTTCTTCGATGCCATGAATAGTGGTCACATTGGGATGATTCAGCGCCGAGGCAGATCTTGCCTCGTGTATGAACCGGGCCTTCTCATCGGAGTTCTTGGATACGTGGGGAGGCAGGAACTTCAAAGCTACCATGCGCTGGAGCTGGGTGTCCTCGGCCTTGTAGACCACACCCATCCCGCCCTCGCCGATCTTCTCCAGAATCTTGTAATGAGATATGGTCTTACCGATCATGGCCGTGCCCTCATCTGACCTTTATCAGGCTGCGCGTCGCTGGCAGTGCATGAGAAACCCGTTCAGTGTAATCTTATCTATGATAGCGTCAGAAATAGGCTGTGTGTCCCGCGAGTGCCTAACTTCCCCCATTCATCTGCAACGCGTTTCCGCAACCCATTATGGCGTCAGCGATTAAGAAATTAGTACTGTGTCACCAGTTTTACCAGTTTTCACACCAGTTTTCAGATTTCTAGTTATGTGTCACCAGTTCTTCGAGGCGCTGGCGGGCGTCTTCAACCTCGGGGATGCCCGGATCGGCGTTCTTCCAGATCTCGAGGAATTCCTGGTACTGCTCGATTGCCTTGCTGTTCCAGCCAGATTTCTCGTAGGCGGTTCCGAGGAGGTAGTGATCCTCTACACAACCCGGAACATACCACAGCCTCAGATCATCGTGCCTGGAGAGAATCTTCTCGAGCGTCGCCACCGCCTCCCCGAGTTTACCCGCCTCGAGATATATTTGTGCAAGGTAGGCGCGATATGAATAGCTGGAGCCAGCGTTATTGTCGGCGGCGGCTGCCTTTTCGAGATACGCGAGAGCGGCGCTGGGGTCCTTCTTGGCCATCTCAATTGCGGCCAACGAGGCCCAGTACTCCGACATGTAGGCCTCACGCTTGCCGGCGATGTCCCGCCTCATGGCTTCGGCGACCTCTTGAGCCTCGGCGATTCTGCCCGCATGCGCCAGGACATAGCAATAAAAGGCCCGGCCGTAGACAGCCTCTGTCGTGACCACTTCCTTAAAGGCCTCCACTTCGGCCTGGGCTTCCTTCACGGCCAGATCGAAGTCCTTCTTCAGGAGATAAATACTGCTTTTCATGCCGTACTTGGCCGCGTGCGAGGTGCCTTGGGCGCCCTCCATGCGATCGGCGGCCAATCCGTCGTCGTAGATCCGGAGGGCTTCTTCAAGCTTGCCCTGATACGCGCGTACGATGCCCAAATACAGGCGACCGCTCGACCGAGTCGCCTTGTCGGGGCAGGATGACAGCTCCTTGTAACAGCTCTCGGCTCGCGCATACTCGCGCTTGTACAAGTACATGTCTCCGAGCTTGAACAAGGACATGTAGAAGTCGGGCTTGATCTCGAGCGCTCTTCGGTAGGATTCGATCGCCTGGTCCAGCTTGCCGTTCCAGGCATAGAGGTCTCCACGGGAGTCGTATGGATTGGCCTCTTCAGGAGGTATGGAGATGTACTTGTCGATCGCCCAGATTGATTTCTCGAAATCACCGATATCGTTATAGGCATAGGCCAGCATATTATACGCGGGCTTAAAGAGGGGATCGATTTCGATCGCCAGCGTAATCTCGCGAATCGCCTGCTCCGGCTGCGCGAGATCACTATAATGGATCACTCCCAGCCAGATGAATGCAAACTTGTTATCCGGCTCGACGGCCACCACCTTCTCGAGTCCCTTGGCAGCCTCGGGATAGTCGCCTGAGATGTAGGCCGCCATAGCCTTTATGTAGAGGCGCTCCGCTTCGGTGGCCCTGTCGCAGTACTTCAGGGCTTTTGCAGCCAGATTCCGTTTCTCCTGGCCGCTCTCCACCAGAGCCAGTCCCAGATAGGCCATGGCGAAGGTGGAGTCAAACTCGAGAGCCCTTCTAAGGCTGGCCTTGGCCTCGGTATTGTAGTACTTGTAGGCGAGGTCCCTGCCCTCAAGGTAATAGCGATAGGCTTCCTGTGAACTGGTCGTGAGATCGGCAACTTTGGGCTCAGGTTCCTTTTGGGCCTCCGCGGGAAGCGAAAGGTCTCGCTTGAGGCCCGCCGCCAGCCTGTCAATGATAGGGAATACCTTCTCTCCGGACTCACCTGTGATACGCTGCGACGCCGCCACCTTGCCGCTTTCCACATCTACAAGCTGTGACGTCAGGACCACCTGCGGCTCAATTTGAAGTATGCTCCCCAGGAGCATCCACCTGGCTCCGGCCTTCGCGGCAACCTGGGTCGCCACGCTCTTGTCGATCGCCTTGGCGCCTTCTTTCCCCAAGAGCTTCAAGATATCGTAAAGCCGCTGGCTCGATACGACGTTGAGGTACTTCGACTCCGACAGAGAGGTTATGAGGAGATTGGTCACGATCTCGCCCAGTCTGTCCTTGTCCTCGCGGTCCACAAGATTCTCGAAGTACATGATGGCGAGGGAGTTCTCTTTGGCGACAGCTTCCTTCCTCGGGCCCATCTCTACTCTGAATGGCTCGAAGACCAACAGGACGAGAAGCACTGCGAATGCGACCACGGCGGGAATCGCAATGCTCAGGATCTTCTTCCGAGAGCGGAGGGCGCCGGGCCCGCGCACAAGCCTGGCTGCTGACTCATAGGCTTGCGGCGGTGCGTGACCGGCGGCCTCAGCAATCCTGGTTGCCTCCGCGGCTTTCGCCGCCTCCGCATACTTGGCTGTCCGCGCATACTCAAGGGTCTTCCGCTCCCGCCTGAGGTCCGCCAGCAGGTCGTCTGTGTGCTGATACCTCTCCTCCCTATCCTTCGCCAGAGCCTTGGAGACAGCGTACTCAAGCGTTGCTGACACCTGGTTGTTGTAACGCGCAAGCGGCAGTGGCTCTATGTTGATGATCGCATTGATAATTGCAGCCTGGTTCTCGCCCTCGAAAGGCATCCGGCCCGTGAGCAACTCATAGAGAACCACTCCGGCCGAGAAGATGTCGCTTCGCTGGTCCACTTCCTCACCCGAGGCCTGTTCGGGAGACATGTAACCAATTGTTCCGAGCGTCGTGCCTGCCTGGGTGAGCCTGCTCGCCCCCTTGAGCTTGGCCAGCCCAAAGTCCATTATCTTCACCTGGCCACGCGCGGTGACCATGATGTTCTCAGACTTTATGTCCCGATGGATGACGCCCTTCTCGTGTGCCACGGCCAGGCCTTCACAGATCTGAATCCCAAGGTCCAAGACCTTCTTCATCGAGAGCGGCCCTTCTTTGACTATCTGTTTCAAGGTCTTGCCCTCGACGCATTCCATCGCGATGAAGAGACCTTCGGAACTCTCTTCGATTCCATAAATCGTGGTGACGTTGGGATGATTCAGGGCCGATGCGGATCTTGCCTCATGGATGAAGCGGGCCTTCTCTTCAGAGTCCTCTGAGACGTGAGGCGGCAGGAACTTAAGAGCAACCAGGCGTTCGAGCTGGATATCCTCGGCCTTATAGACCACGCCCATCCCACCCTCGCCCAGCTTCTCCAGAATCTTGTAATGCGAAATGGTTTTACCTATCATGTCGGCGGTTCCTATGTTTGGCCCTTGAGTTCCGCAACACGCCGGCGGGCATCATCTACTTCAGGGATGCCGGGGTCGGCATCCTTCCAGATCAGGAGAAACTCCTCGTAGGCTTGGATGGCTTTGGTCGTCCAACCGGATTTGTCGTAGGCTTTGGCTAGCTGATATTCTACCAAGACGCCGTCGGGGATACTGTAAAGTCGCTCCCAATCGTATCTTCTGGCCGCCTTCTCCAGAACCTCCACGGCTTCGCCCAGCCGCCCAGCGCCCAAATACGCCGAGCCCAGGCGATAGCCAAAAGATGAGCTCATCGTGATCCCTGCCTTGACGGCATTCTCGAAGTGTCCGACGGCAGCACTTGGGTCGCCCGCACCAAGCTCCAAGAGCCCCATGGTGAACCAATAGCCCGACATACGATCCTGCCTTGTCTCGGGATACTTCTTCTCTATATCCTTCTTGATTGATGCGGCAACTTGCCGGGCCTCCACTTGCCTGCCGGCCCGCGCCAGAAGATAGGCCCGGTAGTCGCGCCCGCCCACTATATCCTCAGGGGCAACCCTGGCGTAAGCCGGAATGAAGAGTTCCATCTCTTTGAGGGCCAGGTCGGGCTTACCCTGACCGTAATAAATATCCACCTTAGAACCAATCTTCCCCACATATTCATTGCCTTGGTAGCGCTCCATCTCGTCCGCCGCGAGCCCCTGGTCAAGCACCCTCAGAGCTTCCTCAAACTTGCCTTGATGTGCCGGAATCATGGCAAGCAAGTACCTTCCCCAGGACCTGGTACTCTTCTCCGAATCGCTAGCGAGCTGCCTGTAACACTCCTCGGCCCTTGCGTACTCCCGCTTAAAGACGTACATGTTGCCAAGTTTGGCCCTTGACACCATGAAGTCCGGTTTCTTCCCAAGGGCCTTCTTGTAGGACTCGATCGCCTCGTCGAGCCGACCGTTATAGGCATAGAGATCAGCCCGCGAGTCGTACGGGTTGGCTTCGTCGGGAACCAGAGAGATGTATTTGTCTATCGCCCAGATGGACTTGTCGAAGTCGCCCAAGTCGTTGTACACATAGGCAAGTACGTTGTAGGCAATCTTGTAGAGCGGGTCTATCTCAATGGCCCTGTTGAGGTACTGAACTGCCTCGCGGTTCCCGCCGGGGACGTTGCGGTAATAATGCTGGCCCAGGAGGTAGTAGGCCTCCTTCTCGTCCGGATAGCGTTCCACTATCCACTTAAGGTCGGCGGCAGACTGATCATAGTTGCCTGCGAGATTCTCCTGAAGGCCCCGTATGTAATGTCTGCTCTTCTCGTCAACGTGGTCGGCGTACCGCATCGCCTGCTTGGCATATTCAAATTTCTCAGGTCCAAATGTCCACATCGCCAGCCCGTAGTACGCCATGGCCATCGTCGAATCGAACTCAAGGGCTTTCTTGAAGCTGGCCCAGGTTTCAAGCCAATACTGCTTGTCTGCATAGGCGAGCCCCTCCAGATAGTACTTATATGCTTCCGGGGATGTGGTGGTGAATTCGGTCACGGTGCGATCCGGCTCACGGCTTGCCGCCGCGGGCAGTGAAAGGTCCTTCTTGACTTCAGCCGAGAGTTTATCAACCAGAGAGAACACCTTCTCGCCCGGCGCCCCCGCTATCCGCTGGGAACCTACGACCGCGCCGCCTTCGACCTCAACCAACTGTGCCGTGAGAACCATATCCGGCTGGGTCTGAAGGATGCTCCCGAGAAGCATCCATTTGGCGCCGACCCTGGTGGCAACGTCGGATGCGATGCTCTTGTCCACAGATTTAAGGCCTTCCTTGCCGAGTAGCTTCAGAATGTCATAGAGACGCTGACTGGAGACCACATTCAGATACTTGGACTCGGAAAGATCGGTTATGAGGAGATTAGTCACGATCTCCCCCAGCCTGTCTGTGTCGTCGCGATCCACAAGATTCTCGAAGTACATGATGGCGAGGGAGTTCTCTTTGGCGACCGCTTCCTTCCGCGGGCCCATCTCCACCCGGAAAGGCTCGAGGATAAAGATGACGAGAACGACCGCGCATGCAACCGCAACCGGGATGGCAATGCCGAGAATCTTCTTTCGAGATCGGTACGCACCAGGCTTCCTGGCAGCTTCGGTTGGTAACTCGTACTCAGCCCGCGTAGGCCCGCCTGCATCAGCAAGCCTCGTTGTGTCAGCAGCCTTGGTCGCCTCCGCAATCCTGGTTGCCTCCGTGGCTTTCGCCGGCTCTACAGCCCTTGTCGCCTCAGCAGCTTTCGCAGCCTCCGCATATTTGGCCGTCCGTGTATACTCCAGGACCTTCCTTTCCCGCCTGAGGTCCGCCAGCAGGTCGTCTATGTGTTGATACCTTTCCTCCCTATCCTTCGCCAGGGCCTTGGAGACCATGTCTTCGAGCTTTGCCGAGGCCTGGCTATTGAAGCGCGCCACTGGTTGAGGCTCTTCATTTATGATCGCATTGACAATGGCGGCCTGGTTCTCGCCTTGAAACGGCAAGCGCCCAGTCAGCAGCTCATAGAGGACGACCCCCGCCGAGAAGATGTCGCTCCTCTGGTCCACTTCCTCCCCAGAGGCCTGCTCGGGTGACATGTAACCTATTGTTCCGAGCGTCGTGCCTGCTTGAGTGAGCTTGCTCGCCCCCTTGAGCTTGGCCAGCCCAAAGTCCATTATCTTCACCTGGCCACGCGCGGTGACCATGATGTTCTCAGACTTTATGTCCCGATGGATGACGCCCTTCTCGTGTGCCACGGCCAGGCCTTCACAGATCTGAATCCCAAGGTCCAAGACCTTCTTCATCGAGAGCGGCCCTTCTTTGACTATCTGTTTCAAGGTCTTGCCCTCGACGCATTCCATCGCGATGAAGAGACCTTCGGAACTCTCTTCGATTCCATAAATCGTGGTGACGTTGGGATGATTCAGGGCCGATGCGGATCTTGCCTCATGGATGAAGCGGGCCTTCTCTTCGGAGTCTTTTGAGACGTGGGGTGGCAAGAATTTCAAAGCAACTAGGCGCTGAAGCTGGATATCCTCAGCCTTGTAGACGATACCCATCCCCCCCTCACCCAGCTTTTCGAGGATCTTGTAATGCGAGATGGTCTTACCAATCATGGCTGTCGGAGTCCCCCCAATTGGGACATTTCGCAAATCGAATGCCTGCGCTCAAGCCCACGCTCCACTCGTGTGCTCCGCGGGCTCTCGCATCCTCGGTATCGACTATACACCTTTCGATCCCGGCTATTCAACATCAAAGGGGGCTGCGCGCCGCGCGCATTCTCCGCACATTCCTCGACGCGACCCATCTGAGAGAATCTCTCGAATTGGGATGGGCCCTTGCTGGTGCGAAAATGGCACAAAACCGCGGTCTCCCCTTTCTCTCACCCCTCTCCCCCCAGAAGAGGGTAGTGAGGGAAATAAGTATTGTGTCACCGAATTACCATCGAATTGCCTACGGTGGCGAAATGATCATTATGGGTGCTGTGTTGCCCTCAGCAAAATCGTTACCCTGTTTGCAGTAGACAGCATACGGACACTGGACGTCTACAGTGTAATCAACCCGGGGTGCCGACTCTCCCAATTTGCTTTGGCTTCTGACTGTTACCGCCGACTTTGCGCCTTTGCTTACCCGGAGCACCATCCACGCATCAGTCTTTCTTCCCTGGCTCGGTAGATCAACCTGCTGACCATCCTCTGTGACACCATCTTCGAACATCTCCGGCTTAGGAATGAAGATAGTGGCATCTGTGTCTTCAGCCATGAAAACCATCTTCTCCCCGTGCTTCACTTTCACCTTGCCGTCCGTAACAACCCACTTGCCGCCGTACCAGCGGATCCTTACGCTCTGCATGATTTCACCCCCTTCCTCTGCGTGCTAGCCCTGTCCTTGTTCGCTCACTCCTGATCAAGTCTTCTGTGCTCATTTGCGATCCCGAAGTCGGTAAGTCTGCCGCAGCCGGGGAAAACGCTCGTCGCTGCGCAGTGAACTCAGCCCCGGCGGGAGCTCTACATATGTTAGCGGCAAGCCGCTGTCCAACGCCTTGCCGATCCACACGAGAGCTCGTTCCCGCTCGCCAAGCTGCTCATAGGTTTCACCGATACGAAAGGCTACATCCTTGTCCGTCGGGGCACGGCTTTCCGCCTCGTTAAGATACGCCTGTGCCTCGGCACGATTACCCATCATGCCATGATAGCTGGCCAGATAAGCCAGTATACCAGCATCGTCCGGGTTTTCTGCCAGCTGCTTCTCAGCCATATTGGTAGCAGTCTGAAACAATGCCAGACTGCTGTCTCTTTGGCCAGGCGTCCAGTAGCAGAATTCGGCATACATGCCTACGGATCTAAACTCCTTGCTGTAGTCGATAGGCTTTTCGAGGACCTTTTCGAGGCCCTTCTTGCACAACGCAGCTGCATCAGCATAACGGCCTTCGTAGAAGTAAATAGTTGCAAGATCTGAACGGACGTAACCCAGGGTACCCGGGGTGTCGAGCGCAAGGGACTTCAGAAACATCTTCTCGGCTTCCGGCCAATCGTCCTTATTGAAGTACACATCGCCAAGATAGCCATACCCGTAAGCTTGCCTGGGTCTTAGTTCTATCATGGCCTCGAATGGCTTGATTGCTTTATCATATTCGCCGTTGTCAATGTACGCCTTGCCCAGCCAATAGTAAGTACTATAGGATTCCGGGCGCACTCGAACCGCCTCCCAATATGCGCCGGCAGCAAGATCATATTTGCTGCTATCATAGTAGGTTTTTCCCATGCCCTCATACGCCTCGAAGCAGTCTGAATCCAGTTGGACCGCCCGCCCGAAGTCACGGATAGCGTTGTCATACTGGTGCATCTGCGCTTCGCATTTGCCTCGCAGGCTGAACGCATCCGGCAACTGATCATTCAACTTGATAGCTTGGTCACAGCAGATGATCGCTCTTTCAATCGACCCCGTGTCCTTCGCGGCATAGCCCCGGTCCCAATACGCTTTTCCCATCGCCACATATGCTTGCGCAAAAGACGGGTCCTCAGCAATCGCCTGATTGAAGGCTACGATTGCACTGTCGACCTGCGGCTCCAGGGTTAAAGAAGCGAGATAGCCGCAGCCCCGTAAATAAGAACGATAAGCGCTCGGTACACTGCTACATCCAACCTTTAAGAAGGAGTACTTCGCGGGTTCGAGATTGACCTCGAGCATTCGGGTCATATGCATGATGAGACTGTCCTGCCATGTGGAGAGATTGGCCATGGGTTCAGAGACAGTGAAGTGTTTCAGCCGCCTTAGCCTTTTCGTATCAAAAAGGTCAACCGTCATGTTGACCGTATCACCATAGCATATCACCCTGCCGGTCACAGCGAGGTTCACGTTGAGAACACGTTGAGCTTCTTCGAGGCTGGTGATCTTCCAATGGCTAACCTCGGAGGCCGGTACAACCCAAAGGGAATTCGTCAAGGGTGCAATCCGGGTGAGCTTGCTGGTATTGACATCCACTAGCCCATCGCACAGTGCCTGGTGCCGCGGGTCCATGCTTGTGACTGTGAAGGGCAGTACCGCCACATATCTTGCTTCCGGCACCACGCTGATACCGAGCCACTGTTTCACTGTCCTGCCAGTGAGTAGCGGGCGGCCGGGCGGCAAAAGTGACAGCAGTATGAGGGCCCCCACCGCAGCGCCGATCAACGTGATACCAGCCCGATGTCTGGGCATGCGCCCTGGTCGAATGGCAGACATCGTCCGTGCCGTGGTTCTGCCATAATAGCCCGTTGTGCTAGAGGCAGTATCCCCACGTATCTGCCTGAGGTCTGCCTCGAGGTCACAGACCGTCGCGTAGCGCTCACCAGCATCTTTCCTGAGGCATGCGAACACGACTCTCTCAATGTCTGCAGGGATACTGGCAGTGAGCTTGGTAATGCGCTCAGGTTCATCCTGAAGTATTGAATGGATGATCGCTTGCTCGTGCCCACCCCTGAATGGCAACTGCCCCGTGAGCATCTCATACAGGACAACGCCGAGCGACCAGATGTCGGTGCGGTGATCGACGTCATCGCCTCGGGCCTGCTCGGGAGCCATGTAGGCGACCGTGCCCACCACCATGCCGGTTCTCGTCAGTCTGGTCTGGCCGGCGAGCTTGGCAAGGCCGAAATCGACGATCCTCACGTGCCCACGATCGCTAACCATTATGTTGGCAGGCTTGATATCGCGATGAATCATGCCGGCCTCATGCGCCGCGGCAAGTCCCTGGCAAACCCGGATAGCAATGTCAAGCGCCTGCCCGATTTCAAGCGCCCCGCGCTCGACCTTCTTCTTCAATGATTCTCCTTCGCAATAGGCCATCGCGATGAACATCTGCCCGTCCTGGGTCTCATCCACTTCGTAGATAGTGCAGATGTTGGAATCGTCAAGGGCCGATGCGGCTTGTGCCTCATGGATGAAGCGCTCTTTCGCCGCCTCATCGCGAGTCAACTCCCAGTGCAGGAACTTAAGCGCTACCGGGCGTTTGAGTTTGATGTCTTCAGCTTTGTAGACTATGCCCATGCCACCCTTGCCGATTTCTTGCGTGATCCGGTATCTGCCGGCGAAAGTGGTTCCGATGGTGAGATTGATCATTGAGGCAGAGATAGATTCGGTCTCGCCCAAGGACTTGTCCGCCAGAGGCGGTTGCGCCGGAAGGGACGTACCCCAATGAGCAAGGCTGGCCCCGCAGCTATTGCAATACAGAGCATCCGGGGTATTTTCAGAATGACATCTCGCACATTCCATCGCCGCTCTCCACTCTGCCTGATAGCTAAAGCCTATCATCGAACTCTGGAATAGTCAACGCTGCTAATCTCGAGCCGCCGCAAAAGGCCGAAGCAGGGGCTGGGTCGGAGGCGAATGTAGTTCTGAGCCGAAGACCAGCCCCGCAAGGCCGAGCCCTTGAAGCGTCGCCACCGGAGGCCCTTCGGTTAGAACTACATGCCCTACGGGCACTCCGCTGGCTCGGCAACTCCAGCAGAGCACCGACGCAGCCCTCGAAAGAGGCCGAAGCGGGGGCTGGATCGAAGGCGAATGTAGTTCTGAGCCGAAGACCAGCCCCGCAAGGCCGAAACCTTGAGGGCCTCCGCCAAACCGAGACTGCCATCGAGCGCAAGATTCCATCTTGGCGATTTCGCAGACCCTTCGTATAGTGGCGGTCGTGACCCTATAGGCCAAAGGATATAGAGCAAGGTTAGCAGAACCACAAAACTGAATCGGGAAATTGAATAATGAAACGATATCTCGTCTGTGAACGTGCCAGTCTCGGCCAGGTCTACGACGGAATAGGCCTGGAGCTGTGGGCATGTGGGAACTGTGGCGAGAGCCTGTTCTCATGCCTCGGACAAGATCTGGCAACCCTCAGATCTGGGGTGCCTCTGGATACGGATTTCACAGCCTTCAATGGTGGCACATCTACGGGGGAGGGCTCGGACTACTGGATTTCCCTTCTTTCTGCTGAATCCAGTTCAATCTCCAGCCAGGATCTGCACCACAGGTCCGCCTTGTCGTACAATCACCCTGACCCATTCACCTCGACGACAAGCATTCAGTTCAGCCTTCCCCGTGCCTCCTCATCAGGGATCGCAGTCTACGAAGCCACAGCCCTGCTCGCGAACATGCTTCTTCAAGGCCGGCAGGGAGACTGAGGCAGTTCCTTACACGCCAGGCGGCTTTGCAAACTCAGCAGCCGCCTCCAATCTCGCAGTAGTCTCTTCGAGAAGGCCATTTCTTGCATGGGCCCTCTGGATGATTTCGCGGAACGTTGGGAGCTGTCTTGCCAGAAGCGATGCCCCGATGACGCAACAGATACCGCCCCCAAGGAGCGTATACGGTGCCCCGATCTTGCGAGCCACGGCACCCGCCATCAGGCTCCCGAACGGCGCCACCCCCATGAAGGCCATTGCATAGAGACTCATCACGCGGCCGCGCTTGTCATCATCCACGATGGTCTGCAAGAGCGTGTTGCTCGATGCCATCTGCACCATCATCCCGAAGCCGGTGACGAGCATCAAGCCAAGCGAGACCGCCAGGATATGAGAAAGCGAGACGCCGACCAGGCCCGCGCCGAAGATCGCCGCGGCCACGGGGATGTTTCTCTCGACCCCAAGAACGCTCCTGCGGGAAGCCAGATATAGCACACCACCCAGAGCGCCCAAGCCCATAGCAGCCATGAGAAAACCAAGGGTGTGCGGCCCACCGCCGAGGATGTCCCTTGCGAAGACCGGCATAAGAATGGTGTAGGGCATGCCCACAAGACTGATCAAGCTCAAGAGGAGAAGTACGGACCTGATGGGTGCAAGCCCCATTGCGTAACTGAAACCCTCCTTTATGCCATGGAGCATGTTTTCTGATTTACTTGCTATCTTCCTGGGGTGAATCCGCATCGCGACCAGTGCCGCAATGACGGCGATATAGCTAAGGCCATTCAAGAGGAAGCACCAGCCTTCCCCCACCGCGGCAATCAGAACACCTGCGATCGAGGGTCCCACGAGGCGCGCGCCGTTGAAGAGCCCGGAGTTCAGGGCGATCGCATTCGCCAGGTCCTCGCGCTTTTCGATCATCTCCACGACAAAGGCCTGACGGGCCGGCACATCGAGGGCATTAACCAGCCCGAGGAAAACGCTGAGAGCCATGATGTGCCAGATATGGACGGTGCCCGTCAAGACGAGCACCGCGAGGATCAAAGCCTGAACCATGGACAGGGTTTGCGTGATGACCAGAATGCGGCGTCGGTTCCACCTGTCTGCCAGCACTCCGGCAAGGGGAGACAGCAGAAACGTCGGAATCTGGCTGAGGAAGCCCACCATGCCGAGCAGAAACACAGAATTGGTGAGGCGATACACCAGCCAGCTCATGGCGATCCGCTGCATCCAGGTGCCTATGAGCGAGATGCCCTGGCCGCCGAAGAAGAGGCGGTAATTCCTGTAGCTCAGCGTGCGAAGGACGTGCCTAACGCCCGTGGGACGCTTGGGACGCTTGGGAATATCACCGCTTCTCGTTGGCATCGCCTAACTTCAAGGATTCCCGTTTGCTTTGCGGCGCGCTTCCTTTATGTCCTCGGCGAGGGCATAGGGTACGGCCTCGTAGTTTTCGAAGTGCATGGTGAATTCGCCGCGGCCACTGGTGATGTTCCTGAGTTCAGTCGAGTACCCGAACATCTCGCCAAGCGGCACCCGCGCCTGGAGGATGCAAGCCTTAGCCTTGGTCTCAAGCGTCACAATCTTGCCACGCTTGGAGCACAGGCTCCCGGTTATTGCCCCTATATGTTCCTCGGGAGCAGTGACTTCTACGCCCATGATGGGCTCGAGAATCTCGAGGCCGGCTCTCCGGCAGGCGTCGCGGAAGCCCGTCGACGCGCACGTACGGAAGGCATGGTCGGATGAATCCACTTCGTGGAAGGAACCATCCAGGATCACCGTCCTGATGTCGACCATGGGGAAGCCCGCGTACGGTCCCTCCGCCATGGCATCGATGATCCCGCGCTCGATCGCCGGGATGTAATTGCGAGGGATGCGGCCTTCGCGGACTTCATTGACGAAGTGGAAGCCCGAGCCCGGCTCGGCAGGTTCGATCCGAAAGACGATGTGGGCGTACTGACCGTGGCCTCCGGTCTGCTTGGCATGTTTGTAGTCGTGTTCGACCGAGCCGATGATGGTCTCCCGGTATGCGACCTGCGGCTTGCCTATTGTGACACCAACATTGAATTCTCGTCGGAGCCGGTCGGTGATGATCTCGATGTGGAGCTCGCCCATGCCGGAGATGACGACCTCGCTCGTCTCGGCATTGGATCGAACCATGAAGGTCGGGTCTTCCTCGGCAAGTTTCGCCAGCGACCTGTCGAGCCGGTCGCTCTCGGCTCGGCTCTCGGGCTTAACCGACACACTCATCACAGGCATAGGAAACTCGATGGATTCAAGGAGAATCGGGTGTGCTTCCTCACAGATGGTGTCTCCCGTGTGCGTATCGGCAAGGCCGACAACCGCACCCACATTGCCTGCCGGGAGTTCCTCGATCACCTGTTGCTTATTGGCATGCATCTCGAACAGGCGGCCCACGCGCTGGCGCTTGTCCCGGGTCGAGTTGTATACGTACTCGCCCGCCCTGAGCACACCTG
>CAYHHI010000042.1:0-30025 GCA_964356335.1 uncultured bacterium
ACGCAGAGATCCAGCGGATCGGCTTTCGCATTCACCATTCAAGCCGACTCACATTTCGGTCTGGATCTTCCTAATGCAACGGGACGAAGAACGAGGCTGTACAAACGCACACTTGCCAATGTCCTGGCCGATAGCCCCGACTTCCACATTGACCTCGGGGACTTCTCTCGCGTAGAGTTGGCTGTGAGGCGGAGCGCGGAGTCACTCAGTGAAGCGACTGAGCGTTACCTGTCCCAGAGATACTACTTAGAGAAAATCAGCGCTTCCGTACCCTTCTACCTGGTTCTGGGGAATCACGAAGGCGAACAGGGATGGCGGCTCAGCATGCCCTATGACAGCCTTGCCATATGGGGGACTCGAGCGCGCAAGCAGGTGATTCCCAATCCATATCCGGACAAGTTCTATACCGGTAACACCGATATGACACCATGTTGTGGACTCAGGGGGGATTATTACGCGTGGCAGTGGGGCGATGCGCTTTTTGTAGTTCTCGATCCATTCTGGTACACTGTAACCCGGCCCCACAATGTCGGCGGCCGGCTCAAGCCAAGCATGGACGGTTGGGATTGGACTCTCGGAGAGGCCCAATATAACTGGCTTTACAGGACGCTTCATGAGTCAAAAGCGAAATGGAAATTCGTCTTTGCCCACCAGATGACCGGTGGCGTCACCACGGAAAAGAAGAGCGAGGGACCCTATGGCCGTGGTGGCATTGATGGGGCGAGGTATCGCGTTGCCCATCATGCGACTTACGAATGGGGTGGGGAGGATTCAACGGGGAACTATGTCTTCGAAGACAAACGCCCAGGTTGGAAACACGGTCCGATACACGAGATGATGATGAAGGAAGGGGTTGACATTTTCTTTCGCGGCCACGACCACGTCTTTGTCTATGAGACTCTGGATGGCATCGTTTACCAGACCTGTCCCGCACCCAATGACCGCCGGTACTCGCAGGGCTTTTTTGCCCCTGCCTTGTTTAGTACGGGCATCGAGGTAAATAATTCGGGACACCTCCGCGTCACGGTCTCCCCTGACTCGGTCAAGGTGGATTACGTCCGGGCGGTCCTTCCCGACGACGATCCCCTCTCAGAGGGTGGCGGTGTTGTTCACAATGGGGATGTTTCATATTCATACACGCTCAAGAAGCAGAGGGGTAGATGAAGGTCGCACTAAAGTTTCTGCCGCTACTCCTGGTCTATCTCGTCCTGGTCTTTTCCAAACCTTCCTACGCACCTATGAGCGATTCGACACGCTATGTCTGGTTCGCTGAGAATCTGGCACGCGGATACTATTCTCCCAAGCACGATCTAAACCTCTGGAATGGTCCCGGCTATCCGCTGATTCTGGCGCCGTTTGCATTCTTCAAAGCGCCGTGGTTCGGCGCGAAATTGCTGAATTGCGTTTTCATGATTGGCGCCGTCCTCTATTTCTACTCGATGCTCCGGGCATACGTGCCCCCGCGCATGGCGCTCTTGACCGCGTATATCCTTGGGTTGTGGCCGCCCGCCTTGAAGCTCGTGCCCTCACTGATGACGGAAATCCTCTCAATTTTCCTGGTATGCGGCTTCGCATTTCACCTATGCAGGCTTCATCACGGGGAGAAGCACTGGCGGACACATCTTTTACTGGCGTCGATCTATATGGGATATCTCGCGCTTACGAGGGTGCTTTTCGGATATGTGATCCTGACTGGCTTCGTCGTCTACCTTGCCCTCTATATATGGAAACGCCGGGGCGTATTCAGAGATTATCTCATGGTCTATTTGTTCGCCATGCTGGTCGCCTCGCCCTATCTAATCTACACGTATTCTTCAACAGGCAGAATATTCTACTGGAGTAACTCGGGGGGCTTGTCCCTCTACTGGATGGCGTCGCCGTATAAAGGCGACTTCGGCGATTGGCACCTTCCCGGTACGCTTAAGACAAATCCGGAATTGGATAAGAATCATCAGGAGTTCTTCGCCAGGATCGGAAGCCTTTCGGCTGTCGAACAGGATGAGGCCCTCAAGACCAAGGCGCTTCAGAATATCGCTGCCAGTCCCGGGAAATTCGTCAGCAACTGGCTTGCCAACGTCGGGCGCCTGCTTTTCAATTATCCATATTCCTATACGCCGCAGAGGCCGTCGACCTACTTATACATGCTGCCTGGGATGGTTCTTTCTGTACTTTCCATTCTGTGTATCTATCCCACCTATGCGGCAAGATCCCAGATTCCGCAGGAGATTTGGGCCTTGCTCCTGTTCGGCGCGGTCTCATTCGGCGGCAGCTCCATCTTGAGTGCCTTCAACCGCTTCTTTCTGCCTATTCTTCCTGTCGCTCTGCTGTGGTTGGGCTTTGTCCTGGGCCGGCTGGTGAGAGTTGAGGTCTTACGGTGACGCTTTAACGCGAGGCCGGGCTCAGGGAGAGAGATCAGCGCCAAGAGTCACGAGGCTGGCCAGGAATGTTGGGCAAGGAGAAAGCATACCATTATCATTGGCTACTGGACATAGCCCAGGGCCTTCAAGCGCTTCTTTGCCTCGGGAGAGAGGGTCGCTCGTTGGCCGCCCTCGCGCATCTCCCCACCTGGCAGCCACCAGATATGCACCCCAGCCCTTGCGGACGTGCGGAATTCCTCGAAGGCATCAGGAAGCCCCAGGGCCTCTTGCGGGTTCGAGGCAAAGGCCGCCCCAATGGGCCTTGTGCCGCTCGTGCCCACATGGACAAGTGAGGGCGCTTCCTTGCCTTGCGTGCTGACCTTGAACACGACCTGGGCGTCCTTCGGTTCCACATCGAAGACGAGAATCTGCAAACCCTTCGGGAGGGCCCGGGCATTTAAAGACGTGCTGTCGGGTGGGATCTCCACACTGAGTTCCCCGGGGGCTGTAACTCTCTGAACTCTGGTGAGACGACCCCCCTTAGGCATGGTGACCTTCAGGGCGATTGCGCCGGCGGGGTCTCCAGTCAGAGCCACTCGCCAGCCGTTTATCTTTGCCCCAGGCACCCTGTCAAGCATCCTATGGAGCGAATCCGAACCGGCGACATCTTTGCCCCATAGATTCACAGTCTCAGCGGGATCAGCCTGCAGATTGTAGAGTTCGAAGAGCGCAGTTGCCGGTTCAACGATCAGCTTAAGATCATTCGTGCGCATACACTTCGTATCGGGAGCCTTCTTAAGGCTGCTCTCACAGAGGCTAACGTCTTGGGGAAACATCCGGGCCGGTGCGGCCTCGCGTTTTCCTTGCTCGATGAGTGGGCGGAGACTGACACCTTCCCGGCGCCGCTCGTCACTTATCCCCGCAAGATCAAGGATGGTCGGCAGAAGATCAATGTGCCTCGCCTGCGCGACGATCCTTTGCGCGCGGCGGTACTCGTCAGGATAGGCAATTATGAGAGGAACCCTGACGACTTCATCATAGAGGTTGCCACCGTGAGCCATCACGCCATGCTCCCAGAAGGCTTCCCCATGGTCGGCGGTGATGATGAGCAGGGTCTCACGCCTGAGCCCGGCCTCATCAAGAAACTTGACTAACCTCCCGACTGCCTCGTCAACGTGCCTGATGCACGCGCTATAGAGGAGGCGTTCGCGATCAAGGAATTGCTGGGACGGCTTCTCGCCTTCACGCACCCGGAGGCCGGCCGACCCCGCGAAAGGATCAGGATCACCTTGCTCGCGCACACGATCGACATATTCAGGGGGCGGCCGGTATGGCCGGTGAGTGTCGAAATAATGGATCATAATAAAGAAAGGCTTCGGCGAATTCTTAATGAGACCAATGGCGTCATCGGTGGTGCGAAATGCGTCACGCTCGCCTTTGTCGGCTTCGCTCAACTTCTCGATGCCCTTGGTCACCTTGAACTCACCGGTGATGCCGAGCATATTGATCACTGCCATGGTGCTATAGCCTTGCCCGCGCAGCACCTCGGGGAGAGTCACAAGCGTATCGGGCATAACCGACTCCCAGTCTATGACGCCGTGCTGGAAGGGATAAAGCGAGGTGAGGATACTTGAGAATGAGGTCTTGGTCCATGGGGCATGGGACACGGCATTTTCGAAGAGAATGCCCCTGCGCGCCAGATCGTCAATATTCGGAGACACAGGGCGCCCATATCCGTAGCAGCCCAGAAAATCCGGACGCAGGGCATCGATCACGACAAGAACGACATTTGGAGCTGCATGCTTTGATGATGAGCACAGGGGCAGAAGCAAACCCGACAACGCGACTACAACCAGGCCGGGCCAGAAGATGCGCTTGATCCTCATGTCTTTAATCATCGAACATTAGACACTTGAATTCAAGGCAAGAAGATGATAACCGTCTTAAGGCCTTCGGCCGAGATTGCCTGGGAGATGTGCAGGGTTCACCACAGCCACAGTGCGAAGCCGAGGAGACATATGCAGCGCACCACTTCAGTTCTCGCAATCACCCTCGGTGCGATTGCAATCCTTGGCCTTCTCGGCGTCATCCACGGTCTCCCTGCCTACGCCACCTTCTTTGTCAGCGCACTCGCGATCATCCTGTTCCCGGGCGTGGTACTATCGGTAGTTGCACCCTCCCGCACGGATTTCCTTTCATTGCCGGAGCTCCTCGCTTTGTGGTTCGTGCTCGGAACCGGCTTGCTGGCAATGTGCGGGTTCGTGGGGCTCGCCCTCCATGCCCGCCTCAACCATCTCACGCTTGCCCTTTCAAGCGTATACGCGGCCTTCATAATCTTGCTCGTCGTGCGGATGCTGGTGAAGCGAACCGGATCTCCGGATTCAGATGAACTCCAGGCTCAACGGGTCGACGAGACATCTCAGCAACCCACGCAGGCCCATCCGCGGCCATCGGTTCAACGATCCACCAGGCGACTGACCTGCATAATTCTGCTTGCCGTTGCCATCGGATCAGCGCTCATAACCCTTGCCACTCCGCGTGATGTGGACGACTGGTACTATCTCGCCTATGTACGGGATTTCGTCGCTGGCCACGCCTTGCGCTCCGAGGACGCGATCCTGGACATGGGGCACCCCGCCTCCCCGCGAATCTGGTATGCATCATGGTGGGTGGTCGAGGCCATGCTCTCAAAGGCCACGGGGGTCGATCCCGTCGCATGCCACCAGATCTTTCTGCCGCTGCTTCTTGTCCCTTTCACTGTGCTTGCCTTCTTCATGCTTTCGAGGCAGGTCTTCCGGAGCGAGAGGCGAGCGCTACTGGGCTGTCTCTTCCAGGTGCTCTTCTACCTATCGAGTGCCTATCCCTACAACAGCACCGGCTGGCTTGTCTTCTGCCGCATATCCCAAGACAAGGCGTTGGCGTGTTTTGGCGTGGTCCCCGTGGTGATTGCCCTCGCGCTTCGTTTCATGAGAGTGCGCGGGGGGATATCACCGGGAACAGGTGCACCTGGCGCCCCGCGCGCCGTCACTTCAGGCACCGCCACCTCGGGCGTGTCCACTTCGAGCCCGTCCACCTCAAGCCCGTCCACTTCAAGCCCCTTCACCCCATGGAGCTTTGTCTCAGGAACCTTTACGTCAAGCGCTTCCGTCGGATCCGGATCCACATTCGGCCTGTACGTCTTTGCGCTGGTCTCCTCGGCCCTCATTCATCCCCTCGCGCTGGTATGGAGCGGCTTGGCCGTCATGCCGTTTGCGCTGGTTGAAACCCTCCGCGAGCGAAGCCGGACCGCAGCGGTCACCCTCATCCTCCTGGTGTTGCCAATTATGAGCTCTGGAGCGTTCCTTGCACGGGGGATGAACGAGGTCTCTGCTGAACTCGAGAGGAAAGCCCTGAAGCAAACTGAGGCAGCCAAGCAGATGGAGGCCGAAAGAGAAGCTGAAGATCTCAGTCCAGTTGAGGCCCAACTGCAGACCGGTCGAGTCAGGCAAGTCCGGGGCGAGGCGGGAACCTTCTCCTTCCATCTTCCAGGAGATGGCTTCTCTTGGTCTTCCAGTGAGGCCGACTACAGCACTACACTAAGGCACAAAGGCAAGCCGGTCGCAGCCAATCCCCTCTACATTACGCGCTATCCGCTTGCCGGCGTGGGCCTCATCCTGACATTTTTCCTATTCTTCTATGTAAGACGCCACCGCTCAGCGCGCTTTCTCATCTCGACGACGCTCGCCATCCTGGTTCTTGCCTTCGTGCCGATGGCTGCTACCCTTTCTGCCAGGGTTCTCACCTGGAAGTTGGTCTACCGCCTTGCGTGGATATTCCCCTGGGGCCTCACTATAGGTTTCTTCGTATCCCGGATAAAATTGCGTTTCCTTCCGACTTGGGTACCCCCCTGGGCGATTCTGGTTCTTGTGGCCCTGGCCCTTGCGAGAGGCAACCCGGATAACTATGTCAAGGCTCTCGGTGATTGGAGGCACATGGCAAGACCCCAGCCACAGGCGGTCGATGCTCTCAGGTTCCTTGGCACGGAGCCCTCCCCCCAGGGAGTAGTCCTGGCCTCTCCGGGTGTGAGCAGGTTTATACCCGCGTTCCTGGCCGATGCCTATCCGGCTACCTACAGGGGCTCTGGCACGCTACCTCGCAAGAGGCTCGAGGCTCTCCTCAATTCGAGCATCTTGACACCAGATGCCGTCGAGGAGATCAAGCAGGCACAGTGCAAGTATGTTCTGGTTGAGACGAGCTCGCCTCTGGCCAGAGCCCTGAGCCAGAGCAGTCTCGACCTAGGCCGCTCGGATTTTCGCCTCATGCACGAGAATGAGCAGTACGCAGTCTGGAAGCTTACACCAAGCCGCTATCAATAGCCTCCATCGCCCCGTGCTTTCCCGTACTTTTCCGTACTCCCCCTCTCCCACAGCCGCTGGCACAGCAGCCACCTGGGATCCACGCCCAACTTCAGGACACACGCCCAACCCCCGGGACACCAGGATGACAGGCTCAGAGAGCGAGCTTTACTGGAGGCTGACATTTCTACTTTGCATAGAACATGACATTCTTATGTTGCAATTACACTCACGCCCAACCCCAATTGACCCGTAGGCTGTGGCGTGTTACATTGGTAGGTGACTTCAGGCACCGATCAGTGATCCGGCCACACCGGTGGGCGACCCGGCCTTGTTGATTTGGGCCACGGTGACATCAGGCGAGATGTAAGATGCACAGAACCTCATCTGCCAAATCGGGTCTGATCAATGCGAGCATCGCGGTTGTCGCGGTTCTCGCTGCCCTCACTGTCCTCGTCGGCCTCGGCTGCAGCAAGAAGCCCGATCTCAATGTCCTTGTGATAACCATAGACACACTCCGGGCAGATCACCTCCACTCGTATGGATACGACAAGCCGACGAGTCCGAGGATAGATGCCTTCGCAGAAGATGCCGTCCTCTTTGAGAAGGTGTTCTGCCAGTCACCGGAGACCCTGCCGTCGCACACATCTATATTCACAGGCATGCACCCGAGAACCCACAAGGCGATAAGCCATGAGAGCAAGGTCGATCCCCAGATAACGACACTTGCCGAGATCCTTGCGAAGCGCGGCTACACAACAGGTGCCATCATAAGCAGCCACGTGCTTGATGCCAAATACGGCCTCGACCAGGGATTTCGGTCTTACCTGGCGATCCACTATGCTTTTCCCGACCGCAAGCGACAAGAGATGAATGAGCGCGAAGAGGACCCCACGACGGACGCGGCAATAACCTGGCTCAGAAGCAAGAAGAACGATAGGTTCTTTCTCTGGATCCATTGGTTTCATCCCCACCGGCCCTACAATCCTCCGCCGCGCTACAGAGAGACATTCGCGGGGAACTACGCGGGTCCTGCCGCAGTTGACCAGAACGATTGGGCGATGAAGGTCTGGAAAGAGAGAATCGGCCTGGCCGAGAAAGATATAGCTTACATGCGGGGCCTATACGACGGCGAGGTCGCCTTCACGGACGTGCAGGTCGGACGGGTGCTTGATGAGCTCGCCTCTCTCGATCTGGCGAAGAATACACTTGTCGTCGTCACGTCCGATCACGGCGAGATCCTCTACGATCATGAGTACTACTTCGGGCACGACATAGCCCTCTATGATGAATGCACCATGATCCCGCTGGTCATTCGGATCCCAACGCTCGAAGCGGCGCAGCATCGAGCGAAGGGCCTCACCCAGAGCATTGATATTTTCCCCACCATACTCGAGGCCCTCCGAATAGAATGCCCGCGCGATGTGGAGGGCAAGAGCCTCGTTCCCGTGATCAAAGGAGCAGCCGACGCCACGACGCAATATGCCTTCTCGGAGACTTTTCCGTTTCCTGAGAAATGCCTGCCCCGTCATGCGGTAAGGACCGAGGATTCAAAACTCATTTGGCGGGAAGACCCGCCGGCCACAGTGACCAAGGAATTCTATGATCTCAAGGCCGATCCTGGCGAAGCCCGGAACCTCTATTCGAGCGGACTGAACATGACAATCCCGTTCGGTGTAACAGCCCAGCCCGGTGTAACAACCCAACCCAGGGAAGTAACGCAACTCGACGCCGTCACCAGACTGGACGGCATCCTCTCAGCCTGGATCAAGCCTGGAGGCCTCCATCCCGCGCCGATCCCATCTGCAACCGAAAGCGGCAGATGGCGCATCTTGAAGAGCTTGGGGTATGTAGACTGAGTAGGATCGGCCGATCTTATTCCATTGTTCACCTGTTAGTCCCGCCACCACACGTCCCGCCGCCACACGTCTCAAGCGTAGAAGGGCCGTCGGCGGGCGGGCTGTCAGTAGGTACTCACAGGTGTGTGGACGGGCTGCCAGGTGGTCAGGCTGCCAGCAGGTACTCATGGCTGCGCAGCACGTGGCTCAGCGACGTGGCCGATAGGGCTTTATTTTACGGACTTTTTGTGATATCCTTTAAGTGGTAGGTTATGTCTAAAGCAGTGTAGGCCGACGGCATTCGGGCCATAAGGAGGGGGGTTGCCATGCCAAGACTGGTAGGTTTAGTAACTATCGTATTCGTCGCTTCACTTGCTATTTCGTTCGCCCGTCCCGTGGGCGCCATGCCCATCCGCCCTGACCTCGTCGAGAAACTCAGGGCCGAAGGAAAACTCGCCGAAGAGAGAGACTTCATGGAGAAAGCGCTCACCCGCGGCTTCGAGCAGATCGGCGAAAACAACGTCTACAGTTTCCAAGAGGGCCAGGCTCTTTTGATGACGACTAAAGCGGCGATCATCATCATTGTCGACTTCTCCGACAACGTTGCCGATAGCGTGACCCACCCAGCGTCCTACTACAGCAACATGCTTTTCACCGTCGGCACTTTTCCTACGGGCAGCATGAGGGACTACTATCGCGAAAACTCTTACGACAAGTTGGATATCCCCGGCACCGTCTCCGGCTGGTACCGGATGCCACAGACTTACGCATACTATGTGGATGGTCAGAGGGGCTTCGGCGCGTACCCGCATAATGCCAAGAAACTTGTGGAAGACGCGGTCGCAGCCGCCAACCCATACGTGGACTTCTCCCAGTTTGACAACGACGGCCCGGATGGCGTCCCGCATTCGGGAGATGATGATGGCTACGTCGATGCCCTCTTCGTGATACATGCGGGTCCCGGCTACGAGACAACGCTTAACGTCAACGACATCCACTCCCACGCGAGCTACACCAGTGCTCCGGTTCCCGTTGACGGAGTCTATGCATACAGATACTCGATCGAACCTGAGGACGGCAAGGTCGGCGTTTTCTCCCACGAGTTCGGGCACGTACTGGGCCTTCCCGACCTATACGATTATGGCTATGATTCCGAGGGCTGCGGCAAATGGTCACTGATGGCATCGGGAAGCTGGGGCGGCGGCGGCGCCACACCTACTCACATTGATGCTTGGGGCAAGATAAAACTGGGTTACATAACACCCATTATACCCACGGGAAATCTTATCGAGGTGGCAGTGCCTCGAGTCGAAGATGAGCCGGTGGCTTACAAAGTCTGGACCAACGGCACGCCCGGCAAGGAGTACTTTGTCTTTGAGCACAGGCGAAAGACCAAGTTCGATCTCACGCTTCCTGGCAAGGGCCTTGTCATCTACCACGTAGATGAGAATATGACCAGCAACAACAACCAGATGTGCGGAAGTGGAAGTCCGCATTACCGGGTTGCAGTCGAGCAAGCGGACGGCGAATGCAATCTTGAGAACAATGTGAATCAGGGCGATGCAGGCGACCCCTATCCGGGATCAGGTGGGACGTACAATCCCAACTCGCGCCTAAACCTTATCTCGATGCCAAGCTCCAAGTCCTATGCTGACGCCGCAACTGGCGTGTCGATCTATAATATCCACTTCACCGAAGGCATGGGCTACGCCAGCATTGCGGTCAACCTGGTTCCTCCCACGGTCATGCTCACCAACAACAATGGCGGGGAGACTTTCCAGGTCGGAGACCCGGACACAATCAGGTGGATCGCCTTCGATGATATCGAGGTTGACTCGCTGAGCATCCTTATTTCCAGAGATGGCGGGGCCAGCTTCCCTGATGTGATCGCTCACGGCGAGGTGAACGATTCCTCCTATGTATGGACCGTCGCGGGACCGATGTCCCAGCAATGCCGGATAAGAGTCGTGGCGTACGATCGCTCGGGCTACTCGGCATACGATGCTTCAGACGGTGACTTCGAGATTTATGATCCCGCGGGCGTGGCCAGCCGTACGATGGTTGACTTCAGAATCGTTTCGATAAATCCGAATCCCGCAAGCAACGGCACCGAGATCGTCTTCTCCTCACCCCATAGGAGTGTTGGAGCCAATGTCTACGACGTGGCGGGACGGCTCGTGAAGACGCTTCCGGTGAGTGCCACTCAGTCCGAGGCCGGCACCTTTGAGGCGACCTGGGATGGCAAGAACTCCCGCGGCAACATGATGTCACCCGGCGTCTATTTTGTGAGGATCACGTCAGGCGAAAAGATAGAGACCGCAAGGGTCACAATTGCAAGATAGGGGCGCACAGAAAAGCGAATAGCTCCCTTTTAAACTGGCGATTGGTAGCATACATCCTAGGCGATGTAGGCAATCAGCAGATTTCGTGGTGCATCATGACAGCACAAACAAGGGGGTTGGCAATGCCTAGATTTGGAACTGCGGTAATCATGTTGGCTGCGTTTGCATGCGTCGCGGGGTCTGTTTGTGCGATGCCGCTGAGGCCTGACATCGTCGACAAACTCCAAGCCGAGGGCAAACTCGCCGGCGAGCAGGCCCTGGCAGAGGCCGCGCGCAAGCTCGGAGTCGATAACCTGGGCGAGAACAAGGTTTACCATCTTGGTCCCGGGATGCCCCTTGTCATGACAACGCGACAGGCCATAGTCATCCTGGTTGATTTCTCAGATAACGTTGCCGACCCGGTGAACTATCCCTCGTCGCATTACACCGACCTCCTCTTCTCGGTAGGTACTTATCCTACAGGCAGTATGCGCGATTACTACATCGAGAACTCCTACAGCAATTTTGAAGTGACGGGCCAGGTCACCAACTGGCTTCGAATGCCGCAGACTTACGCCTATTACGTAGACGGCCAGCGAGGGATTTACGGTACGTATCCGCATAACTGCCAGAAGATGGTGGAGGACGCGGTCGTAGCGGCAGATCCCTACGTCGATTTCTCACAGTACGACAATGACGGCCCCGACGGCATTCCGGACTCGGGCGACGATGATGGCTATGTTGACGCCCTCTTTGTGGTTCACGCCGGCCCAGGTTATGAAAGCACTCACGACCCAAACGATATTCATTCACACGCCTGGTCAACCTACTATGACGTGCTCGTGGACGGGGTTTATGTCTCATCGTACTCCACTGAGCCTGAAAACGGAAACATCGGCGTCTTCTGTCATGAGTTCGGGCACATTCTCGGATGCCCGGATCTTTATGATTACGGGTACGATTCGCGTGGCGTGGGTTACTGGTCGCTCATGGCATACGGCAGCTGGGGAAACGGCGGCATCACGCCCACCCACATTGATGCCTGGGACAAGGACCTGCTCGGCTTCCTGACGCCAGTGGTTCCAACCGGAAGCTTGATCGACATATCGATTCCAAGGGCCGAGGACAATGCTGTAGCCTACAAGGTCTGGACCAGCGGCTCGCCGAACAACGAATACTTCTTGTTCGAATATAGGAAAAAGACCAAGTTCGATTCCTACCTCCCCGGAAGTGGCGTCGTGATCTACCACGTCGATGAGAACATGTGGGATAACGATAGCCAGCGCTGCGGCAGCGGAAGCCCTCACTATCTGGTCGCCGTGGAACAGGCAGATGGTGAATGCGATCTTGAGTATTACGTGAATGTCGGCGACGCAGGCGATCCCTACCCCGGAAGCGGTGGCACCTACAATCCTAACCATGCTTTGAATCTCATCTCGACCCCCAATTCGAAATCCTACGCCAACAGCACGACCGGTGTATCGATTTACAATATTCATATGGTTGGCGATCTTGCCTACGCGAGCGTGGCTGTCAGCCTGGTTCCGCCGACGGTCAGGGTTGTCGAGCCGAATGGCGGCCAGTATCTCCAGATAGGACTTCCGGACACCATCAGGTGGCTCGCCTTCGATGATATAGCAGTCGACTCGGTGAGCATTCTGCTCTCCCGCGACGGCGGCGCCACGTTCCCGACCGTGCTCGGCCACGGCGAGCCTAATGACTCTTCATTCATCTGGACGGTCACAGGTCCGCAGTCGGAGCAATGCAAGATAAGAGTGGTGGCCTATGACCGCTCCGGTTACAACGCTCAGGACATATCAGACGCCAATTTCGCGATACACGACGTAGCGGGTGTCCCCGGCTCGGAACAAGTTGCGTTTGGCGTGGTATCGATAAATCCCAATCCGGCGAGCAGCGGGACCCAGATCGTCTTCTCCTCACCCCAGCGCAGCGCCCGGGCGAGCATTTATGATGTGACCGGAAGGCTCGTGAGGGCGCTTTCCGTTAGCGCCATCGAGGCCAACGGCGGGACTTTCGAGGCGTACTGGGATGGCAAGAACTCCCAGGGCTCCTTGATGTCGCCAGGCGTTTACTTCGTGCGGGTCACCTCGGGAGAGAAAGCGCAGACCGCAAGGGTCACGATAGCAAGATAACCCGACACGGTATCTTTCAGAGGGGTAGCGCGAACCGATTCGCTGTTCCGACGACCCTCGAGTTATTCAGAGGGACAACGGGGATTCATACGTCGCTTCCACAGCTCGTCGGAATCTGGCCGCCTTGGGGTCCAGCGAAATGGTTTTCATTTCTCCCCACATCACCAACAAGAAACGTACACAAAGGTTTTGCGTCTCCTCCGAGAAACTGCTACAGTGAGACCGATCCTTACTCCACACAAGCGCGGGAGCGATTCCTGCAGAATCAGAGAGGGGGCGCCTATGATCCGCACGAACACGCTGTCTCATAATTGCATTCTGATCTTGCTCGTCTTGCTGGCCTTCCTGTTTCTCCTAGTTCCCCCCACTTCAAAGGCTGCTGACAGCGAGCTTTCGACCTACCAGCTTTCCAATGGTCTCAAGATCTACGTCATCGAGAAGCACACAGCCCCAGTGGCGACTGTGGCGGTCTGGTATCATACCGGTTCGTTGAATGAGCACCCGGGCATCCGCGGGCTATCTCACCTTTTCGAGCATATGATGTTTAGGGGCTCTGAGCATTTCGGGCCTGAGGAACACTTCCGAAGAATCAGCCAGGTGGGAGGATCAAACAACGCCTACACCAGCGAGGACGTCACCGTGTACCATCAGATCGTGCCAGTCCACGCGGTCGACCTGGTGATGGAGATGGAAGCGGATCGGATGGCACGCCTCAAGCTTGATGAGCAGATGCTTGAAACCGAGGTCGAGGTTGTCAAGGAGGAGTATCGCGTCGGCGTTGAGAACGATCCTATGGGCCACCTCCTGTTCCAATTCGCAAAACAGTACTTCGGTGACCATCCTTATGGCTATGCCGTACTTGGTGACATGAACGATCTAGACACTGTCTCAGTCAACACGTGCCTCGCCTACTATCGCGCACGTTACGCACCCAACAATGCGGCCCTGATTGTCGCGGGAGATGTCGCGCCCGAAGCCGTCCTCGAGATGGCCGAGCGCCACTTCGGCTCGATTCCCGCACACGATAGCATCGCCACAGATCCTTCACCACCGGCCCCCAAGCCTCCGGCAGAGCTTCGCGGCAACGAAGATCTTCCGGTCCCCCTGACTGGCATTGCCTACCGCCTGCCTCCTGCTGGCGACGAGGACATGCCGGCGTTGGAGGTCATGGTCAGCATTCTGGGGAAGCGTCTCGAGCAGCGCCTAACGCGGGAGTCATCGATCTGCGTGTATCTCGCGACCGAGATGATGCCCATGCGACAGGCTTCTGTTGCCGCCGTCATCGCCGCCCACCTTCCAAACATATCTCATGAAAAGGTACGCAAAGCAATCGATGCCGAGATCGCCCAATTCCTTGCCGAACCCCTGCCACTCGAGGAACTTGACCGGACGCGAAATCAGACGCTGCTTGGGGAGACCCTCGGGCGCGCCAAGGTTGAAGCGATAGCCGAAGGTGTCGGGAATGCAGTCTTCGTCGATGGTGACCTCGACCGATATACCAAGCGCCTGGAAAGTCTGGCTGCCCTCACGCCGGAGGTCATCATGGAGACCGCCAGGCGTCACTTCATACCGGATAACCGAACTGAGATGCTGATCGAACCGAAGCATCCTTCGTTACTTCTCAAGATCGCCGGGTGGCTCAAGACCACCCTGCACATATAGGAGGCCATATCATGTCCCGTTTTCCAAGCCTCAGGGTCGCTGGCCTTCTCCTTTTGGCAGTGGCATCAACGGCAACAGCGGCTGAGCTGAATCTGCCGGAGTTCGAAATCGCAGAGCTCGCCAATGGTATGAAGTTTTGTGTGGCCGAGGATCACAGCATCCCCATCGTAACCCTGAACGTGGTCATCCCGCATGGAAACGAGAATGACCCGCCTGGCAAGAAAGGCCTCGCGTCCATTACTGCCCAATCTTGCTGTAATGGCATCCCTGGGATGGATGGCACCCAGATTTGGCAGGAGCTCCAGCGCCTTGGTGGGAGCGTATCGGGCTGGGCAACGTATGATCACACTTTCTTCTCCATGACATGTTTAAGCTCCAATTGGAAGGCAGTGCTCGACATGCTTGCGAAGGGCATTCGCACTCCGACCTTCCCTAAGAAGGACTTTGCACGGACACGCTCTCAGTGGATCTCGGGCCAGAAAGAACAAATGGAACAACCCTCCTCGCTGGCATACACCCATGGTTTTGACTTGCTCTACGAAGGTCCGCTTGGCGAGACGGTCACGATCGAGGGTCTGCGGAGCCTCTCCAGGGACGATCTGGTCAACTTCCATCGGAAGTATTATATGCCAAACCGAGCCCTGCTTGTGACGATCGGTGATTTCGACTCTGATGAAGCGATTGAAGCGCTGAAGAATGCCTTTGAGGATTGGCCGACAGCACAGGAGCCGCCCCAAGCACCCGTGTCGCATCTGAGAACTGATGGCCCAAGGGTGCGCCTTGTCCACAAACCTGACCTGACCCAGGCCACGATCGGATGCGGCCAGCCAGGCTTGAGTTCCATCGATCCCGACCGTTTCGCCTTCGGCATCGCGAACACAGGACTCGGTGGGTATTTCTGCTCCCGTCTCATGGCTGCGCTGCGCATCCAAGGGGGCAAGACCTACGGAGCCGGCAGCTTTAACAGGCCACAACTCCGCCAGGGCCAATTCGGGATCGGAACCTTCACGCGGAACGCTGAGCTGGGTGCTGCGGTTGATACCATCCAGAGTGTGGTCAAGGAGTTCGTCCGCGCCGGGATGACCCAGGATGAGTTCGAGACGGCGCGCAACGATCTACTGGGAACGTACATCATCAACCTTGAGACACCGCAGCAGCTCACGCGCGGGGTCACCGGGGCTCTCGCCACCGGATTCTCACTCGATGATTACCGCAGCGAGCCTTCACACTATGAGGCGGTCGCCTTGGAAGAGGCGAATCGAGCTGCCGCGGATCGCATCTCGCCCGATGAAATGGTCTGGGTGATTGTTGCCGACAAGAACAAGATCGGCTCGGCGCTTGACGCCCTCGGCGATTACGAGACGGTCTTTTACAAAGAGCCTATGCATCCCGGCAACTTCATTACGCGGACACGCCTCGGGGTTGGCGCGACCTGGAATACGGTTGGCCGGGGGGCCCGAGTTTCTCTACTCCACCGCTGGGTTGACCTCAGCGGCACTTACGGGTTTGAGCGCCGCAACAAGACGTGGGATTACGCTAAGTTAGGGCAAGTCACTCTGGACCTCCACCGCCGCAACTCTGAGTATTCATCAGTCTCACTTTATCTCGGGGCGACGGCAGACCTTGCAGAGAACCTCAATGGTTGGAGCCCGCACTTAGGGTTCCGGGTCTTCCCGTACGCGCTCGGCGGCCACTTCTCTCTCTCCACCGAACTCGGCGGCACCTTCTGGCGCAAGGGGGATCTTCCACGCTTCTACTGGTCAGCCGGACTCGACAGGTTCTTCTGAACTAGAATTTTGCGTGACCTTGGTCCCGGATGGCCCCCTCTTCTAGACGCCATTCCATGTCAGGACCGAGGCCCCCGTGGGTACGCTGAGTTCTTGCGCGACGATGGGGCACTTGGCGCGGAGGATGAAGAAGACGCTCCGAGAAGACTGGTCCAGGGTTTCGTAGTTTGCCTGGCCCTTGGAGAGGACGACCCCGGCGCTCCAGAAGAGTTCTCGGAATTCCTCGCTGCATTCCTCGAAAATGACACCGAGGCTTGATGAGCCTGTCTCAATCACTTCAATGGGCTTGCCGATGCCGGCCCGCGCCGTATCCTCGGCGGTTGCATCGTTAAGGATGGGGCCTGATTTGACACTCAGGTAAACCCTCTTGCCGAGCCGCACCGCCTCATCCATGAGAAACCGGTCGAACACAATCTCGCCGGCGTTATCACTTACGAGGAGGAGACTGTCGGTCGAGGCGATTGCATCATAAAACCGCTCCGAATCATCAAGAGCGAGTTTGGCCATCAGCGTTTCCGTCAGTGTCTTCTCGAGATCGAATTCAAGGCCAACCCCGAAATCTATGATATTGCCGACCGCCGCAAGCTTCGCACAGTAGCGGATTCTCTCAACGGGTGTCATGTTCGCGAGCTTCGCCATGACATCTGGCTTGATAACCCTGTACATAGCGAGCGCTTCTTCAGTGGTCCTCAGTTTCATCTCCAGGAAGGGATCGATCCCGGGGTAAAGCCCCTCTGCGGCCTTTATGGCAGCGGTCGCGATCACGGCGGGAGGCACTGCATGGTCGGTTCCAACCAATGCCCGCTCGGCCTCCAACACCGCCATCGCCTGGGCGGTCTCGCCAAGGCCTGCCATCTTCACCGTTCTCAAAGCCTGATTTATCGAGCACGGGAAGCATTCGGGGGATGATCGCAAGATGGCCTCGCTTTCAGGTGTCGCGTTGTCTCAAGTCTTTTGTTCCTTCTTCCGCGCGGCCGGGAAAAGGATGTTGTTGAGAATCAGCCTGTAGCCCGGCGAGTCCTTGTGAAGCGCAAGATCGGTGGGTGGGTCACCCACCATGTGCTGATAGTCCTCCGGATCATGGCCGCCATAGAAGGTGAAGGTGCCGCGGCCCAGAGCTCCATGAAGATACTTGATGTCATCCTGCCCTTCGGTTTCGCCAAGAATCGTCACGCTCTTCTTGATGAGACTCTTCTCAAACCCCGTGGTCTGTCCCATGAACCCGTTTATTACGGCAACGTGGTTCTGGGTGAGCATGGCAGGAATGGGATCCTGCTTGGCCGAGAAATCAAAGAGGGTGAAATAGTCATTGGCCTGGCCTCGGCGGGACGCCTTCGGGGTGGTATCAATGTCGGAATACTCGTAAATCAACGGATTGGGAATTATCTTGAAGTTGGTGAAGGCCAGGGTCTTCGCGTAGTCAATCTTCTGCTGGCACAGCGGATCGGGCGGATCGCCATCGAAAACATCTGCAACTATGTCATCGTTCTCAGCGGCCAGCGCGATATCGAAGGAGTCAGTTCCCGAACACATCGTAAAAACAAATCCGCCCCGGCCGATATATTCTTTGATGTTGCGCGCAACGGCCTTCTTGAGCTCCGAGACCTTGGCGAAGCCCAGTTTCTTCGCGGTAGCCTCTGAGGTCGCCACCTGCTGTTTGTACCAGTCAGCATCGCGGTAGCTTGCGTAGAACTTGCCGTACTGCCCCGTGAAGTCCTCATGGTGGAGGTGAAGCCAATCATAATTGTCGAGGGCCCCCGTCAGGACTTCCTCATCATAGACCTTAGTGTAAGGAATCTCGGCATAGTCCAGGGCGAGCATCACGGCATCGTCCCAGGGTTCCTTATCGGGCGGGGCATAGACCGCGATCGCAGGCGCTTTCTCAAGAAGCACGACTTCCATGTTCTCGCGCTCGATCGTCGAATAGATCTCCGCAACGGACCCGGACGGAATCACATCAAACACGACACCCATGAGTGTGGCTTTGCGTGCGAGGAGATCCGATGCATCAACCATGAAGGAGCCGCCCCGATAATTCAGAAGCCACTCCACATTCAGCCCCTGCTCGAGGCACCAGTATGCCACGCCATAGGCCTTGAGATGATCTGTCTGGGCAAGATCCATGTGAATCAGGATCTTATCTGCCGACGCGATCCCGGGAAGAGCAAGAGACACGAGTAGCGTCAGTGCGAGTACGACGAGCCAGAGTGGGGATTCCCTATGGCTTGTTTGCCGGCGCCTGGGACGGTGCGCTCTGAGCCTCCCGCTTCGCGACATCGATTTTCCTCCTCGCCTCACCAGCCGAGACACTATCGGGATACTTGAGTATCACTTCCTCGTAAGTCTGGATCGCTTCGGGTGCCTTGCCGAGTTTCAGATAGACATCACCAACAGCCTCAAGGGCAGCTGGCGAAAAGTAGGTATCGAGCGTCTCGCCTATGAGTTTATACATCTTTATGGCGCCTTCGAAATCGCCACGGTCGCGGTCAATTGCTGCCAGGCTCTTGAGACTCTCGATCTTGATGGGACCCTGCCCCGGCTCGTCCGCACGCTTGGTGAGCAGCACCACCGCCTCATCGATTCTGCCTTGCCTCCTGAGTAGGGCCGCCTGGGCAAAATCCTTCAGCCACAACTTGGCCAGATCCCCCTTGGCTGCCTTCAGGAGCAGTAGCCTCTCGATGGCATCATTTGCACGCGGCTCATCGGCGTATTCTTTCAACGTGACGTTATAATAGGAAAGCGCATCTTCGAAGTTCGCCTGGTAGAACCTGATCTCCCCGAGATTATAGAAGGCCTCCTGGGCAAAGTTCGGCTTCCAGTCGGTCCCAACCAGATCGTACGTCGTGAAGGCATCATCGAGATTGCCCGCACTTACAAGGCAGTCTCCCTTGAAAAGAATGGCATCATACTTGGCATCGCCCCCATACTTCGCGGCGATCACCTTGTCTGCCTGAGCAATCGCATCTTCAAGCCTCCCCTGGTCATGGTATATCTTCCCGAGGGCCACCTGTGCGTCGCACGCCCACTTTGAATCCGGGTATCGCCTGACCACTTCATTGTAAGTAGCAATCGCCTGATCGGGGAGGCCGGCCCTGAGCTCGCATCCGCCCTTACTGAACAGCAGCAGAGGAAAATCCGCCTTGTTCTCGGGAAGCGATAGCGCAAGATTGAAGACCTCGGCACATTCCCTGTTGCAGCCCTTCGCCTGAGATTTCGCTGCGAAGTTCGATAGAATCTCGGGGGAGAGCTTCTTATCACGGGCAAGAATCGAGATCTGGTCGAAAGCTCGCTGGCAGTCAGCATCCAGCAGATGGATTTGCCACAGACATGTCCGAGCGACCTGCTCAAACGCCTGTTTTCCTGCCGCGCTGTTGAGCGCCCCCACGATGGCCGCTCTCGCCTCCGCGTTTTGAGCCATCTCAACGATGCCGTCCGCGGCGATTTCAGGATCACGCTCGCCCACGGCGGCAAGCAGGTACTCCGTGGTAGCGGCGTCGTATCTCGAAAGGCTCCTATAGACCTGGGCCGCATCGCCGGCAAGCAGCGTAGAATCCCCTGTTGCTTTCCTCCCTCTCGTGATCATGGCGACGGTTTCATCCAGAGCTCCCGAGCGCCAAAGGATCGAGAATGCCGACTGATAAGTCCATGTCTCATCAGGGGCAATCTTTATGAGTCTTTCCAGGATATCGAGGGCGGGCTCCTTCCGCCCACTGATAAGATAAAGTGAGGCCAGATCTCCAAGTCCCTTGGGATCCATCGGGCGGCGCTCGACAAACTTCTTGATGACCGCCTCAGCCCGGTCGTACCTCTTTACTTCAACGAGCGCGCTGAAGAGACCCGAGACAACCACGGCATCATCGGGATAAGAAGCGTAAAGCCCCTCGAGTTTCTGGATGGCAGCGTCGTAATTGCCCGAACGGGCCAGCACTGTTGCCTCGTGCAAGGACTTGTCTCTATCACTTTCATTGGCTGGCGGGAATTCTGCTGCGGCTTTGAGCCTGAATTCGAGCTTGGTCGTCTGGTTTGGCGTGACCACGACATTGTTCCTCGTCTCGGTAGCGTAAGCCATAATGGCAGCCCGGACTGAATAGGTCCCCTCCGGAACGTTCTCAATTACGAATTCGCCATTCGCCTGGACAGGAGTTCCCAGTCGCGTGCCCAGGATTATCACGACTGCGTCCGAGAGGGGCTTGCCATCCTTGGCATCTACGACCGCACCGGCGATCGTGCCGCTTCCCTCGGCGTAGGCCGGAGACGCCAAGAGCAGGACGGCAAGCAGCTCGCTCTCAACTCCGACGAGAAGCGTGGAGGCGACAATGCCGCCAATCAGCATTGCCGCAATTATGAATGAGATCTTCATTGTTTCACCTTCTCCAAAGAGATCGCCTTGAAGTAGGCTCTAATAAGCTCTTCATACTCGGGAGGATAGTAGCCGCGCCCCTTGTAAAGGAGGTCGCGCACCACCCGTTCGCGTTCCTCAAGGGAGAGCGGTGGCGGAGAAGCAACCTGGTATAGCTCACCTGGCCGCGACTTCCGCCTCTGCGTATATTCCCTGCGCCTCAAGGATTTCTGGGCATCGAGCATCCGCGTGAGAATCTGTTCCTGCCGCTTCAAGGTCTCCTCGTTCACACTCCCCCTTTTTAAATCTTCGATCACACGCTTGGCTTCCTCGATGAGATCATCCAGCCTACCGAGCATGTCGGCCCGGTTGCCGTACTGACCCGTGAAATCCTCAAGACCCTTCTTCACTGCCTGCTGTTCTGCAGCGAGTCTTGACATCTGGGCTCGCGCTTCCATGCTGAGGCCCTGCTCGCCCTGTTCCCCCTGCCCCATGGCTTGCTGCGTACCCAGATTGATTCCCATCTGGCTTGCGCACATACCCTCGAGACTATCGAATGCCTCGCACATGCCGCTCGGTGACGAGCAGGAAGATGCCTTATCCATCGCCTCCATAAGGCCGGCCACCATCTGGTTCATCGCTCCAAGCGAAGCCTTGACATTGCGCCGCGCATTACGGCCCGTTCCCTCAGCCAGATCCTTGGAGGCCGTATTGACCTGGTCACTGATCTTCAAGATGGCCCGCCCAAGTATGGGACTGACGAAGAGACTCTTCTTGGAAACTTCGAACACGTCCTCCGCAACCTTATCCAGCGCTTCTTTATAGACCATCTCCCGCCTCGCAAGTTCCGATCTCAGAACATCGGACTGGGAGTTGTCGAGTGCCGAAAGCACTTCCTCCTGCCTCCCGGAGATGTCCCTGAGGCTATTCATGGTTTTGGTCAGAGCCTGCATGACCTGCTGCCGCTCATCGTTTGAGAGGCTCTCGCTCGCGGCGCTGAGCATACCGGCTAGTTGCTCGAGATTCTGCTGGAGGCCTTCTCCCGCTTGGAGCGCCGATGACCGCCTGCCGCTTGACATCTGCGAGAGCATCCCCGCCATCGCCTCCTCGATCTTCGCAGCATCAAGAAACTCACCTGCCTTCTCGATGTCGCCCGCAACGGGATTATTCTGAGACGCAAGCAGATCCTTGAGACTCTGCATCATTTGCTTCAGGGTTGAGGTGTCCTCCGCAAGCCGCTTCTCCTTGTTCTCGGCGCCGGCGAGGTCCGCCTGATTGCGCAACTGGTCGTTCACTTCCTTCTGGCCTTGGGCGATGTCATTGGCAAGGTTCAAGACGGCTTCCATCTTCTGCTCGGCCTTAAGGCGTTTGAGTATCTGGATGGCTTGGTCGAGCTTTCTCAGGAGGTCTTCCTGGCTGAGGTTCATGTTCTGAAGCGCTGCCTTTATTTCCTCGGGTGTGAGGTTTGCCATCGCCTCGCGCATCTGCTCCAGCGCCTTCTTCATATCCTCGGTCGCTACCTCATTCAAGAGCTGCCTGATCTCTTCCATCTTCTCGATGACATCGAAGTTCACCAGGTTATTCTGGCTCATCAGATCAAGTGTTTCATCGAGCGATGATGTCATCTCGTCAAGCCGTTTGGCAACGTCCTCCTGCTCGGCGAGATTCTGCTTGATGGCCTGCTCCTCTTCCCACGGGAGTTCGCTCCCCTTCTGGGTGTCCTTCTTCATGTCCTCGGCGATTCTCTCCAAGTCCTCCTTGAGTTCCCTGGTCTTGTCGGCCACTTCCTCAAGATCCTGGACACCCTCATCCTGCTGCTTTTCGACCTCTTGGTAGAGATCGTAGACCGTAGGCACCCTTGCGATATAGACATCTGTCTTGGAGTATTTGGGACCGGTCAGGGCATCATTGTCCGCGACCACGACGTAGTACGACAGGGCCTCTCCGGGGAAGACATCGAGCTGGCTTATGTCCCAGGTCCAGTCACATCTCGCCTGGGTCTTACCGTGGTAAGCAAGGCTGATTTCCCCCTTCCCCCCCTTCGTTTCATAGTAGAGTTTCATCATCGAGATGCCGTAATCGTCCAGCGCCATAACCGACAAGGGTATCAGCATGTCGGCCTCAAGCATGATCTCCCTGGCGGGGCTCTCTATTCTCACAAATGGCGACTTGTCGCTGACTACTTTCACGGTGTGGGGACCGTGCGGCTTGGCCCTGGGACCCTCCACGGCCATAAACTCGAGGGTGTAGCTGAAGTCTTCGGCGAGCCTCATCCTTGTAGCCATCGAGTCCGCCATCACCTGAAGCGGCTCGTCCCAACTCTTGCCGCCTTCCCCAATGACGGATATCCAGGCGCTCTCGGGAGCGCAGTTCGCCGTAAGTTCAAGTAGGGCTTCCGTGCCATAGGGTGCGCTCAGGTCCCAGTTCCCCCGGGGAAGCGTCTCCTGCCCCAGTCCGGTATAGCCTGGATAGACCAGCGTTATCTTGCCCGCCGTAATCCGGGGCTCCTCTTTCACCGAGACACGAAAAACCCGTGTGGCCTGGTCGCCCAGGGTCACAAAATAGGCTATATCCCTGTCGAGCTTGGAGAGGGTACTCTTGTAGTGAGCGTGCCCCCTGATCCGGAGGCGTTCCTTGGCCCCGAGCGAGTCAAGCCCTTCCATCGCATAGGCTCGCTCTTCGCCATCTGTGAGAACATGGAGGCTCGGCGTCCTCTTCGCGAAAGCGGTTATCTCGGCATCCACTTCAAGGTCTGAGCCAGCAAGCACTTCCCGATCGCCGGGTTCCACTGCGATGTGAATGCCGCTGTCCCTCGAAAGCCCCCACAGGTAGCGAAGTCTTGCCCCCGAATAGGTGAAGCTGCCACCATCAAAATGCCACCACAGGAGACTGCCCACGACGATGCCGGCCAATGGTATGGAATACACTGCAAGCGCCCTCTTCCTGACACTGGCTTGGAGATCAAGATGCCTCACGCGCTCGGCGATACCGCTGATCGCCCTGGAGATAAGAATCTCTGAGTAGCCAAACTTGCGGTTGTCAATCTCGGCCAGATCGAGCAGGGTCACGAGATCGAGGCCTAGATCCTTGAGTTCTCTCCCCACCCGTGCGGCATAGCTCCTTATCGAATGGGAGATCCTGAATACGCTGAGGAGATTGTAAGCCAGGGCCCCGAGGGCAAGGACGAGCGCCAGCACGGCAACTATTCTTAAGGCGATGCCTCCCAGGCCGAGCCACATATCGAGAATCGAGAGTACGATCCAGGCGAGACCGACCAGAACCAGGCCCGCAAGCACTGCAGACAGGACTCCAACCGTGATAGTTGAGTTTCTGACCCTGGCGAGCTTGCGGATGACGTCGCGTGCTTGGGGCCTATCTTCTGCCTGCGGTCGCGTGGTCGCCAAGATCAGAGCTCCTCGTGAAGATCCTAGTGCGTGAGGGCATAAGCGACTATGTTCGTGGCTATCTTCATAGCCGCTTCCCTCCTTTCCGGTGGATCTCGGTGCACATCCGCATCTTCAAGGCCGTCACCGATGTCGGTGTTGAAGGTATAGAAAACCACGAGCCTACTTTCATGGATTATCCCATAACCGTGGGGCGCGCCGCCGGCGTGCTCATGTACCTTGGGAAGCCCTTCGGCGAAGTCATAGACTATGTGATAGATCTCATGGCTGAAGGGGAGCTCCACCAGCTCATCGTCGGGAAAGGCCTTTCTTATCTCCTTCCGGAGGGTCTCATCCATGCCATAGCAGTCGTCGGCCCAGAGAAAACCTCCAGAGGTGAGATAGAGCCTTAGCCTGGCGGCCTCTTCATCTGAGAACTCGACTGCCCCGTGCCCAGTCATGTAAAGGAATGGATAGGTGAAGAGAACCTCGTCCATTATCGAGACTCGCGCGTCTTCTTTGGCCGTTGCCGTGCCCAGAGCTCGCTCCACCTCTCGAAGGAGATTGGGAAGCGAGGTGGGATCGGTGTACCAATCGCCGCCACCCCTGTACTTGAGGCGTGCAATGGTGAATTCGTCCGGAAGGCCAAGGCTCTGGCCGACCAAAGAGAGAAATAGAATCGCCGCAGGCAGCAGTACCTTTGCTAGATTCGGGTGTGTTTTCATCTTAACTCAATATAAGTGCGTTTCAAGCGCAAAGTCAACAGGGGCAGGAACTGCGGGGCCGCGGCCCGGCTGGCGCGGAGGGTTCCTGAATGTCACATCGTGTGAAGGCCTCGAACCCTACGTGTGCCGAACTCACGCCACTTACTGCTTACACTCAAAATAGGCCTTCGTCGTCTTCGGTATCAAGCAAATCCATCAGCTCAAGATCGATGTAGTCTTCGTTTTCGAGCTCGTCTTCTTCATGCTCGGCGGCCTTAGCCTCTTCTTCACCTTCGCCGGCCGCATAGCAGCTATCGCAGAATAGGGTTCCTCGATCCTCGATGATGCATCTCCTGCAAAGGCTCACCCCGCACACCGAGCACTCGGCCGAAGCATTGGCACGAGGATGATAGTGACACTTCAAGTGACCCACCCCCTCCGATCAAGAGCCTCAGTCCAAGATCGCTTTTTTGCCAAACCCGACTTAATACCAAAAACAATTTTTGTCAAGAAGAATGTGTAGCGGTTTTTTGCAAGGATTTGGCATGAGATTGCGCGGGGAGAGCAGCGGGCACCTTGCCCGCCTCGGGGGCTGACCCGCGGTCTGCGCAATGCGTTGATTTCAGGCCGGTTAGGTGGCACTCCGCCCTGGGGCGCGGGGGAGGATGCCGAGAGCATAGCTGGCGGGATAACATCGGATTTGCAGGGTGGGGGCGTGGAAGATGCCGGGAGAATGGCCGTCGAGGCGATATCGGGATTGTGGGGAAGATGAGTGGGGGAATGGGGCAGATGGGAACACAGCAAACGGGGTCTTCGGCCTACCGAAGGCCCCTGGTTTCTGACCAGTTTGACTTGCCTCTCCCCGGTTCTCTACTTAACGACCAGCATCTTTCTTGTGGCGGAGAACTGCCCGGCTTCCATCTTATAGAAGTACACCCCACTCGATACGCGCCCGCCTGCCTGGTTGGTGCAGTCCCAGGCAACCGAATATCTGCCAGGGTCCATGCGCTCATGCTTCAGCACCCGCACCAACTGCCCCATCGCATTGTAGACCCTGATCGAGACATCGCTCGTATGGGCAACCTCAAAACGGATCTCCGTGGCCGCTCCCACGGGGTTCGGGCTGTTCTGGCCAAGAGCCCACCGATAGGTCGCGCCCGGCCCTGAATCACGAGGTGTGCTACTCCCAGCCGTGGACAGTTCAAAGAGATCGTCAAGAATGGCGCGCATGAGGTCAACACGGCCATAGTAGTAACCTGGATTGAAGTCCGGTGCCGGATCGGGCGTGACTCCAGTACACGAGGTGGCCCAGTGGTTCACCATGGCACACATGTCGAAGTTGACGAATACGCACTGACCGGTATCCTGGTACTCGACATAGATAGCCCCATCTGCGTTAGCAACCAAGCCTGGGTTGGTTACCCGGAGAATCTGCTGCGCTGTGTAGCCAACAGGAAGCGGAATGGTGTCTGTCAGCACATAACTCATTTCCTTAAGATACGGATACTCCCTATAGATGACGAGCGGGCCCAGGTCGATATCCACCGGGGTACCGAAGACCGAAACCGTATCCGCAGCGTCCATGTAAACGAAAGGTTTTTCGAAGGGACCTTCCATTTCCTCCTGGTAAGTGCAGCCCATGATGCCGCCTAAGAAGTCACCATCAAGCAAGTCCTCGTTACCGCCAGCCTGAGCCATGGCATAGGCGATCCTATCGCCACATAGTACTACGTTGCCACCGCCAGCAAGATAAGTTCTTATGGCTTCCTGGGCCTCCTTGTCAAAGAGGTGTGCGGCGAAGCGCGGCCCGGTAAACCACACTACCGCATCATAGTAGTCGTACATCCAGATGGGATCTATCTGAACACTGCCCCCGGCACCGCCGATGTCGTACTTGTCGAAGGAATAGCCTGCATCAACAAGCGTCTGCCTATAGATGTCCTCAAGCGGCGTGCTATTGTCGAGACGCGACAAGCATGACGACCAATCATAGACATCTCTGTCATGACCATCCACGAGGAGTATCTTGACACCCGTATATTCCGGCGGGTACATCGGCAGGATCGAGAACTCGAGATAGTCGTCACGCCCTCCCGTGTGGCCGGCATTACCAGAATCCGCAGTGGCAGGGAAATAGGTGACCTGGCTCCCGAGGTCGGTGGCCTTCACATAGTACCAGACCTCAGTACCGGCTTCCCACACAGTGTCACCAGGACTGAAGTCACCTGCCTTGAGAGTACCATAGTACTCGCCACCGAGATCCGGGTGATAGGGATCGTTGGGAACAGATAGAGTCATGCTCCTGCTCGCCCAAGTGGCTCCGCCATCATCGCTTCCAAAAACCTTGACCTCAGCCAGGCCATCCTTATCCCGGCATGAGACACAGAGCTGTTGATCCTTAGGAAGCGTAGCCGGCTCATTTCCTGAGTACCTGGCGATCGTGTCGGGATCATACGCGTCGAAGAAAGAGTTGAAAGCTTGAGATACACCTGGAAGAAAGCTGTCTTGGAGAAGATCGGGCCCACGAGCCGCAAACATGGTTGAAGTCTGAGCGAAGAAACCGATGGATACGTTATCAATGAGGTCGTCGGTGTCCTTATGCTTGCCGCGACACGGGTCGCCAGGCACAGACACGTCAATCAGATCCCACCCAAATCGCACAGAGTCGGCACCAGCCCCATAGAGCCCGCTGACCTCTTCAGTGTAATCGAGGTTCCAGAAGGTACATCCCCCGCTAAGAATGTAGCCATCAATGTTTATCCACGGACACCACCTGTGAGACAGGACATCATGGAATCTCACCTTCGTATCGGTGTAGTCGCAGGTGTAGCCACGCGTACACATGAACTGGTCATACTGGACAACGCACCCAGTGTTCTGAATTGCAACCCTGGGCGAAAGTAGCCTGTAGTATGAGCCGTACCTCTGGGGTGAGCCAGGAGGGAAGCCGTTTTCCGGCCTGGCACGCCACGTCCACGAGGAGTCCAGAAGACACGTTGTACGGACTACGCCAGCCTCATTACCCTCATAAGGCGGATCACTATCGTGCTTTATATGCCACCCCTGGGCAACGGGGGCGGGATTCCCCAAGCTCCAGTACTGGGGAAGCGCCCCGAAAACGGAGCAGGTCTCGAAGTCCTGAGTGTAACTGCTCCCCAGATCACCTTTCACCCACACGTTGTCAATAAAGGCCGCTCCATCGGTGTTGCCCATGCCATCGGCATCACTCCAGGCCGCGTCAGATACGAACCTCCATCTGAACCTGGGCCCCTGTACTACGGTGCCGAGCATCACGTGTGAGATCTTTCCCCTGAATGCCGGCACGTCGAAAGGAAACCTCCCCTGCCAGTTACAGTTGGGAAGCCTATTCACGTCTGTGTTGAGGAAGTAGTCTATATTCGGCTTCGCTGGGTCTCCACATGCGGGGCCCGGGTCATTGCTGGTGCCGTTGAATGTGGCCAGGGTGACCCAATTGCTGCCATTCCAGTAGTCCACATAGAGGAAATCGTATTGGCACTCCGTGTCATACCTAGGATCAAAGTAGAGCGTACAGCCATTTGCGACAGAGAATGCATCAGGCAGCCGAAGCTGCACTATGCAGTCCCATTGATTACCATAACCGGGTGGATTGATCCAGGTACCGCACTCGACGGGCAATTCATACCACAGGGTATCCGACCCACACCACAGCGCACGCGTGCCAGTGTACAGTCTCTGCCCGGTGCGGTAGCTATCAATGTGCCAGTAGTTGATGTTCATCTGTGATGCCAATGTTCTCACATCAAGGTACGTAAAGCAGTGGAGGTCCCACGGCGGTCTGGTGCCGCAAGAGTCGCCGACCCCTCTCTCCACGCACCAGGTTGCAAAACCACCGGGCCCACCGGTTGCCTCACCTCCATGGCCACCAAGTGGGTCGCCAGAACAATATGTGTCATTCCAATAATGTGGCAAAACCCAGGCTGCTCCAACGAACGACCGTGTCTGTTCAGGCACCACCCATGTCGGGACTCCCTCCTGGACAATCACGAATGGCTCCGATGGCAGCGCATCCCCTAAGAGGTGACTGGACGGCTGGACTTGCCTTACCCTCTCCCTGATTCCAAAGGAAACAGGGGCAAGCCCCAAGATCACAACCCCAATCGCCACTGCAGTTACGACCTGAACTCTTCTCATGGTCACGGCCCCCCCCATGCGACACGTTGTGCCCGCAAGCCTTATGCCTTCCGGCATGCCCAATGCTTACTCCCTTGCCCCCGCACACATGATTGTCCTGAACCATTCATGCTAAATCGTCCGGCTCTCTTGAGTCCCTTCCATCGCCTCCATCTGACGGTCAACCTAGCCTGAAGCATGCAGATCCAGACGAGCCCTATCAGTTCCGACGCCACTCTCTACTTCACGACCAACATCTTCTTGGTCGCCAAATACTGCCCGGCTTCCATCTTGTAGAAATACACGCCGCTCGATACACGCCCGCCTGCCTGGTGCCATCCCGGGCAACCGAATACCGGCCAGGCTCCATGCGCGGGCAGGTTCTAGTGGCGACTGCCGCATCACCCGACGCAACCTCTGTCATGGAAGTTCGGACATGAAAGTTCAGAGCTCTTGACGGCGATTATACCACACGGTACCCGCAATATGCCACTGCAAATCGGTTCGCGATTGGGAGGTCCCCCAATGCGGGAAGGTGCTGAGGGACTTGAAGCAGGAGATGGGCGTAGATGGGTATAGAGGACGGTTTCCGACGACGGTTTCCGCAGCTTCGTGAGGTCGGAAGAGTGCCTTGAGGTCAGCCGCGCGGGGGATTCGCTCCGATGATGCGCTCTCCTGTCATGATTTCTATTCTCAATCCCAAGAAGGGGTGAGATCCGCCGGTACAGATTCAGGCGTCCGGACGAGCAGGGGCCCCATGGCCTTCTTCAAAGTGCTTGCTGTGGATGTGAAATGGCCGAAGGCAAGCCTCTTTTCCACCGACGGAAGTGGAAGATAAGTTGCCAGGCTCAGCAGGCGGGTTTAAGCCGAAGCGGCGGAGCTTTATCTGGAAACCAGATAACACTCTCCACATTTGCTCGAATGGGCTTCAGTTGCGTGATAGCCAAGAGGTTACAGACCCCCACCGTAAAATGCTCGAGCGGATACCCCAACCG
>CAYHHI010000043.1:0-29535 GCA_964356335.1 uncultured bacterium
ACGTTACCGGATCCATTTCACGCCTGACTGGGTGGCGGGGTCATTCCAGTATAGCAGCGCATTCGGTTTTGGGGGCATGACACAGCTTTCCGTAAGTGACATCCTCGGCAATCACCAGATCTACATTGCGTCGGATTTCTTCTCTTCGATCGAGGAGACCGATTTCCTCGCAATCTATTACTACCTGGCGAGAAGGACAGACTACGGCGGCGGAGTGTTCCACTTCAAGAATTACTATTACTCCGATCGGACCACTATGGGCGGCACCGTAGGGGAGGGCAAAGAGAACAAGCTCTTCTCCGAACGGAATTACGGTGGAGTCCTGGCCCTCTCGCTGCCAATAGACATATTCAGAAGGTTTGACTTTGATTTCACCGCCATGCGTATCGACCGCGAGATATATGAAGAAGGTTCTGAGTATCTTGATAGCCCGATTATTGCAAAGCGTGAGAACGAGAATCTCTTCATCCCGCGCCTTTCGTATGTGAAGGACACGACCATATGGGGCCTGACCGGACCCGCGGGCGGCACTCGGTACTCACTGAGCGTGGAGCGATCCTTGGTCGATGTCTTCGGCAGTGATCTCTCCTTCACCAACGGCATGCTCGACTACAGGAAGTATTTTAGGGTCACCGCGCATACCCAGTTCGCGGCAAGGTTGCTCGGGGCCACAAGCCAAGGCAGTCAGCCCATGGTTTTCTTCCTCGGTGGTCCCTATACGCTCCGTGGTTACGAGGACTTGGAGTTCGCCGGAAACAACATCGCGCTCGGCAATTTCGAACTCCGTTATCCCTTCATTGAGAGACTGATCATGAGAGGTCCTATTCCTCTTTCTCTGGGTGACCTGAGGGGAGTGTTCTTCTTCGATATCGGCGGCGCGTGGAACGGCGATTTCAATGATCTGAGAGTTGCCCACCGCCTTCCTGATGGCAGAGAGGAGCTCAAGGGTCTCAATGCCAGCTATGGTGTAGGCATGAGAATGTGGCTTGCCTATTTCCTCTTGAAGCTTGATTTCGCATGGGCTACCCGCTTCGGTGGCGAGGTCGGCCGCCGGGTACACTTCTCGCTTGGTGGAGAGTTCTAGGTGGATCACCTCCAGAGTCTCAATCCTCCGCAGAGAGAAGCCGTCACGCACATCACCGGCCCCTTGCTCGTGCTGGCCGGCGCAGGAAGCGGAAAGACCCGTGTGCTCGCTCACAGGATCGCCCATCTTCTGGCTCAGGGTGGGGCGCGGCCCTATGAGATACTTGCTGTGACCTTCACCAATAAGGCCGCAGGAGAGATGAAAGAGAGGGTGAGGGGCCTGGTCGGCAATGTTTTTGCCGGCCTGTGGATGGGGACATTCCATTCGATATGTGCCAGAATCTTAAGGATAGAAGGCAGGCATATGGGCATCTCGCCCAACTTCACGATATATGACGAGCAGGACCAGATGGTGCTCGTTAAACAGGTGATGGCAGACCTTGGGATGTCGCAGGCGAAGATCTCGCCCCAGGCAGTGCTCTCCAGGATCAGCTGGGCCAAGTCCAACCTGCTCTCGCCCGAAGAAGTCGGTGAAATAGGCGGCCCTTATGATGCCAAAATGGCCCTTGTCTATTTCGGTTACGAGAGCGGTCTCAGGGCCAGCAACGCCCTCGACTTCGATGATCTGATCGGTGTTCCTGTGAGGCTCTTCCGGCATTCGAGCGAAGCCCTCGATCGAAACGCCTCGCGATTCAGATACATCCTGATTGATGAGTACCAGGACACCAACAAGGCCCAGTATGAGCTGGTGAAGTTGCTGTCGAGCCGGCACAGGAACATATGCGCGGTGGGTGACGATGACCAGTCGATATACAGGTGGCGAGGCGCCGACGTGGCGAACATCCTCAATTTCGAGCATGATTTCCCTGATGCCAAAGTCATAAGGCTTGAGCAGTGCTATCGTTCCACCAAGACGATTCTGGCAGCTTCCCAGGCAGTGATAGGCTGCAACAGGCGAAGGAAGCAGAAGGAACTCTGGACCGAAAACGAGGTCGGCAGGAAAATCGGAGTTGCCTTCGTGAGTGGCGAGCAGGATGAAGGGCGGCTGGTTGCCGACATGATCGACGGTCTGGCCCGGGACGAAACGAGAAGATATGCGGATTTCGTTGTCCTATACCGGACCAATGCCCAGTCAAGATCAATCGAGGATGCTCTGCGGCGCAAGGGTATACCCTATGTGATAGTGGGAGGTACAAAATTCTATGAGCGAAAGGAGATCAAGGACATCATCGCATATCTGAGGCTGATTGCCAATCCGCAGGATTCGGTCAGCCTCATGAGGGTGATAAATGTTCCGCCGCGGGGCATTGGTGATGTGACGCTCTCGCGTCTGAAGCAATTCGCTGCGGAGAAGGGGTGCTCGGCTCTCGAGGCGCTTGATCACCTGCCTGAGATCGACGGCATCCACAGCGGCTTGAGGCAGAAGCTTCAGGCTTTCTCCAACATGATCAGCGAGCTCCGAACGCTCAAGCCTCAGTCGCTCGGCGATCTCATCGGTTCGGTGGCTCAGAAGTCCGGCTACCTCGGGTACCTCAAGCAGCAGGCAACGGTGGACGCCATCACGCGAGCTGAGAACGTCAGAGAGCTTGTGGCAAGCGGCTTCGAGTTCGAAGAGAGGGCGGAGCCTACCCTCGAGAAGTTTCTTGAGGAGGTCTCCCTGATCATGGACATAGACCTCTGGGATGACCGCAAGGATGCCGTGAGCTTGATGACACTTCATAATGCGAAGGGCCTCGAGTTTCCCGTGGTATTCATAGCCGGGGTCGAAGAGGGTCTGATACCGCACCACACTTCATTCGAAGACCGGGAGGAGCTCGAGGAGGAGCGGCGCCTCTTCTACGTGGGGCTCACACGGGCCAGGGAGCGGGTCTTGGTTTCGCTCGCTTCGGGCAGACGGGGCTTCCACGGTTGGGTAGCCCAGGTCGCCTCACGCTTCCTTGAAGAGATACCTGAGACCTACCTTGAGATTCTCACGTCGAGCTACGTTTCCCACCACGACAGAAACCATGAGTCCACGGATCATGCACCATGGGACGCAGGCGAGGAAAAGGTGATCCGGGCGGGGACTAGAGTCAGGCACCCCGACTGGGGTGTGGGAAGGGTGGTCACATGCGAAGGCTTTGGCGACGGCCTGAGGCTCACTGTCACGTTCGGCCCGGGCATCACAAAGCGGATTCTTGCCAGATACGCCAACCTTGAACTTGTCGAGGAGAGCGGACTGTGAAACTGACGAGAGAGATTGTCGAGCATGTTGCAAGGCTTGCCATGGTCGACTTGAGCGAAGATGAAAAGGAGATGCTTACAAAGCAGATGGGCGAGGTCCTTCTCTATATGGAGCGGCTCAACGAAGTTGACACCGAGGGCGTCGAACCCACATCGCACGTTGTGGATTTGAAGAACGTGACGAGATGTGACCTCCCCGAGCCGCCACTTTCAAGGCCGGATGTTCTCAAGAATGCGCCCGACAGCCGCGATGGCATGTTCATGGTGCCCAGGGTGATCGAAGGCGAAGGGTAGCCGATGAGTGATGATATCTGTTGGCTTCCGGCCCATGAGATTGCCCGCAAGATAAGGGCGAGGGAGCTCTCAGCAGAGGCTTGCCTCAGCGCATTCCTCGCGAGGATCGACCAAGTCGAAGATCGTATAGGTGCCTTTCTCAGGGTCTTGCGCGAGCCGGCCCTCGACCGGGCAAGGGAACTCGACCGCGGGATCGGACGTGTCAATCTCGACGAGATGCCTCTCTATGGTGTTCCTGTCGCGGTCAAGGACAATATCGTCACGAGAGATGTCGAGACCACCTGCGGTTCAAAGATACTCCAGGGCTTCATCCCTCCCTACGATGCGACCTGCGTGGCCAAGCTCAAGCAGGCCGGTGCAGTCGTCATCGGCAAGACCAATTGTGACGAGTTCGGAATGGGCTCATCAACCGAGAACTCGGCATTCAGAATAACGCGTAACCCGTGGGACACAAGGCGGGTGCCCGGCGGCTCAAGCGGTGGGTCTGCTGCGGCGGTTGCAGCAGGCGAGTCCCCGGTTGCCCTGGGAACCGATACGGGTGGCTCCGTGAGGCAACCAGCATCCTTCTGCGGGGTTGTGGGGCTCAAACCGACTTACGGTCGCGTCTCGAGATACGGGCTTGTGGCCTTCGCCTCTTCATTGGACCAGGTAGGCGCGATTGCCGGAAACGTTCTTGATTGCGCACTGGTCTCCAAGACGATTTTCGGCCATGATCCAAAGGATTCAACATCTGTTCCGGCGGAGGTTGGTGAAATCGACAGGGTGGAGGTGCCCGAGCCTCGAGGCATCACGATCGGTCTGCCGAGAGAATTTCTGGGCGACGGCATAGACGATGACGTGAAATATGCAGTGGAGATGGCGGTGCGCTTCTATGAGGCCAGGGGGTTCCGTATCAGGACGATCTCGCTTCCGCACACATCTTATGGCGTGGCGGCCTACTACATAATTGCTGACGCTGAGGCATCCTCCAACCTTGCAAGATATGATGGCGTGCGCTATGGTTTGCGCTCGCATGGCGCCCATACGCTTGAATCGCTTTACATGGCCTCCCGCGGCGAAGGCTTCGGTAAAGAAGTGAAGCGCAGAATAATGCTGGGCACTTACGCGTTGAGCGCAGGCTATTATGATCAGTACTACCTCAAGGCCCTTAGGGTCAGAACCAAGATTGCCCATGATTTCACACAGGCTCTTGAGGCAGCGGACCTCATCATCACTCCGACGGCTCCAAGCCCGGCATTCCTGCTGGGTGAGAAAATCAAAGATCCCTTGACGATGTATCTGTCCGACGTATTCACGATAACACCGAGCCTTGCGGGCCTGCCGGCACTCTCCGTGCCATGTGGAATCTCGGACCAGGGTTTGCCCATCGGCATGCAGCTTATCGGAAAACCCTTCGACGAGGCCTTGATGCTTCGAGTCGCGCGTGTGTTTGAGAGAGAGACCCAGTGGCACGGGATGAGGCCTGCGATGGGAGATCGTGAGATACAGGAAGATGGCGATGACGGCGGAAACTAAGTATGAAGCCGTGATAGGGCTTGAGGTTCACGCCCAGCTCGTGACTCAGACCAAGATGTTCTGTGGGTGCCGCACGGACTTTGGCCTGGCGCCCAATACGGAGATCTGCCCCATCTGTTTAGGCCTGCCCGGCGCTCTCCCGGTTGTGAATTCCGAGGCGGTAAGGCTTGCCGCAATCGCCTCGATTGCGCTTGAAGCCCAGATCAACGAGGAATCGGTCTTCGCACGCAAGAACTACTTTTATCCCGATCTCCCGAAGGGCTATCAGATCTCCCAGTATGAGAAACCGTTTGCGATAGGCGGCCGGGTGATCTTCAGAGACAGAGGGGAAGAGGTGGCGGTCGCCGTCCAGCGCCTGCACCTTGAGGAGGACGCGGGCAAATCGGTACATCTCGGGACCGCCGACGGAACCGGGATCGACTTCAACAGATGCGGCATCCCCCTTCTTGAGATCGTGAGCGCCCCTGAGATAACGTCACCCCGGCGCGCCCATCTCTATCTTCTCAGGCTCAAGCAGGTTCTCGAGTACACGGGTGTGTCGGGAGGCAACATGGAGCTCGGTAATCTGCGCTGCGATGCAAACGTGTCGGTGCGTCGGGTGGGAGAGAAAGGACTGGGCACCAAAACGGAACTCAAGAACCTGAACTCCTTCAAGAGTGTGGAACGAGGGCTTGACTATGAGATGACGCGGCAGACGAACCTGCTTCAGGCGGGGGCGAGAGTCAGGCATGAGACTCGCCTCTGGGATGCTGAGAAGCAGGTCTCGATGGTGATGAGGTCCAAGGAGGAGGTCGACGATTACAGATACTTTCCCGAGCCGGATCTCCTTCGCCTTCACCTTGGCAGGGAGTACCTGGATTCATTGAGACGCCTGCTCCCCGAGCTACCCCACGAACGGGAAAGGCGCTTCATCATGGAGCAGGCACTTCCCGAGTATGATGCAGGCGTGCTTGTCGCGACCAGAAGGCTCGCGGACTATTACGAGGAGACTGCGCGGCTCGCTCGAGATGCGAAGGCCGCAAGCAACTGGATAATGACCGAGGTGCTCAGAGTCCTCAATGAGACCAAGGTTGAGATAGACGATTTCAAGATAACGCCGGGAGATATAGCAGGCCTTCTCACGATGGTAAGCCGGAAGATGATAAGCGGGAAAATCGCGAAGCGGGTATTCCAGGAGATGATGGAAACCGGCAGGAGCGCACTTGCCATAGTTGAAGCGGGCAATCTTTCGCAGTTGAGCGATGAGGGCGAGCTACGTCGCCTCGTCGGCCAGGTGATCCAAGCCAACCCATCGAGTGTCGAGGATTACAGGAAGGGCAAGGTCAGGGCGTTCCGTTTTCTTGTCGGCAAGGTGATGGAAGCGACACAGGGAAGGGCCAATCCCGAGATGGTTCACGACCTGCTGGAGAAGGACCTGAAACCTTAGCGCAGTAAGACCACTTTTCTGGATTGGGCGCCGCTTCTTGAAGTTATCGCGATAAAGTAAGTCCCGCTCCCAGCTCGGTTCCCGAACATGTCCCGCCCGTCCCACTCCAGATTCACCTTGCCGGTCGCATAGCCGGAGCCCATCTTCTTCACTAATCTGCCGCTGACATCATAGATGCTTACTGTGACCGGCAGATCGCTCGGCTTGACCATGAGACTCAGCCTGACCGCTTGCGAGAACGGGTTAGGATATAGGGCCTGCATAAGCCTGGTCTCTCCCGGCCTGTCTTCGACACCGGCCGGCGGCTCGGTAAGCCAGGAGGAATAATCCATCTGCCCGTAGAACATCGATGGCTGGGGCTCGCCTCCCCACCAGTTCATCTGGGCCTTTATCCTGTTTGCGGTCCTGTTGTAGATCGCATACTGGGTATTCTGGCGTATGTCATTGAGGCCACCCTGTCCCGTCTGGATGTTGCCCAGAACAGGGTTGGAATTCGAATAGACACCGACGCCGTACCTGTTTGAGACGATCGAAGTCTTGCTGACAACAGGAGCCGAACCTGACGCGACCTTCAAGCCACAGTCGCCGTTGTAACCTATCCAGCATGAATCAATTGAGGGCGAGCTATTGCTCAGGTATATGCCGCAAAGTGCGCTGCTCTGAAGTCTGTTGCCACGCCTGATCACCGGGGTAGAGGAGTAAACAGCCATCCCATTGCCCTGGGTGGTCAGGCTAATCTCGTTGGCCTCGAGCAAGGCGTTGCACGCACTGGAGAGAATGATGCCGTTATAGATGCTCGACATAATCTTGTTATTCACAATAGTCGGGCTGCCACCGCTGGCCGATATCCCGTTGTCGTTTGAGGTGAAGACGTTACTGTCAATCAAGGGGTCTGACGAAACCACCTTCACTCCGATAGATGAATTCTTGATGGTGCACTCTGAGATGCATACCTCTTGGGTCTGGCATTCGATTGCCGTGACTGCACCTGAGATCTCTGCTTCTGTGAAGGAAGCTGAAGCTCCTGGCTTCACCACGATACCCATCCAGGTGTTCTTCACAGGAGGGTATTGCACCGGGCCCAGCCTGATCCTGCCGGAGTGAGTTCCTCTGGCTACAAAGCCGCCATCGACTATGATTTCACACCGCCCAGGAGATATGCCGGACGGGGAGACGGCATCCTTAATGAATCGCATATCGGTGCATCTTTCGAGCGTAAGCGTGGCCCCGGAGGGGACCTGAATATCGCCGACAACGTCCAGCCGGCCGCTTAGGGTCAGATTGCCTGAAATCGTGCCGAACAGCGGTTGGGCATGAAGGCCGGTTCGGAAGGCCGAACCGCCTGCGCAAGACCACTCGATCATTCCTCCCTCGGTAGCGAGATCGAGCACGAAGAGGAGCGAATCAATCGAGCCTGCCACCACTTCGATGTTAGCATCAGAGTCAATGTTGTCAATAATCGGCGTTACCACGCACGACCCCTTCATCGGGATCGGGGAGACCTGATCGGAACCATCGAGATTGATGATCTCGATCAAGCCTTCTTCCACGGCGAAAATTATCTCGTCACTGCCGTCAGCGTCCAAATCCGCCAGGACCGGCGCACGGAAAGGAGTGCCGTTGACATAGTGGTCAAGCGTCATCACGCCCTGATCTATCTCACCGATCTCACCGCAGCTCGAGCCGCATAGGATTTCCAATACTCCATCTTTGTCCACGTCTCCGAGGGACATGCTCCAGAGGCAGGGCGACACGCTGATCTGATCCTTTATGCCGCCATTTAAGGCGTCAACGATGCTCATAGTACTGTCATGGCTTGCCACGATCTCAACCGAGCCGTCTCTTTCAAGATCGCCGCCCACAATGGAGAATACCTGCTGGGTGGAAAGTGTGAGCGTCCATGCGACCGTGGGGGGTTCTGTCTCGCAAGTAAGACAAGTGAGCTTCCCCTTGTCCGTGCTGTACACTATCTCCTTCTTCCCATCGAGCTCGGCATCGCAGATGACCATCCCCGTCAGCTTTTCGCCACTGCCAGGCATATTGTATGTCCATCTCCTCGAACCCGAGGCATCAAAAGCGTATATCTTTGAATAAGTAAACGAGTACGTGCCGAGCAGTATCTCGAGGGAAGTATCATCGTCCAGATCTGTGATCACGGGTGAAAGACAGGGATAATCGGTGTAATTCTTCCACCTGGTAATGCCTGTCGCACCCTCGACAACCATGACCCCCGACTTGATCGGGATCACACACTCAACGGTTCCGTCTCCGTTGAGGTCACCGGCAGAAGGCTCGACGCCCTCAAACCACTGAGCGAGCCCCAGGTCCTTTCTCTCCCAGAGCGTGCTGCCGCTCAAGTCTATTGCCTGAGCCATGCTGGCTCCAGATGTCACGAGGATCTCGGGCTCACCATCATTGTCGAGGTCAGCCACCACCTGGCCCTTGACAGTATCACTCACTTTGATAGGGAAGCCATCCTGGCAAGGATAGACGTAGGCAGCTACCTCTACGGAGTTATTGCTCTCGTCAATCTCTCCCAGTGACGAAGATGGGTCGGCAACCAAGGTGACCTTCATATCCCCCGGCGTGAGAACACCGACGCTAAATGTCACAGTTCGCTGCTCCCACGGATAGACCTCGGTGAGAGTCTGTGAGTCGATCAGAGTGCCCCCCGAATCCGGGTGGCCCGAATAGAGCCCCACATCTACCGCGCCTATATATACGCCGCTGGCATTCCAGACCACGCCTGTGACTGAGAGCGATCCTCCCGGCGTGGGGAACTCGGGGCTGACCTTTACGTGGTAAGGCCGGATCACGATATCAGGCAATGAGATGGCATATTGGTTCAGAATGAAATTGAGGCAGGGGTCGCCAAAGAGGTTGAATTGCCTCACGTAAGATACGCTTCCGAGGTTCATCAGATGCCTTGTCTTTGCCTCGAGCATGAGCTCGCCCAGGAAAGAGGAGCCGTTGGCAAAGGCAGATTTTATTATCTCAGGGCCAAATGCGGTCGAAGCTCCGCCTCCCGTTACCCTCGGCGACGCGATGCAGCCTATTGCGCCACCCGATGGGGCAACAAGCAAGCGCTCCGCAAAGCAATCCACCCCCCCGTCGCCATATGTTTGGGTCTTGTTGTCAAACCAGCCGTTGCCGCAGGAAATGGAGATGACTATTGGAAGCCTCGAGGGATTGTTCAGACTGGGTATATAAGAGCTCCTGAAAGCTCTCTCAGATGCAGCTCCCCAGTCCCACGTGTCGCCGTCACCGCTGTACAGAGCAAGGAGGAAACCTTTGTCGAGCGAGTCAACAACTGCCTGGCACGCGATGCCATCGCCGGTGCCGGTCAAGGGATAATCGTATCTGTACCACCGTGACACGCTGAAATCACCAGGAACATAACCTTCAAGATCATCAAAGAGATCCACATAGTCGGCCTTGGAAGCGAAGAAGCATCCTCCCATGAAAAGCAGGGACTTGGCCCAGGTATCGATCGGAACGGGCGTGTACGACGAGAGCTTGGCATAGTAGTTCATGAGCTCAGACCCGTTCCCTACGGGGATCCGGCCAAGCATCACATCTTCGAAATCATCCTCGCCGGCGACGCAAGCATAGTAGTGGTCGGAAGCTTCGTAGTCGCCACCGTAGCCATCATAGTCAACTACCATTCTGGTCACGTTGTCATCCTCGTAGGCGTCACCGAGAAGGACCACGAATCCAAGATGCCCATCGCCAAAATGCTCTGCGCATCTGAGATCATAAAGACTCTTTATGAAATCCCGGATTGCGACGGGGCTCGTGGTCGAGATGTTGGCAACGTCTGTTATTGCAACATTGAGGCCCATCCTCATTGCCCAGAGCAGCGCAAGGGAATCGACGTACGGGCTCGTGAACAAGGTATGGCCGGAGATAAGAAGGACGTCAGGGCTTGCGTTTGCACAATCGCCGAGATTCTGACATCTCACAACAGTGCCCGGACCAGAGTGAACAGCAGGCGCAGGCGGCATGCCGTAACCTACAAGGGTTTCGTTGAGGGTTCTGGTCAAGGGCCCGGCATCCACGCACTGCTCGCCGCGAGGATCGACGAATCTGAGCTCAACTCCAATCTCTTCCTGTGGAGTAAGCTCCTCCGCCAGTTCGAACAAAGCGATCTTCTGATCTCTTACGTATGCAGTCTGAACGACACTTCCGCTGATCTGCCGGCCCCCATACTCTAGTTCGAGCTGTGCCTCGGCACACTCAGGAACAGGAAGCCAGAGGGTCTTGCCCTGAAGGTGCAGCTCAGCAGGAGGGACCATGAGCGTGACGCGCGCCTCCCCGCCTGAGTAGCCCAAACTGAAGGGGATAGCGATGAGTAGTCCCACCGCTATCCCCGTTAAGACGTCCCCGCGAATCCTGTATATATCCACCCGCACCTCTATAGAGACCTGCCGGCGAAGCACATCCCCGTTGTCTCATCCTAAGATGTCAAGTGCGGCTCCTGAAACTCTCCTTGCTCCTCGGTATTGCCCCTTCTTTCACCAGCCGCAACCGTCTCCGCTCACCACCACACTCCACGATGACGTGGTAATCTCCGCAGGCGGCTCACAAGTCATCTCTGCCGACAGGCCAGATCTCGAATATCCCGCCGAAACTACCTGAAGAGCGCCTTCACTGCTCCCCAGGTCGTCGCATCCGTGCCCATGCCACACTCTTCAAGATCGAGGTCCATATCGAACTGCACGTTGTCCAGCAGATAGCTGGGATTCTCTGGCGGTACACCGCAGGCGCGGGTGAAATCGCCCGAATAGCTGCCGTCCCCGCAAAGTTCAGCGTAGAAACCGGTACCTTCGTGAATAATGATCACTGCACCCGAAAGACCATCGGAGCACTCTTCTGGATCCAAGATTCCATCCGCGTCCCAGTCCATCATCTGGAAGGTCATGGTGCAAACGCCCTGCATTGTCCCAATGCCCGTGTGCGAAAGGTAGATCGGGCAATCAATGAACGTGCCGATCCAGGCAGGGAAGAAATCATCATAGATGTAGTAGGTGTTGAAGATGTAATTCCATCTTGCAGCAGGATTTGTAACCGGAGGCCATCCAACGTCCGAAACGGTTATCGTCCAGGTCCCCGGGGCAAGAGGGCCGCCGTCGATAGCCCCGTCATAGATCACTGGACTTTCCAGCGCCATGTTGCCGGCACCCATACAGTGGAATGCATAATGCGTTGTGGCCCCTGCCACGCCAGACAGCAGCATGATTGCCGCGAACCCCACAATAGCTTTCCTCATTTCTCGAAACCTCCCTTTCGTATCAGTAAACCTCGCAGTTAGTAACTGTCTCTTTCCTTTGCATCCCCCCCTTCCTCAAGAAGGTGTTTGCCCAACTCCGTCTACTTGTAAAGCGACTTTACCCCACCCCATGATCCCGGCTCTGTGGCAACCTCACATGTAGTCAGAGTCAGGTTACCCCAGCCATCGAGTACGTCGGCGCCAGGCGGATACGTAAACGTGAAGCCGTTGCTGTTGAGGGCACCAGTCCCTTTGGTGTAGTTCATCTCCCCCGTGCCCGCATCGGTACAGGCCCTCGATGTGACTCCATCCAGCGTGTTGGTCTCGCCAAACTTCTCCTCGATGACATCGAGTATGCCGTCGGCGTCCAAGTCTAAGATCGTGAAGTACGCCCTGATTTTTCCCTGGCATGTCCCGTTGTAACCTAGGGGAGCATTCGTTGTCGCCATCGAAAACGTCCCGTTGATATACCACCACCATCTCTCACTACCAGGTGTACTGTAGTAATGGTTCTTGAAATAGTTATCCCAGATGTAAGCGAACCTCACATCAGGATTCGACGGGTCAGGCCAGTTGGTGTCTATCAACGTGAACTCCAGCGTGCCGTCAGCTCCACTTGTGAATATTCCGCTATACTGAGCAGGGTGGTTCAGGATAGTCCCTGTGACGCGGAAATTGAAGTTCCAGTCCGCACCCGGAGCAGCGGAGGCCAGCAGCATAACAGACAATGCGATAGCCGTACATAGTCCTCTCTTCATAGGTCAACTCCTTGTCATCTAAACTCGCGCAGATATGCCGTTAGCAATCTATGGTTCCGACACCACCACCTTTCCAAGAGTAAGACCATTTTAGCAGGTCCTGCCTAAAATGTCAAGAAACTTCACGCGGCCGGGTGGAATGAGAGGGGACATCGTGACTTATGATTGACGAGTCGGCAAAACCTTCGTAGTATTGGACTGAGATGCGACTGGAGCATCGGGACTTTCGTGCTGAAGCAAAGAGGGCATCGATGAGGTCAGGAGAGATGAGGTCAAGAGAGATGATGCTTAGAGGGGCGTTCTGCCTGGGCATCATGATGCTCCTCGTGGCGGTGCCATCACCGGGGAGGCCTGCCACTTTCTCTGCACTCAATATCGATTTTCTTGGCCGGGGTGGCAGTCCGCAGGGTCTGGTCGCGAGGCCAGGCGGGCCTGATAACCTGTTCTGGAATCCCTCGGGCCTCGCGTACGCGGCATCCCCGTCGGGCCTGGTCTTTGCCGGCTACATGGATTACCTGGTAGGAATGAGGGGTGGCACCGCCGGCTATCTCGGCTCAGGCGGCGCCCGGTTGGGATATGGTTCGTATATCTCGTATCTATCAAGCGGATCGATTCCGGTGACTACCTGGGACGATCCTATCGGCGGGCGCGGGGGGACATTTACATACGGGGAATTTGTGGCAGGTGTCGCATGCGGTGGAGAGGTGCGTCCGCATTTAAGCCTGGGAGGGGCGCTCAAGTTGGCACGAGAGACCATGGAGAACGTCACGGCCACGGGCGTCTTTGCGGATCTCGGCGGCACGCTGAGCCTGCACCGAGGGCAAGCACGCGACGACGGACTCAAGGCATACGTTAGTATCGTTGGAAGGAACATCGGGCTGCGGACCTGGGAGACGAAGGATGCGAAGGCACCTTCCAATGCGGAGATCGGGCTTGCGGTCGCGGCACCCGGCGGCCGCGCCTCAGCAGGCCTGGCTTTCTACCTCGGCAGGCATGGCCAGCGCGAAGCGCGCTTAGGTATGTCGGCGCTGCTGTCGGATGAGTTCGAGGTGAGACTCGGTTGGAGAAAACGTGTGGGCACAGCCTCCGACGGCGCGTTTGATTTCCCGTGGCAGCGAGGCCTCATCGCTGGGTTCGGCGTATCCCTCGGCAAGTTCTGGATTGACTATACTTACGAAGATGCAAGCCCGCTTGACGCCATCCACAGGTTTGGGCTGAGAGCAAGCCTGAAGCCAGGTTGAACCCGCCTGCCTGGATCCGCTTGATTGAAATTGACATACCTTTGCTTGTGTAATATAATGGAATGCGATGAAATATCCTTACCGTCTTACCGCTTTCACCGGGGAAACGTAAGGGTCTTGGAGTGAGGGTTTCATGCCCTAGAGGGGGGATAAGATGAGAAGCTGGAAATCAGGACTCGGCTTGAGTTTGGGCCTTTTGCTTTTGCCCGTTTGGGCTTTGGCGCTCACCTATACGACCCCAGTCACCACCGACGGTATTGTAGAAAGCTCTGCACCAGTGTTGGGAGGAACCACATGGGAGACCGACGAGCTTATGGCCAACGACGGCGGCACGAGTCTCTATTTCACGTGGGATGCTGGAACAGTCTTCTGTGCCATCACCGGAACCTATGCTAACCAGGAGGACAACAAGTACGATTGGTTCATCGCTTTTGACACCGACATGATCCCGGGTTCGGGTGCGACTTCCGACGGGTACAACCAGGTCACTTTCTCAGGCACCTATCTGCCGGAGTACATCTACTGTTTTGCCCACGGCATGGGCTCGTATGAAAGCAGTGCGTGGACCGGAACAGGTTGGACGTGGCGCAGCTGGTCAAGCGCGTGTAGCTATGGTGGCTGGAGCGGGAACCTGACGTCCGAGATCTGCATCCCGGACAGCATGATCGGCACTCCCGACAGCATGGCCGTCTGTTCGTGGATCTCAGATGAAAACGGCACCCAGATCTATGCTTCCTTCCCGACTGCGAATCCGATCGGCGTCACACTTCAGCCGATGACCTACTTCTGGGTCGCGACCAGCCTGGGGCAGAACGTTGCTCCCAATACGCTTCCTGTCAAACCGACACCGCCTTCTGCCATGGTTGACAACGAGCGGAGTTATGCTTTCACATGCACCGTAATGGCGGATATAACTCCGGGTAATTGCGGCGGAACCACCTCCATGACTTTCTATTACACAACCAACGGCAGCACCCCCACGGCTTCCAGCAGCTTCGTTGTGGGAATATACGATACATGCCGCACGGGTGCCGACACCACCGATACTTTCTATGCGGTTATCCCGGCTCCGGATGATTCTACGGTGAAGTGGATCGCCAAGGGAACCGCCTCGAACGCTCTTGTGGATTGGAGCGATGCCGTCCAGACGTTCGTCCAGGGCGGGACAGCGTGGGTCGGAAATGCAGGCTCTACTCCGACTGACTGCACAGTATGGGCGGAGATCTTCGAGGGCGATGGCGGCAAGACCACATGGATGAAGTTCAAGTACACGACCGACGGCAGCGACCCGAGAACCAGTGGTACCGCCACGACTGTCAGCGGGACCTTCGACAGCAAGCTGGGCAACAATGACAAGTATTATAAGGTGCTTTCCGGGCCTTCCATTGGGCAGACCGTCACCTGGTACGCCTACGGCAAAGACATGCACAATAACACGGCCCAGACCGACGCCTTCTTCACCTTCATCCAGGGTGATACCGCGCGGATTTACAATCTCCAATGCCTGCCGGATTCCAATTATGTCCAGGGCGAAGTTGCGCCGAAGGGCCAGGGAGCGGGCATGAGATTCATCTGGACCACCGACGGGAGCGACCCCACATCAAGCGGCACGGCGCATACGGCAAGCGGCTTCTGGGTGGCCGACACCGATTCGACGGGCATGTTCGCTGCATACCTCACTGCCACAACGGGGGACACCATAAAGTGGTATGTTCACGCCTGGGGAGGCAACAACGCTTATAACGACAGCGATGTCCAGACATGTGTGGCCGGCACCACGAGCGGGCCTGTCCTCTGTAACCTTACGTGTGTTCCGGAGAGCCTCCTTGTGAGGGCTTCGATCTCCCCGAGGGGTTTTGGCGCGGAGATAGACTTCATAGCCACGCATGACGGGAGCGATCCCAAGACAAGCCAGAATGTCTGCACCATACGTGGCACCTTCCTGAGGGATGAAGATACGCCTGGCGGAGATTGCAGTGTCCCCGTTGGCACCTTCTATGCGGAGCTCTTTGCTAACCTGGGTGATACCATCAAGTGGTATGTTCACGGGTGGTATCAACCTGACAATAAGTACAACGGTCTGTTCGGCGACAGCCCCGTCTATACCTGTGTGGCAGGTATGACCAGAGCGGGGGTTCTACCGAAGGATGCTGGACCCATCGTTCGAGCGGTCTCCAACACGCCTAACCCGTTTGGAGCATCCACCGATATCAAGTTCAACCTTTCCAAGGCGTCCAGGGTAACCATACTCGTGTACGACATACGTGGTAGGGTGATTAGCCAGGTGTTTGACGGCATGGTCGCTGAGGGCGAGCATGCAGTGGCTTGGAACGGCAAGACCAGGACCGGCGAAGATGTGCCTTCAGGCATCTACTTTTACAGGTTCAAGGCAGGCGATTACGAGGTTACCAAGAAGGCTGTGATCGTGAAGTGAGCACGGCCTGGCAACTGACCCCCGCTCTCCGGATGAGGGCGGGGGTTTTGTTTTTGCTCCAGCGTCGAGGGTCGCGCCTTTGGGATCGCAGGGTGGCTGGGCTGCGATGCATTGTCGCCGGTCGTCTTGAAACGCCCACTTCCTTTTCGATCACTGTGGATATAATATGATGTAAAGCGTTGGCGGCACCAGGAGGTCTCGAACGGGGCTAGCGGAGATTGTTGGGATAGCAATAGGGCTTGGCGTTGACTGCCTGGCTGTTTCTGCCGGCATCGGCTCGTCTGGGCCGCGCCGCACCATGATGGTCCTGACCTGCCTGATGTTTGGGCTCTTTCAGTTTGGAATGGCCTTCGCCGGTATGGTGGGTGGCCGACAGATTGAGGCCCTCCTGAGCTCGCCGGCGAGATTCCTCGCACCTCTTCTCCTCGCCATAATCGGTATCCTGATGATCACCAAAGGGCTGAAATGCGCAGAGCCATCCTTGAAACTGATCGGTATCATTGCGGTCGTTGGCGCATCCGTGAGTGTGAGTCTGGATGCTCTTGGGGCCGGGGTCGCCCTCGGCATCGTGGACGTCGTATCCATCAGAGGCGCCGGGCTCATCGGCCTGGTCTCAGTATGCATGAGCGCAATAGGTTTTGCGGGGGGAAGGATGCTTGCAAGACATACGGGCCTTGCAGAGGACATCGGCGGCGGCTTTCTGATCGTCCTGGCTGTGATGATGTTCATTTCCATGAGGTGACGCGCTCACGCCTGCTTACCTGCGCTCCGCGTCCTCAAGGTTGACAGGATCTCTTTGATAAGCGGACCGATGCTGCGGTGGAACCTGCTGCCGACATAGCGGATCATGCAAGCATAAATCAGGGCATACGCCGCTATGGCCAGGGTGAAGCCCGCAGGTGAGCCTGCCTTCAGGAAGTTCCAGTGCTTGAGAAGGAATACCGCGCCGGCTGCCACCGAAGTTGCCGCAACCGGCAACATCGTGATCTCCGCGATGCTCTTGGCGCCGCAGGCTGTCACCTGTGCTACCTTCCTCAGAGCCAGGAGATAAGGAACAATGGTAGCGAGCACCACTGCCAGCGATGTGCCGGTTATGCCCCAACGCCTGGTAAGCGGATATATGATGACTGTGAGAATACACAGCTGCATGAATTGGTATTTGGTCACAGTTCGGGGCTTTCCAACGGCAATCAGAGCAGGTTCTGCCGTGGACTCGATAGCGCCTAAACATCCCCATATCGCAAGCACTCGCATCGCGACTGCGGCAGGCAACCATTTCTCTCCGAAGAAGAGGCTTGTGATCTCGGGCGCCAGGACGAATATGGCGCCCGCGACGGGGGCTGCTATGAGTGCTGTGACCTCAAGCACCATGAGATAGGCTTCTCTCAGTTTGGGGATGTTGTCCTGGATCTTTGAGTATGCGGGAAAAGTGACTGCCGAGATCACATGGGCGATCTCGGTTGCCGGCACGTTGGATATCCTTCGCGCCAGTTGATAGAAACCCAGCATTGTTGCGCCGACCACTCTTCCGATCAGGGCGAAGTCTCCCTGGGTCAGGAGAAAGATTACGATTCCCAGGCCCACGACCCACTTGCCGAATCCGAAGAGTTCCCTGACCTTCGCACGATCGAGCTTGAGACGCGGGCGATAAGGGTGAAGCGCGTAGCTCGCGGCGAGCTTCATTGCATCACCTGCGGTGAATGCAAGAACAAGCGCCCATACGTTGCGGAGCGTGAAAGCAGCGACCACGGCTACGATGAAATCGGCGAGCCTTCCCGTGAACTGCCAGATGAACTGCTTGTTGAATTCGAGCTCTTTGCGGAAGTAAATCACACCCATGCTTGTGAAAGACCGGAAGAGAAGCGAAAGCCCGATCACGCGAATCAGGGCGGTCGCCTGAGGCGTGTTGAAAAAGGCCGCTGCGTTAGGTGCCGCGAAAATCAACAGGGCGAAGACAAGGCTTCCCCTTATGATGCCGACCGTCCATGCTGAATCCATATAGGCGCGCGTGTCTTCCTTCTTCTGGATCAGGGCCGAGTCAAATCCCGTCTGGGTGAAGGTGTCGATAGTGGCCAGGACTATTACCGCTATTCCTGCGAGCCCGAAGTCATTGGGTGAGAGGAGACGCGCGAGGATCACCAGTCGCACGACAGCAAGAATCTCCTGGGTGATGCTGAAGGCAAAGACCCAGACCCCGCCCTTTATTACGCGATGGAAAAGCCCCTTGCCTGTGTCCACAAATTCGCTTCCTTCAGTTTCCAGATTCCTGCTATCCGCGGTCCAGAGCTTGGAATCGGTCGATCAGGGTCAGGCTCTGGGCCCAGATGCCTGGAGTCGCCCACCTGGAATCAGGCATGCAATTAATCAGGTGCGCGATTGTGACCGCCGCACTTCTCGGACCTCATGGCAGCAAGGCCACCAGCTGAGGCATGTTAACCTAAGATGGCTTCTTTCTCAATTCAAAATGCAAGGCCCTTTATGCGGGGCGATGAGGCACGGTGGCGCCGCCCGGCAGCTCAGTTCGGAAATCTGAGTCCATCACGTGACATTTCGCTTGACAACGTATCAAGTGTGTGATTGAATTCTGTTTGCTCGCACCGAGAGTGCGAGGTAATACGGCGCGGGAACCTGTCTCCGGCCTCTCTATGGAGGCCAGGGATGGGTTCCCGCTTTATATTTGGCTGAAAGGGGGTGACGAAATGAAGAAAATCGCGATCCTCATCCTGCTTGCAAGCCTTCTGGCCTGGAGCACTGGCGTACTTGGATTCACCCTGCCCATGACAAAGAGGTGCAACGGTGATCCCGACGAGTTCCAGGCATGTAAGGTGATCGGCGAGGGTGGTCTCGAGTTGGGCATGGCGCCGGCGGTTGGACCCAGCGGCCGGCAGATTCGAGAACCCGAGAATGCTCGAAGGCCTGTGTCGGGTCACAAGACCCAACCAACCGGGCGCAACGAACGTACACGGGTTTCGATAACTCTCTCTGGGAAAACTTTCTTCTTGGAAAAATAGGCAGCGAGTTCTGCGGGGGGTTGACTGAAATGCATGATCCAAGGCAACCTAAGATGTGTTTCCAAGGAAGAGATCTTCCCAGGGAGGGGGACCAGGATAAGTCTAAACCAAAAGAATTGAGACTGGCGGACCTGTGTCTTGCGGTTGGCAACCTGACGGATGCCCTTGCATATTATGAGGCGGCGTTCACCAGCATGTCTCAGGAGGACGCAGAGACAAGGCTCGAGATCGTTCTCAAGACTTCAGCTTGCATGAGGCGCCAGGGGAGATCTGAAGATGCCCTGGCCTTCCTCGAGGGCTTGCTCCCTTCCTTCGAAGGCCGCGAGAGGCGTGACCTGCTTGCCGAGAAAGCCACACTTCTTTGCCTTGTCGGAAAGTACGGCGAGGCGGCCAGCGTGTGCGAAGAGGTGCAGCGTGAGGAGTCTCTGGGTGAGAGGGGAAAGGATGCGGGAATCTACCTCGTCTTGGGACATGTCCTGTCGAGGCTCTGCAAGTGGAAGCAAGCGATCGTATGTCTGGAGCAGGCGGCCACATTCGCCAGAATGTGCGGTGACCTCAATGCTCTTGGGAATGCCCTCAATAACTTGGGGATAGTGTACAAGAACCTTTGCAAGTTCGATGAGGCCGCAAGATTCCTCAAGCGAGCGGTGCGCGTAGCAAGGCAAATGCGCGACGACGCGAGTCTTGCAGTGCGGCTTCTGAATCTCGCAACCGTGCTCTTCAAGCAGGGCGACAACGAGGCTGCTGACAAGGCGGTCTCCGAGTGCATCAGAATCTCATCCTTGCTCGGTCTCAAACGAACTACGAACCTGGCGTCCGTATGCAGGGCCAGGCTCGAGATGGTAAGGGGCAATCTTGACGAAGCTGCGAGCCTCCTCAGGCAAGTGATCACCGAAGCCCAGGCTATCGACGAGCCTCGAGTTGGGCTCCTGGCGAAGGAAACCTTGGGTGAGGTGTTATTGAGAAGGGGCGACGTCTCCGAAGCCAAAGAAGTGCTTGAGGAGTGTCTGGCGGGAGCGTCACCGGACGCAAAGGATATTGAGGCCGAGCTCAGATCAAGGCTTGGCGAGGTCTATCTTGCTCTTGGGGCGACGAGCCAGGCAAGGCAGCATGCCAGCGACGGTATGAAGGTCGCCGAAAGCATAGGTGACCTCTATGAGGCAGGACGATGTCTCAGAGTCCTTGGCTTGGCTTCCCCGGCGGGGGGTGATCGTCTCAAGCATCTGACAAGAGCCGAGCGCATATTCGCAACCATGGGTGCCAGGCTTGAGAGAGGTTCGACGCTTTGCGCCAAGGCGGAGTCGGGGGCAATCTCCGGTTCAAGCGCGGCGAAGGCCCTGGAGGAAGCGATCTCGATCTTCGAAGTCTCGGGCGCAGCCGATCTGCGGGTAAGAGCGTTATCTGCTCTCGCCCAAACCTGCCTTGAGATGGCTCAGTACGAGAAGGCGCTTGCCTGCCTCAAGGAGGCGGAGGGCTCTTCGGGAGCATGGCCCCATCTAAGCAGGATCGTATCCCAGACACGCGCAAAGGCGGACGCGTGTCTTTCGGAGCATCTGACTTCGCCGTCTCGAGAAAACGTAGCCTCTTGTGAGGCTGCCTTCGCTCTTCTTCGCACACGCCTGAATGCGGCCGGCTTAGTCTTGGGGAGAGTCGATGAAAGAGGACGCCCTGAGGTCATAAGGTCGTGCGGCGTTAACCCCGATGCGGCTGCCCTACTGATCAGAGCCGTCGCATCGAATGGTGCAAGCCCGTTCATTTCCACCAATGTTCAGGAGATTCTTCCCGACTTGAGAGGTTCATCCAGGCTGAGATCGCTGCTTGGCGTGAGCGTGGGGAGTGACGAATCAAGGGGCTTGTGCCTCGTATGCTGGGAGACCGACGAGAAGACATACGGCGCCCATCGCTCCGAGCCCTCACAGATGCTCGAAGCGTATTACGAGATCTCAAGACTCGTGCCTGTCTTTGAGAAAGGCTTGTGGCACGATCGCGGCGGCATGAGGCCGGTCTGCTTCGGCGGTATGCTGACCGCAGACAGGCGCCTCAAGGAGATTCTCCTGTCTCTGCCCCGGATCGCGGCGACACGGGCAAATGTCCTGGTTGTCGGCGAGACCGGTACGGGCAAGGAGCTGGTTGCACGAGCTGTCCATGCTCTGAGCCCGAGGCGGGCGCACCCGTTTGTTGCGCAGAACTGTGCCGCAATTCCTGAGCAGCTTCTGGAGAGCGAACTGTTTGGCCACAGGGCGGGCGCCTTCACCGATGCGAGGGCCGACAAACGGGGCCTCTTCGAGACAGCCGGCAGCGGAACCTTCTTCCTTGATGAGATTGGGGATGTCTGTCCGTCGATACAGGCTAAGATGCTGAGAGCCATCGAGAACAGAGAGATCCGGCGGCTTGGAGACACCATGACCCGGCCCATAGATGTGCGATTCATAAGCGCCAGCAACAAGGATCTTGAAGCGGAGGTGGAGAAAGGTAGGTTCAGACGCGACCTCTACTATAGGCTCAATGTCGTCTCGCTCGCGCTTCCTCCCCTGAGGGAAAGGAAGGATGATATCGTGCTCCTGGCGAGGCTTTTCCTCTGGCGCTTCGCATCGAAAACCGCGGGGCGCACAATCGAGATCGAGGACGGCGCCGTGCGGGCTCTTGTGGGTTACTCCTGGCCCGGCAACGTGCGCCAGTTGGAGAACGAGATCGAACGGGCTGTGACCATGCTGGGCAGCGGTGGTGTCGTGGCGGCAGATATGCTTACGCCATGTGTCACTGGTGGCGCGGTGGGGAATTACGCAGCAAGTCTCAAAGATGAGGTCAGAGCCGTTGAGCGATCGAGAATCCTTGCCGTCCTGGAGAAGTGCGGCTGGAACAAGAGCCATGCGGCACGAATGCTCGGGGACATAAGCCGTCCAGCCCTGATCGCCAAGATGAAGCGGCTCGGCATACCGCTCATGAACCCGCAGAGACGACTCACGAGTCTCTCGCCTCCGGGAGGATAGGAGTGAGCCGAGGGCATGACCGGGAGGCAGAGCAAACATGTGGTGAGGCGCATCATTGGTCCGGGGGATGTTTCCCTTGACTTGACCCTGAGTCGCCCGTAGACTCCAGCCGTGAGCTCAGTCGAAAGTGCGCCCGAGGACATGAGTTTCAGGCTCAAGTACGGCAAGGGAGAGATCACCTTCCGGCTTGGTCGCGAGCGCAGGGTCAAAGTGATATCGCCCCCTGGGAGTGATCGCCCCGAGAGCGATCGCGAGGTCGGGGCACGAGACCTCCTCGCGGAGGCCCTCAAGCATCCCCTTGCTTCGGCGTCCCTCGCAGATCTTGCCAGCGGGGCACGCCGCGTCGTCATCTCGATACCCGACGGCACGAGGCCGCCAGTTGCGCGCCAAATCCTGTCAGATGTCTTGGACGAGATTCTCCGAAGCGGTGTCGATCTTCATCATATCAGTATCTTCGTTGCTTCAGGAGCTCACTCGGGCGCAAGGGAAGAGGACCTGCGGCATCTCGTGGGTGACGGCGTCTCGCCGGCGATCCCAATCCATCAAAACTATTCTCGCAGGGCATCGGACTTCAAGTTGGTGGGGATTACCGGAAGAGGCACCCCCATCATGCTCAATAATCTCTTGCTTGAAGCCGACCTCAACGTGGTGATAGGCGCTGTGGCCTTCCATTATTTTGCGGGCATGGCCGGCGGAAGAAAGATGATTGTCCCCGGAGCTTGTCATGTCGAGACGGTGCGCGCCAATCACCGACTCACCCTCAATGATGATGGCATGCTCCACCCTATGTGCCGCAACGGCAGCCTCGAGGGCAATCCTGTCCATGAGGACATGGTCGAAGGTATGAATTATCTCGGCAACATTTTCCTCATCAATGCTGTTCTCGATGGGTGGGGCAAGGTTCGAGAAATCACGTGTGGCAATGGCGTCGCGTCTCACCTGGAGGCAGTGAGGCGCGCAAAGCACCTGCTTGCGATTCCCATCGGTGAGAGATGCGACCTGGCGATTGCGAGCGCCGGGGGCTATCCCTTTGACATCAATGTCATACAAACACACAAGGCAATCGATCATGCGGCCGAGAGTGTCCGCGACGGGGGAGTGCTGGTTGTCGCCGCCGAGTGCTCGGGCGGCATAGGGTCGGACTCATTTCTCCCCTGGTTCGGGGTCGGAGACGCAAGAGCTGTATCAAGGAAACTCTTGACTCAGTATGAACTCAACGGGCACACGGCATTGGCCTTGATGAAAAAGACTGAACGCATAAAGATAATACTGGTCTCATCGCTTGACCGGGCAGCGGTCGGGACCATGGGAATGACTTCTGGGGAGAACCTTGACGAGGCTCTCGCCCAGGCGGAGGCATGCGTCGGCAAGGCCCCGCTCACCTATGTCTTCCCCACTGCGTGGGGCATCTTGCCTGTCCTTGAGGTATGAGGATCGGGAGTGTCATGAAGATGAACGGCGTCTCAAGAGTCAGGTTGGGCTACGATGCTGAATGGAGGATCATACGCCTGATTGCGATGGCTTCACTTGCTGCCGTGTCTGGCTGCGGTGGTATGAGGCCGGTGCCCCTCTTTACGACCCATCAGGCCCCGATCGAGAACGGCTTGCCCGTTGTCGCCAGGGATGATCTCCTCAACGAGATCAGCATGTACCACGGTGTGCCTTACAAGGAGGGCGGAGACTCAATGAAGGGGCTCGACTGCTCGGGACTTGTGCAGGTGGTGTTTGCGCCGCTGGGTGTCAAAGTCCCGAGGACTGTGGTTGAGCAGTTTGGCTCCGGTATTCCAGTGGGCAGGCACGATGTGAGAACGGGCGATCTTGTGTTCTTCGGAGGAGGCCGCCTTCCTGATCATGTTGGAATCGCTGTGTCCGACGATGAGATGGTTCATGCTTCGGCTTCAAGGGGAGTCATACTCGATGGTATTGACAACTTTGCCGGGACGACCAGACTCCAGGGTGCAAGAAGGCTCGTGAGGCTCAGATAGAGAACAGGAAGCGGTGGACTCCAAGATGGCGGGCACGGGTAAGGAAGGGTGTGGGGTAATGACCTGGGCGGAGGAGGATGAGATGAAGCAGGACAAACCTGGAGAGGGTACGCGCCTATGAGGATTTTCGTTGTGGGCTCGGGCGGAAGAGAACACGCCCTGGGCTGGAAACTTATTGAAGAAAACAAGAACCACGAGCTCTTCTTTCTGCCCGGAAACGGCGGCACATCCGATATCGGCAAGAATGTCGAAGTGGAGGCCACCGACCTTGACGGCATCTCAGACTTTGCCGCCAAGATGAAGCCGGACCTCATTGTCGTGGGTCCTGAGGATGCTCTTGCGGTGGGGCTTGTGGATCGTCTCACCGAGCTGGGTCACGTGGTATTTGGTCCCACTGCTGCCTGCGCCAGGATCGAGAGCAGCAAGGTTTTTGCCAAAGAGCTGATGTCGAAGTACGACGTTCCGACAGCACCTTACAAGGTGTTCACGTCAAAGGCGCGCGCGCACGCCTTCATCGAGAAATCATCGAAGACTCTGGTGGTCAAGGCGGATGGCCTTGCAAAGGGCAAGGGTGCGATCGTCACAAAAGAGAAGGCCGGGGCTCACGCTGCCGTAGATACGATGATGGAGGAGAAGGTCTTCGGCACAGCCGGCGAGGTTGTGGTGATCGAGGAAAGACTGGTCGGCGAGGAGGCTTCGGTCTTGGCCATCACGGACGGCCGCAGATTCGCTCTGCTTCCGCCATCGCAAGACCACAAGCCTGTTTTTGACCGCGACCGGGGTCCCAACACCGGTGGGATGGGTGCCTATTGTCCGGCTCCTCTGGTGGATGAGGACACGCTTGGCCACATCGAAGAAGTTGTCTTGAAGCGGCTCTTGAAGGGGCTTGCCAAGGAGGGCCTCGATTACAGAGGTGTTCTCTATGCCGGGCTCATGCTCAATGAGGACGGCGTTTTCGTGGTCGAGTTCAACGCCCGGTTCGGCGATCCCGAGATCCAATCGATCCTACCCGCAATAGATGCCCCGATCGCGAGCCTTATGGTCGATGCCGCCAAGGGCAATCTCAAGAAGACCCAGCGCGTGAAACTGGCCAGGTGGGCTGTCTGCGTGGTCGCAGCATCGGGAGGATATCCTGATTCGTACAAGACAGGGCATGAGATCACCGGGCTTGCGCAGGCAGCGGCACGCCGCGACGTGATTGTCTTTCATGCCGGGACCAAGAAGCTCCCCGATGGAACGCTTGTGACATCGGGAGGAAGAGTGCTCGGGATAACGGGCACGGGCCGCACACTTCGGCAGGCCCGGCGTACAGCCTACGAAGCAAGCCGCGTCGTGAGATTCACAGACATGCACATGCGTACGGACATTGGACTCAAGGGCCTGAGGAGGCTACAGAGGACGGGGGTGATCCAGCCTTGAAGCAACCCGAAGTTGCGGTGGTGATGGGCAGCGAATCCGACATGCCCATGATGGAGAGGGCTGCCAAGATGCTAGCCCATTTCGGCATAGCCTTTAAGATACATGTGCTATCGGCGCATCGAAGTCCTCAAAAGACGCGCGCTTTTGCGCGCACCGCGAGAAAGCGGGGCATCAAGGTCATCATTGCCGGCGCAGGTATGGCAGCGCATCTGCCGGGGGTAATCGCATCTGAAACCATCCTACCTGTGATCGGAGTTCCGCTTCCGAGATCGGCGCTAGGCGGGCTTGACTCGCTTCACTCGATTGTTCAGATGCCTTCGGGGGTGCCGGTCGCCACGATGGCAATAGGCGAAGCCGGTGCGGCTAACGCAGCGATTATGGCAGCGGAGATCCTGGCTCTGGGGGATACGCGCCTCGCGAACAGGCTGACGTCATATAAACGTGCCCTTGCACGTTAAGCGGATTGCGATATGTGAGTGCACTTGTTTATATTCTCGCAGGGCCATCGGTGGCGCCCATCATGACGCGAACTCCAGTGGGGAGATCCTGAGGACTGATCTGTGAAAAGACCAAAGATGAAGGCAAAGGTCGTGAAGATCTCGCGCGACCTCCCGGAATGGGACATCATAAAGCTTGCTGCCGAAATGATTGCCCACGGGGGTATCGTGGCATTTCCCACGGACACAACCTACGGTTTTGGGGCGAACATATTCTGTGAGCCTGCGATCGAGCGTCTTAAGAAGATCAAAGCCCGGCGCTCGAATGAGCCCTTTGTGATCATTGCACCTGACACCGACTGGGTGGGTGAGCTTGCGGCCAATCTGACTGTAAGGCACAGGCAGCTAGTGGATGCCTACTGGCCCGGGCCTCTTACCATCGTGTTCGAAGCCTCGGCAGCAGTTCCGGAGTATCTGGTGGGGCGCGAGGGGACAATAGCCTTGAGGGTTCCGGGTGATACGCTGACCCAATCGATCCTCAGGGCGTGCGGCATGCCGCTTGCCGCGCCGAGTGCGAATCTCAAGGGAAGAGAGCCTGCCACCTGTGCCCGCGAGGTGGTTCGCGATTTCTGGGATAAGATCGATCTGGTTCTGGACGGTGGCTCGGTTGAAAGCATGACGCCCTCCACCATTGTTGCGGTCAGGCGCCACGGGCTTGAGATTCTTCGCAGCGGCCGGCTGGTGATCGGAAGGGCAAGGGCTTGAAAAGAACCTTCTCCATCCTCTTCGTCTGCACAGGCAACACCTGCCGGAGCCCGCTTGCTGAGACCGTAATGAAGGCCGAGCTCGCTCGGGAAGGCGCCACGAATATCATGGTATCCTCTGCCGGAACGGATGTGCGCACCGGGGATACCACCTCGAGAAACGCTCTGGCAGCGGCCAGGGTGATGGGCCTTCGCCTCCAGCGGCGAAAGGCGAGGCCGCTCACCCGCACACGGGTAGCCAGAGCCGATATCATCCTTGCGATGACCGCGTCCCAAAAGGGAAAAACGGTGGTGCGCTGGCCGGAAGTTGAGGGCAAGGTATTTGTGATCCCGGAGTTTTCAGGCTCCGGGCGAGAAGAGATTCGGGATCCTATGGGTGGACCTGAAAGGCTTTACATAGACTGTGTGCGTGCCCTCCAGGCTGAGATAAGAAAGATGATGCCGCGGCTTCGCCAAATCCTGAAGCAGAGGGGGAGTCGAGAATGAGAATAGGCGTAGGGAGCGACCATGCCGGGCTTGACCTCAAAGAGCGGATAAAACAACACCTTGAAGCCAGAGGAATCCGCGTCAAGGATTTCGGCACGATGACCAGGGAACCGGTAGATTATCCTGACTTCGCTTTTGCAGTGGCCGAAGCGGTCGCCTCCGGGGACTGCGATTACGGCGTCGTGGTCTGCTCGACCGGAATCGGGATGAGCATTGCTGCAAACAAGGTCAAAGGGATAAGGGCGGCTGTGGCATACAATGTTGATGTTGCAGTTCAGAGCAGAGCTCATGTCGCGGCGAACGTGCTTGTGCTTGGTCAGAAATTCACTGACCCGGAGACGGCCCTGGTGGCAGTTGACAGGTGGCTCGAGACACCTTTCGAGGGTGGAAGGCATGAAAGAAGGGTCAAGAAAATCGTCGACTTCGAGGCGAAAGCCGCAAGGTGAACGCCCGAGCTGGGATGAATACTTCATCTCGATTGCAAGGCTGATCAGCGGCCGATCGACGTGCCTGAGAAGGCACGTCGGGGCAGTGGTCGTGAAGGACAAGCGCATTCTTGCCACCGGCTACAACGGTGCGCCGCAAGGGTTCAAGCATTGCGCCGACGTGGGCTGCATCAGGGAAAGGGAAGAGGTGCCAGCGGGTGAACGCCATGAATTGTGCAGGGGCATACATGCCGAGCAGAATGCAGTGGTCCAGGCGGCGGCCTTCGGCGTGAGCATCAGAGACTCCGCACTCTACTGCACTCACTTTCCTTGTGTACTGTGTACCAAGCTCCTTATCAATGCCGGCATCAAACGTCTGGTTGTGGCTGAGACTTATCCTGACAGGCTCTCGCAAGCCATGCTTAAGGAGGCCAGAGTCGATCTTTTGGTAGTGGGTTGAAGCAATTTCGAGAAAGATTAAGATAGATTCTGAGTGGCTGACCCCCTTGACTGCAGTAAAGTTCACCCGCCCACAACCCCCCCAAAAAGGACTTGACAACCCAATATATTGGGTATAGGGTCTCGCCAGGCCCAATATATTGGAGTGCAAGCGTGAAATGTCCGGGTTGTGCGTTTGAAGAAGATAAGGTTATCGACTCAAGATCAACCAAGGAAGGTACTGTGACCCGGAGAAGGAGGGAGTGCCTCAAGTGCGGACATAGATATACCACCTATGAGTACATCGAACCGGCCCAGCTGGTGGTTATCAAGAAGGATGGGAGAAGAGAGGACTTTGAGCGAAGGAAGGTGCTCGAGGGGATCTTGAAAGCCTGCGAGAAGCGGCCGATTGCGAGGCAGAAGGTCGAAGAGGTGACCGATGTCATCGTCTCCGAGCTTCAGAGCGAATTCAGGACCGAGATACCTTCGAGCGAGATTGGCGAGCGAGTGATGAAGCACATCAAGGAGCTTGATGAGGTTGCCTATGTCAGGTTTGCTTCAGTCTACAGACACTTCGAAGACATAACCGAATTCATGCAGGAATTGAGAACTCTAATCAGGGAAGCGAAAGCAGACAAACAAGCGAAGTGAGTGACACGGAGGTTCATCGATGGATCCAACGAAGCCAGTGGTGGCCGAGGAGGCAGCGGACAAGTTCATCTATGCCGATGAAGAAATCTCAAGTCTCCACAAGAAATTGGCTTCGCAGCTTTTTCATCTTGTCAAGAAGCGGGACGGTCAGATTCTCAGGTTCGAAAGAGAGAAAATCGTTAACGCTATCTTCAAAGCTGCCCAGTCCGTTGGAGGCACGGACAGGAACATAGCCGAGAGGCTCGCCGATGAGGTGATCCTCTATCTTTTTGCCTCGCGCGGTTCGAAGCTTCCTGGAGTCGAGGAGATCCAGGATGCCATAGAGAAGGTTCTGATCGAACGCGGACACGCCAAGACCGCAAAGGCTTTCATCCTCTATCGGTACGAGCGGGCAAAGCGGCGCGGCGAGGGCAAGGCCAGGCCTGAAGTGGATGCCGAGAAGAAGGATAGAGCCCTCGAGACTGATCCCACCGAGATCGCCCTCTTTGTGCGGACCTCAGACGATGACATGGCTCACTGGGACAAGCAGAGGATCGTGAATGCGATGGTGAGGGAGGCGGGCGTGCCCGATGGCACGGCGCGCACCATAAGCGATGAGGTTGAAGAGATCGTCGTCGGCTCGAAGGTCACGGTGATAACAGCCTCTCTCCTGAGAGAGCTGGTCAACGCCAAGCTGATAGAACACGGCCTTGAGGACGCACGAAAGCGGCATGCGCGCCTTGGAGTTCCCCTCTACGATGCTGAGA
>CAYHHI010000044.1:0-26930 GCA_964356335.1 uncultured bacterium
TCCCCGCATGAGCTCGCGAAGCTCCTCCCCGTGATCCAATCCTGCAATCCAACACATGCCTCTCAAGTGCAGTCTGTAGCATAGGCTGTGTATGACTCATGAAGATGGAACCATCAAGGGGACTCTTCGGTGAACTCCATCTGCAATGTATAGACACTGTCCTCCCACTTCGCCTTGACCGGACAGCCCATCTTGTAGCAGAGGCGATAGGCTCGGACATTGGTGTCCAGAACATAACCGATGAAGCCTTTGATCCCTTTCATCTTTGCAACGCGCATCAGGTAGCTGAAGAGGGCGGAGCCGTATCCTTTGTTCTGATATTCATCCGCCATAGTGATCGCATACTCGGCATAGTTTGTTGCCTTGTCCAGGCTGTATCCGGCAATGCCGACTACCTTTTCCTCTCCGGCTTTCTTGAGGATCGCCAGGATCGCCATTTCATTCTCATAGTCCACATTCACGAAGTGCTTCAGTCTTTCGTGTGGCATGGCGGTCAAGTAGGAGAAGTAACGGTAATAGACGGTCTCCTTGGAGAATGAATAGAAGAGATCGCGCATGTAAGGTTCGTCGGTCGGCTTTATCGGACGGAAGAATATCTTGGTGCCGTCCTTTGTCTCGCCCCATCCCTCGAGATCTTCGGGATATCGGGACTGGATCAGAGCGATCTCCGGCTGGTCCTGATAAACGTAGTTGATCTCTTTGGCCTTCTTCAGGAGTTCAGCACGGAACTTGGGATGAGCGATCGAAATCAGCGCCAGGGCCCGCTCCCTTATATTCTTGCCGTAAAGATTAGCAGCACCCCATTCGGTCACGACATAGTGCACGTCGCCGCGGGTGGTCACGACGCCTGCGCCCTCGGAGAGATGGGGAACAATCCTTGATATGGTCTCATTACTCCTCGTAGATGGAACCACTATGATCGGTTTGCCGTCTTTGGCGCGGGAAGCGCCTCTGATGAAATCCAGCTGGCCGCCGATTCCTGAGTAGAACTGATAGCCGCGCGAGTCTGCACAAACCTGACCCGTGAGATCAATCTCAAGAGCGGAATTGATCGCGACCATCTTGTCGTTCTGGGCAATCACAAAGGGATCGTTGGTGTAGTCCACCGGGTGAAACTCGAAGAACGGATTGTTATCGAGGTAGTGATACAGTCTCTTCGTTCCCATAACGAATGAGCAGATCACCTTGCCGCGATGCAGCGTCTTCCTTGCGTTGGTGATCACGCCGGATTCTATCAGATCGATCAAGCCGTCGGAGAAGACCTCGGTGTGAACGCCAAGGTCTTTCTTGTTATGGAGAAATTCGAGGATCGCGTTGGGGACGCCGCCATAACCGACCTGGATCGTGGACCCATCCTCTATCATATCAGCAACGTTCTTTGCGATCCCCTTCACAACGTCAGGAACGGTCGGAAGCGTGAACTCTATGATCGGATCTTCCGAATAGACGATATGATCGAGTTCGCCGACATGGATGAACGAGCTTCCGAGCGTTCTTGGCATATTGGGGTTCAATTCGGCTATCACGACGTTTGCTACTTCGCACGCGGGCTTAGTGATATCTACCGATATGCCGAAGCTGCAAAAGCCGTGTTCATCAGGGAGCGACAGTTGGACCAACGCGACATCTATGGGCAGACGGCCACTCCGGAACAGCTTGGGAATCTCTGAGAGGAAGATCGGGGTGTAGTCAGCTCTTCCTTCCGACACGGCCTTCCTCACGGTTCCACTGATGAAGAAAGCATTCGCCCTGAACTTGGTGGAAAGATCTTCCTGGGTATAGGGAGCAACACCCAGGGAGAGAATGTGTGCAATCTCCAGGTCCTCGGCCGGAGTCTGTGCCAGAGCTCTGACCAGGCTCTGGGGAGTGGCGCATGCCGAGCCGATGAATACGCGGTGGCCGGATTTTATGACTTTGATGGCCTCTTCCGGCTTCTCCAGCCTGCTCTTCCAATCCTTATTCATGTGTAACTCCTGATCTTGCTCCCGGTCCATGAACTCGTGAAATCGCAGGAACTCATGGAATATACTGCTCAAAGGAAGAGGTGTCAAGCAAGTGGAGCAAAAAGCAAGTGGCCTCACCTGATCGATGAGGCCACTAAGACGTGCTATGAGGTGCCTGCTGGAGCGGCCCGTCGCTACCCGTGCTTACCGAGCTTACTTGGGCGCCTGCTCGAGCTTCGGCGGCTTGACCAGGAAAGTCATGGCAGCAGCGACCAGACACAATATGCCGAATACTGCAAACGCGATGTTATAGCTCTTGGTTATCTCCTTCACCTTTGGTGCGAAGATGTTTGCCAGAAGACCACCCACGCCGTATGCGGTGAACAGGAAGCCATAGTTCATTCCAACGTTCTTCGTACCATAGAAATCGGCGCAGCACGCCGGGTAGGTGGCCAGGTATCCGCCGAAGGTGGCTCCGACCAGCGCGATGCCGACCCAGAACACGAAATGCGCGCTCGGTATCAAGAAATACAGGAACACGGCGACGGCATTGATCAGATACATCAGGAAGAGCGTGCGCGGACGCCCGATCGAGTCAGAGACCCGGCCCCAGAAGATCCTGCCCAGGGCGTTAAAGATTGCCAGCACGCTGACTCCAATTGCCGCCTTCGCGGCATCGAAGCCTGCCAGCTCCTGCGCGATCGGGGAGGTCTGGCCGATCATCATGAGGCCGGCGCCGCAGCCTATGAAGTAAAGCACCCAGAGGAGCCAGAACTGGCCTGTGCCGAGCATATCGCGATAGGTGCAGTCGATGGCGGGCTTGCATGCGGCCGCTGCCGAAGGTTTCCAGCCCTGCGGCACGTAGCCCGCGGGCGGATTGCGCAAGATCAGCCCGCCCAGCACGACAAGCACGAGGTAGGCAACGCCGAGGGCGAGAAATGTCTTGTAGATACCGATCAGCGGCAGGCCAAAGAGGGATGCACCAAGCAACTTGTAGGGAGAACCGGCGATCAAACCTGCGGCAAGGGGCGCGACGAAAAAGCCGCCGGCGCCGAAACCAGCCACTGAAAGGCCCGTGATCAGACCGCGTTTATCGGGGAACCACTTCACGCCTGCCGAGATCGGGCAGACGTAAGCGAAGCCTATGCCGATTCCGGATATCATCCCGTAACTCAGGATCAGCATGCCAATGCCATGCGAGGCACTGGCCAGGACCATGCCGATGGCCAGGAGAACGCCTCCCAGAATCGCCACAATGCGCGGGCCGAGCCTGTCCTGCAGGCGGCCGCCGAGTACCGTCGCCAGCGCGAAGAAGATGAGAACAATCGAGAAGGGCAGCGAGGCCTGCACCGGTGAGATATTGAGGGCTTTCTGCAGAGGAATCCGGAATACGCTCCACGCATAGATAGCGCCGAGACACAGCTGAATCAATATCGCACCGACTACGATCCACCAGCGATTGAAGGGCTTGCTATCCGTCATCGTGCCTCCTCCCCTTGAAGACCAGGCAGCAGAGAAGAGGGAAGAGATCGCTCCTCCCTCCTGTCCCTAACGGCTCAGTCCTCTAAGGTCGAAATATCGCCGACATCTTTGCCCAGGGCCTCGGCCTTCAGGAGTCGCCTCATGATCTTCCCGGAGCGGGTCTTCGGCAGCTTATCGCGGAATTCGATCCATTCCGGGCGGGCAATCGGACCAATCTCTTTCGCCACCCAATCCTTAAGCTCCTTGTTCAGTTGGTCGGAAGGGGTAAAGCCATGTTTCAAGGTGACGTAGGCCTTCGGCACATCACCTTTCACTTCGTGTGGAACGCCGATGACGGCTGCTTCAGCCACTGCCGGATGAGAAACCAGAGCCGATTCCACCTCAGCCGTTCCCAGGCGGTGTCCTGCCACATTCAGCACTTCGTCGGCTCGTCCGCGGAACCAGAAATAGCCATCGCTATCCATCGTCGCCGAATCACCAGTCAGGTAGACTCCGGCGAAACGCGACCAGTAAGTCTGTTTGTACCTCTCCGGGTCCTTGTAAATCGTGCGAAGCATTGCGGGCCAGGGACGCAAAAGCACCGCAAAACCGTTCTGCCCAGGTTCTATCGGCTTTCCGTGCTGGTCATAAACGCCGGCCAGGACCCCAGGCAAAGGCTTGGTGGCTGAGCCGGGCTTAAGCGGAGTAATCGGCAGCGGAGAGATCAAGAAGCTGCCGGTCTCGGTCTGCCACCAGGTGTCCATTATCTGACACCGGCTGCCGCCAATATTCCTGTAATACCAGCGCCAGGCCTCGGGATTGATCGGCTCACCTACCGTGCCCAGTAACCTCAGGCTGCCGAGATCGTGCTTCTTGGCCCACTGCTCACCGTATTTCATGTGCATACGAATCGCAGTCGGCGAAGTATAGAGAATCGTTACCTTCTCACGTTCGGCGATTTTCCACCAGCGGCCGGCGTCAGGATAATCCGGTGCGCCTTCGTAGAGAATCGAAGTCGCGCCCATCATCAAAGGAGCGTAGACAATATAACTGTGTCCGGTCACCCAGCCGATATCGGCTGCACACCACCAGACATCATTGTCTTTGATATCGAACACGAAGTTCAGGGTCGCATGGATTCCCACCGCATAACCAGCCTGAACATGGACGATGCCCTTCGGTTTGCCGGTCGTACCGGAAGTGTAAAGAGTGTACAGCATGTCTTCGGAGTCCAGTTGCTCGGTTGGACATTCTTCCGATTCTTTCGCGGTTATCTCCCCCCACCAGAGGTCGCGGCCGGCCTGCATATTGACTTTCTGGTTGGCTCGATTGAAGACGATGATGTGCTTGAGGCTTGGCGTCTCCTTCACGGCCTCATCCGCGGTGCCCTTCAACGTAACGATCTTCCCGCGACGATAACTGCCATCACAGGTGACGAGGATCTTGGCTTCGGAATCCAGGATTCGATCTCTCAACGAAGTGGCGCTGAATCCGGAGAAGACGACCGAATGGACCGCGCCGATCTTGGCACAGGCGAGCATCGCCACCGGCAATTGTGGAATCATGGGCATGAAAAGCATAATACGGTCACCCTTCTTCACGCCCAACCTCTTCAAGGCATTGGCCAGTTTGTTGACTTCCTTGTAAAGGTCGGCATAGGTCCAGCGCTCGACCTCACCCGGCTCGCTCTCATAAATATAGGCGACCTTGTTCTTGCGACCGGTCTTCATATGACGGTCCAAGCAGTTATGGACGATATTGAATTTCCCACCCACAAACCATTTGGCAAAAGGTTCGTTCCATTCCAGCACTTTGTCAAACGGCTTGTACCATTCCAGCTCTCTGCCCATCTCCCCCCAGAACCATTCCTGGTCGGCTGCCCGCGCCAGGAGTTCATCCAGGGTCTTGATACCATGCTTATTCATGAACTGCATAACGTTCGAGTTCTCGACCAATTCCTTTGAAGGATGGTAGAGTTCCTCTTTTTCAGCGATTCTTTCAGCCATCGCCACTGCCCCCTTTCACATTTTCCAATCTTGGACGCTGTATCTCCCCGCTCTTGACGGGACGGGGAGGGTGTCTCATTTAGGCAAATCCCGCCGTCATTATTTCCTCTCCCGTCATGCCCGTCATCGGAGAGGAAATGCAGGCAACCCTCGTTATGAAAATACCATTCCGAATTGACTTTGATTAATCAGCAAGGTCTCTGGTTATTACGCATGACCGAGCGTGACCAAAACATCTTAGGAATATAACCGAAAAAATGCCCATGTCAAGCTCGAAAGTCCATGTGGTCGGAGCATTCAGGCTCGCAGAGGGCCATCAATTGCACGGGTCAGATTCGCAAGAGGCAGAGACAGGCTGAGATTGACGACGGAGCCATTCTTGGGGCCTGACATGGGCCCATAGATGCTCGCCTGCCTCCCCCGAGGGGAATGACTCTCGATATTCCCTCAGAGGGCGGTGTGCCACAGACTGGGGCAGCTTGTTGTCCACATTCCGGACAACAGGGCCCTCTCAGCAGTTGACCCGTTCCTGCCGACCTTCAAGCAGCCCAACCGGCGGGCTATCCTTCCACTTCCGCCTAGATGCGGTCTTATGGCACCGCACTATACAACAACCACACCACTCTCAACGGAAAGTGGGAGGGCGTATGGCCCTTATCTCGATACTACGACCTTGCGCGTTGCCGCATCTGAACCGAGCCGCAGCCTAAGGAAGTAGACCCCGGTCCCGACCGTGCCATCGTTATACCAGTCAAGCGTGTGATACCCGGCCGAGTACTCTCCTCTGGCGAGATTCACGACCAGGTGGCCCGATACATCAAATATGTCCATCTCGACCAGGCCATCTTTTGGCAGCCCGAATCCGATCACAGCGTTCTGACTGAACGGATTGGGGCTGGCACCTTCGATAACAAGGTACGGTGGCTTCGCGGCTGTCATGGCCTCACCACCGCTGCCATTACTGTCGTACGCGGTTTCCTTCTCGGCAGGGTTCGACAGCGCAGCGTTGCCACCCGTCCGCGGCGGACTGAAGACTTCGACCGTGTCAGTGCCGTAGAACTCGGTCGAGTCAATCAACCGGCCGTAGACGACCATGCATACATCATCCGTGACGCCAACCAGGGCTGCGCAGATCGGCTGTCGGTCATACTCTAGAATCCGCCCCAGCAGGCCGTCGGGCCCGCGCTTGCCCACTGTGCTCGGCCAGGGCTTCGCGGGTACGGTGGTGCCGCCAGCAGTCAGAGTCCCGGTTGGCGGATCGATCATGCGAACATCGTACTCGGGCGGAAATTCGACGTGGGCCACCATGGTTCCACCATTGCTCTTGGTGCTGAGCACTTCGGGCTTGATGTCAATGGTTGCGTGTATCTTTATCGAGAAATCTACCGATGCGGTGGTAGTGTTGCCCGCAGAGTCCTCGACGGCCACGGTCACCTTGTGATACCCGGCCATGTGCGAGAGATCGGGGAAGACCTGGCCATCATTGACGGGCTCTCCGTCCAGGTCTGCCACGAGGTTGTAAATGCCAGAGGGGACATCGGATGCCTCGTAGTCGATGGTGAACGATCCGTCGGTGAGGTAAAGCTCGTCATGGCTTGGCGAAATGATGGCAGCCTCCGGCGGGGTCCTGTCGATCTTGATGATCTGGGACTTGACTGCCTCCCAGTTGGCGAACCGGTCCATGGAGCGGTAGTATATCGGCGTGATACCCTCGGCTGTGATAAGGACCGTAGCCGGCATACCATAAGCCTTCTGCGTGTCTCCGCTGGCGTACCACCAAACGGTGCAGTGAACACCTGAATCGTGAACAGCCCCACCCAATGAGTTGTCATCGCCAGTGAGCGTCATCGTAACATCGCCGGCTCGCCAGTTGCCGTGGACCTTAGGCGCACCCGAGAAGGTAGCGTAGGTAGTGGGCAGGACGTCGTCCCAATAGTCTCGCCACGCCCTGTATAGCGCAGCCACTGAGCTCATGGCTTTCGTGTAAGCGAAGTCGGCAATGTTTGAAAGATCGCCGTCACCGTTTTCATCGCCATCATCGTTGTCAGTCATCTCGGATGATACGGTTGGACTGGCGGGGAAGCCCGTGTAGTCCACCCCCCATCCGGGTCTGACATCCGTGTCACCATCGTAGGAGTCTGAGGCGAAATAGTCGGTCACCTGGTTTGTGTTGTACATCAGGTAGTAGAAGCTTGCCTGGAGCTCCTTGGGCTCCCAGCACTCAGCCCCCAGATAGTTCTTGGCCATTGTGCATGTCGGGCCGTCCACATAGAAGTTGCCCCAACGATCCACCGCCTGCTGCCAGACGTAAGAAGTCAGGCAGGGGGAGTTCATGTTATTGTCGCAATGCTGGCAGCACATCCAGTCCTCATAGGCAGCATCGTCAAGGACTCCACCGGGATGCCAGTCAATGTGAATGTGGCAGGGAGCAGCCATGTCCGTCATGAGATGGACCGTGTGTCCCAAATAGTGATACGCCGAGTCAATCCCCGCCGGAGATCCGGAGTTGATGTAATCCCAGTACTTCTGCACGGCAACGTCCATGAGCCTTCGGCCCTTCACCCAGGCATTGTTATAGATATTGCCTTCACAGTTGTTCTGCTGAAAGTCGCCGAGCTCGGGGTCCCAGAAGTGGCGTACAGTGCTCCCGCATATGCCCTCCCAGTCGTATATGTGCTCTATTTGATCCTCACAGCCTGAACCCTCAATGACGGCATATAGATAACGGTGCAGCTCCGGGAAGGTCCAGAGGGAATCGGACTGGCGCGTGACGTGCTTATGGCAGGGCGCGTCATACGCCGAAACTCTTTCGGGCAGTGCCCCCACGGCCACAACTGTGGCCAGGGCGAGCCCGACCAAGCACCACTTTAACCACGACATCGCAAACCTCCCTTTCTCCCGGGATCCGCGGGTTACCGTAGATCTCCCGGTCAATGGGGCCAACCTCTAATCTCACTTTACAGCCCATCACGATGCCCATTACGATAGCCCATCATGCTGGCTACAAATGCACCTGGGACTTGCTGTGGGCGATCTCTTTGGGCTTCTGAGAAAACCGCGTCCCCGCTCCTCTCTGTTATGGCGAGTTGTATTTTAGCACAAATTTTCCCGAAATCAAGGATAACCTTAAGACAGAAGTGGGCATGGGTTTGGATGTACGGCCTGGTCTCTGCCCCAATCATCTCAGGATAGAGAGTCCTCTCACGATTACGACGTGAATGTGTCTTGACAATGGGTTTGATGTCTCATAGCATGAGCGGGTATTTTATGTCTGCACTATAGTTCCGGGTGGTCGGGCCTTTTGGCGGAGCAGCAGCGAGATCTAGGCAAAACGACTGGGCGATGGGGCGGTTTTCGTTGAGAAGGTTTGTCCCCCGGCGTGAGCTTTTGACTGAAAGGAGGTGAAATGACTGACACAAGAGTGTGGGGCGGGTTTGCCGATCGGCATAAGATGTTAACAGTCGGACCGGAGGGTCGGTCTTGTGACGCCTAAGTTCTATATCAAGGAGGTATGATAATGTCGCGCGGAACAGGTCTCAGAGTTTGCATTCTGATCACAGCTGTCGTAGTGGGCTGGGTTTGTCAACTGACTGCAGCCCAAGTCGTGCGAGAGCAGGGCTCATACACGTACACCCTAGACTGCTCTGTTAATAAGCCGGGGACTGGCACGCCCGTGGCCGGTGCATCAGTAAAGTTGACTATGTTTACGCCCACCGGGACCATCGCAGAGACTCGCACTACCGATGCCACCGGGCAGTGCCAGTTTATTGTAATTACTTCCCACAACCCCATGGGCAAGAAACACATATTAACGACCGGGATGAATCCTAAATGTGCCCCCGGTGTGACGTCGTGGAAGTGCACTAGCGTCACCGAAACGAAGGTTGTGTATTGCGGATGCACCAAAACAATCTTCGAGTAGTGAGCGTACTCGATACTATCCGGCGCAGATAATAGTTCGGTACGTTGGATAGGGTTGGATGGCATTGACAGGCAGCGATGAGCCATATCTTGCACTGGTCGAGAGCCAGGATATAGCCTTGGACATGTGGGCTTCACAGGGCCGTATTCCGGAACTGTGCCAGCACCACCTGAGCTCAGGACGGTCCATGTTGCGGTAGTGGCAACGGGCCCTTATATGTCTCGGGCTGGCGGATTCTGCAAGGGTATCTCCCGTCAAAGTTGCCGGCGCCTATGGAGCTAGCATTGTGTTCAGTGGGCTCGGGAAGGCGCGTGATTCCGGAAGGCCGAGCGCGATACGCGCGTCGGCTCATTTATCTTCAGAAGACAAGGGCGTGACTTGTCTGTCGCCAATCTCCATCTTCACGCGTTCGTACACATTATAGACTATGGGACAGACCGAGCAGTTTGCGAATGCGAGGTCAAGCCTGAACACGAATCCCTTCCTGTGGAGACCTGGATATGATCGACAGGCATCAGGCCTGTCCGGATAGACTGTGCACGAGGTGTCGACCAGGAAGGGGCATGGCGTGATCTTGAAAGAGCACCCCCGGCCATTCTTATACTCGACAAGGTATTCCAGCATGAAATCTTCTCTTGGCATCTTCAGGCGGCGAGCGAGGCGGTCGATGTCTTCAGCCTTCAGCAAGGGCCGGAACACCTTACAGCAATTTCCGCATTCCTTACATTCAATCTGTTCGGATACCGCCCTGTAGTGTCTATGAACGACGGCATCGATTTCTTCGATCGTCAGATCACACTCTTTGAGCCAACACCGATACCGTCTGTCGTCAGCCTCTTGCTGCCGCGTCAACTCTTCGATTCTATTGATGTCGGTCTCTATCTTCATGTTCGCATTCCTTGAGCCTGACTACGGCGCACCCCGGTGATTTCGGCGACACCAAGAAAAACCTTCTCACACGATAGTAATACTCCTTTAAGATGGGCGACACAACACCCAATTATCGGCGTCGAATGATGAATCAATGAATCAAGGAGTGTGTCCCTGTAATCCTGTAGTCTAAACAAGGCTGAACTCCCGACCGGGAGTTTTCCTTCGGTTGTGACTGGCTCCTCGGGCAGGTGTCCCAGAGCGCGGTGATGTGGGATTACGTCAGGAAGACCTCCGGATGCCTGAAATGCCAAGAGGCTCAGGGTCGCCACCTGGAAACCATGAGCCTCACGGGGTCATCTGATCCTATCGCTCTATCACAAACTTCTGCGACGTGTTTCTCTCAGGTGAGCTCAGCCTCAGGAAGTAGACGCCTGGGGCGACACGGCCGCCATTGGTGCTTCGGAGATCCCACTCGAACGAGTGGATGCCCGGCTCCGTACGTCCCTTGAGAACCCCCTTTACCAATCTGCCTCGTACGTCGAACACGTCCACACTGACTTCCGTCTGATGCGGCACCGAGAACCTGCCTATTAGGCGATGACCCGAAACCGGGGTCTGGCTTGTCACCCGCAGGGAAAACACAGGGGTTGATCGGACACCTGCGCCTGCGGCAGGAGTGACATAGAAGCCACGAAGGTGTAACAGCCATGCCGTACCGTCCGCGAGATCAGATTGGGACGGCTTGAAGTCAAGATCCAGCTGATCACCCGGCGCCAGGCGATATGACCATTCCCCGTTCGCGTCCTGGCCTCCCGTGCCGCCAGGGACGTACTCAACCCTCGCGGGGCTCAGCGCAGCCTGCGCTAGAACATACGGTTGAGGATCAGGTGCAATGCTGATGCAGTCGACTTGATGCTCGCTGTGCCAGATGAGACGCATTGTCAGAGGGTCTTTGGGGGCCTCAATATTTACTACTCTCACTGCCATCGTGGACATGAACTGACGGGGAGACAGCACGATCGAAGACAGAGTATCCGATCCCGAGACGAACTGCGCCCTGCCGTCGAAGGCCAGCTCGAGGCCCACTGATGATTTGCTGTCCGGCTCAATCGGCTGCTCGGGCGGGTTCTTCATTATGCCGACGACCAGAACGACCGCTTCCTTGGCCTCAGTCGGGGGGAACGTGATCGTAGCCTCCGTGCCGCTTTTGCCCACAAACGCCTGCTGATCAGACTGCCTGATTACCTCGAGAATACCCTTGCCACCTTCTGTGGCACTAACAGGCGGCACGATCGTGTCCAGTCTGAACAGGCCACCATCCGAGCTGGCCACGACGCCCGCAGCATTAGGAAGCGGAGAGATCTCTGCAGCATAGAAGTATGTGGTGTCCGGTTCCACCTCATTGATCCTGAAGCTGACTGTGTTACCCTCGATTAGTCTGCAGTCCCTGATGATCAGATAGTCATCGACGGGCTGCCTGACACCATTTCGAGGCTTGAGCACGCTATTGACCAATGAGAATCCCTTGTCATTCCAGACGTACAGGTGCGGACACGGCCCCCCAGTTGTCCCTTGGATCGTGAACAGGCTGTCACTAGAGCACGTGCATGCATAGGCAGGAACCCACAGACTGTCGGCAAGTCGCAGGGTATCAACGTCAGTGATAACCCGGATGCGGCAATGTGCTGAAGACACGGAACCCAAGGTCCATTCATACGCTGTCCCCGATGCATCGACTGAGTCAGCAATCGTCTCCCATGTTGAGCCGCTATTGAGGGACAGATAAAGCGCGTGCTTCCTGAGCCGCTCATTACTGGCAGCGTTGTAGCAGGTTCTCCATTGGATCGTGTGGGTACTACCGATCAACCAGGTCTCGCCACCGTCAGGGGCTATTACGTCGCAGGAAATCTTGCCGCTGCCGCAGAGGTAGCCTGGGATCCTGACGTACCCACCCAGAACCCCTACGCTTCGTGCATAATCGAACAGCCAAGACCTAGTCTGGGCCTCCTTCACGGCCTCCCACACGATATTCGCTACGGGAGTTCCCGGTGCCGCCTCAGCTCTCTTGTCGAGGAGTATCTGCGCGAACTCTTCATGCTGGAAATCCCAGCCGCCGCTCAGATGTCCCACAAAAGCAGCTGCCATAGTCTTCTGTGGGTCGTTGGAAATCAAGACACTGGAAATAGCCTCGGCCTCGTCGATGTACTCGTAGGGCGATGCCGTGAAGCAGCCCGGTATCCAGCCCACAAAGCGCTGCTTGGTTTTCAGACTATCAGTATTATAAAGAGTCACGAAGTACCCTGGCCACACGTTTGTATTTGCCCAGTAGCCCAAACCCCAGAGCTCCAAGACGCCAGCATTGATCGCCTGCGCACCGGCAACCTTCCTATCCGAATAGATTGGGTAGTCGCTTTCCTTCAGCATCGGCCTCAGCAGGTACCCTTTGGGAGCGTAGGCATCCTCGACCTCATCCATTATTTCCACGGCCCTCTGATAGCCTCCGGCCTCCAGGTCTCCGGCAAGTGTAATCAGATGGAAGTCGCCGTCAACGTTGACACCGTTGTTGAAATCTTGAGCTGCCTCCACGCATCGCTCGACTTCCTCAAGCGTCTCTGCCGGAATCCTGGTCACCGGACCTTCGGGCCGTCCGTCGCCATTCGTATCCGTGATATCGAAATCGCTATGGCACCAGGTTCGATTGCAGCGCTCATACTCATCAGCGAAACGCTTGTGGCTTACTGTGGCAGGCCAGGAGTCCCCAACAATTGTCAGTAGGGGGTCCTCGGGGTATAAGCGTGGGCAACGATGGGCCGGGGGCATAGTGTCGCAGGCAGCGTGATGGTCCGCGTTGGCCTGCACAACAGCAGCGTAAGTCGTTGTCGCATCCGCAGGGTTACTGGACCCCACAAAGGACCTGACCTTAAGCCCCTGCCCAACGACATGGTTCCTGACCGGCGCGATGAAATTGCTCACAGAGCTATAGATGACCACATCTGCGCAGAGACTATCGGAAGGGAGCGGCGGATTGTTCGACGGCATATTCGCAGAGGATGACCGCTGTGTGTCGAACGGAACCATCTGGCCATCTACCCATTCCATAAGCGGGCCAAGGGGTGGCAAGACTTCATCCTCTTTGTACTCCTGCTTCGGATTGGCAACCCAGGCATCCCAATCGTCCGGCTGACTGCCGGGCAAGAGCAGGGGGGTACGGGAGTGGATGCCGTTCCCGTCGCGCTCTACTACGTCATAGAAAGCATACCGCCCGCCAACCTCTGTCCAGTACTTCTGATCAATTCCGTACCCACCATCTGCGGGTACCACGGCCAGTATGTCAGGGTCCCCATTCCTATCTTGATATCCACGTACCAGGAAGTCTCTGGATCCCCTCTCCGAGGACGTTCGCCACCAAACGATATCGCCGAAGGCCCCGGCTTGAACGAAAGTGGTGGCCTCCTCATTGCAGCCTCGGTTGCAATCGAGTTGGTTCTTTTCATTGCCCCAAGCCTTCAGGCCAGAGACGTTCCAACGTAGTGCATCATCGACCTGGTTTCCATACCACGGATCACCACAACCCAGGCGCGTCCAAACGGTCTTCACGTTGCTGCAGGCAACCTCTGCGGTGGGTTCAAAGTCATAGCCAATGAAGGTCGAGGGGTTCCACGCAGCCGTGGTAGCTGCAGAGTAGCAGTAGTCCCCATAGACTATGGCATCGGTCTCGAGACTGTCACTAAGATAGGTCTGTATCCCCAAGCTGGTGATGACGACGCAATACGCCATTCCGACGCTGTCCTCCACGTTGGTCCAGGTGACCTCCCACCCGTCGTAGTCGTGGGTGTAGTAGTAGTTGAGCGCCGCACTTCTGGCGGCATCACTTTGATAGTATTCGACAGCGAATCCTGGTGCCTCTCCGCCGTGCGTGCTGATAAGAGCCACTCGCTTCGCGCTCAGATCCTCCTCTATACCAAGGAGTGTGATGTCTGGCGAGTTTGTGAGCTCGTATTCCCTCCGCAGGACAAGCTCGCCAGGTTGGTTCCCGATACCCCAGTAGGAAAAGGCAGATTGCACAGCGCCCTCGACATCGTCGCCGCATCGCCTGGACTCCCAGGCGCGCCAGAAGCCGACGAAACCGGCAGTCGACTCCACGTCACAACCACATTGCGCATCAGGGGGAGAGAGCGCGACGAAGCCCGGTAACACAAGTGCCAAGGCCACGGGAATTAGAATTCTCGTCATCATTTCGCCTCACCTCTTCTGACAGCGATTATGGCCTCCATCTCCTTGTCGTGAAGTGGCCCTTTTGCGCTCTCTCCCTTCTCGGCCGCTTCGATCTGCGAGAGCGCCTTCTCGACAGCCTTGCCCACCAGGGTAAGGCCGCCAGGAGCCAGCACGATCATCACCGGACCAGGGTCATTGCCCAGATCCATGGCGAGCGTGCTGAGGAACTCACTGGCACGTTTCTCTGTCAACGTCCATGGCCGCCCGCGCAATGAATCCGGTGGAGGAGGTGTACTGCCGAAGAGGAAGGAGCCCGTACCAGGCAGCCCCGCCCACTTGAATGAGATTTCGGAATAGCCAGCCGTGGGTTCTACTGAAGGGTCTATCAGGGATCTGTCAAGGGAGTCGAGCACGGCCTGGGATGCAAGCTTCCCGGACCCCGAAGTCTCCCGCACTCTCCAGTAAACTCGCCTGGCTGTCAGCTCCACTTTCCTCGTTTCCTGGTGGTACTGATCGACAGCCTCATGCCAGGTTGTACCCTTTTGAACAAGATCAAGCACGTAGGGTACCTTGCCATAGATCTCTTCCAGGCGGGTTTCTGAAAGAGTGAAGGGGGGTATCCGTCTTGGTAACACGGGGATTCCTTCTATCCTCAGGGTGTCTCCCGCCGCCCAAGTGCAGACGACCTCTCCGTGAAACTCGTGGCCTGCCACGAACAGGTAGTTGCCCGGAGCGATCTTGATGGTGCAGGGCGACTGCAGCGCAGTCTCCTTGTCGGCACAGGATACGCCCCCGAGCAGCAGGCCCAGCGTCACCAAGAAGAAGCACGCAACAAAAACCATGACTCGCTGTCCCATGGTCATACCTCCTTCGGCACTAGCACGTTGCCAGTCCCAAGCTTCGGAAGATAGAGGAATTTGAACTGCTCGTCTCGAAGGCCGCCGCCTGGGGCGGTGACCGCGGCACTGATACTAACCAGGACCAAGCCAACCACAGGAATGGACAGTGAAAACCTCACGCATGCACATCCTGACTAGTGTGGAAACAGAGTCTCAGGTAACCCAGTGGACACTTCTCGCTCGCGGTGCCAATTCTGCGGGCAGCGACAGAGAGTGTCAAGCTAAAACTACCATCACTGAGCGGAGCTGCAAGAGCCGTGCGATGCGCGCTCTTTGCGCGGCCCCTTTGGCAGATCCTCCAAGGTGCGCGTCAACGGCGTGGCACCTGCTTCATTAGGTCCGGGGCGGCACGGCTCAGGTCTCCAAAAGCACTGGCTCCCCGTACGGGACTCGAACTCTGCGGAAAGGGCCGGGCCGGCGAAGTGATCCTGTCAGGAAAGCAGAGCGCGGTGGCGGAGATGCTGAACGCCATCTATGAAGCCGACTTTCTGGACTTCTGTTAAGGCTTTCGCCTGGGGGCGTGGCGATCTCAGGCCTGGTGCCTTTACCACACTTTCTTGCCGGTGGCCTTATCGAGTTCGACCAGACTCATCGAGTAGGCATAAAGCGCCCGGAGGTGGCCGAGTTTGGCCTGTGTGAGCGTGGTCTGCGCGTCGAGCAAGTCCAGGTTCGTGACGACCCCGGCTTCATACCTGGTCTCAGCCATAGAGACCGCTTCTTCGGCCTGCCTCACCAGGACCTCCGCGTTCTGAGTCTTCTCCCAACTTGCCCTGGCCCTGGCGATTGCCTGCTCGACATCAGCGGTTATCTGGCGCTTGAGATCCTCGCTGCGAGCCTGCGCCGAGCGCAGGTTTGCCGCAGCCTCATACTGCTGATGCCGGGTCCGGTGGCCATTGAATATGGGGAACTGGACCTGTAGGCCCGCGGCGTAATTGGCCTTCAATTGATCCAGGTTCGAGGGATAGCCGTTTCTGAATCCCGAAGACATGTTGAGCGCTAGCGACGGCTTGTCGCCAAGCGACGCCAGGCGAACCTGTAGGCCCGCGCTGGCCTCAGCGTCTCGTGCGACCGCGAGTTCCGGCCGCCGCTGGAAGGCCGCCTCGGCCAGCGAGGTGGAATCCAAAGCCGTGCCGGTGTGGGCAAAGTCGCCCTTAAGGCGGACCGGCTGGTCAAAGGCAAGGCCCGTCAATTGGCGGAACAGGATCTCCTGGGTCTCGAGATTGTTGGCCGCGTCAATTCGGTCATTCTCCGCTGCCGCCAGCCGCACCTGCGTCGTCAGGACATCGAAATCGGTCGCGGTGCCGGCCTGGACCTTTTTCCGGCTGACTTCGAGATGTTGGTTGAGAGCCTCGATTTGCTCGCCGAGCACGGCGACGTTCCGGCGGAGGATCAAGATCGAGTTGAAGACCGCAATGGTCCGGTATGCAAGATTGGACTTGACCTGTTCCAGGCAGTCGGTGGCGGTCTGACGTCCGGCCTCGGCAAGATCCACAGAGGTTGCGATCTTCCCGAAGTCATAGAGCGTCTGGCGAAGCCCCAAATGCAGATCGTAGTTGTTCTCGGGAGCCAATTTCTCCGACAGTCCGTTCGGAAAACTGAATTCAGGCACCGGGCCGATGCGGGTATACAAGCCGCTCAAGGATATGTCGGGATAAAGAGGACTGCGGCTCAACCCGATCCTCGCCTCGGCCGCTGCAATACCCTCCTCCGCCTGGACAACTGCGGGTTGATTGGTAAGCGCGAGACGGATAGCCTCGTCCAGCGTCAACGAATCTGGAGGGGCCGCTTGCCCTGAGGATGTCCCGGCGAAGAAGGCGAGGCAACCGATCACAGCTACACGAACACTCAAACCACCAGTAGCATCAAGTCTCATTTTGCACCTTGTTCCGCTTCTGTGTCAGGTGAACCTACCCTGACCGGATTTGCGTTGATTAAAGTTGCGTAACGCGAATTTGTGTTTGTGTCAGGTGAACCTGCCCTGACTGGATCTGCATTGCTTGGAGTTGCGTAACCTGAATTCGCGTCGACCATTGTCATGCTCAGTGATCTCACGCCATCCCCCTTCTCGCGTGCCTCCGCTTGTGGGTTCTGAGGAAGAAGAGAGGTATGGCAGTGAGCAGAATGATCAATCCGGCAAGAAGGAAAACATCGGCGACGGCACTTATGAACGCCTGATTGGCCACAAACGATCCGATCTGCGCCTTCGCTTTGACGAGAGCCGCGCCAGCCGTCCCGCCGGTCTTAGCCATGGCTACATTCTGCAGTCTTGAGAGCGTCTTCTGGAAACTCTCCGAAGACACATCTACCTGCTGTCCGTATATGGCGGCATGGAAAAGGGTTCTCCGGGTCAAGATGGTTCCGAAAGCTGCCACTCCGAAGCTTCCCCCGATCTGGCGCACCACATTGATCAAGCCCGAGGCCTGGGCCATTTTGTGATTGGGGATCTCCGATATGGAAATCGTGATCAAAGGGGTGAACAGGGCCCCCATGGCGATTCCTCTGATGTATAGCGGTATCATGATGTCATGCTTCTCGGAGAGGTAGGAGAGAAAACCGAATTGATAAAAGGTATATGCCATCGCGACAATGCCCAGGATCAAGGGAATCTTGGGGTTATAGCGATCGGAGAAGATGCCTGAAAGGGGAGCCGCCATGGCCTGCAAGAACCCGACTGGCAGGAATACCATCCCCGCCTGCAAGGGAGTGTATCCAAGCGAATTTTGAAGATAGATCGGCAAGAGAAAAGTGCTCCCGAACATTCCCACGCCAAACATGAACGTAACGGCGTTGCTGACGGCGAAATTGAAGTTTCTGAAGAGGCCGAGTTCGATCAGGGGATGTTCCACCGAGAATTCAGTCATCAGAAACACCACCAAGCCCACCGCCGAGATGGCAAAACAGGTGAGGATATAGGTGGATGTCCATCCTCCGGTGTTCCACGCGGAATTGCCGTTGGCCAGGGCCAGGAGCAGGGCCGTGAGAAAAGTGGAAAGCGAAAGGAACCCCACGATATCGAAGGAGCGTGTGGCCTCGGCTTTCTGCTCACGCAGAATCACCATGAGTGCGGTCATGGCAAAGATCCCGATTGGGACATTCACAATGAAAATCATGTGCCAGGAGTAGTTGTCAATAAGATAGCCGCCGATGGTCGGCCCAAGAGATATGGATGCTGCGGCCGCAATCGACCAGAAGCCGAGGGCAATCCCCCTCTTTTCGGGAGGGAATTCCCGTGCCACTATCGCCATTCCCACCGGCTGGAGTATGCCTGCGCCGGCGCCCTGCAGCACCCGGAAAGCAATCAGGCTGTTGAGGTCCCAGGCGATACTGCAAAGGAAGGAGCCCAGGGTAAAAGTGAGAAGGCCCAGAAGGAAAATAAACTTGTACCCAAGATGGTCCGCGAGCCACCCGGAGGATGGTAGCATCACTCCGAATACAATCAAATAGGCCGTGAGAACCCACTCGACGCGGTCAACGGAGACCCCGAAGGCCGACATCATGGTGGAGAGGGCCACGTTGACTATAGTGGCATCCAGGACCGCCATGAAAGTGGCGAGCATGACCCCGGCCAGGACCAGCCACCGATAAGTCGGATTATCCGGCTGGAGGGCGACGTATTGTTCGACCAGTCCTCTACGATATTTTGACCAAGCAACTCTCATCTATCACCCTGCCGCCGGTCATTCTGACTTGACGCTGATCTTTACGACCGCCGACATACCCGGCAGCAATGAGATCTGGCTCGACGCCATCCCCGAGCTCTCTATCGAGATCTTCACCGGTACCCGCTGAGTAACCTTGGTGAAATTGCCTGATGCGTTGTTCGGAGGAATCAGCGAGAATTGGGAGGCGGCTGCCGCGCCGATAAGAACCACCTTGCCGGTGAACGCACGGCCAGGGTAAGCGTCAACTGATATCCTGACCTGGTCGTTGGCGTCGATCGCCGCCAACTTGGTCTCCTCGAAGTTGGCCGTGATCCATACGTTGTTGAGATCGTATATCGTGAAGATCGGCTGACCCGGCTGCACGATCTCCCCCGGCATCACCCATTTCTTGGCGACCACGCCGGATACGGGCGACATAATCTGCATATTCTCAAGCTGGGTCGAGATCACCCCCAATTGGGCCTTGGAGGTATTCACCTGGCTCAGGGCAACCTTGTATTGGGCCTCCGCCATCTCGAGCGCTTGCCGCGTGTGATCGTACTGCTCGCGGGGGATCACGTTGTCCTTGTATTGGACCTGAGCCCGCTGGAAATCGTCTTGCGCTCGGTCAAGGCCTATCCTGGCGAGCGATACGGTCTGCTCCGTATATGCGAGTGCCGCTGTCGCTTGGGCCTCCTGGGCCTTGGAGTCGCTATCGTCGAGTTGGACCAGCAGTTGGCCTTCCTTGGCGGCGTCCCCCGTGCCCACCGCCAGCTGGATGATACGACCGAGGACCTTGGAACTTATGGTGACCGGGTTGGCATCGATATAGGCGTCGTTGGTCGAGACATAGCCGCGGCGGTATGTGTACCAGTATGCCACAGCGGCAATTGCTGCCAGGACCAGAAGCCCTATTGGGATAATGAAGCGCATCCTCTTGGAGAGACCCCTTTGCGGGGCTCCTCTCTCCGGGCCTCCTCTTTCCGGATAAGTACCGGGGGAACCACTCCGTGGATCTCTTGGGTTCTCTGCCATGGAATTTCAACCCCTCGATCTTGATGGTTGTCTATGCCTGATGTCCGCGGCTCCGTTCCTCTTGATGGTTTTCGTATCTATTGGGGTACTCCTTGATCAGGCCCTGTCTCAGGAGGGAATCTATCTTGGCCTTAGAGTTCATCTTCCCTCCCAATGAGCATTATCTTGCGATTCCTGAGGACGTCCTGAATGAAGCCGCGCTTTGCCAGCTTACGCGCCTTAAACTCATCAAATGAATAGACAGAGGGATTGATCTCCCTTCCCAGCATCTTCTCCAGTCGGCGGATTGCTTTGTGCAAAGCCGACATGTCCGGATCTCCTACTATAATCAGATCTATGTCACTTGTGACCTGCTCCCGGTTCCGAGCAAATGAACCGTAGACGAAGGCCGCATGTATGTCACTGATGGTAAGGAGAGCCTTTCTCAGGCTACCTTCCACCCCGACTGTCTTTGACACAATTGCCTTGAGTTCCCTGAAAAGCGGGTGCCGAGTGTTCAGAGAATAGTAAAGGAGATTGCCCACCCGATCCGTTCGAAGCAGGTCATCTTTGCTGAATCTCAGGAGCTCTCTACGTATGCTTCCTGCAGAATAGCCGAGGATTCGCTCTATTTCTCTTAGATAGTAACGCTGCGATGGATTGGTGAATAGGAGTGCAAGCAGATCGCGTCTGATCTTCGAACGTGAGATATATAAGCTGTCGAACATGGCCGTACTCCAATCTGAGTACATTCGTACTCAAATCAGATTACAGCGTCAAGAAGAAAGTGTAATGGGTGAATGTATGCCAATAAGGCCGCGGCAGCGCTTGCTATCTCATACTCACAATCTTCCGGGTCTGAATTTCTCGACCCGATTCCATGTGGATGAAGTAAATGCCGGACGAGACAGTACGCCCCATTGAATCAAGGCCGTTCCACCTGACGGAATGAGAGCCCGCGGCAGTCTCGCCTGAGGCGATGGTAGTGATGCATCGGCCTTGCAGATCATAAATCGCAAGCGTGACGTCGGATGCGCAAGGCATGAGGAACTCGATCCGCGCACTTGTCCGGAACGGGTTGGGAGTCACGGTCAAAACCTGGGGCCTGGTCAGCGCGTCCGGCTGAGGGTCGACGGGGACCCCGCTGGTGACCAGAGGGAAATACGCATACTCTGCTGCTTCGACGCTGCCGTTCCCGTTGCCCGCGGGCGCCTGGCGCTGAAGCGCTGCCCCATCGGGCGAGTTGTAAGCAGCCATGGCGAGATAGACGCCCTCAGGAATCGGCGCTCCCAGATAAGTCGCGAGCCTCACCGTGCCTTCGAGGTAGGCTCCCGATGCGCTGGCCACACCATTGGTAATCACAGCCTCGCTCTGGTTGAACCAGCCGCACCAGTTGTTGGAATCCTCATTGCCGAGGAATAGGATTCTGTCGGCCACAGTGCCTGCCTTTGCCCAAGGCGCGGCAACCGGTGTCGAGAGGTCGGTCCCAAGCAATATGAAGTGATCCCACCCCGACGTAGGCCCTACGCCTTCAGTTGCGACATAGAGGAACTCGCCATCCCAGTCGGCGTAGAGATCGAGGCCGGCGTTTGATGCCACCAAGGTCGAGTTCGAGTCAAGTGTGCCATCGATCAGGTGTGTCGGGCCTGGATTGCCTTGCCCCACCCAGACGTGCTGTATGGGGCTCTGCTTTGTATGGCCGAGCGAGTCCTGGGCCTCGACGTAGTAGTCCACAAGAACCTGTGAGAGCCCGGCAACATGCGCGTAGTACTCATCCGCGATGTAATCCGGGAGCACAAAGAAGTTGATGTTGGGATCATTGAGGTAGTTGCCTTTCGGGAAGACGCGCCATGTCATCGGCATGGTCTGCCATGCGCCGACCTCGGACCCGCCTGCGTAGGTCTCGTTCTGGTCACTGGTCATGCCATTGACGCCGTCGGCATCAATGCGGTACTTGAATTCCACGCGCTCGACGCCCGAGACATCATGCACAAACGTCCATGCCCAGAAGTCACTGGTCATCTGGGTGCCCTGCCCGCCGGGGTAGCCCCAGAGCGAGCCTCCGCCAAAGCCTCCCGGGTTCCAGGGAAGTCGCTGCGGGAGCCAGATCGTGGGCGCCGTCACATCCGTCCCGCCGGCGATAACGCTGTCGGCATAGCGCACGGCGGCATTTGCGGCAAGCGTCGCCTTGACCTCCATGTCAAGCGCGGTCCCGTAATACATGTATCCGCTCTCGTATCCGGATAGCAAGTGGTGCCATGCCTTCTCGACGCGATTGGCGCCAGTACCGGGATCGTAGATCTCGTCGGGATTTGGCGCAGTCCCCAGGATTGCCTCAGCGGTCTCGACCCGGTTCTCGGCTGCCGTCAGGACGGCCCAGTTGCGCTCGTCCTCAGCCCAACCATTGGGGATATCGAACCCACCGCCTGAGCTGACCAGCGGCCAGTTCCAATTGATGAACTGCGGTGAGCCGAAGTCGCCGTCGGCATTGACCCAGCCGCCATCCTCGACGTGAATGACGTCGTTGGTATCTACGGGGTGATCTGCCAGGTATTCCGCGACGGTCGTGGGCTCGTATCCTTTCTGAGCTGCCTGGTGGCAGAAGCCGGTTACGTTCTCATAGAAGTAGGAGTAACCGCCCGACCAGGCGTTGTCGCCATCATGCGCAAAGAGTACTAGCATGGGATGGCTGGGATCGTTATAGCCTGCAATCGCGTCTATCTCGCCCGTGCCGTATGTGGCATAGCCCTCGTTCCAGCTTTCAGCATTGGCTGCCGGAACCACGACGATTGACGATGCGGCACCGGACGCCGGATTCACGTAGCGGGCGCGGTGCGGTCTGAAACCGAACGGCGGCGGTGTCTTGACGGTGACGCCACGGCTTATCGTGATGTCATCATAGTATCCCTGTGCCGGGTTTAGCTGGTCCGCGCGGTTGGGCGGATCGCAATTGTCCTGATTTGCCTGATACGGATAGTCCGCGCAAGCCCGCGAAATATGGAGGTCCGGCACGACCGCCCACTGGACCCCCTGCTCCACGAGGATTGGTATCAGTCTCTCCGAGAAGCAGGTCTCAGCCGGGAAATAGCCCTTGGAGAAGTTGGTGTCTCCCCACGCCGCCTTGTACGCGACCTTCGCCACCTGGATCTCCTTGCGGAAGGCGTTCTCATCCATGAGGGGCGCTATCGGGTGGTGCGCGGCGACGATCATCTGGTCAAGCCTGGAGCGATTGCCCGAAGTCTTCCACCCCCGCGCCGTGCGGTAGTCATTGTACCAGTTGGGGGCGTAGCGCCCGCCGTTCCAGCCCGCATCGGCAAGGCTCTTCATGTTCTCGATGAGGGCCGCGGCAAGACTCATCTGGGCGCCCGCATCCGGCAGGTCCAGCACCGAAGAGACGGCATGCCTGGGATAATCCTGATAGTCGTGAACCCTGTCATCCTTGTTGAAGACATCGAAGACATTGCTCTCGGAATGCCCCAGCGTGATGGTCTCGTAGGCTGTCTCGTACCGCCACGTATACCAGGTGCTCTTGTCCGGCCAGTAAATCGGCTGGTGCATGTGCCAGAGATAGGTGGTGTGGACCGGGGCGCCGAAGGCCAGGCAGGGCTCAAGTCGGGGGATTGGGCCGAGCGCAGAGATGGCAGCGAGCAGGAAGACAGCCCCGAGCGCACTCCCGCCCAAGCCAAGGCTGCCCATGGCCGATGGCCTCAAGGTTCGCCTGAACGGGCTCAATCCCACGATCCAGTCTCCCAACTATGCTGCGCCAAACTATACTGCACCAAACCAATTTTACCACACGGATCGCGCGTCCACAATGGCCTTGCGGCCCCTCTTCCGGCCGCCGGCCGGTCGCCAATCTCGCGCCGCAATTCCTGGATCACAATACTTGATCATCAGGCTGGCAACGTATCTCCTGGGCTCGTTGCCGAAATTTGGGAGCATGCTCCCCGGATAATTGATATTATGTCCGCGGAATGAATGCTGGACATAATGAACGCCGAACGTACCGCCGAACATGATGCAAGCACTCAGCTCCAAGTCAGATCGTCGAACGCCTGTCGCCGGCGAAGACGGCGAGGGAGAAATTCATGAGTAGTGAAGTCGGGCACAGGGCGCAGGAAGTGCGCCAGAAGGTGCGGGAAGGGACATGGCTCGATCCCAGCCTCTTCTGCCACAACCTTCCCACGCAGCCGGATCCCTCGGTGGGGCTTGTGCTTGTTACGGGGGCATCCGGCTATATCGGAGGAAGGCTTGTGCCGGAGCTGATCGCTCGCGCCTATAGGTTGAGGGTGCTGGTGCGGGCACCATCGCCGGCGTACGCGCGCCGCTGGCCCGGGGCCGAGATAACGGTCGGTGACGCACGTGATCCTGAGAGCCTGAGGCTCGCACTTGCGGGGGTCACGGCGGCCTACTATCTCGTACACTCCATGCTGCTTGGCCCGAAGCAATTCGCTTCGGCCGACGTCGAGGCGGCCTCCAATTTCAGGCGCCTCGCAGAAGAGGAGCATCTCGAGCGCATAATATACCTCGGCGGGCTGGGCGACATAGGAACGCGGCTTTCTCGACACCTCAGGAGCCGCATGGAGGTCGCCGAGGAACTCAAGCGTGGCAAGGTGCCCGCGACCATTCTGCGCGCCGCCATAATAATCGGCTCCGGCAGCGCATCCTATGAGATCATCAAACATCTTGTGGCTACTCTGCCCGTGATCCCTGTTCCGAGGGCCATACGGAGCAGGTGCCAGCCCATCGCAGTAAGGGATGTGATCAAGTATCTGGTTGGGGTGCTCGAGACGCCCGAGACCGCCGGCAGATCGTTCGACATCGGCGGCCCTGATGTTCTCACCTATGAGGCTATGATGAAGACTGTGGCTGAGGTTCTCCAAAAGCAGCGGCTATTCATACATACGAGGATCTTGAGCATCCGGATCTATGCATACCTCGCGAGCCTGCTGACGCCCGTACCGAGCCAGATAACCAGATGCCTGATGGAGAGCCTCCGGAACGATGTCATCTGCCAGGATGATGCCATCCGACAGGCGATCAGCTTCGAGACCATAAGTTACCGGGAAGCAATCGTTCGGGCTCTATCGCGCGAGGAGCAAGATCGGGTGCACACGCGATGGTCGGATGCCTATCCTCCCGCGCACGCTCTGGCCATGAAACTCGGGGAGCTTTTGAAGGGTCCGCGCTTCACGGCGAAGTACTCCACCACTACTGCCAAGGATGCCGCGAGCCTTTTTGAGGCAATCTGCCGGATCGGCGGCAAGGATGGCTGGTTTCACCAGAACTGGATGTGGCGCATGCGAGGCATGGTTGACCGGTTACTCTTGGGCGTCGGGACATCGCGGGGAAGGCGCCATCTCGGCACGCTCGCCATTCACGATGTCGTTGACTTCTGGCGCGTTGAAGACGTCAGAGAGAACGAGCGACTGCTCCTTAGGGCCGAGATGAAGTTGCCCGGCAAGGCATGGCTGGAATTCAGAATAGATGACGCCGAGGGTAAACGAAACCTCTCGGTGGCGGCGTACTATCACACGACAAGTTTCGCCGGCCGAATCTATTGGTACATTTTCCTCCCGTTTCACAACTCCATCTTCAGCGGCCTGATCAGGCAGATAGAGAGAAGAAGCTGAGTTCAAGCGTCGCGAGCTCGCCGGGTCGCCGGGGGATTTCGAGATCGTTTTCGTCCGAGTTGTTGATTTTCGCGATGCGAGAGCATACTATATACATATTCGCATCAGGCGCAGAGGTAGCCCTCACCTTACCCTCTCCCTTAAGGAGAGAGCAACCATCGAGGTCATCGCTACCATGGCATTTGTGCGTGGGGGGATGTACGGAGGGTGGCGGAGCCTGAAAGTATGCATTCGCGCCCAGGTCCTGCCGGAGGCGGTGGCTGGCCGAGGGTATTGGCCGGCGCGTAGCGGTCAGGCATTGTGAGGGTTGAGTTAGCGTGCAGATCGGAAAGGAAAGACATAATCAGTATGGCCGAGCAAGTTGACATAAGCATGATCCGGAACATCGGAATCATGGCGCACATCGATGCGGGCAAGACCACCGTCACCGAGCGCATGCTCTTCTTCACCGGCAAAAGCCACAGGATCGGCGAGGTGGATGACGGTGAGGCCACCATGGACTGGATGGTCCAGGAGAAGGAGCGCGGCATCACCATCACGGCCGCTGCGACCACGACCTACTGGAAAGATCATCGCATCAACATCATCGATACCCCCGGGCACGTTGACTTCACCGCCGAGGTCGAGCGTTCGCTTCGTGTGGTTGACGGAACCGTGGCGCTCTTCTGTGCTGTCGGCGGCGTGCAGCCCCAGTCGGAGACTGTCTGGAGACAGGCCGAGCGATACCAGGTGCCAAGGTTGGCATTCATCAACAAAATGGACCGCACCGGTGCCGACTTTGAGGGCGTGGTTGCCGAGATCAAAGATGAACTCGGAGCTAATGCCGTTCCTATCGTGATCCCGATTGGCTCCGGTGACACTTTCAAAGGAATTATCGATCTGGTTGATATGAAGGCTGTGTATTTCGATGACACGGAGGACAGCGTGATCCTGCGTGAGGAGCCGGTCCCGCGGGAGCTGGCAAAAACCGCCCGCGATGCCGCGGCGATAATGATAGAACGGATAAGCGAGCAAGACGACCGCCTGATGGATAAGTTCATAAAAGGGGAGAAACCGGAGAGCGATGAAGTGGTGAGGGTGATGCGCAAGGCAACAATCCAAGGTCGCATCATCCCCGTGCTCTGCGGCGCTGCCTTCAAGAACAAAGGCGTGCGGCGCCTGCTCGATGCCGTGGTTGGCTATCTTCCATCGCCTGTCGATTTGCCGCCTGTGATCGGCGCGCACACCGAGACCGAGAAGGAACTGGTGAGACACGCCCGCACTGACGCTCCGCTTGCCGCTCTCGCCTTCAAGATTCAATCGGACAAGCATATGGGAAAGCTC
>CAYHHI010000045.1:0-26745 GCA_964356335.1 uncultured bacterium
CGAAGAAGGTGTTTTCCTTGAGCTCGGTGATCGTGATCTTCCTCACCGCACCGTCCAGGCCTTCGATCACGGTCTTCATAAGATCATGGGTAAGAGGCCGCTGGAACTTCTGGCCGGCCAGTTCCATGGCGATTGCCCTCGCCTCGGAGCGCCCTATCCAGATCGGCAGGACTCGCGTACCATTGACCTCCTGAAGCACCACAACAGGAGTGTCCGTCCTGCCATCAAGCGCCAGCCTCCACACCTTCATCTCAATCACCGTTGTTGCCTCCACTGGTGCCCCGATAAATCCCACGACAGGATCTCAGACGAATCACCCGGTACGCCGCCTCGCCGCGTAACCCTCGATCCTGCACCCGCCGAATTCGTCATTAAGCCGTCGCCGAGAGCCCTCCGGTCAATTCCCTTTGAGGTCGGGATGCTTCCCGGATCGCATGTTCTCCATCATCCACGTGGCATCATCGCTCAAGTCGGTGCTCGGGTACTGCTCCAGGAATTCCTTGAACACCTTCTCCGCGCCGTCGTAATCCTTAAGCTCCTCAGCCATGGTGAAGCCGATCATGAACTTGGCCTCATACGCCCTTTCGTTCTTGGGGAACTTCTGAACGAACTGCTTGTAATGCTCGATCTTGTCCGTGGGATTCGAAGCCTCACTCGCCATCTTGAAGAGCTCTTCCGGTGTCTTGGTCTCAGACGACACCGCCTCAGTCATGTATACTGCCTTGTACTTGGACTTCAGTTGACTAATGGTTTCGTCGCGCACAATCTTCCGCTTTGAGTACGTAAGCTTCGACACTATGTCAGCCTTGGCTTCTGCCAGGCTCTTCGAGCTCTCAGGAGTCCGCTTCTCGGCAAGAATGATGTGGTATCCCTTCGGAGACTTCACCGGCTGGCTCAGTTCTCCCTCTTTAAGCTGGAAGGCGGCCTCGGTGAATTCCGGCAGAGGCCCCAGGCCTCTGATATTCCCACCCCTCTGAATGGGTGTTGAGATGAGCCCGCCGTTCGATTTGGAGGCCGCATCAAGCGAGTACTTGGTAGCAAGGTCCGCGAACCTGGCGCCCCGCTCGAGCTCCTTGCGGATCTTCGCAGCCTCCTCCCTGGTCTTGACGAGGATATGCCGCGCAGTCACGCTCTCAGCAATGTTGAATTCACTCTTGTTGTTATTGTAATACTCCTCGACCTCTTTATCCGAGGGGGCAGCCTTAGCCTCCATCACTTTGTCGTAATACGTCCTCATCAGGATTTCGCGTTTGGTCCTTTCCATCTCCTTGTTGTACTCCTCGCCCCTATCCAGCCCCAGCGCGAGAGCATATCTATAGATCAGCTCTTCCTCGACAAGGCCATCCAGGAGCCGCTTCCTGCCATCGGGTGTGCTGAGCTGCTGCTTCATGTAAGGCGGCATCTCCGCAAGTCTTGCCTGCATGTCATCTTCGGTGATCATTTTGTCTCCAACCTTGGCGAGACCCTCACCCTTCTTCTCCTTTGCGCAGCCCGAAAAAGCCAACGCCAATGCACAGAGAGCGATCAAAGCAAAGACGGCTAAAGCTACCCTCTTGGTTTTCATCAAAGACCAGACCCTCCTTCCATCGGACCGCCCGCGAGCTCAAGAGTCAATCGTTCCATCAACTTGGCTTCTTGACGACCCAGACCTTGACCTTTGCCTCAACGTCGGTGTGAAGTCTCACTGAAATTGTGTAGACCCCGAGGGCCTTCAGAGGTTCCTCGATCATGACCTTTCTCTTGTCGATGTCAAAGCCCTGGGCCTTCAACAACTCGGCGATGTCAGCGCTTGTGACTGCGCCGAAAACCCGATCGTCCTCACCGGCCTGCACTTCCGCCGTACAAGAGACCTTGTTAAGGGCTTTGGCAAGCTCCTCAGCCTCTCTGTGGATCTTGAGTTCCCTCACAGCCCTCATCCGTTCGGCTTCCTGCATCATCTTGAAGCCCCTGGAAGTAGCCGGAAGGGCAAGCTTCCTCGGAAGCAGAAAGTTCCTGGCAAAGCCGTCTTTGACAACGAGCCTTTCGCCTCTCTTACCCAGATTCTGAACATCTTCAAGCAATACGAGTTCCATCAGGCGCCTCCCCCTACCTAAACTGCTCTGAGGTGAAAGGAATTATTCCTGCGTGCCTGGCCCGTTTGATCGCCCTTGTGAGCTGCCGCTGGTGCTTTGCACAAGTCCCGGATATTCTCCTCGGCACTATCTTGCCGCGGTCCGTGATGAAGCGCGAGAGCCTCCGGTCATCCTTGTAGTCGATCATGTCTTCGTGGTTAACGCAGAACCGGCACACCTTCCTACGTCGTCTTTCTTCCCTCGGCATCTATTACCTCCAGTAGACTCGGCCGCTAGAACGGAACCTCCTCATCAGCAGCAGCAGCGGCTGCGGTTCCGCCTTCCTCGGCTTCAACGAATTCTTCCTCCGTCACTTCCGGCTTGGCTATTCGATCAAGGAATTGGATTCGCTCAGCCCTGACCTCCAACATGCTGCGCTTCTGGCCGTCTTCCGTCTGCCAGCTCCTGCTGTGGAGCCTCCCCTCAACGAACGCCGCGCTGCCCTTCTTCAGGTATTCACTAGCAAGCACGGCCAGCTTGCCCCAGGCAACCACGTTGATAAAGGCGACGATCTCTTTCCACTCGCCGTCCTGGGCCTTGTATCTTCTGCTTGAAGCCAACGAGAATGATGAAACAGACGCCCCATTCGGGGTGTACCGCAATTCCGGATCCCTGGTCAATCTACCGGTCAATAGCACTTTGTTGACTGCAGCTAGTCTTACGTCCGCCATCTTCAACCCCCCTGTCCACTGTGACGCCTACGCCAACCTACTCTCCCCACCTACTCACGAGCTTCCTTCTGTTCCTCGGGAAGCACGGCCTTCTTTGGGACCACCACGACCACGATGTGTCTCAGGATTTTCTCGTTAAGCCTGTAAGCCCTCTCCATCTCCTTGATGGCGGTCGGCTCTGACCTGAAGACGATCAAGGTGTAGTACCCCTCTGTCTTGCCTTTGATTTCATAGGCAAGCCTTTTCCTGATTGGAGGTTCGGCGCTTGTGACTTCGCCACCCAGGCTCGAGATGAGATTCCTGACCTTGTCAACTTCCTCCTTGACCTGGTTCTCATCAAGAGTAGGATCCAGGATGAAAACTGTTTCATATTCCCGCATTCTATCCCCCCTTTACTTTCCGAATTTGATCAACACTATGTCCCCATCCCTCACCTTATAATTCTTACCTTCGGTTCGCACAAGTCCTTTCTCTCTTGCGGGGGCCATGCCGCCGCAGGCCTTGAATTCCTCAAGCGAGATCACCTCGGCACAGACAAACTTGTCATACATATCGGTATGGATCTTCCCTGCTGCATCTCTCATGCCGGTCCCTCGCTTCACTGTCCAGCCTCGGGTTTCGTCACCCTTAAGCGTAAAGAATGTTACCACTTGGAGAAGGCCATAGCAAGCTCTTACGAATCTCTGGATGGCACTCTCGCGAAGCCCCATCTCTTTGAGGAGGGCTGCCCCTTCCTCTGGTGGGAGCTCGCCTATCTCAGCTTCGAGCTTGGCGCAGATCGGAATCACGACCGTGTTCCGCTCCCTTGCAAGCCCTTCGATGATGCCGAGGAGCCTCTGGGTGGCCTCCGAGGCCAGGTCCTCATCTACGTTGGCACAGAATAGCACGGGTTTGGAGGAGAGAAGCTTCAAGTCCTTGAACACGCCTTCGATTTCATGATCGATGGTGTCCACCGCCTCAAACCGCTTGCCCTCGTCCAGCATAACCCGCAGGGCAGTCAGGAACGTCATCTCCTTCCTCGCGTGCTCGTCGCCGCTCTTGGCGAGATTCGTGATCTTGGCAATTCGTCGGTCCACGATTTCTATATCCGAAAGGAAGAGTTCAGCCTCGATGATCTCAAGGTCCCGCTTGGGATCTATCTCGCCTTCCACGTGGACGACGCTCGTGTCCTCGAAGCACCTCACGGTGTGCGCAATGGCATCCACGTTCCGGATATGGGAGAGGAACAGGTTGCCGAGACCTTCGCCCTTGTGTGCACCTTTGGCAAGCCCGGCGATGTCGACAAACTTAAGGAGAGGATGAGAAAGCTTCTTCGGCTTTACGATCTCGGCGAGGATCTCAAGCCGTTCGTCCTTCACTTCAACCACGGCGATGTTCGGTTCGATCGTGCAGTAGGGATAGTTGCTGGCAGGGGCCTGGGCCTTGGCAAGGGCATTGAAGAGAGTGGATTTGCCTACGTTGGGCAGCCCAATGATCCCGATTTCCATTACGCGCTACACCTCGCCATCACTATTCCTCTCCCCCTGGGAGAGGGTGGGGTGATGGTCCCCAGGTTTTTCATCACCCCTCTGGTTATAGATGTTCATGGCTTTGTCGATGCCCTCGGCCGCAACGGCAAGAACCGCCTCGCAAGCGACGGCCCGAAGCCTCTCGACCGCAACCTCTTCCTCAGGTTCAAACCGCGACAGCACAAAGTCAGCTGCATCACAAGCCTCAGGCAGAGGCCCGGTGCCCATCCGCAGCCTCCCAAAGGCCTCGGAGCCGAGCTCATATATGATGGATGCCAGTCCGTTGTGCCCACCATCGCTACCCTGCTTCCTTAGCCTTATTGTTCCCAAGGGGAGACTAAAATCATCGCAGACAACGAGCAGGTCTTCACTTGACGCGCTGAAGTGCTCAAGCACCCGGGCCGCGGCACGTCCGCTCGTGTTGACGTAGGTTGTTGGGACTACGAGAACGAGATTGCTTGAGGGTACTTCGGCAAAGGAGTAATCACCGTGGCCAGGGGAGGTGCGGAGGCGCATCTTCTCGATGAGCGAACCCACCACCTTCTTGCCGACGTTGTGCCTTGTTCTTTCGTATTGATCCCCGGGATTCCCAAGCCCCAACGCAACAAGCACACCCTATTTCTCCGACTATCTATCCGATCTGCCCTTGCCCCTCGGCTTCTCTTCCTTCTTGGGCTCCTCTTCTTTCCTTTCGGCCTTCTCCGCGCCCTCTTCCTTCTTCTCGGCGCCCTCCTCGCCTTCGACGGGCGCCCCTTCCACGGCCTCGGCAGGAACCTCAACCTTGACTTCCTCGATCACGGTCGGAGCAACGATCGTCACGACCGATGAATCAGGGTCAGTCACCAGCTTCACACCTTCGATCGCGAGATGCTTGACCTGGAGCGAATCGCCGATGTCGAGCTCGGAAACATCCACGGTCACCTGATCCGGTATGCTCGTAGGGAGACACTGGACTTCGACCTCTCTCAAGAGGTGCTCAAGAATACCACCGTGAGACTTGACACCCACCGACTCGCCCACGACCATGATGGGGACCTTCACGACGATTTCCTTGGTCATCGAGATGTGTTGAAAATCGACGTGGATGATGTCGCGTCTTACGGGATGGTATTGTACTTCCCTTATTATGGCCTTACATACCCCGCGGTCGGCGCCTTCGATTGCAAGATCAAGGATCACGTTACCGCGCGCCTTCGTGCGTATCACCGGGTAAAATTCTTTTGAGTTCACGGCGATCGCGAGCGGCTCCGCGCCCTCACCGTAGAGAACCGCAGGGATCATTCCGGCCCCCCGCACCTTTTTCGCGCTCTCCTTACCCACTCCCTCTCTGACTTTCACTTTGAGTTCTACAGTCGCCATATTACCCACCTGACCTCAGATGAAAAGTGAACTAACTGACTCCCCGAGGTGAATTCTTCGTATGGCTTCACCAAGAAGGCCAGCAACCGAAAGCACCCTGAGATTCTCCGTCGGCATCTTGTTGTCCAGCGGAATCGTGTCAGTGACCACGATTTCCTTTATGGGTGACTTGCGTAATCTCGTAAGCGCATCTCCGGAAAACACCCCGTGAGTGCATCCGACATATATGTCCTTTGCTCCTCGCTTCGCGAGTTCTGCCGCCGCCTGCACAATAGTTCCACCGGTATCTATGAGATCGTCAATAATGATCACATTTCTGTCCTTGACTTCACCGATCACGGAGAGCACCTCACTTACGTTCGGGAGGGGCCGCCGCTTGTCAATGAGCGCAAATGGCGCCTCAAGCCTCTTGGCGAATGCTCTCACCATTCTGGCACTGCCTATATCGGGCCCCACGACCGTCAAGTCGCTGAGGCCGAGGCTTTTAAAGTAATCAATCAGTGCTGGAGATGCAAACAGATGGTCAAGGGGGATATCAAAAAAGCCCTGTATCTGGCCCGCGTGGAGGTCCATCGCCAGAATCCTGTTTGCGCCTGCCACGGTTATGAGATTGGCGACCAGCTTAGCCGTGATCGCCACCCGTGGCTGATCCTTCCTGTCCTGCCTTGCATATCCGTAGTATGGTAAGACCGCCGTGATTCTCGAGGCCGATGCCCTCGCTGCGGCATCGATCATGATCAGCAGTTCAAAAAGGTTCTCTGCGGGTGGAAAAGTCGGCTGTACAATGAAAACATCGACGCCCCTTATGTTCTCGTTGAACTTCACGAATATCTCCCCGTCGGAGAATTGCCTGATCTCACTGTCACCGAGCTCGGTCCCCAAATACTCAGCAATTCTCTCTGCAAGAGGCCTATTTGCTCTACCGGCAAATATCTTCATTTCCGCTCTTCCCTTTCTTGTCGAGATGAGCCCCGGGGCTTCTTGGCTGGGGCGGGAGGATTCGAACCTCCGATGCAGGGTCCAAAGCCCTGTGTCTTACCGCTTGACGACGCCCCAAGGCAGTCTTCTACTCGACCGTATCGTTTCAATTTCCCTCCACAGGTTGTTCTGAGGCCTGATTCGAGACCTTCTTGAACTCCTGAAATATGATCTCCTCAATCATCTGCCTTGTTTCGGGCTTTGTTGGAAAGGCCAGGTCCCTGATCTTCCCACTTTTCCTTTTCACGTTGGGCATCTGAACGAAGCTCTTCCGCTTGCCTGCAATTATCTTGATTCCCGTTACGGCAAGGCAATCATCGATCACCACGGAGGCAAAGCCTCTGAGTTTTATTCCCTCATAGCACCTGACGCGGACGTTGGTGATGACAAAATCCGCACACTCGCTGCCGAGGAAACAGGAAGGAGGCTCGCTGGTCGGCAATCCGGCAAGCCTGCGCTCATATTCCTTCACTATCAGGTCTTCGAGCACGTCCCGCGCCGTTTTGCTGATTGGGTGAAAGACCTCGAAGATCTCGCCCGTCTTGGACTGCCTGATCGGCATAGCCACATACCTTCGCTTTTGCCCCTCAACCAAACGCATCGCCCGCAAAACGAAGCAGTCGCACAGCGTGATACTGGCGACAGCCAGCAAGCGGTCCTTCTCAACCGGCGTGACTCTCACTGACGTTACGACCATAGTACCCTCCCGACATATGCCGCGCCAAGCGAGAGCGCAGAAGCTCGCCGCGCTCTTAGCAGCAACACCTCACTCAGGAGTGGTCACGCCCCGTACAGCAAAACTGGTAGCAAAAACCTTCAGGCCCTGCCGCGACAAAGTCTCGGCGGAGGCCTCTGCATCTCCCACCTTGGAAAAGATGCCAAACACGGACGAACCGGAGCCCGACATCAAGGCCGCGCGCGCTCCCGAACCAGCAAGTTCGTCCTTGATTCTCTTGACTATCGGAAACCTTTCAAAAATGAGCCTCTCAAAGTCGTTTTCGAGGAGGTCACATAGGGAGGCGACGTCTCCTTTCTCGAGAGCACTCGCTATCATAGTAAGTTGACTGTTGCGTGTTGTCAACCCCATTTTGAGCGAATCATAAGCCCAAGCAGTACTTATAGTTATGTTGGGTACCACCACTAGTACGGGAAGGGGCGGAAGGGGAGATATGAACTCGAGCCTATCGCCTCTGCCGGTGCCGACGGCGCAACCACCCCGCAGCATGAACTTGGTATCGGCCCCTATGGCCTCGGCCATGCGCTCAAGCGCCGCCATTTGGTGACCCAGTCCATACAAGCGATTCACGCATACCAGGGTACCCGCGGCATCAGCGCTGCCCCCTCCGAGTCCCGACCCAATAGGAATCTGCTTCTGGATATCCATATGCGCACCGCGGCAGGGCGTGGCACCGGGGGCTGCGGGTGAATCACCGGCAGCTCTGGCCCGGCATGATCTGGCTTCCGAGAGTGTTGCCCTGGACGGTGTCTCGCCGAGAATCTGCGCTGCGGCGCGAACTGCGAGATTGGAACTGTCCCGCGGCAGGGTCTCGCTGTTGGAAGAGACTGAGAGACCTTCTCGCCTTGGGGCGACCGTCACCGTGTCGGCGAGTGATATCGAGTGGTAGATGGTCTCGATTTCGTGAAAACCGTCGCTTCGTCTGGCCTTCACTTTGAGATAGAGATTGACCTTAGCGTTACACAAGGCCTTGACAGATCTGGGGGGCCTCTCTTCGTCCGTTGTCAAGATGTATAGACCACAAGCCCCACCGCTCCTATCCAGAGGATGACGTCAATGACGATGGGCAGATCCGAAATGAGCACTTCTGAGGGACTCCCGCCTCTGTTTCTCACTATCACAAGGTACATATACCGAAACAACCCAAAGACGACGAAAGGCACAGTATAGATGAGGTTGGGCGTGTTGAACTTCTCCACAGTCGCGGGCCATATGGTATAGATTGCATAGGCAATGACCGTCGCTGCCGTCACAACGGCAATCATCGCATCCAGGAATTCCTTGGAGTACTCAAGCAGGCTCCTTCTGTGGCTGCCGGCGTTGTCGGCAAGCAGGCCGAGTTCATGTCGCCGCTTGTTGAAACCGAGAAACAAGGCCAGGAATAGAGTGCATACCAAGAGCCAGGGCGACATAACGACATTCGGATCGATGGGCTTCAGGGCCTCGACCCCGGCCATCGCCCTGAGGACAAAACCGATGGAAATAATCAGCACATCAAGGACAACAACGTTCTTGAGCTCCATCGAGTAGAGGCTTATCAGGGCAAAATAGACGATGCAGACCGTGAAGAAAGAAGGGCCAAGCGTCCACGCCAGCAGAAGTCCGCCGGTGGCGGCAGAGGCACCAAGCACAAGCGCACCGTGCTTTGAGACCCTCCCGCTCGCTATCGGCCGCTTCGATTTCTCCGGATGCATCCTGTCCTTCTCAAAGTCCATAAGGTCATTGAAGACATATACAGCCCCGGACAGGACACAGAAAATCGCAAGCGCTTCAATGCTCCGCAGGGCCAGGTGTCCAACGAACAGGTCCCTTGAGAATACGACAGCCGCAAGCACCACAAGGTTCTTGGTCCATTGCATCGGTCTCAAACACTCGATGTAAGCTACCAGCCTATTCATCGCCGCTGTTCCTCAGTATGTCTCGAATCTTGGTGACCAGGAGATCTATTGCCACAGCATTATGCCCTCCTCCCGGAACTATTATGTCGGCATACCGCTTGGTCGGTTCAACAAATTGGAGATGCATGGGCCTCACGGTCCGGACGTATTGGTCGATCACCGAATCGGCGTCCCTCCCTCTTTCTTTCATGTCCCTGAGGAGCCTCCGTATGAACCTCTCGTCGGAGTCGGCTTCAATGTAAATCTTTATGTCCATAAGCGAGCGGAGAATCTCATCGACAAGCACCAGTATGCCCTCAAGCAGGATTATCTGGGCCGGCCGGACGTGTCGGCGCTCGGTCAGTCTGGTGTGCGTGGCGAATTCATAGACCGGCATCTCGACACTACGCCAGGCCATGAGGTCCTTAAGATGGGCTGCAAGCAGGTCGTTCTCAAATGCGGATGGATGGTCATAGTTGAGTTTTTCCCTGTCCTCAAAGCTCAGGTCGTGTCTGTCACAGTAGTATGAGTCATGATGGATGATTCTTACGTTTTCCTCCTTGAAGCGTGATCTCATGATTGTAGCGACCGTGGTCTTTCCCGATCCAGTCCCACCTGCTATGCCAATCAGCACGGCTTTCTGCTTTGTCAAGATCTCACGACCTCATCAAGAGAAACACGCCTGCGCACACCAGTGCGGTGCCCGCGATTCTGAAGGAAGTGACCGGCTCGTCAAAGATGAATCTCGAAAGCACGACGATTATTATGTAGCCGATGCTTATCAGAGGATATGCAAAGCTGAGATCAACTCTTGAAAGAATGATGAGCCAGCTCAAGGCACTGACCAGGTAGAGGATGAACCCCAGGATCACGAATTTGTTGGTCGCAGCGCTCTGCAAGAACGTCACGATCGATCTTGGGTCCAGGGAGTGGACGATTCTCGAGGACGTCTGGTTCGAGGCTACGCCGACGCCGTATTTGAGAGCAATCTGCCCGCCGACCCCGAGCACGACACTGAAGATGATCAAAAGAAAATTCTTCATCTTCCCGGCACCCAGTACAACACTCATTATACTCACAAGCACACTCTTCATATTACGTCTCCATTCCTTTGCGTGACTCCCTCGCCCCTCACCCTGACGCGCTCCCCGAGATCACAACCTCATGATCATTCCGCGAAGAGACTGGCCTCGGCAAACTCGCATATGAGGTGACATATGGCAATATGGGTCTCCTGTATCCTCGGGACTTCACTGGACGGCACGCTTACGGCTATGTCACACATGGGGGCAAGCTTTCCCCCGCCACAGCCGGTGAGCCCTATGACTCTGATGCCCATCTTCTTCGCAGCAGCCGCGCCGCTCAAGATGTTGGGTGACATACCGCTCGTGCTTATTGCGATCAAGACATCACCACGTTTGCCGAGCGATTCGATCTGCCTTGAGAAAACCGTCTCGAATCCGAGGTCATTGGCTTGTGCTGTGAGGAGCGAACTATTGGTGGTCAGAGCAATAGCCGCCATAGGGGAGCGCACTTTGGTCATCTTCACAGTCATCTCAGTAGCGATATGCTGGGCATCTGCCGCACTCCCGCCGTTACCGCAAAACAGCACTTTGCCGCCGTGCCTCAGCGTCTCGACAACGGCCGCGGCCGCCTCCTCGATTCGGCTGTGGCAAGAAACCGCGGTCTTCTTGAAGGTATCACTTGCCGCTTCAAGCGATGATACTGTCCATCCCTCTTGTTTCATGTCGCGCCTCCAACCGTACATGCCATCACGCTCACATCTCTCACGATCACGGCCCTCACGTCAGGATCACATCTTGCCCTTGGCGACAATACCCTTCCTCTCAAGGTGATGCCTTACCCCTTCGCCCCAGAAGGGCAGAGCCTCGATTCCGCTCGCCGCCCTCACGAGGCTGCCGAGAACCGAATAAGCGGGCCTCCTCGCCTTCGTAGGATAGGCGCCGCTGGTCACAGGCTCTACATGAGCCCCGAGCCCTGCAAGAGCGAGAGCATACTTCGCAAGATCAAACCAGGTTGTATCCCCCGTGTTCGTAATATGAACGATGCCCTCGAGTCTTCTGGCGAGGGCACCCCTGATACCTTTCGCAAGATCCAGGGTATAGGTCGGGCATCCACGCTGATCATTGACCACCTCGAGTCTCGAGCCCGACCGAGCCTTCGCAATGAGGTTATCAATGAAGTTTCTGCCATGCGGCCCGAAAAGCCAGGATGTCCTCACAACAAGGTGCTTGGTGGTCAGATCCCTCACGTATTTCTCACCATAGAGTTTCGTGAGGCCGTAGAAGTTGATCGGCGCCGGCTTGTCGATCTCAAGATAGGGCTCACGCTTGGTGCCGTCGAAGACATAGTCGGTGCTCACGTAGATGAGATATGCTCCGGCCTCGCGGGCGGCAACCGCAACATTCATGGCACCGAGAGCATTCGACTGGAACGCCCAGTCCCGTCTTTCTTCGCACGCTTCGACATCGGTGAAAGCAGCAACGTGCACTATTGCCTCCAGAGATGCACCCAGAACCGCCTTCATGGTCGCGTCGAGATCACGAACGTCGAAATCATCAATGTCCCTGGCGATGATCTCGTGCTCCTCGCCAAGAACAGCGCACAGATCGGTGCCAAGCATGCCCTTGGCGCCTGTTATCATCACCCTCAGGGCGGCTACCTCCTGCTCCGGGTTGCGTGCATCCTCTCAGCCACGTCCGGCCCCTACTCCAGCTCAATACGGCTGTAGTCGCCGACCATGAACCTGTATGCCTTGGGTGGCTGACTACGCCTTTGGATCTCCACGTTCTTCCCCACCAGGCTGCTCTCGATCCGGCCGCGTACGTCAATGATCCTGCTATTCTCAAGCACGATGCTGTGTTCGATCTCGCTACCCTTGAGCTCAACATCATAATAGATGGATGTGAACGGTCCAACATAAGAGTCCACCACCCGGGATCTCTCCCCAATGATAAGCGGGCCCCGCAGAACACTGTTCGCCACGGTGGCGCCCCTCTCGATCACCACCTTGCCGTCAATCCGCGACTTGCCGTCAACGTCACCGGCGATCCTGGTCTCAAGCCGCCCGAGGAGCATACTGTTGGCTTCAAGGATGTCTTCAAGCTTGCCCGTATCCTTCCACCAGCCGCTGATTACTTGAAATTGGACATCATGGCCCTTGTCTATTAGGTTCTGGATCGCGTCAGTGATTTCGAGCTCATTTCTCCTTGAGGGCTTGATCGCCCCTACCGCCCCGAAGACCGTCTCATCGAACATGTAAACACCGACCAGGGCAAGATCGCTTTTCGGCTGGCACGGCTTCTCCACAAGCCTCAATACCTTCTCACCGCTTAACTCGGCAACTCCGAAATCCTGAGGATTGGGAACATGCGCCAGGAGGATCTGGCAGTTGGGGGCATGGGAGGCGAATCTTCCGACAAACTCCTTTATGCCCTCGATGATGAGGTTGTCACCCAGATAGACCACAAAACGATCTTTGCCGACGAAGTCCTTAGCGATCTTGACAGCGTGGGCCAGGCCGAGGGGTGCCTCCTGCAGAATGTATGTCACACGGACCCCGAACCTGGTGCCATCCCCGACCGCAGCCTCGATTTCGCGCGCGGTATCCCCGACTATTATGCCTATGTCCGTAATGCCCGCATCCCTTATGGCCTCAATTCCATAGAAGAGTATTGGCTTGTTGGCAATCGGAACCAGCTGCTTTGCACTTGTATGGGTTATGGGCCGCAGCCTGGTGCCTCTGCCTCCGCTCAGGATCACAGCTTTCGTCTTGATCAGCCCCTTTCTCGGCTCACGTCAGATGCCTCACCCGAGCCCTCTCCCTGAGGGAGACAGGAACCAGTAAGGGGTCTCACGCTTGGCGGATCACTTCTGCAAACTCTCTCACGAGCTCGATGCTGCCGCTTTTCTCTATCACGTCTCCGGTCACTATGAAGGATGCTCCCGCCTTCACCATTTCTCTGGCCTCACCTGAGTCTCTTATGCCTCCGCCGACCACCAGCGGAATCGACGCATAGCCGCTCACAGCCTCTATCATCTCGAGGGGCACGTGCTCCCGCGCGCCGCTCCCGGCGTCCAGAAACACCAGCTTCATGCCGAGATACTCGCCTGCCTGCGCATGTGCCATGGCTATCTCGGGCTTGTTTCTCGGAATGGCAAGCGACTGACTCATGAATTGTACAGAAGTGGTCTGGCCAGATTCAACAAGCATATATGCGACAGGGATGACTTCGAGGCTGTATCTGCGAATGATGGGTGCAGCTTTCACGTGTTCGCCTATCAAGAGATCGGCGTTCCTGCCGCTCACCAGGCTTAGAAAGAGCAGGGCATCAGCATGCTGTGAGACCTGTGTGGAATCACCGGGAAAGATGATGACGGGGACTGTAGACCGGGCCTTTACTGCTCTCACCGCCTCCTCGAAATCGTACCTGACACAAATGCTGCCGCCTACGAAGATGAAATCGGCATACTTGCTCACCAGGCGGGCCCGCTCGCCGAGGTCGGCTGCGCCTGCCTTGTCGGGATCAAGCAGTACTACGTAGCCGGCTCCCCGGGATTTCACGACATCAAGCATGCTCTGGTAGACGCCCGCCATATCAGACTCCCCCCTATTAGACCTGCATCATATCAGACTTCCCCTCAAGCTCCCACAAAGTGTCTTGCAAGCCGGAATGTTGTCGGCATTGCCTTCGCGAGGAACTTCAGAAGCGCCACGGGATCTCTCCTCAGAGCCACACCGCTCGAAACATAAGCTCCTATAAGCTCGAACATGCGAGCCAGCTCCTTATCGCTCATCCTCGAAAGCACCTTTCTTGCCGCGAAGCGGACTCTTCGATCTTTGAACTGGGCCTTGAGAGCTTTGACGAAATCCTTTTCGATCGCATCCGTTCGCTGCCCCCCTCTCGCGTAGCGAGAGGCAAAGCCGCCACTTATGTTGCCTGACTCCACGCCGGGGACTATGCCGGCGCCTGATATGGGATCTGCCACCCTCGCGGCATCTCCGGCAAGGAAGACTCCCCCACCGAAGGCCTTGTATGGTTCTCTCTGATAAGGCACTCCCCCAACAACGAAACCCAGTATCTTGGACCTTGGAGCGCGCGTTTCTTTGAATTTCAGAAGATACTCGACCGGGGTAAGGCTCGGGCGCCGGTCCCGTGCCGACCCACTCAAGATCCCTACTCCCATGTTTGCCACGGAATCGCCTTTGGGAAAGATCCAGGCATACCCGCCAGGCGCGACGTCCCTTCCGAAATGAAATTCAACGAGGTCGGGCTTGACATCGATCGGAGCGACAGTGTACTGGGCACACGAGAAAAGATAGGCTGGGTCTATGGCGTCGTGAATGCCGGCCTGTCTCCCGATGCGGGACTCAATGCCGTCAGCGGCGACGACAGCCCCGCACCTGATCGCATGTTGCTTCGAGCCACTTGCGACATCCATCGCCAACCCCTCCCCATCTCGAGGTCTGACGCTCCGTGCCTCTGCCCCGAGCCAGATTTCCACACCTTCCTCGGCGGCGACCTCGGCAAGCCCGCGCAGGAAGAGCTCCTTGTTGACGATCAAGCCGGCGCCGGGCTCCCTGACTTCAACACAGTTCCCGTCGGGAGAGTGAAAGCATACGGTATCTACCGATCTCGCGATCCATTCGGGTTTGATCTTGACGAACTGGGCCATCCCCTCAGCACCGATGCCCTCGGCACAAATGATGCGCTCGCCGATCCTTGGGTTTCTTTCGACAAGGAGCGTCCGTGCGCCGCTCCTGGCCGCAGCAATCGCAGCCCAAATGCCGGACGACCCAGCCCCGACCACAGCGACGTCGAAATCACGCAAATCGCTCTTCTCCTATGATGCCTGCTGGACAAGCGCTGACACAAACCAGGCATTTTGAGCAGAGGGCCCCATCTATGGTGACGCCGCCCGGGCCGTAGATGACCGCTTCCCGGGGGCACACGCCGCTGCATACGCCGCACTTCCAGAGGCACGGCACCTTGAGAGACGATTCCAGGACATCCTCACTTGACAAGTTCGGCTATTACCTCTGCGCAGCGCCCAAGGGCGGCATCTATCATCTCGACATGCTTGCCGCCCGCCTGGGCGAATGTGTCCTTGCCGCCTCCACGTCCCCCCACAATCTCACCGAGTTTCTTGGCAACGAGCGAAGCCTTGATGCCATTCGCTTGGACAAGTGGAGCGCCGACACTCACGACGATTGCGGCTCTGTCTTCAAGTTTACTGCCCAGGCAGACCACTCCGTCCCCGAGGCTTTCCTGTAGCCTGTCGGCCAGATGTTTGAGTATCTCGATATCGGGGGCGTCGACCCGTGCAGCTACTACCTTTATGCCGTGGACTTCCTTCATGCTCTTGAGGATTTCTTGAACCTCGGATCCAGCCAGGCGCTGGCGGAGCTCCGCGATTTCCTTCTCGAGCCCCTTTACTTTTTCGATGGTCTTGCGGGCGCCATCCTCAAGGTCGCGCACAGGCACCCTCAGGGTAGATGAAACTTTCTCGAGCTCCTTCGAGGCTTCCCTGCCCACCTCGACGGCCACTTGCCCTGTCACGGCTTCGATTCTTCGCGTACCGGCGGCGATTCCTGATTCCCATACTATTCTGAAGCTGCCTATATCACCGGTTGCGCCCACATGCGTTCCACCGCACAGCTCGCAGCTCGCATCCTCGATCTCAACAACGCGCACGTCCTGGCCATACTTCTCACCGAAGAGAGCCATGGCCCCGCGCGCCTTGGCTTTCTCGAACGCTTCCATCGCCGTCCTCACCGGGGTGTTATCCATTATCTTGCTGTTTACGATATCCTCCACCATCCGCATGTCATCTTCAGAAAGCGGTTCATAGTGAGTGAAATCGAAACGAAGCCTGTCTGGAGCAACAAACGACCCTGACTGGCGGACGTGGCCTCCAAGGACGGATCTCAAGGCGGCATGCAGGAGATGAGTCGCCGTGTGATTCCGCTGGGTCGCCTTTCGCCTCTCGGCATCAACCTTCGCAACGACGCCGTCGCCGAGAGCCAAGGTGCCGTTTTCAATGATCACCCTGTGGGATATCCTGCCCCCGCCAAGCCACCGCACCTCGCATACCACACCCCGGCCGCTGGCGCCGATTATCACTCCAACGTCGCCCACTTGCCCTCCTCCCTCAGGATAGAAGGGCGTCCTTTCCAGCTCGACCTCGGCTTCCTCGCCATCCCGCACCTCTCGCACCTTGCCGCGTTCGGCAGTCAGGGAAGATATGACGGTAGGAGTCTCGAGCACCTCGTAGCCGACAAAGTTCTCCGGCACACGGGTCACATCCTCACCCCCCTCGAACTCTTTTCCGATCTTGCTGGTCTGCCGGGCGCGCTGGCGTTGCTCTTCCATGTCGCGCTGGAAACCTTCAAGATCGATCTCAAGCCCATGGGTCTCGGCAAGCTCCTGGGTTATCTCAAGCGGGAAACCATATGTGTCATACAGGGTGAAGACATCCTTGCCGGGGATCACCTTGGCTTGATCGGTCCCGAGCCTCGCCGCAACATCCTCGAAGATGGCCATACCTCGTGAGAGTGTCCGGTGGAAGCGCTCCTCATCAGACTTGATTATGATGGCAATCTTCTCCTTACGCTCGGCGAGTTCAGGATAGGCATGCCGCATGACATCGATCACAGCCCCCGCCACCTTGAAGAGGAAGGCCTCTTCGACCCCGAGGTTGAGGGCTTTGACCACTGCCCTTCTCAGGATTCGCCGTATTACATATCCTCTGCCTTCATTGGAAGGGAGGACACCCTCACTTATGGCAAAACAGAGGGCTCTCACGTGATCGGCGATTACACGGACGCTCATCCGGTGCGTCTCATCAAGTGTGTCGCAGTCGGCTTCCTCTTTTATGAAATGGATAATGGGCTTGAAGAGGTCGGTGTCAAAGATTGAGGCCACACCCTGCGAGACAAGGGCCAAGCGCTCAAGGCCCATCCCGGTGTCCACACCCCTCCGCTCGAGGGGGCGGAGGCTCCCGTCCGTCTCCTTATAGAACTGAGGAAAAACGAGATTCCACACCTCTATGAATCTGTCACACGAGCAGGCAGGTGAACAGTGAACGCCTTTGCAGCCGAATTCCTTGCCCCGGTCGTAGTGGATCTCCGAGCATGGTCCGCAGGGACCTGCGGCCCCGGCAGGACCCCAGAAGTTGTGTTCTTTGCCCAGGCGAAGGATCTTATCCTCCTTGATGCCTATCAGGTCCTTCCAGATCTTCTCGCTCTCCCCATCCTCTTCATACACGCTCACACAGAGGCGCGCCCCAGGTATCCGGAGCGACTCGATCACAAACTTCCAGGCCCACTCTATCGCTTCTTCCTTGAAGTAGTCGCCAAAGGAGAAATTCCCGAGCATCTCGAAGAAGGTATGATGTTTGATCGTCCTGCCTACCTCTTCCAGATCGGTGGCCCTCAGGCACTTCTGAACCGTGGCAGCTCGCGTGAAAGGAATCGCAGTCTTCGAGGCATAATACTGCTTGAACTGCACCATCCCGGCGATGGTAAAGAGCAGCGTCGGATCAACCTCAGGCACAAGCGACGAACTCGGTACAATGGTATGCCCCTTCTCGCGGAAATACTCGAGGAAGATGCGCCTCAATTCATCTGATTTCATTCATCACCTTTTTCACTGGAAGTCCGCAACGCGAACCGCGTCGCTTCCGCCGCGATATCCGCATCGAATCCTCGCCTCACAAGATAGCCGTAGACTCTCCGCCTCTTTGTCCCGGCAGGAAGCAACGTGAGTCTCGCTGCTCGCTTCAGGGCGACCTGCCTGGCATTCTCGATTTCTTCGTCGTCTTCATAGCCTGCGGCAAGCTCTTCCTGGGCGGTGGCCGCATCCACCATCTTTGCTTTGAGCTCCGCGAGAATGCGTCTCCTGCCGGTCCTCTTCTTGAGTTTCTCCCTGACCCAGAGATGGGCAAAGACCCGGTCATCAACAGCGCCCTTGCCCTTCAGCTCCTGGATCACCCCGGCCAAAGCGGCTTCCCCAAAACCCTTGCCGTGAAGCGCCCTCCGGAGTTCACCCTCGGTTCTTGGCCTCACTTTGAGAAGCCTCAGGGCCGACCGCTTGGCTTGAGAATATTCATACGCTCTCTTCAGCTGGTCTATGAGACTCGGGCCGAGACCCAACCCCGGGGCGAGTGAAAACCTCGAAAGGTCCTCGTCCACGACCCTCAGTTCACTGCCGTCGGAAAGCATGACCAAGTACTCTTTCCTGCGGGGTATCTTCTCCAGCGCGGAAATCGTGGGCGACGATTCACAGCGAGTCATGTGATCTTGTCGACGCTCTAATCCTTTCGCTCACCCGATTTCAATTTCTTCCGGACGGATTCATCCAGAGGAGCAGGCTGCTGGCCGGTGGGCTCCGCCTGTCGAGGGGGCGGCATCCCGAAAGCTTCTCTTATCTTTGCATCGATCTTCACTGCGATTTCGGGATTCTCTTTGATGTATTTCCTGGCATTGTCCCGACCCTGTCCCAACCTCTCCTTGCCGAACGAGAACCACGTACCGGTCTTCTCAATCAAATTGAGATTGGCACCCAGGTCGATCAGCTCCCCGTAGTAGGAAATGCCCTCGCCGTAGATGATATCGAACTCAGCATCTTTGAAGGGCGGTGCAACCTTGTTCTTAACAACCTTGACCCTGGTCCTGTTGCCCACCACTTGCTCGCCATCCTTGATCGAGCCAATCCTTCTTATGTCCATCCTCACCGACGCGTAGAACTTGAGGGCCCGTCCACCAGAAGTCGTCTCGGGGTTGCCGAACATCACCCCGATGTTCATCCTGATCTGGTTGACGAAGATGACGCAAGTTCTTGATTTGCTTATGTTGCCAGTGAGCTTCCGAAGGGCCTGAGACATGAGCCTCGCCTGGAGACCCATCTGGGACTCGCCCATCTCGCCGTCAATCTCGGCCCTGGGGACAAGCGCCGCGACCGAGTCAATGGCGACAAGAGCAAGCGCCCCGCTCCTCACCAACATATCCGTGATCTCGAGTGCCTGCTCACCCGTATCAGGTTGGGACACGAGCAAGTTGTCGACGTCAACGCCGAGTTTGCGAGCATACGTGGGATCGAGTGCATGCTCGGCGTCGATGAACGCTGCCATCCCGCCGGCCTTCTGGGCGCTCGCAATTATATGAAGCACGAGTGTGGTCTTGCCCGATGATTCAGGACCGAAGACCTCGATGACCCTTCCCCTCGGTACGCCGCCAAGCCCGAGAGCAAAATCAAGTCCTAGCGATCCTGTGGAGATGACACCGATCTCCTCAGACGTGGGGCCTTCTCCTAAACGCATGATCGAGCCTTTCCCGAACTGCCTCTCAATCTGGGTGATTGCAGCTTCAAGCGACTTGTCCTTCGCTTTGGACCTATCAAACAGCTTCTCCACCCCTCCTCCGGCCTTCTCTTTCAAATCCATACCCCGCCCCCCTTTCAGATCTGTTCCAGAGCAAACGACTCCAGAACCGTGTAGGTAGGTCCCTTGGGACTCAACTCACTTCTCATGAGATTAACCCTATCGATTCTCACTTTCAAGGGATTAAATTCCAGATTCGCTACCTGGCGCGCGAGGTCCGCAAGCGGTCCCGATTCCCTGCGTACTCGTCCGATGGTGAGGTGCGGCGAAAAAGGTCTATCCTCTTTGGCAAAGCCCTGAGTGGCGCATGCTTCCTCAACTCTGGCGGCCGCCTCCACGAGATGCTCCTTGCCCTCAGTTATGCCTATCCACACCACCCGGACGTTTCTCTTTCCGGGAGGGAAGGTGCCCATTCCCGCAAGCGTGATCTCGAAGGACTTCGTGCCCTTCAGAGAACCGGTCAAGGCTGCGGACAAGTCACTGATTCGCCTGGTCTCGACGTTACCCAGGAATTTGACGGTGATATGGATGTTCCGGGGTTCCACCCACTTCACATCGGCACCCACACTCCCTAAGTCTTCCTCGATCCTGCTGACAGCTTCCCTCCCCTCTTCACTCACAGGGATTGCTATAAAGGTTCTCATTGTCTCCACGTCGCATTCTCCCCCTGTCGTTTTTCCAGTAAGGAATTCGCCTGACGGATCTCCCCGGAGAGCTCCCGCCGAGGCTCCCGGAAGCCCCGTGAGGACATCCCTCAAGAGCTCCTATGGAGTACCCTCTCCCCCGAGCAGGTGACATCTTACCATATCGAGGGCACGCGCTGCCGCCCGACGCTTGACGACCTCTCTTTCACCCACAAAGATGTACCGCCTGACTTCGCAGCCCCCATCGCAGGCGAGCGCCAGATATACAAGGCCAACGGGCTTGGTCTCGCTACCACCGGTCGGCCCTGCGATTCCGGTTGTGGCAAGTCCAAGATCGGTTCGGGCAGATTCTCTAACCCCGCGAGCCATGGCTTCGGCGACCTCTCCGCTCACAGCGCCGCAGCTCTTGATCAGAGCCTCGTCAACCCCGAGCACTTCTGCCTTAGCTTTGTTGCTGTACGCCACAATTCCTCGCTCCAGGCATGCCGAGATGCCGGCTACCTCCGTAAGAAGATGGGCAATGAGCCCACCGGTGCATGACTCCGCCGTCGCCATGGTCTTGCGCTTCTGGATAAGCATTTTTCCAACAACCACATGGATGTCTTCGCCCCCTGCGGAGTAGATCCGATCTCCGAGCCTCGGTGCAATCTCGTTTGTTGCCTCACGAAGTGCGTCGGCGGCCCGGGCCGATTCATCCGAGATCGCGGTAAGCACGAGGTTGACGCCTGTCTCCTCAGGCAGAAAGGCGAGGCTCACTCTCAAGGCAGGAATCACATCGGCAAGCTTTTCCGAGATCTCCGACTCGGTTATCCCCATGGTTCTAAGGGTTTTCGTCCTTATGAAGTCCCGGCCTGCCCGCAGTTTGAGTCGAGCGATGACGCCGCTCTCGAATATGGCCTTGGCTTCGCGCGGCACGCCCGGAAACACATAGATTATTGATGCCCCGCTGGTCAACACCAGCCCGGGCGCCGTTCCAGCCGGATTGACTATGGTGCGGGCACCTTCGGGAACCAGAGCAAGCGACTTTATGTTATCGGGCGCCCTGAGCCCTCGCTTTCTGAAACGCTCCTCGATGTAAGACAGGGTAGCATCATCGACAACAAGCCTCGCTCCAAAAGCTTCAGCCAGGGCCTGCCGCGTCAGGTCGTCATGAGTCGGCCCGAGCCCACCTGTCACCAGGACAAGATCATAGGAACGCGCAGCGCCGCGGAGCTCATTCACGATCTCACTCAAGTCATCCCCAACCTTCACAATCCGCGAAACCCTGATGCCGATCTCACGGAGGTGGCCGGCCAGGTATGAGGAATTGGTGTCAACCTTGTGGCCGCTTATGATCTCATCGCCGATGATTATTATAGCGGTCTTCACGTCCGAGCTACCCCAGAATAGCCTTGGCGAGATGGAGAACCAGGTTGGCGTAGATGCCCGCGACTCCATCGTCGAGCATAACGCCCGCTCCGTGGCCGATCCTTTCGGCACGCCTCGCAGGGAAAGGTTTGACGATGTCGAACAATCTGAAGAGGAAGAAACCGCCAATCACGTAGCCCAGGCCGGAGGGCAGAAGAGCAAGCGAGATCAGCATGCCCCATATCTCATCGATCACTATGCGCTTGTTGTCGCGGCCAAAGCGGTTCTCAAGGTGCCGGGCCGAGAGGAGGCCTACGACGAAGACAACGCCGGCCACGAGTAGCCAACCCGGCAGATGCGCCGCTCCTACCACGTGGAGCCTCATGAGAATGGCATAGATCGCCAACCCTACGGCGCTCCCGACAGTCCCCGGGGCAAGAGGGAAATACCCCGAGTAAAATCCCGTGCCGATTATCTCCGCCAGTTTCCTGGCAAGGGTTTTCATCAAGCCGCGCTCTTACCCTCTTCGCAAACGGTCGCGCAGAGATTGCCTATTCCGGAAAGCGCCTGGAGTTCGCGCCAGCGCCTGTCAATCTCGGCCTGCCCCTCCACGAGCACTTCCGGATGATCCTTAAGATGCGAGAACCTGCCCTGCTGGCTTGTCCATTCCGTGAGGGGCAGCTTCTCCTTTGGCGTATAGGTTATCCTCCAGGTTCCCTCGTCGTATTCGTAAAGCGGCCAGAAGCAAGCCTCCACGGCGAGCCTTGCCATCTCGATGGTCTTCTCCATGGGATAACGCCAGCCCCTGTGACAGGGGGAGAGTATGTTGATGAAACTCGGTCCGTTCTTAGAGAGCGCCTTCTGGACCTTCTCAATGAGGTCGGACCAATTGCTGGGAGATGCCTGCGCCACATATGGAATCCTGTGAGCCACCATGATCCGGGTCATGTCTTTATGGTACTGCGTCTTGCCGGGGATCACGTCGCCTGCCGGACAGGTCGAAGTCGCGGCCCCGAGAGGTGTGGCGCTGGAGCGCTGAATACCTGTGTTCATATATGCCTCATTGTCGTAGCAGACATAGAGCAGCCTGTGGCCCCTTTCGGCTGCCCCGGAGAGGGCCTGGAGTCCTATGTCGTAAGTTCCGCCGTCTCCGCCAAAGGCTATGAATCGAATATCCTTCTTTATCTTGCCCTGGCGCTTCAGGGACCTATACGAGGCCTCAACGCCGCTAACGGTCGAGGCGACATTCTCGAACGCATTGTGGATAAATGGGACCTTCCAGGCGGTGTATGGAAAGATCGTAGTCACAACCTCGAGACACCCGGTCGCACAACCCACAACAATGTCCTTGCCCGCCGCCAGGAGCACTTGTCTTACGATGATCGTTGCAGCGCATCCTGCGCACGCTCTATGTCCACCTGACAGCAGATCTTCTCTTTTCGACAGCTCCTTTAAACCCAATCTTGGACTTGCCACCTCTGGCCTCCTATTCCCTCACGCCCAGAAAACCTATCTCATCGGAGCTCTTGCCGCTCCGAGCGAGGGCTTTCAGCTCTTCGAATGCCTGTGCGATGTACTCGCCTGACATGTCACGACCGCCGAGACCGTAGATGTAGTTCTTAAGCGGCACCTCTGCATGATGGTAGAGGGCGGCTCGGATCTCGATCGACACAGGACCGCCCTGGGCCCCAAAGGAATGCGACCTGTCAAGCACAGCAACTGCCTTGGCATGTGAAAGCGCCTGCCTCACATCCTCGTAGGGGAAAGGCCTGAAGGTTCTCATCTTGAGGAGCCCCACCTTCTCACCCTTCATTCTCAAGTCATCGACCACCGTCTTGGCGGTGCCGCAGGTTGAACCGAGGGCAACCACAATCCGCTCGGCATCGTCCGTCGAGTACTTCTCAACCTGGCTGTATTTTCTTCCTGATATTCCCTGGAATTCCTTCGCCACATCATCAATCGCCTTCGGTGCCCTCTTCATCGCCTCGATCTGCGGCATCTTGTGCTCGAAGTAGTAGTCGTGAAAATCAAGGGGGCCGAAAGTCATGGGATTGGCCGTATCAAGCAGGTTATGAACGGGCCTGAACTCACCGATGAAATCCCGCACAGTCTTATCGTCAAGGATCTCCACCGGTTCGAGTGTATGGCTCAGGATGAAGCCATCCAAACAGACCATAACCGGCAGATGCACGTTCTTGTCTTCAGCGATCCTCACGGCCTGAAGCATGTTGTCGTATGCTTCCTGAGAGGTTTCGGAATGCAGATGTATCCAGCCCGCATCCCTCGCACCCATGGAATCGCTGTGATCGCAATGTATGTTTATGGGGGCGCTCAGGGCCCTGTTCACATCCGCCATCACTATGGGGCAGCGCGTTGACGCTGCTATGTAGAGGATTTCCCACATCAAGGCAAGACCGTTGGCCGATGTTGCGGTAACCACTCTGGAGCCTGCCGCCGAAGCTCCAACCGCCGCGCTCATAGCGCTGTGTTCGGACTCCACAAGAACGAATTCGGTTTTAACATCGCCATCGGCGACGAACTCTGCGAACTTGTGCATCAGCTCCGTCTGGGGCGTTATGGGATAAGCGGCAACCACATCGGGGTTGATCTGCCGCATGGCTTCTGCGACAGCATCATTGCCAGTGAGTGCCATCACTGTTTTCGCTGCGACACTTTTCATTACTTCCACTCCTTCTCTGCCGGGGCCAGGTCTGCAAAGTTGCACATATGAGTCACGTTCATCACTTGCGTTCCTTGTCCCTCAACTCTTCCTCGCGGACCATCTGGATTGCTTTCACCTTGGGCGGGCATACTTCAGCGCAAATCCCGCACCCCTTGCAGTGTTCGAGATCGATGCCGACGACTTTTCCGTCTCTGACCTGAATCGCCGAGTCCGGACAGTAGATCCAGCACCTCAAACAATGATTGCACTTAGCCTCATCCTTGATAGGCCTGAAGGTGCGCCACGAACCTGTTTCATATTCGTCGGCATTGCCCGCTGAGTCGATTCTTCCTCCGATCGCCAACTCTTTCCAGCCCTTCTTCTTCATTTCTCGCCTTTGACCTCCTCGTATCCCCTGCGCAAAGCCTTTATATTCCCATCTATGACCTGTTTCATGAACTTGCCCTCGAATTTCTTGGCAACTATTGCCCCCATGCTGTCTATATCTGAAAGCCCCGTGACCTTAAGCAGCGAACCTATCATGGGCAGATTCGGTATCGGCCTGCCTATCTCCTTGAGGGCTATGCCCGTGGCGTCAACAGTGTAAACCTTCCGCCCTTCGAGATTGAGCTCCCTCCTCATTTCCTCGGCTGGCCTGGGAGAATTCACGAGTACGACGCCGCTCTCGGTGAGCCCACCGGTGATGTCATCGCTCCCTATGAGTGTCGGATCGAGAACAACGACGATGCCCGGGGACCTAACGTCACAGTGGAACCGCACGGGACTGTCACTGATCCTGTTATAGCCCCTTATGGGAGCTCCCATACGCTCGGGCCCGTAATCAGGGAAGCCCTGAGCGTATTTGCCCTGGTCTATGAAGGCTTCGGCCAGAAGAAAAGCAGCTGTCTTGGCACCCTGCCCTCCCCTGCCATGCCATCGCACTTCTACCATCTGGGACATTTCTACCTCCTCAATCTGCCGTCTATTTCATGGCGCTCAGTGATTTGACTGATTTCACACTCTGGCCTATCGACCCGGTTACCTCAGCAGAATATCCGGCTTGCAGTTCCTACCTCACTTCACCGCGTCCCTGGATCGCTCTCGCAAGCGTAACCTCATCAGCGAGATCGAGGTCGCTGCCCATGGGAACGCCGCGTGCTATGGCCGTTATCTTCACGCCGAGGGGTTTCACAACCCCGGCAACGTAGCTGCAAGTCGCTTCGCCTTCGACGTTCGGATTGGTTGCGATTATGACTTCCTTTATGCCTAGATCATGGATGCGACCCGTGAGATCGTCAATCGTGAGATCGTCGGGGCATATCCCATCGAGAGGCGAAAGCCTTCCGTGGAGTACGTGGTAAAGTCCCCTGTACTCCCTGGTTTTCTCAATCGCCATGACGTTGCCGGGCTCTTCGACGACGCATATGATCGTGCGGTCGCGTCTCTTATCGGAACAAATCATGCACGGATCGTCCTCGGTGATGCCGCCGCACTGCGAGCAATACCTCACCCTCTCCTTCATCTGGACTATGGCATCGACCAGAGCCGTCACTTCCTCCAGAGGAGCCTTCAGAAGATAGAGGGCGATGCGCTGTGCGGTGCGCCTCCCGATTGTAGGCATCTTCGCGAGCTCTTGAACCAGACGTTCTATTCTCTCTGAGCTTCCGAGCAAAGCGAACCCCACTACATGAGCCCGGGGATGTTCATTCCCCCGGTAATCTTAGCAAGCTCGGTCATCATCAGCTCCTGGGCCCTTCCTCTAGCTTCATTGACAGCGGCGACTATAAGATCCTCAAGCATCTCGACATCGTCTCTGTTGACAACTTCAGGATCTATCTTTATGCTCACGATTTCCTGTTTGCCGTTGGCAACCACTGTGACCATGCCTCCTCCGGCGGAGGCTTCAACGGTTCTTTCAGCAAGCTCCTCCTGCGTCTTCTTGAGTTCCATCTGCAACTTCTCGGCCTGCCGGAGAAAATCACCCATCTTCTTGGACACCCAACCTCACCTCCTCAAGAGGTTTGCTCACTTCCCGGATTCGGTCGTCTCTCGCGCCTTACATCCACGATCTTGCCCCCCAAGTTATCTATAAGAGCCCGAATGATCGGGTGCTTATCTGCAATTGCCGCGTGATGTGAGGTTTTCTCTTCCTTCGCATTCAGGATCTTGGTTTTCAAGACCACTGAGGTATTGGTAAGCTTCTCCATTCTCTGTGTCAATATCCTCAGGTTCTCGCTCTTTAAGACCTGGCTCTCATGAAAAGCACTTGGGAGCGCGAGCCATAGCACACCCTCACAAAAGGCAGGGGGTTCGCAGAGTTCAAGAATAGAGGCCAGTGATGCCTTGTTTTCCCTTAGGCTTTCGATCAGTTCCTGCCATATCTTGGCAGCGTCAACGGGAACAGCATCCGCCCGCGAAATCGTGTACGCGGGTCCGCGGAGCCTTGGGTCT
>CAYHHI010000046.1:0-19682 GCA_964356335.1 uncultured bacterium
CCATGCTTTAAGCCACTCTTCCGATCTCAATAAGTTGCGGAGACCCTCTTCTAGGCCCAGCTGACAGAGTATAAGTTGCCCACAATGAAAGCCGGAAGAATCCCAAGCGAGGCTTGGACCTGCCGGCCTTCTTCTTGAGGACGGTCAGGATCTGGCACGCACTTCGCAAGGGCTCCGGCTTGCGATCCCATCCGAGATAATGTAGACTGTCATATATCGCGCATGACCATCAGGGCAGGCCTGCGCGTTGCCATCCGGCTGGCGGGCGCGCTCTGGGGTCGAATCCGAGAGATGGAGGTCTGAAGATGATGGCGATAAGGACATGGTTGGCATTGCTGGCAGGCGGCGCAGCATTGGTTTCCGGGTTCTCATATTCGCAGGCCGAGCCGAGTGTCCTTATCTCGGAGATGTGTGATCCCCAGAGTAACTACACCACGGATCGCTTCATCGAGATCTATAACACCGGTTTCGCTGCGGTCGACCTAGATGGATGGGCGCTGGTGGCCGTGGGCAACAACACCACCATATTCACCTGGTCACTTTCAGGCTCGATCGCCCCCGGCCAGGCCCTGGTTGCCGGCGATCAGACGACGGTCATGGTCTTCCCGGTCCACTTCCCGGCCGAGGCGTGGTCAAACAGCAACGGGCTCTGGAACGGCAAGGTCGGCGATGGGGCCAAGTTGATCGACTCGAGTGGGGCAGTCGTGGACTATGCGGTGGTCACCGGAACGGCCTTCGAGAATGCCGACTATGTCCGCAACTACGGTGTGACCGCGCCCAACCCTATATACAATCCTTCAGAGTGGACCGCGACCCCTGTGAATCTGGCGACCGATGGCAGTCCTGGCAGTCACAGCACTGTGCAGCCCATCCCGGGACCGACCATATCCAACATTGTCACCAACCCGGCGCCGCCTGTGGCCGGAACCCCCGTGCACGTCTACGCGGATGTGACCGACTCGCTCTCCATCACCTCGGTCGGCCTTCTCTGGGGGACCGCGCCTTCTTCACTTGTCAATGAGATTGTCATGTCGGTCTCATCGGGGAGCACATACATGACGGACGCGCCCATACCGGGGCAATCTGCAGGTACGACGGTCTATTTCAAGGTGAGGGCAGTCAACAATGCGCCGGCAACCAGCCTATCGGCTATGCGCAGTTACTCGCTTCCTTACGAAGTCACGATATATGAAATCCAGGGGCAAGCACCTGCCTCTCCATATGATGGCAGGGCTGTCATTACTCACGGGGTGGCGACCGCGTGCTACGGCTCCTACTTCGTGATGCAGGACGGCAGCGGAGCGTGGAATGGCATATGGGTACGAGCTGCGACGGCCGCGCCTGCCATAGGCGATTCGCTTACGGTGAGGGGAACAGTGACTGAAAGCGCCGGCCTGGGTTACGCTAGCAACACGCTCTTGACGGACGCGCTCATTTTGAGCGATTCCCCGGGAGCGGTCTTGCCTGAGGCTACTGTTATCTCGACCGCTGCGGCATCGTCCGAGGACTATGAAGGCGTGCTTGTCAAGGTGGAGGGCGCTGTCTGCACCAGCGTCAACGTAGGCTACGGGGAATGGCAGGTGAATGATGGCAGCGGGCCCGCCCGCGTGGACCACTTGGCTTATCGGTTCACGCCAACGCTAGGCTCATCTTACGACCTAACGTGCCCGATGGCGTATAGGTACGGCAACCGCAAACTTGAACCGCGCGACGGGGACGACGTCATGTGGGTGAGCGATGCTTCGCCGCCCAGCCTGTTCTACGCGACGGGTTTGAGTGACACGACAGTTCTGGTGACCTTCTCGGAAGCGGTGGGCGAGATAAGTGCGTCGCGCACGGATCACTATGCCATAGCGGGTCTGAATGTTGAGACCGCACAGGTATACGGAGGCCATCCGGACCAAGTTCTCCTGAATGTGTCGGCGATGTCGGCAGGTACATACACCCTTTGGGTAGGCGGTGTGGAGGATCTTTATGGGAACGTGATAGTGGGGGATAGTCTTGATTTCGGCCTGTTCGACAATGGTGTACCTGCGGGTTACTATGCCGATGCCGAGGCTCTCTTTGGCGGTGAGCTCAAGGCCGTGCTTCACAACATCATCAGGAACCACACGGTCTGGAGCTACGATTATGCGTGGACGGCATACCGGACGACCGATGTCAAGCCCAACGGCAAGGTCTGGGACATCTATTCTGATGTACCCTGGGGCACATCTTTCTATGAGTACATGTTCGGCCTGGATGAGGGAGGGATCGGTGGGGAGGAGGGCAACGGGTACACGCGCGAGCACGCCTGGCCCAAAAGCTGGTTTGGGGGAGAGGTGACCCCCATGTACTCGGACTTGTTCATCTTGTATCCATGTGATGCGCACGTCAACGGCAATCGCGGTGTCTATGCTTATGGTGAGGTAGGCTTACCGGATTGGACCTCACTCAACGGTAGCAAGCGTGGCCCATCCTCCTATCCGGGGTACATAGGTACCGTCTTCGAACCCATCGACGAGTACAAGGGTGACCTGGCGCGCGCCTACTTCTACATGTCCACGCGGTACTCCACGGAAGACGCTGGCTGGCCGGGTGGGCCTATGACCGACGGGGCTGGGCTCAAATCGTGGGCGGTCAACATGCTGCTCGAGTGGCACGCGCAGGACCCGGTGAGCGAGAAGGAAATCCGTCGCAATGGCGCGATCTACGCTTTGCAGCACAATCGCAATCCCTTCGTAGATCGGCCCGAATTCGCTGTTCGAGTATTCGATGCCGCTGCTGGAGTCGCAGGCGGGCAGCCCGGCAAGATCTTGGCAGGGTTGGGCCCGATATATCCCAATCCGCCGGGCTCGACGGCGAGGCTTCGCTATTCTGTGCCGGAGGCCGGTCGCGTCACAATTGCTCTTTACAGCGTCCAGGGCAGGAAGGTCGCCACGCTGGTGGATGCCATCAAATCACCGGGGGAGTATCAGCTTGAGTTAAGCACGGGCGGCCTCGCCGTGGGGGTGTACTTCTGCAAGTTTGAGGCTGGGGGCTGTGCCGACACGCACAAGCTGGTCGTACTAAAATAACCGAATTCTCGAGCCAATCCAAATCTTCCTTCTTTGCCCCGACTCACGGGCTCTGTATTCAGGGGCCCCGTTATTTAGGTTGGGACAACGGGCTATGCCTAATTTCTTGTTGACTTAGAAGCCGTCAGCCAGTTATACTTCGGTAAGTGACGAAGTGAGGAGTCGGGTCTGCTAAAGGGATATGAGAAAAGCGGGGAGGGAACCGTAGGTGTCTGGGAGGATCATGGCGCGGGTCAGAGGTCGAGCGATTGGGCGATGGCAAGCCTGAGGAGGTTGCAGTGATGAAGAAGGTTGTTGTGATGGCAGTGGCTGTGGCATTCGGTTTGGCCCTTGCAGGGGGAGCCACAGAGGCGAAGGAGAAACAAGCATCGAAGGGAATGGCTGCGGTCGAACACGCGGCGAAGGCCAAGAAATACCTTTTCATGTTCTTCTATAGCGATGATGGCGAGCAGACTGCATCGATGAGGAAGATCTTCACCGATGCCGTGGACAAGATCTCTAAGAGGGCGGAGCAGGTGAAGATAGACGTCACTGATCCGGCAGAAGCGAAGATAATCGACAAGTACAGTGTCAGGGGTGCTCCCATGCCGCTTGTTCTCGCAATCGCCCCAAACGGGGCCATCACCGGCGGCTTCGCCGCGCCCTTCGAGGAGAAACAGATCCTTGATGCATTTGCGACCCCGTGCACTCAGGCATCGCTCAAGGCTCTCCAGGAGCGCAAGGTGGTCCTCCTGTGCGTTCAGAACGGGAACACCAAGTTAAATGGCGATGCAATGAAGGGTGTTAACGAGTTCAAGGCAGATCCCGCCTATGCGACATCTACCGAGATCATCACAGTGGACCCATCCGATCCTACGGAATCGAAACTTCTTGAGACCCTCGCGATTGACCCCAAGATCGATCAGGCAATGACTGTCTGTCTTGTTCCGCCCGGGCAAGCAGCGGCCAAGTTGACCGGGGCAACCACCAAGGAGATGATTGCCAACTCCCTCAAGGGTGGGGGCGGTGGCTGCTGCCCTGGGGGCGCAAAAAGTGGAGCGACAAGCTGCGGGCCGACGCCCAGCGGTCAGGCGGCCGCGAAACCTGGGGGGACATCAAGCCCCAGCAACCCTGGTGGCACAAAGCCAGGCACGGGCAAATAAGGGCTGAGAGGACGTCAATGCACCTAAGAACCTTGGTATGGCGCGAATTCTTTGAACGCAAGAACCAGCTGGTCACGGGTTTCTTGGCGGTACTGCTCGGCATCACCGTTATTGTGTCCATCAAGAACATCACCTTCTACTCGGAGAAGGCAGTGGCGAGGGAACTGGATGCTCTGGGTGCGAATATCCTGATACTGCCGAAGTCGGCTTCACTTCAAGACTATTACAGCGCGGACCTTCAAGACGAAGAGTTCCCGGAGGAGTACGTCACGCGGCTCACCATGTCCGATATCCAGGGACTTGATAATCTGTCTCCGAAGCTGTCGATCCCCGTGCAGCTGGGAGAAAGGAGTTTCACGCTGACCGGGATATTGCCTAAGAACGAGTTCCAGGCGAAGGCCGCCTGGATGGGTGCCGGCATATTCGCAAGGCCTCAAGGGTGTGGAACTGTTGGCGAGCCTGCCGGTCAGACTAATCCTCCGACCCAGAGTAGTGCTGCGGCTCAAGATCAGCCCCAACCGAGGGAGACGCTCGTTCGGCGCAAAGTGATCGAAACCCTCGACAGCACCCAGGTACTGATCGGAGCCGAAGTGGCAGCTTCGCTGGCAATCAAAGACGGGGATAGGATCGATATCCTCGGGACGCAGTTCACCGTGATCGGGGTCCTCCCGCAAACGGGGACCATAGATGACTCCCGCATATTTGCGCACTTGCATACGGTCCAGCAACTCACCGGGAAGGGTTCGGTGATTCACGCCATCGAGGTTGTGGGTTGCTGTAACCAGATATCTCGCGGACTTGTGCAGAAGATCAACCGACTTCTGCCTGAGGCGAAGGTAGTCACTATAACCCAGATCGTTGATACCCAGATCAAGACTAACCGGATGATGTCCCGTTTGTCCTTGATATTCCTGGGTATTATAGTCCTGGTCGGCGTGGCTAGTATCGCGAACTATATGTATGCGAACGTATTCGAGCGGCGGCGCGAGATAGGGACCCTGATGGCCCTTGGCGCTACTTCCTCATTTGTTTTGCGAGTTTTCCTCGTCAAGGCGCTTTTGCTTGGACTCGCCGGGGGGATCGCGGGCTATTTCCTGGGTACCTTGCTCTCGGTCATCCTCGGGCCCAGGATTGCAGGCGTACCAGTGTTTCCCAGGCTTGTGCTTCTCGCTTGGGCGGTCGGGATCTCCGTGGCCATAGCCTTGGCAGCTTCCTATTTCCCTGCGCGCCGCGCCTCACGCCTCGACCCATTCACCACGCTCCAGGAGGTCTGAGCATTGCTAAGAATGGAAGCCCTCAGCAAGCATTACAATCACCGAGGCCAGCTCGTTAAGGCCCTTGATGGTGTGGATTTGGACGTGGCGAAGGGCGAATTCGTCTCCATCGTCGGCCCCAGTGGCAGCGGCAAGAGCACGTTTCTTCTTGCGCTGGGAGGGATGCTCACACCCTCAAGCGGCTGCGTCTGGCTTAACGGCCAGTCACTTTATGACCTGGCGCCAGACGAAAGAGCGCGAACACGAAGACAGAAGATAGGTTTTGTGTTCCAGACCTTCAACCTGGTGCCCTATCTCACGGCCATGGAGAATGTGCAGGTTCCGCTCATGTTGGCTCGGACGGAGGAGAGCTCTCAGCAACGGGTGGCTGCCTCTCTGCTCGAGCGGATGGGCCTTGCGGATAGGCTCCATCACAAGCCCTCTGAGCTGAGCGTAGGCCAGCAGCAGCGGGTGGCGCTGGCCCGGATGCTTGCCAATGATCCCGAGATCGTTCTTGCTGATGAGCCGACCGGCAGCCTGGATCCGGACACGACCCAGCAGATTACGGAGTTCCTTGCAGGGCTCAATACAGAGGGCAAGACCATAGTTATGGTGACGCACAATCAAGATTCTGCCGCGCGGGCCCAGAGAATTTTGTGGCTGGTTGAGGGCAAGATATACGCTGAAAAGCCCAAGAGATGAGTATGCCGAAAGCCGGGGGGCTAGTATCATGGCGGGCGATAATCTAGGCTGCACGACAAAGACTGCGGCTGGAAACAAAGGCTCAATCGCCGGATTGAAACGCGTACACAGTGGAGATATGAACGAACTAGTGGCTATGGCCAAGGCTCTTTCCGATGAGAACCGCGTTCGGATCCTTATGTTCCTTAGGGACGGCGAGCTTTGTGTGTGTCAGATAATCGAGATGCTCGGGTTGGCACCGTCCACTATCTCAGAGCACATGGCGGTGCTCCACCGGGCGGGACTGGTTTCGGCTCGCAAAGAAGGTCGCTGGATCTTTTACAGACTTGCAGACCGTAAGACTCCCGGCGCAGCCGGGAAGGCAATCGCTTGGGCCGAGCATTTGCTGGCAGAGGACAGGGTGGTCCGCAACGATATAAAGCGGCTCAAGATGGTTAAGCGGATCCCGGTCAGGGAACTCTGCAAGTGTTACGGAGCCTGAGGGGCATTTCCCACCTGGCGCCAGATGCTTCCGGGCTAGAAGAAGGACCCAAACCGATGAGTGCGACAGCGGAGATTTCGATCGCAAGGCGGCTTTCTTTCCTGGACCGATTCCTGACGCTGTGGATCTTCCTCGCCATGATTGTCGGTGTCGGCGCCGGGTACCGCTTCCCGGGCGTCGTGCCATTTGTCAACAAGTTCAGCGTAGGCACGACATCGATACCGATCGCGATCGGGCTCATCCTCATGATGTATCCGCCCCTGGCGAAGGTGCGCTACGAGGAGATGGGGCGGGTCTTCAGGAACTTCAAGGTGCTCGGGCTATCACTCATTCAGAACTGGATCGTGGGGCCGATCCTTATGTTCGCTCTCGCTGTACTCTTCCTCCACGACAGGCCCGAATATATGGTTGGACTTATCATGATTGGGCTGGCACGCTGCATCGCCATGGTGATCGTGTGGAACGACCTTGCCCGGGGCGACACCGAGTACTGCGCGGGCCTGGTGGCCCTGAACTCCGTCTTCCAAGTCATCTTCTATTCGGTCTATGCCTACGTGTTCATCACCGTGCTGCCGACCTGGTTTGGTTTGAAGGGTGTTGCCGTCCATGTCACTATTGCCCAGATCGCTAAGAGCGTATTCATTTACCTCGGCATCCCATTCATCGCCGGGGTGGTGACGCGGTTTGCACTGATCCGGGCGAAGGGCAGGCAGTGGTACCACGAGAAATTCATCCCGAAGATCAGCCCGATCACGCTTGTAGCCCTGCTCTTCACAATCATTGTGATGTTTTCCCTCAAGGGGGAGTACATCGTCCAACTGCCCCTCGACGTGGTGCGTATCGCAATCCCCCTTCTCATCTACTTTGTGCTCATGTTCTTCATCTCGTTCTTCATGAGCAAGAAGGTGGGAGCGACCTACGGCCAGGCGACAACGCTCTCCTTCACGGCAGCATCCAACAACTTCGAGCTGGCCATCGCTGTGGCGATCGCAACCTTCGGCATCAATCACGGTGGAGCATTCGCGGCAGTGATCGGTCCCCTGGTGGAAGTGCCGGTCTTGATAGGGCTCGTAAACGTTGCCTTGTGGCTTGGCCGGAAGTACTACAGGCTGAGCCAGCCGGAACCGTAAGAGGCACCATGTAATCCGTCGAGCGCCGGACGCCTGTCCGATGTCTGAGACGGTCTTTGCACTCCCCAATGCGCCGTGATACAATCTGCCAGGCACTCGAAGACCTTCATCAGGCATGGTGCGTAGACAGGTATGAAAACAGCAGCTGTCATAACCGCCTTTGGCTTAGTAGTGGTTGGCTTCTTCTGGGATGTGCTCATCGGCCCTAAGCTGCTGATCGACGCAAACCCGGCTTTCTTCGATCCCTGGCACAGCCAGGCTTCAGAGAAGGACCTTGAAAACAGGACCAATCAGACAGATTCATTTCTCGAGTATTATCCGACCCGTGTCTACCTTACCGAGAGCATAAGATCAGGGCGAATCCCGCTCTGGAATCCCAACATGTTTGCAGGCATGCCATTCCTTGCGGATCCGCAGGCCACGGTCGCTTATCCCGTTACCCTGCTCCTCGTGGCCGCAGACCCTGCACGAGCCCTGGGGTATGACGTCGCCATCCACGTGTTTCTTGCGATGGTGGGGATGTATCTGTTTCTCAAGGCCTTGCGATTACAGACCTGGGGAGCAGTGCTCGGCGCTGCTTCATATGCATTCTCCTCGTTCTTCTACGTTCAGTACGGACATCCAAACCTGATTGCGTCTGCCGCATGGATCCCTTTCATGTTTTACGGCTTTGAGGTCGCTCTGAGAAGGGAGCTTCTGGGCACGCTTCTACTTACCGCCTTCTTCGCTATGGGCTACCTTGCGGGTTTTCCTCAGGTGTTCCTGTTCGGAGTCTTGGCCGTCGTTGTCTATGGGTTTGCTGTCGCCATCGCTTCCCCGTCAGGGGCACGCCTGCGCGCGGTGCTGAAAACGGCTCGAATCATGGGTATCTCGGGTAGCCTGTCGATGCTGCTTGCGTCAATCCAGCTGATTCCATTCTTGGAGTTCTACAGAAACCTGATGGGTCTATCCTATACCTTTGAGCATGTGAGGGATGTCTTGCTCGCTCCTCCTCTCGTCTTGCTCAGGGCAGTGTTTCCCGGCTTCTTCGGCAACCCGGTTGGCGGCACCGACTGGTCCGAGTTCATTCGAGACGCCGTACACCCTTACAACCCTGAGTTTGCTGTCTATTGTGGCATCGGCAGCCTTATTGTGGCCGTCGTTGCGCTTTCCCTCTTGAGGAAGTCGCAGCGTGTGAGAGTGCTCCTGGCGATGCTCGTTCTCAGTACGGCAGTCGCAGTGAATCAGCATGTGGCGAGAATCGGATATGGCTTGTTCCCGATGTTCAAAGCTTCCAGGGCATCGCGCGTAGCGGTCATCTCCTGTTTTGCGTTATCGGCGTTGGCAGCCATTGGCTTCTCTCTGGTGTCGGGTAATGGCGGCCGGGCAGTCAAGAAAGCCCTCATCGTAGCCGTGGTCTGCGTAACTGGATTCGCCCTTCTCTTCTCGATCTTCTTTGGAGCCGCGGGCCCGTCGATCATAGGCGAAATAGCCCAGAAGGCAAAGGCGTTGCCTGAGGATTTCTGGTCGAAGACTCAGGTCTATACCCGGTCCGGCGAGATCAGGGACTGGGCCCGAGGCAACACAGCAGCCTGGCTTGGATATGAGAGGGGGGTGCTTGCACGCGGTACACTGGTGATCTTTGTGACATCCGCGGTCATTCTGCTCGTATATCTGCTGAGGGCAAGAAAGCCGAGATTAGGGGCTGCCATCGGCGCGCTCTTCGTCCTGCTGGTCACGTGCGACATAATCCATACTGCTAGAGGCTATCACATCAGCCAAGCCCCGGGAAGCGCCGGGCTGACGCCAGGGGTCAAGGCTTTGAAGGAGGCCATTGGGAGCCCAGGGCAGTGGAGAATGAAGACTTTCCAGGGTGCCTTTGGAGACAAGACGGCTTTTCCTGCCAATGCCAATCAGATCTTTGGGGTGCATTCGCTGCAGGGCACGCGAACTATCAACACCAAGGCTTTTGCTGAGTTCAGGGACGCCTATGTTGGGTCGAAGAGAAAACCGACCGATGAGGACGGCACGGTTCAGACATTAGGCACGGGTATATCCTGGCTCGCAAACACGCTGGACGATCTGATGAGCGTTCGGTACGTGTTGGCTGAGCCAGGGCAGTCGCTCTATGCGGCCTCGTCAATCTTGAGGTCGATTCCTGGCAACGGGAGGTCTCCCGATAGACCGAGAATGGTGAAGATAGGCGATCAAAGCAGACTGGCCCTCTGCCAGGGTGTCGGTGAGACGGTCCGCTTCAAAGCCATCTTTCTGCCTGTCGATTTGCTATATTTCTCGGTAGGCTTCGACTTCGAGGGAGAGACCTACGGTGACTCGATCTCCTTCGTGCTGACGTGCGAAAGCACTTCAGGCACAGTCGAGTACAGAAAGGGCTTTGATCTCCGCGCTGACAGAGGCAGGTGGCATGACGCCAAGCTGGCAATATCCTCTCTGAAGAACAGCATGGTGGATATCACAGCCTCGGTCATCTGCGCTCGGCCAAGTGCCACTGGTTTGACTGTTGCAGGTTGGAGCGATTTCGAGTTTGCGAGCAGTGAGTGCGCTGTCACCCGATACGGGGACGGCTACAAGGTAGGTTTGGCAGGCCCGGAACGCAGCCTCAGTCTTAGGCTCGTGACCAACGCGAGGGAGATACCGCTTGATCTCCACTATGACGATGGGACCAAGACAAGGCGTTGGTTTCTGTTTCCACCAAGCATGCAATCACAGCAGGTGAGGATAGACTTTGATAAGCCTGTGCGAGATCGTCTGCTCATAAGGTCGGATTCTACACTCCGGATTGAAAACTGCAGAGCGGTTCCGCGTGAGTGGGGAATCGATCCGGATTGCCAGCTTGTCTATGACAAGGACATGTGCATATACGAGAACTCCCGTGCAATTGAGAAAGGCCTCTGTCTTGCCAAAGATGAGGTCCCAACGCATAGGTCGGAGGGAAGAGACATCCTTGCACTGGCGCACCTGGATGATCCCTGGTCGGCAAGATGCGGCGAATGCAGGATGGTTTCGTACAAGCCAGAAGAGGTCGTACTTGATGTCTCGAGTGACCGAGCCTGCTTCCTCGTCTTCCAGGATATGAGATATCCGGGCTGGAAGGCTTACGTAGATGGACGAGAGGCCGCTTTCGTGGACACCGATATCGGCATAAGGGCGATTGAACTGGCCGGCGGAAAGCACGGGGTAGTGATGGCATTTCGGCCTCGAAGTTTCATGGTGGGAGTCCTGTTTACGTGTTTGGGAGGTATCCTCACGCTGGCATACGTGGCAGCATTTAGATGGAGCACCAGAGGAAAGGCCCGCTCAACATCAGACAGGGCGACAGAATCATAGGCTATATGGGTGGCCATCAAAGCGGCCATCAAACCACAATCTACGGTGCCGGCGCACAGTTAGCTGCTTTCTTGAAATACTCGGAGGCTTTGGCCTCGTTTCCCATAGAGCTATATGTAACAGCCAGGTTGGTGTAAGCCTGCGCATCGGTCGGGTCGAGCTGGACCGCACGCTCCAGAGCTTGAATCGCTTCTGTGAAACGCCCTGATAATCCATAGGCGACGCCAAGATTGTTGTAGGCCTTGGCGCTCGTGGGATCCAATTGAACAGATCTCTCGAGAAAAGGGATGGCCTTCCCTATGTCGTTCTTGTAACTACCGTATAGCTTGCCGAGATGGAAATTGGGTTCAAATCGATTGGGATCGATTTCAGAAGCTTCCTCCCAGGTCCTTATCTGCAGATCGGCATCCTCGCATTGATTAAGATAGCTCTCAAGGTTGACATACGCATCGCCATAATTCGGGTTCATCCGCAATATCCTCAGGCAGCTCTCAGCGGCTTTCTCATAATTCCCGTCAAGCTGAAAGTACGCTTTGGCCAGCAGCAACAGGGCATCAATGTACTTTGGATTGATTTCAACTGACCTGTTCAGGTACGTGAAGGCGAGAGCGCGCATTTCGTTCTCACGCTTTTCTATCTTCAATTTCAGGGTATCGAGATTACTTGAAGCCAGGAATTCAGATTTCTCGGCTTTCGGCAAATGCGTCTCCTTGTCAATCCTTCCGGCGATCTCGTCGACCGACGCACCCTGCATCCTGATCTCGCGCAGTTTGAGAGCCTCGTTCGTGAGTTCGCCCCCAGCCCAACATGCGCTCTTTGCGCTCTTGGATGACACACGTGTATCGTGCGTAAAGAGGGTGTAGTCATTGGCCCACGCCCTGTTGCGACTCAGCACAAGAGTACTGTACAGGCATAGGATCGCCATCAGTGTCCCCGAAAGAACGCGCCTGCCAGCGTTTTCACTCTTGAAAAGCCTAGGTACACGGCGAACCAGCAGGTACGCACCTACTAAGCAGAAACCCAACGACGGAGCATACACAAAACGTTCATTCATGAATGTCCCGACATTGAATACGAGGTTGGAGACTACTGAAAACGTGAGTGCATAGAGCCATATGCCGTAGGCTATCAGGCCTCTCCTTCTAAGACCGGCTACTGCAATGACGGCGAACGCCGAATAGATCAATACCGAGGCGATGGCCCTTGGGTCACCAAAGTTGATGATGTCGATCTGCTTGGGATAATAATCGTATGTCAAGGGGTGAGGGAAAACGAGGAGTCTCAAATAGATGAGCCACGTATAGAATATTGTCGCAAGCTCCTGTCCCCTTGAAGCGTAGAGGAAGGGATCGTTCATCAGTTCTGGTCCTGTTTCTACTGTCGGCCCGCCCAGGGCCTTGTGCCGTATGGCAAGGAACAGAATCGTTGCCAGCAAGAGCGGGATTGTGGAGATCAGGTTCTTCTTGATGCCGTGCTTGGTGAAGAAGAAGGCAGCCAATGGAATCAGGGCAACGAACGTTACCGCGTTCTCCTTTGACATCAAGGCAAGGAAGAAGACCACGAAATTGATGATAAGGTAGATAACCTTATTGGTACCAAGATACCGAAGGGTATAGTACAGGGCCAGCAAAGCACCGAGCAGAGCCATGATGTCATCACGGCCCTTGATGTTGGCAACCACCTCAGTGTGAATGGGATGAGCTACGTAAAGCAGGGTAGCGATAAATGGGAGTGAGAAATACCATCTGCGGCTTGACCGGTGACTGACAAGTAATGTGGAAAGTAGGGTATACAGCAGGACCCCGGTCAAGGCGTACAGGAGGACATTGATGAAATGGCTGACGTGAGGATTCTGACCTAAGATCTGATGCTCGACTGCAAACGTCACTAGTGATAGGGGCCTGTAACGTCCGCCCGCCACGAGCCTCTTCTGGATGCCTAAGAAACCCGTCAAGGTATCATGTGAGAGAATATCTCTGATCCCACTGACGCCCTCTTCCGTGAACTGGTTGTGGGTAATAACCACCTTATCGTCCAATGCATAACCGTGCTGGATAGTGTTCGCATACAATGCGAAACCTAAGATAAAGATGATTGCAGAGGGAAACCACGTGCTCGCTCGCACTCTGGCGTCAGTAGACTGTGTAGGTTGCTTTGATGGCATTATCTCTCCGCTCTATTCACATCTGCGGCTACAGGCCTCTGGTCTGGGGCCCATCAAGACGGGGCCCCTCCGGTATTAACCGGCGTGCGAGCTCGTGGGTACTATCGCAAAGACGTGATCGCGTTTGATCTGGTGGCGCAAGTATCACCGGCGAGCCCCGCCTGAATTCGCTTGCCATGCTGGTGCATTCCTTCTGAGTAAATGTACCACAGCCATTCGGCAATTGCCATCTGCAGAGACTGCATCCGGGGGTTGGTCCCTGACGGCAAACATGCTATCCGTTACTGCCAGTTCACACTATCTCCACACCCACGCATTCCGTTACATGACCCCAGCCCCTGTTTGCCTACTTCGAACACTCTCACTGTGAGCCAATTGGCAGGGTTGACAGTTGAATTGAGGTCATTATACTTGGCAGGGAGCACTCCGAGGGCAGGAAGATATGCGAAAGGACTTGATGAGAAAGCCGTCAGGGTCAAGAACTCGGAGGGTCTTCGAGCAGGTAGCGAGCATTGCTAAATGAACCAATCGCAACGAGCAGACCCCGGATCGAAACACGAGAATAAGCGCCCCTCTGCCAGCGGCCGCCGTATGGATCTGTTGGCGCTCATCGGTCTGGGCATACTGGTAAGCATAGCGTTTGGAAACACGCTGCGGGGCGGTTTCGTCTTCGACGATCATAGTTTGATCGAAGAGAATCCTCGTCTGCACTCGATTCGACATCTCCCCGATGCCTTCTCGATGGACTTCTACCAGTTTCACAGTGGCAAACAGGCACGGTCATCCTATTACAGGCCTCTGGTCTCGATCTCATATATGATCGATTACGCACTGTGGCACCTGAACGCGAAGGGATACCACGCAACCAATGTTCTCCTGCATTTCCTGGTTACAGTCCTGATCTTTCTGCTGTTGAAAGAGCTCTACGGTGAGAGGTGGTTGGCATTGGCCGCGGCTTCCTTATGGTCAGTCCACCCTATCGCATCCGAGTCGGTGGCGTGGATTGCGGGAAGAACTGACTCTCTGTCTGGTGTGTTCATATGTGCTGCACTGCTGCTTTATGTCAAGTATCGTGAGTCGGGAAATCGGTATTGGCTCCTTCTTGCCGCCCTCACGACCTACACGGCATGTTTGAGCAAGGAGATTGCGGTTGTCATACCCGCTCTGGCAATCGCCGCAGAGGCGACGCCGGCACGTCATAGATTATTCACACGTGGTTCACCTCTTCGGTCCGCGGGTGTCCTGCTGCTGCCGGTGTTGATTTTCCTGGTGCAGCGGTTCTACGTGCTTGGTGCGATGACACGGGCTGGCTACCCTGAGGCCAGCCTCCTCGCTGCGCTTCGTGTGCTCAGTCGAGGGGTGACCTACTATGCGCGATCACTGGTATGGCCGGTGGGCTTGATGGGTGATATTCATGTGATGCATCTTTCCTGGAGCGATCCTTATGTGCTGGTGGGCGCGGCGATCGTGGCGGCCTTTGTGGTCGGGCTCACATATGCATCCCTGATTCGTAGGGCTTGGGTTTTCGCCTTGCTTTGGTTCGCTGTGACATTCGCGCCCGTCTCAGGCATCTTTATGCCTATGCCCATTCCTGTGGCGACTCGTTATCTCTATCTGTCATCGCTCGGGCTTATCCTGGCTCTTGTCCTGCTGTTACGGTCGCCTTCTGCAAGGTTGATACGCTGCTGGCTCGTTGGCGCGGCAGTCGCCGCGCTTGTACCCTTCACGATTCTCCACAATCGCGACTATAAGAGTGATGAAGCCTTATATGCGTCTTTGATCGCGCACGCACATCGACACAGAGGCCTAGAGCCCGGGTACTTCTCACTCGTCAACTGGGGACGCATCCGTGCGGAGAGGGGTGCGCCGCAGGAGGCCGAGGAGTTGTTGCGCCTCGCGATCGAAGAGAAACCTCTCGTGTCCCTGGCGTGGAACAACCTGGGCAATGTGTTGGGGATGACCGGCCGTACAGACGAGGCTTTGAAGGCGTGGGCACGAAGCGCAAACCTCGATCCGAGTGATCCTGCGCCTCACCTCAACATTGGCACAACGTATGAGCGTGCCGGGCAATACCGTGAAGCGATCCAGGCATATCGGACGTCGCTGGACCGCGGACTTGCTGAACCGAGACGCAGTGAAGTCCAAGCGCGCTGCAAGCTTCTTGAAGAATATGAGATCTCCACAGGGAAGAAGGGCGGTCAACAGTAGGGCTGGGTATTAGTCGTCAAAGCGTCGATGTACAGTTCGGACGAGACTCCCGCTGGTCGGCAAGAGGGTTGACAGGTGGTGGAGAACCGCGTAGAGTGGTTCTTGATCGGGATACGCCTGTGGAATATGATGGATAGCGTGCCTGCGCTCCTGGTAGGGGACTTTCGACGGAGAGCGGCGGGTAATCTTTGGACTGGGTAGATCCCGGCAGCACGCCAGGACTAACACGGTGAGAGGATGAATTCAATGCAGAACGGCTTCTACGGCCTCGGCATCGCGCCCAGGCTTCTTGAGAAAATCGGCGCTCTGGGCTACACCGTGCCGACCCCCATTCAGCGCAAAGCAATACCAATTGCAATTGAGGGCAAGGATATCATTGGAATCGCGCAGACTGGTACCGGCAAGACTCTTGCTTACGGCATCCCAATGATCCAGCGCCTGGCTCAGAAGAATGGCAGAGGGCTGGTGCTTGCCCCGACCCGCGAGTTGGCTATTCAGATAAGAGATCATCTGAAGCCATTCGCACAGGCTGTGGGTATGGGAACGGGAGTGTTTATAGGGGGCGAATCCATAGTCCCGCAGGTAGCATCTCTGAAGAAGAATCCCCGCATCCTGGTCGCCACGCCCGGTCGCCTTATCGATCTAATGAACCAACGGTACCTGCGCCTTGATGATGTGCATGTCCTCATCCTTGACGAAGCCGACCGCATGCTTGATATGGGCTTTGCTCCACAGATCGAACGTATCGTGAGGCTCATCCCCAGAGACCGGCAGACCATGCTCTTTTCAGCGACCATGCCTACCGAGATAGTGGAGATTGCCTCTGCCCACATGCGCCTGCCGGTGCGCACTGAGATCGCTCCTTCCGGGACTGCGGCGGAGGGGGTTTCACACGAAGTGTTCGTGGTGAAGAAAGACCTCAAAGGGCTACTGCTGGGGAGACTGCTCAAGCAGTATACAGGGCCGGTGCTTCTCTTTACACGGACCAAGAGAGGAGCACAGAAAGTGGCGCAATCGTTGAAGAGGGCCGGCAATGCCGCAGCTGAAATCCATTCAGACCGGTCTCTCGCCCAGCGGAAGGAAGCGTTGAACGGCTTCAAATCTGGCAAGTACCGAATCCTCGTAGCCACTGATATTGCGGCGCGGGGGATCGATGTTCACGGCATTGAACTGGTCATAAACTACGACCTGCCTGACGATCCGGGAAGTTACGTTCACCGGATAGGTCGCACTGGGCGGGCCGGCATGGAGGGTCGTGCTATTTCCTTGGCCACTCCGGACCAGGGGAGGGATGTACGCGGTATCGAGAAGCTGATCAAGATGTCTCTATCGTTATCGGAGCATCCTGAGATTCCCGCAGAGCATTTCGGCACTGCCTCCCGCACTCCATTTCAAGAGAGATTCGCACGTCATAAGCGTAGTATCGGTCGTCGCCCCTTCCGTCGGAGAAAATGACGACGTCCAGCACTTTGACTCAAGAACCTCCTCACCGGACAAGAGTTGATTGAGCGGGCGCGCTGGGGTAGGTGTGGATCACTGCATTTCCTCAAGTCAACGCTTTCCACATCCGATACTAATAAAGGCTGACGCAAGTGCGATAAACGCACGAAGGGGGTTACACTATGCAATACCCGATCATTGCTGCTTTGCTTGTCGTATTGCTCTGTCTCTACCAAGCCTACAGACGAGGGCTGAAGGGACTTACCTTGAGATTTGAAAGCAAGATCGATGGACTGCAGCGCGAGATAGCAAAGATTGAAAACAGTGTCCGCAAGATGTCGGACAAGACAGAGGCAGTCAGCACGGAAATTGTTGCCCTACAGCATGGGCTGACCTCGGTATCCAATCGGTTGGCCGGACTAAGAGAACAACAGATCGAGACAGAGGCGATGCCTCAACATGAGACCGAGAGTGCGCACTTAGAGTGAGGTCGGGGCAGCAGTTCGTTCTTCGCAGATGAAGTTAGCATAGAACCTATTGATTGCCTGTCCATCCTCGACCAGGCCAGGTAAGCCATGCAATGGTGGCAATGTCAGTCCGAATGACGATGGCAGAATGGACGTCCTGCCTTTGAAGTATCGTTTCATCGTTGTCGATCAGACTGGCGTGCATCCATACCGTTGCATTGACGCCTCGTGGTTTCACTTCAGTTTGAGTATGTCCCTTCCGATATTAACCGGGTACTAACCGGAGTTGACATTACCCAACCTTGATCCGGACCGACATGCTAGACTGCCAAAAACTGCGGCTCGATGCAAAGAAACGCAAGAGTAAGCAAAGCGCAAAAGATACTTTACGTATGAAGTTCTCCCAAGGCATCTTTTGGATTTGACACCGGGAATTGATTCGTGGTAAGCTTATTGGTGTAGGAGATCAGTACCCACAAGATTACCTGATTGGCACTCTACGGATCAGATGTGTCACGCGAGGTATTCCCACGGAACAGGAAACAGGGAGCAGAACTCCCAGGAGGTATCAGAGTATGTTTCGGAAGAGCTATAGGGAAGCGGCAGTGACACTCGGTTTAGTGCTTATCACCATTCTGGTTCTTGCCTATTCAGGTCCGATATGGGCGCAGACGCCTGCCGAGGCAGCCAGGGGGATGGCCATGGCTGGGAAGGGCCCCGACGCTTCGCTGAGGACCGCCGGAGAGTCGTGGGAACTCCCGGCGGCTCTGAGTGACTTGGTGATGGACGGAAACGCAACCAGTCAAGATGCGAATCAGGGATCACCGGATGATTGGGATCGCCTGTACGCCAATAATGGCACAAGCCATCAGCAGATTTGGACGGAAGTGATGCCCGACACTCCTTCGCTTATTTACGGGGGAGGGGATAAGGATCTGGCCGACCTCAATTCACTGAGTTGGACCCAGGGCGCGCCACCGGACAAGGCCGATATCAAGGACGCCTACGTTGCTGTGTATTCGGGAAATCATGTTTACTTCGGTGTCGACCGATACTCCGCAGCTGGCAGTGCCCATATAGGCCTCTGGCTGCTGCAGAAGCAGGTCAAACTCGTTCCCGACCCGGGAGGAACAGGTGGGGTATTCTCTGCGGGCCGCACGGTGGGAGATGCTTTGATACTCGCGGATATCTCCCGGACATCGGCGAAAGTCCATGTTTACAGGTGGGATGGTGTTGGTGTTCTGACAGAACTCCCTGTTGATCCTACGAACGCTTATGTGACCGTCAACACGAGCCCTACCCCGTCACCATGGCCCTATGTACCTAAGAGTGGATCGCCAAACATATTCCCGACCGGGGCGTTCCTTGAGGGTGGTGCTGACCTCAGAGCATTCGGCTTCAACGGTTGCTTCACTAGCTTCATAGCAGAGACGCGTTCTTCTGATGAGTTGTCTGCACCGTTGGAGGAGCTGGTGCTTGGAGGTCTTCCGGCTAAGCCCGAGGTTGCTATCGCTGCGCAGAACAAGACTATCTATCAAGGGGATCCAGCAGCGGCATTCCGTGCCAGGGTCGCGCGGGGAACCGGTGCCCCGCCTTTCACCTTCTCCTGGACTGGACCCAACGGGTTCACCTCATCTGACTCCTGTATTGTCGTCGGTGCTGGCTTTGAGCCTGGGACATACGTCTATGAGGTTGTCACTACGGGATGCAATGCCTGCGCATCAGGCAAAGTCTCGGATACCCTGAGCGTTGTGGCGATGCCAGCCTGTGTTTGTTATATCGATGGACCTGCCTCGGTGTGCCCGACTTCGATACACACCTACTATGCACCCACTGGCATGGCCTCGTATGCTTGGTCGATTTCCGGCAACGCCAGTATTGTGGGGACCACCCATGCCGATACTGTGCGGGTGCAGGCGGGAGCACTCTGCGGTCAGCCTTACACCCTATTCCTTGAGGTTCGCAGTGCCGGTGAACAACACAAGAGCACCTGTGACAAGGATGTAACAGTCAGGGATGTGACGAAGCCTCAGATCACATGCCCGGATGCTATCACAGTTCAGTGCAAGAAGGACGTGCCTGCGGCAGACGTGAGTCTGGTGAAGGCTACTGACAATTGTGATGCTAATCCGGTGAAGACGTTTAAGGGTGATGTTTCAGATGGCAAGACTTGTCCGGAGACGATCACACGGACATATCGGGCTACGGATGCGTGCGGTAACTGGGCAGAGTGCACGCAGACGATAACGGTGAATGACACGACGAAGCCTCAGATCACATGCCCGGATGCTATCACAGTTCAGTGCAAGAAGGAC
>CAYHHI010000046.1:19782-25688 GCA_964356335.1 uncultured bacterium
TCACACGGACATATCGGGCTACGGATGCGTGCGGTAACTGGGCAGAGTGCACGCAAACCATAATCGTGGATGACACCATTCCTCCGGTGCTGAAGTGCTTCCCTGATAAGATAATCCAGGAGGGCGAACCGGTGGTCTTCGACGAACCAATATACTCGGACAATTGCGCCACGACACCCGTCCTTCAGACCATGGCTCCACTGGTCGGCGGCAGCCTTGCTGAGGCCGCAGCCACGTACAGAAAGTGCTGGATAGCATTGGACGCCTGTGGCAATGTCTCCGACTCCTGCTGCCAGAATATAGTCGTGCAGGCGCTGCCTGAACCCGATCCATTCTGCGGGTTCACTTGCTCGAACTGGACTGCCAGTTGCCTTGAGGATCCGAATCGCGAGATCTCGACGACACCTGCGTGTCTACGCGACGATCATTTCCACGACGTCTTCCCGAATGGTCTGAAGATCGGATCGCACAGCGCACCCAGTCGGTATACGGTCCTCTGGACCAGCGCGCAGGCAGTGGAGGATTTCAAGTGCGGCTACGGCTTGCCGGCGGCTCTTACCCGTGACTATGTAGACCCAAGCCGCGGGCAGCTCGGATCCATTTACGGTGAGATCCTCGCGCTGCGCCTGAACAGGGAATTCTCGTGCAGCCGCTACTTCTCCGATCTAGGCTACCAGGCAGTGGGCAGCTGCTACGGCAGCTTTGTCATACCGCCTGAAGTGATGTATTTTGCCGGTCTCACTGTGGATCAGTTCCTGGCTGTTGCGGATCAGGCACTTAGCGGCAATACGAGTGCCTTGATCCCATATGGCAATAGCAATCTACGGCTGCAGTCCGCAGCGGCCTACCTCAACTGGTTGTTCGGCAACTGCAGTGGTTATGGCACGAGACTCGAGCAGCCGCCCGCATTCGCAAATGACCATGGAGTGCAGAATGTCGCTGACGCGACCCCAGGTGGGGCGGCGATGCCGTTGCCTGAGAGATTCTCGATGACAAGCCAGCCTAACCCGCTCCACACCAGCGTGATCCTGAGCCTCGCTCTGCCGGCTGATGGGAATGTCTCGATAGAGATATACGACATCCAGGGCCGGAAAATTGTGACCGTACTCAGAGAGCACAAGAACGCTGGTTATCACAATGTAGCGTGGAAGGGAACAGATGATTTCGGAGCACCGGTCGTATCCGGCGTTTACTTCTGCAGAGTGCAGATTGACGGGCAGCTGGTTACGATGCAGAAGCTGATGAAGCTCTAAGATGGGGAAAATCACCAGCGCATGATCTATGCGCTGGGCTGACAAGGATCAGGGCTATTGCGTGCTGAGCAATAGCCCTGATCTGTTTCCGGGCTCATAGCAACAGATCTATCTTACGAGCATGAGTTTGACCGTATGAACCTCCGATGTGGTCACAAGCCTAACGAAGTATAGGCCAGGTGCCAGCTCGGCGCTGCCGTTTCGGCCGGGATCCCATCGCGCCACATGAGGGCCTGCATCGGCAAGGCCATCCAGAAGTGAGGCTACTTGTCTTCCCCTAACGTCATATACACATAGATGGATCCGATCAGGTCGGTCGAGTTCGAATCTCAGAAGGAAACCGTCCACAGCGGGGTTTGGCTCGGGCACACTCAAGGCTGTCTTGAAGTCCGCGGCCTTGTCAGGTCCTGTTTGATCAGAATTGCCGCCGGGCGGCGTGAGCAGGCCCCCGTTATCAACGGAGTAGCCGCGCACAACAGGCGAGTCGAAATGCTCACCGATCATTCCCGTTTGTGCGCTGACGTAGAAGTAGGTCCAACATGTATCCCCGCCAGTTGCGGTGCAGGGTGTGGGTGCTGTGAGGTGGTAGCAGCATTCACCCATCGCCGGCACAGTTCCAATCACTTCCCACGCAAGACCTGTGGGGCCAACCTCGTAAGGGCCGTTAGGTTCTGGACCGCTCCCGCTGCCCAGAATAGTCCCACTCGGCACTACCTCATTTCGCTTTCTCCAGATTCGGTACATCTTTATCTTTGGCGAGGAGATCTCGCTGTCGAAGGTACTTCTTCTCCAGGTCACATCTACATAGCCGCCCCTGTCTGCTGGCACATCAGTGATACTTGTTATGGTTGGTACTTGGGTAAGCTGGTCGCACCCCACGCTATTGGCTACGCGAAGGCGTATGCCGAGATCCCCATTTCCAAACTGTATGTAGGACGCGCCGGCAGGGCTCAAGTAGCAGCACCCGGGGGTCTTCGGGCCAACGATATCAAATGCCATTGGAAATGTGGAGGATGCATCTGTGATCTTCAAGACGACATACACGTCATCGCTCGCAGTCACGCGTGGGGAAGAGGCAAGCTCAACCGAGTGATAGCCAGGAAGATTAAAAGAATTGTCGAGTCTGGATGCGAGCAAGTTGGAGACCGTGCTTCCGTTAAAATCATCATAAATGTAAATGTCCGCGTCGGGGGTTGCATCAAGCGTCCAAAACTCAACCCGCTTAATGATATAATCTCTTGAAGGAATGAATTTGCACATCCCCCAGATGGTGGTGCTTCCATATCCGACGCTTCCGGTGTAACCGCCCTCATCGTAGTACATGAGACTGCCATTCGAATCATAATCCTGCCAGTCATAAAGAAAGGAGGAATAGGAACCTATCCGCGCAGATCCATAGGCGATCGTGAAATAGCCACGCTCTGATCCGTAGCCGCATGTGCCACCCCAGGAGAGGCCCCAGCTATTCTTCACGATCCATGCCCCCTTGCCGCCGGCATGCACCAGGTTGTCGTCCCAGCCGACTATTAGCACTGCATGATTGGGAGCCTGCGTTCCATCGTAGTAAAGGGTATACGAGCCGTTGTAACGCTGAAACTCCGAGTACCACGTATCCCTGTTGCCGCCGTACATGGCGGTGTAGATAGGTCCGTAGGTTTGGATGTAGCTCTTGAGCACATCCACAGATGGAATCGCGCTAGCGGAAATCACTCGCCAATCAAGGAGCGTCTTTTGATACGGACAGCCATCGTTGCACGCGACATTGCTCGCGACGTATGGGTCGCAAGACTCAAGAACGGTGCCCGTGGTGGAGAGATAGTGTGCGACTATCCAGTCGTTGCCCCCATTGCAGCTTGAACCAAACCATTCGCATTCTTTGGCATTGTTCTCAGAGAAGTCGAACATACCCGCACCGTCTATAAGGAGCTTGGATTCGACGTTCGCGATCGCCGCAAACGCATAGCACGATCCGCAAGAGCCCTGATTTTTCACGGGTGTCACCTTGCCGGCTTCACGCCAGTCGAATCTCACGGCAAACGCCAGATGACGATCTGCCATTGGAGCCCTTATGTGCGACAGGTCACCTGGGGGCGGCACAAAGCCCATCTCGGGTGGCTGTTCTCCCAGTTGTCGAGGCGTGGACGATGCGATCTGGGGCAGCGGACTTCGATCGCTTGCAAGCGAGAGGTTCACAGGGATGAGGCAGACAAACAGTATGTATGGTGCGGCAATCCTTGCGGTACGCGCATGTCCTCGCGGTTTGAGATCTCGCATCCGAAATACCTCTCTGGGCTCAGGTCAACTGCCGAGGTTTTATCGGCGAGGACACCTACCCTCATTTGGTATCGGCATACACCTGGTCTTGGCTTTAGCATGGCTTGCAGAATTCCCTGTATTGCACCCAGAGGGCGTTAGTGCTGCGGTAGTTAGGTTAAGACAGATAACGCCATTATGGGTTGATTTCGGGCGCTCCCTTGTGCGATATTCCCATGTATGGCCCCGGGCCAAGGCGACAGAGAAATCAGTCCCGGGGCGCCAAATCACCTACAGCGGTAAATCAGAGGAGGATGGAAGATGAAGATTCTCGTGTTCGGAGCATCTGGAAAAGTCGGCGCTGCTATGGCCTGGGATCTCGTCAAGTGCAACAAAGACGTTGACCAGGTCGGAATCGTGGGGAGGCGCCCCGAGGCCCTCGAAGGGACAAGGAGGTGGATAAAGAGCGATAAGGTTATCTCCCATGCCGTCGACGTCGCCAACAAAGCAGGACTCAAGAAGGTGATGAAGCAATACGACGTCGGCATTATATCAATGCCCAATCGGAGGACAAGCTACAAGGTTGCTGAGGCTGCGATCGAGGCTCGGATGAACATCGTTGATGTGCTTGAAGAGTACCACAGAAGGCCTGACCTATATGAGACCGAAGGCCTCGAGCTTAAGCCCGGCATGTCAATCCCGGATTATGGGGAGTGGCTTCATAACCAGGCACTCGAGAGTGGTGTTACCTTCATGAGTGGGATCGGTTTTGCCCCCGGCCTAAGCAACATCACGGTGGGTGAGGGCATCCGCAAGCTCGACAAGACGGAGATCGCTTTTGCCAGAGTGGGAGGGATTCCCTCCAAGGAAGCTGCGGCAAAGCATCCCTTGAGATACATGATCACTTGGGCCTTCAGCCACGTACTTCGGGAGTACATGGTGAAGCTCCAGATAATAAAGGGCGGCAAGGTCGTCGACGTGAACGCAATGACCGACCATGAGAAATTCAGATTCAACAGGCTCGGCAAGGATGAGGACATCGAGTGCTTCGTCACTCCGGGCATGCCGAGCTTCATATACACTCGACCCTACCTCAAGGAATTCGCCGAGAAGACCTGTCGCTGGCCGGGCCACTGGCAGGCGATCCAGACCTTGAAAGAGTGCGGCCTCTTAGACCTCGCGTCTGTGGACGTGAAGGGTGCCAAGGTTGTGCCCCGCGAGGCCCTGCTTGCCTTGATCGAACCGAGGCTTATGGCTAACGAGGGCGAGACCGATGTCTGCGTCATGTACAACACCGTGATCGGGACCAAGAACGGCAAGAGGACCAAGATCGAGTACTTCATGTGGGATGAGGCAGATAAGGTGAACAAGATATCTTCGATGGCAAGAGTCACCGGTTTCTCCGCTGCCATTGGTGCGGTGCATGTCGGCAGGGGGCAGATAAGCCAGAAAGGTATCGTGGCTCCCGAGGACTGTTATGACAGCGCCCTCTATAAGGAGTTCGTCAAGGAACTCGAACGCCGGAGCATAATCATACTCGAAGAGATCACCACGATCTAGGGAACAGCGGCATGAGTGCATCAGAATGATGAAGCGGCGTTGATCGGGTACGGGATGACCGGCGCCGCTCCGCTTCCCTGAGGAGACAAGGGGAGCCCGCGTCATGCGGCGTTGACATTCACGGGGAGCTTATTTCTAATATGCCTGAGATCGAAAGGGATCAAACGGGGACTCTGGGACCGGAATACGTGGAATGACCAGGGGATCTACCTCGACGCGGCAGAAGAGCATAGCCTGAAAGGAGCTGATTCATGAGCAGCGGTGGTCTGCAAGCTTCAGTGGACTTCATCCGCACCATCATCAACGAGGATATGAAGACGGGCAAGTTTGGGGGCAGGGTGCACACGCGGTTCCCTCCGGAACCGAACGGCTATCTCCATATCGGTCATGCGAAGGCTATCTATATCGACTTCGGAATCGCTGAGGAGTATGGAGGCTTGTGTAATCTGAGGTTTGACGATACTAATCCGGTCAAGGAAGAGGTCGAATACGTGGAGTCCATGAAGCAGGACATCCGATGGCTCGGGTTCGATTGGGGCGATCGGCTATACTACGCATCCGACTATTTTGAGGATCTCTACCGGTTTGCGGTCGAGCTCATCAAAGCCGGTAAAGCCTACGTATGCGACCTGAGTCCCGAAAAGATGACCGAATACCGCGGTACCCTGACCGCTCCAGGCAGGGAGAGTCCCTATCGAAACAGGTCGGTCGAAGAGAACCTGGATCTCTTCGGCCGCATGCGCCGGGGCGAGTTCGAGGATGGGTCGCGTACGCTCCGAGCCAGAATTGATATGGCGTCTCCTAATATGAATATGCGTGACCCCGTAATCTACCGTATCC
>CAYHHI010000047.1:0-25668 GCA_964356335.1 uncultured bacterium
ATACTGGAAAAGGTCAAAAGACTTTGTCAACATATTTGCGAGACGCAACACTAGCAGCGGAAGGGCGAGCTAGCCGTGGTGGGCCGAAAGCCACGATCTCAAGGGTTCGCGGATTTCTAGGTCCCCTACCGCCGCGGGATCGATGGACCGGCCTTCATAGACAACCGTGACGAGATCATTGAGGGCTCGCGCTCGGCGCGTGGCCGGCACGGACTCGTGGAGATTATAAGGGTAGTTGTACTCCGGTGGCAGGATGCGAATCCGCTCCCAGTCAAGCCCCGCCGCAAGTAGCGCGCTCAGCACGGCCTGATGGAGAAAGACTTGGTGGCGCTCATCCCCGCACGGACCCGACTGGAAGTCCTCATCACCGACCAGGGCGGAGAAGACCTCGTACCACTCGCGGAGCAGCCTCTTACCCATGTCTACAGCGAAGGCGTGAGTATTGAAATAGGCTCGGATGCGCTCAGCATCGACGAAGGTCTCGACGACGGCGCTGGTGTCGTGAACCCCGACGGCTCTATATACCTCCTGCCAGTATCCGTCCAATGCGGCCCCGGCAGGCAGGCCAACGTTCCTGATGTGGACAGGTCTTACCGCGGTATCGAAGCCTTGCCCAAGGTCGAAGAGCACGGGCGGGTTTACTACCAGACAGTCGGGATCGATCCAGATAAGCGACTGCAGGCCGGCCTCCCGCGCCCGATCCTCAGCTCTTGCGCAGGCACAGACTTTGGCTGATAGTGGATAATGCTCCAGCGCCTCAGGCACAATCAGCGGGAGGACTTTGATGCCCGCTTCCCCACCCCTCCAGGGATCCCCGGCTCCAGGCGTAGATTCAAAGAGCAGGATGGGACACGCGCTCAGGGCGCCGCCGAAGGACCGGATGCTGTCAATGAGCGCCCGGACCCTTGAACGCCGGTTATGATTGTCGATCAAAGATACGAATGCGGCCTGCGGCACGAGCGATCTACCTCCTCCTCATGAAAACATAGATCGCAGGATGGGGACCGTGCTTTCCCTGGATTTGGATAGTACTCAATTCCCGAACGTCGAAGTGCGGCTCAAAGAGTGTGTAGATCTCATCCATGTCAGCGGGTATCAATCGCCTTTGTCCTCCGTCGTGTATTATACAGCATTATGCGCAGGCGCCATACAACCAGACTGCATGATCGCTGACTCAGCTCTTAGTCAACCTATCGTAGATGTCACGTCGGTGTCCAACCCTCACAACCCAGACGGAGAAATCCTCATCTTGTACCGAGTAGATGATGCGATAGTCTCCCTGGCGGATGCGGTAGCGCTCGTGGCCGGCAAGCTTTTCGTGGCCGGGCGGCCGTGGCTCACGCGCGAGCAGTCGAATGCGGTCGAGTATCCGTTTCAGGTCTCTCTTCGGAACGCGCTCAAGATCCTTCGCGACCGAACGCCTGAGGAGCACTCTATATTCGCCCATGTTGCTTGAGCTCTTTCAAGAGTGCCTCATAGGGAACCAGTGGTTCCTTGACGCGCTGTTCAAAGGCGGCAAGATCCTCGGCGTCTTCTGCGAGGGAGAACCTTATGGCCTCATTGACCAACTCCGACATCGACTTGGATGTCTCCACAGCCTTAAGGCGCAACGCCCTGTGGAGCATTGGCTCCAGATATACCGTAGCCCTCTTGGTCAGTTCACCCATGACACTACCTCCATTCCAATGACATTGTAACGCTATAACGCTATGATGTCAACACGTTATTTGCCTCTATGGCGTAACGCTTTGGGTGTGGAAAGGGACACGATACTGATTTCCGCCAGGTGGACGCGGCAGCGCGGGAGCGGCACCTTACTTCCTCTCCCCCACCTCATCTTGTCCCAAAACGCGCGTGGACTTAGTATCTCGATTCCAGGGTGTTTGCCCACCGCAAGAAGATCGGCATCGCCGGTCACGATGCACTGGCAACCTCCAGTGTCAACTCGAGCGCCTTACAAGACTCCTCTCGACCAGCCGGCCTGCCACGTACTTATGGAGAAGACTCGCAATTAGGGTCTGATAGGGAATGCCCTCATCCAGGGCATGCTTCTGAATTGCGGACAAATCCTTCCCGGATATGCGAATGTTCACTCGACGGTCTTTCTTGAGAGTGGCTTCAGCATACTTCTCGTAGCGCTTGCGCTCTGACCCGAGACGACCGACCGTATTCATCCTGATCCGGAGGTACGCGATCCATCGTCGAATCCTCCTTCCGCGCTTCGAGAATCCTCACCCGCCGGCAATGGTAGGCAATACCGACGAGAACGGAATCCCGATCAGTTGCTGGAGGTAGTTCGACTTGCCGCAGCTCGGCCAAACACGTAGACCCTCCAGGGAGGACCTAGAGGGTCTTACAGGTGGAGGATCGCACAGGGCGGGGAAGCTGTCAAGACGGATGCGGTATCGCCCTTTGACCAAGACAAACCGTCACCATTCAGTCGGCTTTGAAATCATCCTCCCGCTTGGCAGTCCCAAGGGATCAGCTAAGCGTGGCATCGGCTCCTGCACCTATACAAAACCCTCTGGGTCGCCGTGAAGGGAACGAAGGTCGTCGGTGCCGGGCCGAAGTGACGCGTGAGGTCGTGCGTCTCTACAATAGCCCCAGCCACCATCCCTTGGTCCGCCGGACACTTACCCGGTGCTACTGCTGTTCATCATACTGCAGCGATTTTTCCTTCGACTTCTTATCCGCCCGCCCGAAGTGGTAAGAGATCCCGAAGTAGGCCAGGCGGGCATCACGTTTGAAGGTCACGTGCTGTTTCATCCCGGCCACGTCCAGCCTGAGATCCTGCCGCTGGGTCTTGAACACGTCGGAGACCGTGAGCGTGAGCGAAACCTTCTCCTTGAAAAGGTCCTGCCGGACCCCGGCATTGAGCCCCCAGCTCCGACGGGCATTCCCCTGGGGCGTGAGCCGTCCCGAGCGGAAATTGGAGTTGATCTGAAACATGGTGGCCTTTGCAGGATTGATGTTCAGATTGCAGGTGCCGCTCCAGGATACAATCGATTTCTTGTTGCTGTATCCGATGTTGGAGGCGTCGATCTCCTCATAGAACACGTTGCTATTCAGGTTGGCCGTCAAGAGATTCCCCACAGACCCAGCGAAGACAGTCTCGATTCCGCCCGACTGGTCGCTCGCGAGGTTCTTCATGGTCCTCAAGAGCGTGGTATCGTTCAGCGCCTGGGTCACTCTGGTGATCCCATCGTACTTGTAGCGGTAGTAAAGGCTCGGCACCAATGTCAGCCCGTTCGTCCGCCACTGGTAGCCCAGCTCCACAGAGTGAATGTTCTCCGGCTTGAGATGCGGGTTCCCGGCCTCAAGGTTTCGCGGATCATTATACTCAGGAAAAGGATTGAGCTCATCGACTTCAGGCCGATTGATCCGACGGCTGTAGTTGAGCTGAAGCTCGCCCGTCTCACTCAGTTTGTACGCCAGATGAAGCGTGGGATAGAGGCCCGAATAGCTATTGGTGATGGTGGAGTGGTTGCTCACCAGGTTGGGCTTCACAGTTGCATGCTCGACGCGGAGCCCTCCCATGAGACTGAAATCCCCGAACGAGTGCTCAAACGTGCCGTATAAGGCGTGAACCATCTCGCTGACCTTGAACCGATAGGTCTTCGTTGCATCCTCGATGAACTTCTCTTGGCCGGCATCGAAGTATTCGGCATAGGAGTCCACGTCCTGCCGGTTCAGATCTCCCGCGTAGCCGGCCTCCATCTTCGAGTTCTCACTCAGGGGATTGGTATAATCCACTGAGAGCTGTCCTTGCTGCTCGCCCTGCTCGATCCGGCTATTGTCGTACTGACGCGGCCCCTGCGGGGTCCGGTACACGTTGGTATAATGAGCGCTCTCCAATTCCGGGGAGTCGCTGGCGTTGGTTTCGATCCGCAACTGGTGATCTTCCTTTGGGAAATTGTGCTGAAACGCCGCCGTCAGACCTCGCTCGCTCTCGTCTTCATAACCCGACTGGAGCCGGTCATAATCCTGGATGACCACAGCGTTGCTATCCCGCCCGACCACGGTTGAGATGCCGCTCATTCTGGGATGCCGCTTGAAGTATTCCCCACTCAACTCGAAGCTGTTGCTCTCACCCGGATGGTAATTGAGCCCCAAAGTCCCCATGTAGACATCAGGGCGGAAGGTCATGCGGTCGTCCTCCCGTGAAGAGCTCCCGAGACCTGGTGTCAGGCTGGATTCCTGCCGCACATCGGTGCCGAAGAACGATCGGTGCTCGTGCCGGTACCCAAAGTTCCCATAGAGATTGAGTTGCCCCGGATTGTAGTTGAAGGCCATATACTCGTTGTGCCGGCCGATAGTGCCCGCGTGCGCAGTCACGCTGCCATTCATGCCTCTCTTGCTGTCTTTCTTCATCACGATGTTGATGATGCCGGAAGTGCCCTCGGGCGAGAACCTGGCCGATGGGTTGGTGATCACTTCGATTTTCTCTATGCCGCTTGCCGGCATTTGCTGCAAGACGTCCGCCTGACTCCTCTTCATGATGGGAGAGGCTTTGCCGTTGACCAGGATCAACACGTTCGGGGAGCCTCGCAAGCTGACGTTGCCGTTGATATCCACCTGCACGGAGGGGATATTCTGCAGGATCTCACTGGCGCTGCCGGACTTGCTCATCATGTCCTCGTCGACGTTGTAGACCTTCCGGTCGATGGCGTAATTGAAGAGCTTCTTCTCCGAAGTGACGACCACCTCGTCCAGAGCAAAGGCCGACTCGGTCATCGCAATCGGCTTGAGGTCTATCTTGAGGCGCCTGGCATCGATCGTGAAATAGGGCGAGCGATAGCTCTCGTGGCCTATGTAGCTGCATTCGATGAGATAGTCCCCCGCCGGCACCGCGGTAAAAACGAATCTTCCGTCTTCGTCGCTGGTAGTCGCCCTCACGAGCGAAGTATCGGCCTTGTTGACGAGGGTGACGTTGGCGAACCCCAGCGGCTCGCTGGTCGCTTTGTCTTTGATCGTGCCCGACACGACACCCTCACCAGAGGGCTGCGCGAACAGGGCGCTCGACACCAGAAGAACCAGACTTACCAGACTCACCAAACTTGCTGCGATAACAGCTTGTAGTTGCCTCATCGATCTCTGCCTCATCAAGGTTTGCCTTTCAATGGCGGCCTTCCGGTGGCCGCCTTTCAAGGGCCGCCGACCTTCCCGCACAACCTTTGGTTGAATTCGAATTCCCGGTGAATTCTCGAATCTGAATTCCTGGTGACTTCTTGAATTCTGGTTGCTTTTCCAATCCCCGGTTACTTAGGGCAATCTAATAGATCATTGCATATTCGGGTACGATTTACTTCCCATGAAACAAACCGCGCTGCTGCGGGTTCCCGTGGGCCACAGGGCCAACCAACTCGCCTAGAAACGCGGGCACGCTGCCCAAGGTTCCGAAGCGCTCGCAGATGGCGTAATGGTACTCCGCACACTTGCGTATCACTATCCCATTTTCGTTGCATATCCCACGCGGGCTGGCTATAATCCCATTCTGTGAAACCTATGATATCCGACCGCATTTCCAGCATCGGGGCGTTTGAGACCTTGTGCATTAGCGCCAAGCCTAAGGAGCTTGCTACCTAGGGCATAGACGTCAATGACTTGAGTGTAGCGGCGATGCCGCTGGCGCGTGATATGAGGGGGCGATCCACGCCATGAACGCAGAGCGTTTCGAGCGCGCGAAGGAGATCCTCCTCCGGGTCATTGACCTCCCGGAGGCAGAGCGGAAGGCAGTCCTAAACCAGGTCTGCGCCGGCGATCCCGAGCTTCGAGCCGACGTCGAGGAACTTTTGGCGCAAGAGATGGCCCACGATCCCCGGGGAGCCGACGGCACACCCAAGGCCGGCAAGCCGGTTGACAAGACGAAGGACCGGGGATTGGACAGCGAGGCGACGCTGGCGATGAATGTCCCGCCCGCACAGTTCACCTCAGGCCAGATCCTAGGCAGCCGCTACCGCATCGTGAAACTCCTTGGCCGTGGCGGGATGGGCGAGGTGTGGCAGGCCTACGACGTCAAACTCCTTGTGGACGTAGCCCTCAAGTCGGTTCGCACGGAGCGCTTCCCGGGTGAACGGGGACTCGAGCTGTTGCGCCGCGAGGTGCGCGCTGCGCGCGAGGTGATCTCGCCCAACGTCTGCCGCATCTTCGATCTCATCGACGAGGAGGGGCAGGAGTTCGTGTCGATGGAGTGCATCGACGGCCAGACCCTGCTGGCGACCCTGCGGGAGCGCGGCCCGCTCGACATCCATGAAGCCACACGCATCGCCTCTCAGTTGCTGGGCGGGCTGGAGGCAATCCACCAGGCGGGGCTGGTGCACCGCGACGTCAAGCCCGAGAACATCATGATCACGCGCACCGGGCGCGTCGTCCTGATGGACTTCGGAGTGGCCAAGGGGATCGCCGACGATCACCTGGGGACGATCGCCGGGACGCCGGGGTACATGGCGCCCGAGCAGCTGCGGGACGAAAGATTGGACGCCCGGGCGGACATTTTTGCGGCGGGGGTGGTGCTGGCAGAGATGATCGCCCCGGAAGGGATCCGGGACGAGGGGACGCGCGAGTCGATCTGGAAGGCGGTGCGCCAGGCGCCGGTTCGTCTGTCCGAGAGCCCGTGGCGGCGGGTGTTGGAGCGGGCGGTCGCGGGCGAACGATCTCAGCGCTACGACACGGCGCGCGCGTTGGCCCGGGCCTTGGAGGAGGTGGCGCTGCGGGTCGAGGGCGCGGAGGACAAGCGCCCCTACCCGGGGCTGGAGTCGTTCACAGAGGCCGACGCCGAGTTCTTCTTCGGGCGCGAGGTCGAGGTCGAGACGGTCTGGAAGAAGCTCCAACGCGCCAACCTTCTCGCCATTATCGGCCCGTCGGGCGCGGGCAAGACCTCCTTCCTCCAGGCCGGGCTCCTGCCGGCAAAGCCGGCCGATTGGAAGCATGTCTTGTTCCGGCCAGGATCCTCCCCGTTCGTGGCCCTGACCCGGGCCCTCGCGCCCGAGCTGACGGCGGACAGGCAGGCCCTTGACCAGCTCCTCCAGATCGAGGATACCGCGCAGATCCTGGCGGCGATCGGCCGCTGGCGGGCGAAGCACCCCCAAGCTCTGATCGTCGTCGACCAGTTCGAGGAGCTCTTCACGCTCGGACGTCCGGACGCGCAGGCAGGGTTTGCGGAACTCCTCGGGCGCATCGCGGCCGAGGCCGATGTGCACGTCCTCCTCGTGATGCGCGACGATTTCCTTTTCCACTGCCACGAACACCCGCATTTGACTCCGATCTTCTCGGAGTTGACGCCGCTCGGTCCGCCGACGGGGAGCGCGCTGCGGCGCGCTCTGGTGCAGCCAGCCCTCTTGAGCGGCTATCGGTTCGAGGACGAATCGCTGGCGGATGAGATGCTGCGCGCCACCGAAGGGGAACGCGGGGCGCTGCCCATGCTGGCCTTCGCCGCGGCACGGCTCTGGGAGCAGCGCGACCGCTCGCGGGGACTGCTCACCCGGGAGGCCTACGAGCGCATCGGCGGGGTCTCCGGCGCGCTCGCACAGCACGCCGAGGCCACCCTGGAGCGGATCGGCTCCGAGCGCCAGCCCATCGTGCGCGAGATCTTCCGAAACCTGGTCACGGCCCAGGGCACGCGGGCCGCGGCGGAGGTTGACGAACTGCTGTCGGTGTTCGAGGACCGGAAGATCGCGGGCGAGGTGGTGCGGGAGCTGGTGAACGCGCGGCTGCTCACCTCCTTCGAGCTCTCCGACGCGCGCGAGAGCGCAGGCGAGCGGCACCGCGTCGAGATCGTCCATGAATCGCTGCTCACGAGCTGGCCCCGGCTGGTGCACTGGCAGACCCAGGACACGGAGGGCGCGCAGCTCCGCGATCAACTGCGGCAGGCGGCGCAGCTCTGGAAGGAACGTCACGAATCCCAGGACCTCCTCTGGACGGGAACGGCCTTCAAGGAGTTCGAACTCTGGCGCGAGCGCTACCCCGGCGGGCTGACGGACACCGAGGAGCAGTTCGCGCGGGCGATGACCGGGCGGGCGGAGCGGGCGCGTCGCCGCCGCCAGCGGATCACGATCGGGACGATCGCCTCACTGGTCGTCGTGGTCGCCGCGCTGGCCACGTTCTGGGGCCGCGCGCAGGTCGCCCGGCGCAGCGCGGAGGCCAGCAAGCTCCTCGCGCTGGGGCGAACCGAGCTGGAGTCGGATCCGAGCGCGGCGCTGGCGTACGCCATCGCCAGCCTCGAGCTGGCTGACACCCCGGTCGGTCGCCGGTTTGCGCTCGAGGTGCTCTCTCGAGGTCCGGCGGCGCTGGTCAGGCCCTTGCCAGGAGGACCCAGCGGCTATGGCCTCCGGGCCACATCTCTCGACTTCAGCCCAGATGGGACGCGGCTGGCGGCTGGAGGACTCGCAGGAGTGCAGATCGTGCCTCGTGACGGATCAACTGCCATCGTCTTGCACAAGGGCTTCTCCGCCATCCAGAGATCCCGTGACCCGCAGTTCGCCGCGGATGGCGACCACGTCGCCTGGACATCCGCGGACGACGCAACCGTCGTCCGGGTCTGGTCTCTCTCCGAGGGAAGAGAGAACCGGACCTTCAAGATGGAAGGCACGACCCTGACTCGAGTGCGGGGCAACCGTCTCTTTCTCATCACGGATGCCACCGGGCAAACCGAAAGCACCGGGAATTGGACTGAGACGGTGGTGCACACCTGGGCGTTTGACGAGAAAGAGCCAGAACTCATCGGCCGTTGGAACCTGGATGGAGTCACCTGGTTCGACATCGACCAGAGCGGGCGATGGGTGGCCTACGCGAAAGGGCGTGGGGTTTATCTGTGTCCCGTTGAAACATGGGGAGCGGACCGCCGGCGGCTCGTGGGAGAGCACGCCGCCGACGCGAGCCGGGTCGTATTCGACTCCAAGGGAGAGCGACTGGCCTCTGCGGACGTGTCCGGTGAGATCCGGCTCTGGTCCCTGGCGCCGAGTTCGAGTACGCCGGCTCGAGTGATCGCCGGAAAGGGCCCGCTCTGCGGCCTCTGGTTTGATCCTTCCGGTGGGATTCTCGCGGGGGCTCACGATTCTCTGGACAGGAGCGTCCACCTCTGGGACCTGAACGGCCCCTTGGATGCCGATCCCGTTGTTCTTCGCCGTCGCTCGAGTCCTAGCTTGGCTAGTCGGAGTCGGTTCGGGGGTTTTGCCGACTCACGCCCGGCGTTCGATCCGAGCCTGCAGTGGATTGCCGTGCCCTACGGCGACGAGGTCGCCTTCTGGCTCCTCACCCATCCCCACCCGTATGTCCTGCACGGAGGGGGAACGGGTTGCTGGGGGGTCTGCTTCGCTCCAGACGGGGCATCGCTGGTCGGTGCTTTCTTTGGGGGGCCTGTTCGGGTCTGGAACCTGAAGGGGAGGGCCACACGGGATCTCTGGAAACCACCATCGATGGTCAAGTCTGTCAGTGTGGACCCACTTGGAAGGTACGTGGTCGCAGGAACGCAGCATGACGGAGCCTTCGTCGTGTCGATGCCGGAGGGAAGAGCGCGGCAGCTGCCCGACACCCCTCCCCGCGGATCGATCGATTTGGTTGCGGTCAGTCGCGACGGGCGGTTCGCCGCCGGGGCTCGTACCGGCGGTAAAGAAAGCGCGATCCGGGTGTGGGACCTGGAGTCGGGCGCGGCGCGCGTTCTGGAGAGCACGAAAGGCAAGCTCTTCTGGGTTCTGGCATTCTCGCCAGATGGTAGCCTGTTCTCCGGCGGCACTGACGGGACCGTGCAACAATGGAACATCCAAGATGGCAGCGGCACGGTAGTGACGAAAGGCAACGGGTCGGTATCTGCGATCGCGGTGACGAAGGATGCACGTTTTCTCTTTATCAACTTCTGGTCGGAAGCACAGGTGAGCGAGCGGGGAACGTCCGAGCTCACGCGATACGATTTGAAAACGCGCACCTCCCGTTCCATCAAGTCCCATGGCGACAGGGTCCTCGGGGTCACACTCGATCCGACAGAGACTCTCCTCGTGACGGGAAGCATGGACGGTGCAGTTCGTGTGGGGCCGATCACGGGTGGGGAGCCGCACCTACTCTTGGGACCGAAGGAGGCCGGCGTTCTGGCGGTGCACCCTGACGGGCGCTGGATTGCTTCCGGTGATGAGGCTTTCGAGCCTACCGTCCATCTGTGGCGCATACCCGAAGGGGTGCCCTTTCAGACGCTTCCTCACGATGAGTTCATGAACCGCCTTCGAGCTTTGACCAACGTTCGGGCCGTTCCCGACAAGGAATCCTCGACGGGTTACCGCCTCGATCTCGCTCCATTCCCCGGATGGGAGAAGGTCCCAACCTGGTAGGGACACGAACCCCGCCCGCAGTCGTCAACAAGTCGGTCAGGCCGGCAGCATAGGCGACGTCCCGGCCTCAGAAGCTCGCCTGGATGCCCAGGCGGGCCGCCATCGGCGGCTGGTATGCCATGGCCTGTTTGTACCGCGGATTCGGCGTGGCTGGGTCTCCGTTCTCGTCCAGGGTCAAGTAGTGCATCTCGTCCACCCTCACCGCGCGCCGCGGGTTTCCGACGTGCAGCAGGTCCAACACCATCTGTGCCTGCCCTACTCGAGCGATCGGCAGGTCGTAGGCCAAGCGGAGGCTGAGGTCCCAGAGGGCCGGTGTTCTCCCCGCGGAGCCACGGGGAACCTCGAAGGATGGGCAGCTTACCCCGGGGCCGGGAATGAACGCGTTGATCGGTGTGCCGGACTCGTAGGTCAAGATGGCTCCGCCCACCAGCCCGAACCGGGTGGCGTAGGCCCCACTCAACTTGACGACGTGGGTGTGGTCATTCGGCAGCAAACCTGTGCTGTTTGTGGCCTGATTCGATGTTTCGAACGACGGGTTGATCCCGGGCTGGGCGAGGTTGAAGTCGGAGGAGAAGAGTCCCGGATAATTTCCCCACGTCCTGGAGAGCACGTAGGACGCCCGGTACTGCCACGAACGCCACGCGCCCTCCGCAGCGATCTCGAGGGCTGTGTACTCGCGCTTGACTCGAGGCATGAAGCTGAGATCACCCTCCCCAGGCGTGCCAATGGCCCAGACGCCTTGGGACAAGTCCAACGCATTCAGGAAGGCCGAGCGGAGATCGCGGCGCATCGCGCGAACGGTGAGCTTCGTCTCCTTGCCGATGAGCCGTTCATAGCCGAGAGTGAACTCATCGAAGTTCTCGGCGTGCAGCCCGGGAATCTGCTTGGCGATGTCGGCCTCATGGGAGCTCCAGTCGAACACCGAGTCCGGGACGGCTCCCGGCTGGCGGGGGTCGGTGGAGTAATAGGAATCGACATATCGGAAGTCCACATAGATAGCGGACTGCATGAAGGTCGGCAGGGTCTGGTAGAACCGTCCATAGGAGCCGAAGAGGCGCTGCGTGGCCGCCGGGCCCAACTGCCAGCTGAAGCCGACCCGGGGTTGCCACTCGTCCGTGATCCGCTGGGCGGTGCGACCGCTCCCCCCGGTCATGTACTCGCCCGACCATCGAAGACCCGGATTCAGTGTGAGCCGGTCGGTGATCCTCCAGGCATCCTGTAGGTACCCGGCCGGAGATCGGTTGTGGAAGGTTCCGCCGAAGCTCTGCACATCACGCACATACAATGATTCCCCTAACCGGAACACGCTCGTGCCCAACCAGGAGGTCTCGACCTCCAGGTCCTCATAGTCCACTCCCGCCACCACCGTGTGCCCCGGCACTAGGAGCGTTCCCCGTGCCGTCAGGCTCGTCCGGGCGCGGTGCTCGTCCACATGTTCCCGCACGCCACCCCCCATCGTCCCCGCAACGAAGTCCGCGTAGCTCTCTTCCCGTCCCGCCGGTGTGGCGCCGCCGTAAGTGTACCGGTCCCACTGCTTCGCAACAGATGTCTGCAGGAGGAAGCGTGAGCTCGGCGTCACCGTGGCGCGGAGCGAAGCGATCGTGCCTCCTGATTCGACCAGGGCCAGCAGCGCATCCGGGCTCGTGACGGACGTCATGCCGCTCCAAAGCGGATTCACCTGGTCCCTTGTCGTTGGATCGCCGAAGACCGAAAGCTCCAGGTTCGTAGCGTGACTCGCCTGCCACGTCACCTTGCTCGCGAACCGTACGGCGTTCGTTTCGTCGGTGAACGATCCGAAGCCCGCGATCTGGTTGCCGACCCGATCGGTGCGCGGGTTAACCGCCGCCGAGTACCACAGGCGATCCCGCACCAGCGGCCCACCAAACCGCGCGCCCCAGTCGTAGCTGACGGGCTGCTGTGCCGAGACACCAGGAGCCACCCTTGCATCCATAGCCAGGCCGCTGGGCTGTGTGAACCCGAAGGCGCTCATCTCGAAGTCATCGGTGCCTGAGTAGGTCAGCGCGTTCACCACCGCGCCCAGCGCCCGCCCGAACTCGGCCTCGTACCCGCCGGTCTTGACCTCCACGGCACGCACGAAGTTGTAGGGCAGGCTGGTCGCCCGGTCGGCCGTCCTCGTGTCGGTCACGTTCACGCCATCGATGTAGTACTGGTTCTCCAGCCCCGTGCTCCCCGCGACATTCACCGGGTCGCCCCGGTAGCTGGTGTTGGCATGGGGGAGAATGGTCATAAGCGACTTGTAGTCGCGGTCGACCGGCAGCGAGGCGTAGTCCCTCGCTCGGAGCTCGCCCCCTGCCCCGGTATGGGCCAGATCGAGCGTGATCTTGGGTGCCTCTACGACCACCGGCTCCATCGGGATTGGCTGCACGGCCAGGGTCAGAGTCGGGATCGCCGTTGTGCGGCCGAGCTCGACAACCACCTGCTGGATGTCCGCCGACCGCAGGCCGATGCGGGACACTTGCAGCTGGTAGGTTCCCGGCGGCACAGCGAGCAACTGATAGAATCCCAGCCGATCCGTGCTCGTCATCCGGGAACCCTGCATGTTAGGGCCGGAGAGGGTGATGAGAACCTCCGGCTCAGGACTGCCTTCGACGGAGAGGACACTGCCCTGGATGGCTCCGGTGACTTCCATGGCCAATGCCGGGCCGCCGATCAGAACCACAACGAGCAGCGTAAACAGCAGCGTCCAAATCCTCACTAGCGCGCGAGCCGAGTTCATAGCCACCTCCTGGGGTTTGAGGACACGCAGTCAGACCTGTAATTCCTCACCAGCATACGCATAACCGCAGCAACCTGTCAAGCGGAGAGGCGTAGTCAAGGGTGGAATGGCGGCGGTGCGTCTTGTACCAGCCCTCGATGAATTCAAAGATCTTGCAGCGAGCCTAAGCCCCTCCTCTGAACGGGGGACTCCTTCGCTCGTCGACTTCTGGCGAACCTCCTTCTGGCGGGCCTCTTTTCGGCGACCCTCCGGTTGTAGTTGCATCCGTGCTCGGCTCGGGCTATAATCCCATCCTGTGAAACCCATGATCTCGAACCGCATCTCTTCGATCGGCGCCTCTGAGACCTTGCGCATTAGCGCCAAGGCCAAGGAGCTTGCTGCCCAGGGCATAGATGTCATCGACTTGAGTGTGGGCGAGCCCGACTTCCCGACACCCGAGAACGTCAAGCAAGCGGGCAAGCGAGCGATCGACGAGAACGTCACCAGGTACACGCCGAGCCCAGGCCTGCTGGATCTGCGCAAGGCCATCGCCGAGAAACTCAAGCGCGACAACGCGGTGGATTACGCGCCCGATGAGATCATTGTCTCCTCGGGAGCCAAGCACAGCCTCTACAACGTCTTCATGGCGATCCTCAACGAAGGCGAAGAGGTGATCGTCCCTGCTCCCTACTGGGTCTCCTACCCCCATCAGGTCACGCTGGCCGGTGGGAAGGCGGTAATCGTCGAGGCGCGGGAAGAGGACGGGTTCAGGCTCAGGCCCGATGTCCTCAAGGCCGCAATCACGCCTCGCACCAAGGCCGTCATCATCAACAGCCCCTCCAATCCCACGGGGGCGGCGTACTCGCGCGAGGAGCTCGAGGCGCTGTGTGGCGTCGCTGCCGGTGCCACCAAGGCAGGCCTCGTGATCGTCGCCGACGAGATCTACGAGAAGATGGTCTATGACGGCTTCAGGTTCACGAGTGTGGCCTCCCTGGGCAAAGATATCAAGGAGCGGACGGTCCTCATCAACGGGGTCTCCAAGTCCCACGCGATGACGGGCTGGCGCCTGGGCTATGCGGCGGGACCCAAAGACGTCATCTCTGCAATGAACAAGGTGCAGAGCCACAGCACCTCCAACGCGAGCTCGATCTCCCAGATGGCGGCGCTTGAGGCACTGCGCGGGCCCCAAACAGAATTGGCACGTATGGTGGTGGAGTTCGAAAAGCGGCGCAACTATATGGTGCGCGAGATGAGACGGATCCCCGGCGTCTCGCTGGTGGAGCCCAAGGGGGCCTTCTATGTGTTCCCGAATTTCTCGGGATACTATGGTAAGGCGGCGGAGGGCAAAGCGACCGGCGGAGCAGGGGCAAGGGTTGGGGGCGCGGGCGACAAGACCAAAATCACCGACTCCTGGACTCTTGGCGACTTCCTGATGGACATGGCCCACGTCGCCGTTGTACCCGGTGCTGCCTTCGGCAACGACCGCTGCATCAGGCTATCCTACGCCGCCTCGATGGATAAACTCGAGAAAGCCGTCGCCCGGATTACTGAGGCCCTGACGAAACTGCGGTAAGGACCCCTCTCGCATACCCCTCTCCCATCGCCTCTGCTCGTTTCCCAGAGGGAAGGGCCTCGAGTGACTACCACTTACACAGGGTGGCCAGGCCAATCTCTCAGTTGCCCCTTAAGCAGTGCCCCGGTGATGACGAAAAACCAATTGACGGAGGGCAAGAGCGCAAGGTAAGCTCCACGTAGAGAGTTACGACTCCCCGGAGGTTTTATCTCCGGCTGGGCAGCCTATATGGCTGCCCGTCTACTTTGTAAATCAGTAGGGTGTCGCTCTATCTCATGAGGCGCCGCTTGCCACCTGCTTCTCCAGGAAATCGCGCAGGATGCCGGCGATCTCGCTATTCCAGGCGTGGACGACCATCCACTTGGCGTTGATTGGCCTCACGCAGCACACGAGTGGACTTATCGGGTACTTGAAGGCCAGCTCTCGCAGGTATTGCCAGTGCTCCTGGGAGTGGACTCGCCTGCCTAGCATTGTAACCTGCGTGGCGAGGATGCTTTCCTCGGTCGTGTCTATGGCTTCGAGAATCTTCTTCTCCGTGAGTCCATTTATGAGGTCAAGCATGCGCTCGATCGAAGAAACAGCCCCCGTTCCCTTCTTGAGGATGCCTTGGGCATCTTCAAGTTCGGTTCGGGCTTCAAGCAGCTGTTCAAGTCTCCGACGGAGGCGTCTGAGCTGCAACCCGTCGAGGAGGCTCTCGGCTTCACTGAACTCCTTCTTGAGGCTGTTTGCAGTCCTCAAGATCTTCTCCACGGCTTCCTTGGCGCCGGCGCCGGGCGTTGCACCGCCGGGCGATTCGGCAAACCTGGCTATCTCGCCGCTTACGCGCTTGAGATCGTCCCTGAGCGCAGAGAGTGCCCCCTTCTCAATATCCACAAGGTCAGCGTGCGCTCGCTTGTAGTCACGGTAGAAAGCGGCAGCATTGGGGTCACGCACCAGACCAACATGAGGCAACAAGTTCTTCCTCACCTCCGGCACCAAGTTGGTTACAGCCTCACAAGTCCTGGTTCCCTCCAGCAGGTACTGTAATCCCGCGAGCACCGCTGCCTCAGCGGGCAGTCGGGTGATGCACTTTTCACGGCTTGCCGTACAGGCGTCGTGAAGAGCAGGGCCGGTGTACTGAAAGAGGGGAGTGCCCTCATTGAGTTCCAGATTCGATGCGATGACAAAGGCCTCGGCAGCCTCCTTGAACTTGCCTTCGCCTACCCGCGTCTGGGCAAGTGCTATGTACTTCTCAACATAAGCATCTTTCTCGCCCATGATCTCGAGGCAGCGCGTCGCCGACAGGAATTTGCCCCTGGATATGGCCCGCTCGAGAACCATCTTCATGAGGTGTGGCGGAAGGCTCTTGGTTTCGTGGCTCTCGGCGAGCATCTTGTCCACTTCGCCTCTTATGGCTTCGGCTTCGCCCCCGTCCCCGACGAGACTTTCACCATCGAGGTCCTTCACATACGCGGGCAGCTCGGTCGCCAGCCCCGCCAGGGCAAGCGTTATATCGCCCACGTAGATGCCGCCGACCACGAGGGCCTTTCTCTGTTCATCCATGATCCACCAAACCTCTTTCTCACCAGCAAAGGCAAACCGCAGCCATCAATAGATATAGAATAGATTCCCGCACGGCCCTTTCGCCTCAGTACTTAAAATAGCTTCCCCCGATAAACTCCCTCAAGATCGAGTTGCGCGGCACTTCCTCAGCCCTGATGGCCAAGAAGTACGAGAGAAACCTGAGAAGCCGCCTGGCCTCGGCATATTCGGGCACCTGGTCTGTGATTTCCGCAAGGAGCTTCTCGGCGTAGCCCTTGAGCACGCAGAGCTCATAGACAAGGGAAGAGTTAAACATCGCATCGGCTTCTTCCTGGTAAGGGAAGATGTAGAGATCTTCTCCCCGGCTCACGGATTGCCACCTCGACAGCGTACCAATCGCGCCGTAACCTCTGAACAGGTGGTCCCGGACGATCCTTCTCAGTTTCCTCGTGTCCGTCGTGGGAACGCGGTTATGGTGATCGATGTTGAGCTGGCTCAAAGCGCTCACATAGATCTTAAACTTCATGATCGAAGGAATCGAAGGCGTGAGAATCGGGTTGAGGGCATGTATGCCCTCGAGAATCAGAATCTCCCCGGGTTCCAGCCTGAGCTTGCGATGGCCGGAGCGCTTGCCGTTCCGGAAATTGAACCTGGGTATGCTGACTTCCTTTCCGGCAAAGAGATCCAGGAGCTGGCTATTCAAGAGTTCTATGTCGATCGCTTCGGGTGCCTCGAAATCATATTCGCCCGTCTCGTCCTTCGGCGTCTCATCCCTGTCGAGGAAATAGTTGTCCAGGGAGAGTATGACATTCCTCAGGCCGTTTACCCTCATCTGGATCGCGAGTCGCTTGGAAAATGTTGTCTTGCCTGAGCCTGAAGGGCCTGAGACCAGGACAAGCCGCGGGCGAGTGAGCTTCGAAAGAATCAAGTCGGCAAGCTGGGCGATTTTCTTCTCATGGAGGGCCTCCGCGATCCGGACCGTCTCGCTAGCCTCTCCGTGCTGGACTATCTCGTCGACGTCACCGACGTTGGCGACACCAAGTATCTGGCCCCATTTCACATATTCCCTGAAGACCTCAGCAACCTTCTTCTGTTCCTTGAATACTGGAACGTGCGAAGGATCCTGTTGCAATGGGAACTGCAAGATGAAGCCCGGCGGGTAGTACCTGAGCTCGAACATCTTGATGTAGCCTGTGCTAGGTGCAAGGCAGCCATAGAAGTAGTCGGTGAAAGGTCCCAACTTGTAAACGTTCACGGTGGGTTCGGTGCGATACTTGAGCACGCCCACTTTGTCCATCTGTCCATCCTTCTCAAACACATCGAGAGCTTCCTGCACCGTGAGTTCCTGCCGCGTGAAAGGCTCGTCAGCTTCTACGATCTGCCTCATGCGTTTCTCGAGCTTGTGAAGGTCTTCAAGCTCAAAGGTCCTGCCCAAGTCAATTTCGCAATAGTAACCCTCGCTCAGGGAATGCCTCACGTAGAGTTCCGGGTTCGCGAAGACTTCGCGCGAGGCCCTTATCAGAATGAAGGTGAGACTGCGCCTGTAAACGCTCATCCCGTCCGAGCTGTCAAGCGTGACGAATAGGAGGGTGCCGTCATTCTTGAGAGGAGACTTGAGTTCAAGTATCTTGTTGTTGAACCGCGCGGCGATGATCGGGGGCGCGGTTTGTGGCTTCAGCCGTCCGATGATCTCGAGGGGTGTGGTCCCCGCCGGCAGCGTGAGACTCTGAGCGCCACCGACAGCACCATTTATCTGTATTCTGATCTTGTCCTTTCTGGGCTTCGCCGAACTTGCTTCCGTCGAGTTTGCTCCTGGTTTATTCGCACCACTCGTGACTGGGCCTGACTTATCCAGGTTCCCGTTGTTGAGCCCTGTCTTAGCCGGCCCCGTCTTATTATTTTCTGCCTGCCCGTGCTTCATGCATCCTCCTTGAGCCGAGGCCGCCTGGCGATCGTTTTCGTCAGTTCCATACCGCGCGTGACCGCCAGTATGCTGCATACTGCGTGCGATCACCTTGCTACCCGCTGGTCAATCCTCGCCCAACCTTATCTTATCGGCTCCGTCCTTATCCGATTGATCTGATCTTTTCCTTGTAGATTCCCCTCACCCTGGTCAGAAACTCGTTATATCTGCCACTTCTGAAATCGGGAAACCCCCATTTGTACGGTTTCCATCCCTTATCATAATAGAGTGTGGGGTCTGCATAAATACCTTTTCCAAGATAAATCTTCTGGCCGAGGAACTTTGCAGAGGCAAGCACGAGCTTGTGAAAATCCATGTAGCCCGGGTCTATGTTGATCCTCCGCTTGCCGTCCGTGGCAAATTCGCACTCGATTTCGTTGGTCGCAAGCTTTATCTCCACTATCGTTTCAGGACTGACGAGGTCCTTGAAAGCATGCAGTATCCGTTTGAGGCCGCCACCCATCTCCTCGCCGTAGTACGTTGTCGCCTCAAATGGATATACCGGAGATTTGGCTTCAATTGCCGAAAGCCTCCGCTCGAGTTCTTGTTCGACTGGCCCGAGGAGGTCCATATCGCCAAGTATTACACCGGTCAGAAGCTGGACAGGCTGGGGGTAAGTTGTCTCAGCCAATGCTCGTTGCCCCTTGCATCAAGTGCGTCCGGAAGGATTCCGATCTACTCACGAGCTCGCCGGTCCTCTTCATCCTTCTTTCGTGCCTCGCCCAACAACCCTGCCGATCGCAGGCAATCTCAGATGCTTTCGGCATTCCGCTTTTCGGAACTCTGCTTCCGCTTCTCGTCAAGCAGCCTCTGGGCGACCTCCACCCATTCACCGCTTATCCCAAACTCCTTTTCTATCAACTCCTCCCTGCCACCCGTGAGTCTACGCTTCTCCATCGAGGTGGTCGAGGTGAACTTGAAGAAGTCCTTCCGCAAATAGATGTGGCCTTGTGGGGTCATCCGTGTCAGGCATATGTTATTGAGGGTTGGCTTGGTGAAGGATTCAAGCCAGTGGCCTTCGAAATCCCGATCTCGCACCGGCTCGTCTCTGAAGCAATATCGCCACTTCCGGCCTGATGCATCCTCGGTCCAGACGTTGTAAGCCGTCCCCTCGCTCGCCCCAGACTCGCCCTCAGCCGTCCCACACTCGCCCTCGCTCGCCCCACACTCGCCCTCAGTCGAGACCCTGTCGGCGTGCGGCGGCGCCACGTGAGTCCGACCCTGATTCGGCCCCCCTTCCCCGGCCCCAACTTCGACTGTCGCATGCGGACAGGTAACCCGCTCGATACCTCGCGGCGGGAGCGCGATCACCTGATAGAGCGCATAGCCAGGATCGACCATATATCTGACGTCGCCTTCCCTCACCACGACCAGGCAGTGCACGTTTCTGCCCGAGTTCATGTCGGCCATCACCTTGTAGCATTCGAAGCCGAAGGATTTGAGCATTCGCTCGAAGAGAAACGTAAGTGAGAAGCAGGTGCCTCCGAAGTTTCGCTCGATATGATCGACCACCACTTCCGTCGGAAGCCTCATCGCTTCCGTAAGACTCGGCGAATTCGCCGCCTTGATTATCTTGCTGATGTTCTCATAGGGGAATTCTGCGAAACGCAGAGCGAGCTCCCGCAGGAATTCGACCCCCCTGCCACCGCCCATACGAGCCCCACCGTGCACACTCCCGACAAATCCTCTTCCGCCACCTCCGGACCGGGAGAAGCCTGACGAAGGCAGGCCGGACACGAAGATTCGAGCGGCTTCTTCACCTTTCACAGATTCGAGCAAGCCAGCCCTCCAGGCTCACAGCGGACGACGGACAGCGATTCGCCGATCTTATCAAGCCAGCCCTCCAGGCTCATAGCGCATGCTTGAGAAGAACGCTTGTTGACACACCCTAATCTTATTATAAAATAGGTTAGTTTCAAGCTCCCACTGGTTGGGGTTTGTTGCAGGACTATCGCGGGACCATCATCGTGTATGATCTGAGTCTCCGCCTGGAAAGACAACGCACTCGGAGGTGAAAGAATGGCCAAGTATACGGTGGTTACAATGCCGGGGGATGGGATCGGCAAGGTAGTGCTGCCCGAGGCACTGAGGTTGCTCGGTGCCATCGGCTTTGATGCGGAATACGTTCATGGAGACATCGGCTGGGAATTCTGGTGCAAGGAAGGCAATGCGCTTCCCAAGCGGACCCTCGATCTGCTCGCCAGGCACAAACTCGGTCTCTTTGGAGCGATCACATCCAAGCCAAAGGCCGAGACTGACAAGGAACTTGCGCCTGAACTGGCGGGTAAGGGCTACACCTACTTCAGCCCGATCGTGGGCCTTCGGCAGCATTTCAATCTCGACATTTGCATCCGCCCCTGCAAGAGCTTCAAGGGCAACCCGCTGAACTTCGTGCGCCGCAAGAACGGTGACTGCGAGGAGCCTATGGTGGACGCCGTGATCTTCAGGCAGAACACCGAGTGCCTCTATTCAGGCGTCGAGTGGACCAATCCTCCCGACGAGGTGAGAAAGGCCCTCGAGACCCATCCCAAGATGAAGGCCTTCAAGCACGTACCGAGCCCCGACCTGGCGATCTCCTGCCGCATCTTCTCCCGCCAGGCCTGCCAGCGGATCATCGAGGAAGCCTTCAAACACGCCAAGAAGTACGGCTACAAATCGGTGACGCTGTGCGAGAAGCCTAACGTGATTCGTGAGACCTCAGGCATGATGCTCACCGAGGCCATGAAGATCCAGAAGACCTACCCGGACATCCCACTCTGGGAGAACAACATCGACGCCGAGATGATGTGGCTCACCAAGAACCCGGAGGACGTCGGCGTGGTCGTGAGCGGCAACATGTTCGGCGATATCGTTTCCGATGGCTTCGCGGGCCTTGTGGGCGGGCTCGGCTTCGCCTCGAGCGCCAACATCGGGAAGGACTGCGCCATATTCGAGCCGACGCACGGCTCAGCGCCAAAGTACGAACACCTCAGGCCTTCGATCGTCAATCCCATTGCCATGTTCATGAGCGCTGTGCTGATGCTTGATTACCTCGGCGAAGAGGAAAAGGCAAAACGGATACGCAACGCCATCGCCGCAGTGGTCGAGGAGGGCAAGGTGCGGACCTACGATATGCTGAGGCTCACCGGCAGGCCCGACGTCCTCAAGAAGGGCGCGGCAAGCACTGACCAGATGACCGATGCAATCATAGATAAGTTGTGACACAAATTGTGACGGGAAGTCGAGACTCGTTAGGTTTATGCTCTGCGCAATTCGATCTCGGTGATCTTTCGGATGTCATGTTGAGCGAATACGGGGAGGCTGTATGGGACAGACCCTTATTGAGAAGATAATCGATGTACACTCAGGCAAGCCTGCGCGGCCCGGCGACATCGTGGACGTGGAGATAGACGTAAGGATCGCCAGGGATTTCGGAGGCGCCAACGTTGTGAAGCACATGGAGGAGCATGCCCTCAGCGTGGATGATCCGCGGGCAACCTTCTTCACTTTTGACTGCAATCCCACCGGTTCGGACCAGAAATATGCGGCCAACCAGCAGAAGATCCGGCTCTTCGCTGCCAAGCACGGTGTAAAGGTCTATGACATAACCGATGGGATCGGAACGCACATCGCAATGGATGAGGGTCTCGTGGGACCTGCCTCAACAGTGGTCTCGACGGATTCTCACGCCAATATAGTCGGGGCAATCGGTGCCTTCGGCCAGGGCATGGGCGATCAGGACATAGCCGCTGCCTTCGCGAAAGGCAAAGTCTGGTTCAAGGTGCCGCCGTCAATCCGGATATGGATCGAGGGCGAGCGAGAGAAGGGGATAACTGCCAAGGACATAACCCTGGCTCTCCTCAAGAAGGTGGGCGCAAGCGGGCTGCTTGGGGTTGCGGCAGAGGTTTATGGCGAGGTGGCCGAGGCGATGACCCTGGCGGAGAGGATCACGCTTTCCTCGATGGCGACCGAGATGGGTGCCATTATCATTCTCTTCCCGCCGTCGGCTCTGGTTCTGAAAGAGCTTAAGGAAACGACCGGCAAGCACTACGAGGCGATAGCAGCAGACAGAGATGCTCACTATGAACGTGAGATAAGGCTCGATACCAGCGGACTCACCCCACTGGTCTCGCTACCCGGAAATCCAGAGAATGTCGTGCCCGTCAGTGAGGTCAAGGGAACCAAGATCCACTCGGCCTTCATCGGCTCCTGCACCGACGGCAGATACGAGGACATGCTGGAGGCCGCTGCGATCCTGAAGGGCAGAAGAGTCGCTCCCGGTGTGGTCTTGAAGATAGTGCCGGCGACCGACAGGATCTGGCGGAAGTGTTACGAGCAAGGCCTTCTTGGCATCTTCAAAGACGCAGGGGCACTTGTGGGTAATGCGGGCTGCGCCGGGTGTGCCGCCGGGCAGATCGGCATGAATGGCCCCGGAGAGGTCACGGTAAGCACGGGTAACAGGAACTTCCCGGGCAAGCAGGGCCAGGGCGAGGTATATCTTGCGTCGCCTCGTGTGGCCGCGGCATCTGCGGTCCGGGGCTTCATCGTGGCACCCGAAGAGATTGATGCGAAGATCACACCCCGAGTCTCCAAACCCATATCGGGGCTTGCGGGTGAACCTAAAGCTCCGGCTGCTGCCAGGGGCACTCCCCCGCTCACGGTCAAAGGAAGAGTCTGGCTAATCGCTAAGGACAACATAGACACTGACATGATCTATCACAACAAACACCTCGCCGTGACAGAGGTCCCCGAAATGGCGAAGTATTGTTTCGGCAATCTTGAGGGCTGGAAGGATTTCCCTGAGCGAGCAAGACCTGGCGACATAGTGGTCGTTGGCAAGAACTTCGGCTGCGGTTCCTCTCGCCAGCATGCTGTTGATTGTTTCGCGAGCATAGGTGTGGCGGCGATAATCGGTGAGTCCTTCGGAGCAATCTATGAGCGAAACGCGCTCAATGCGGGCCTTCCCATAGTGGAGGGCGATGTGAGCCCACTCCATCTTAAGGATGGCGATGTGGTGAGCATTGATTTCTTGAAGGGTGTCGTGACCAGAGAGCCGGGCGGCGAGAAGGTCAACGTTACGCCCTTCTCTGATGTGCAACTCGAGATCTATACGCGCGGCGGCCTGCTGAACAAATAGATTGGAATAGGCGGCTTACCTAACCAGGCAGAGGGAGAGATATGGGTGCGACTTTTGCACAGAAAGTGCTCGCTGAGAAAAGCGGTAACAAGAGCGTGGAGCCGGGTCAGATCGTGACCGTGAGGCCCGATCATCTTCTCATGCACGATAATGCCGCTCCGATCGTTTCGAAGATTGGTGCCGACCTGGACAAGTTCGGCCTGAATGACAGCGAAGTCCCTGTGATAGTGCTTGACCACGTCATCCCGGCAGCAAATGAGAAGACGGCTACAAGCCATAAGAAGATCAGGGAGTTCGTTGCCAAGTTTGGCGTGAAGCATTTCTACGACATGGGCGAGGGGATCTGCCATGAGGTCTTGATCTCCAAGGGGCTTGCGCTTCCAGGCTCGCTGATCGTGGGGAGTGATTCCCACACCTGCACGTACGGCGCCGTGGGATCGTTCGCGACGGGCATAGACCGTACCGAGGCGGCTGCCATACTCCTCACAGGCAAGACCTGGCTCAAGGTGCCGCAGTCCCTGAGGATTGAGGTGAGCGGGAAGATTAAGCCTCCTGCCTCGGCCAAGGACTTGATCCTCACGATCATTGGAGACATCAGTGCCGATGGGGCGAATTATCTCTCAGTTGAGTTCCATGGCGATGTCTCATCACTCACCATGGAGGACAGGATCACCATCGCAAATATGGGTGTCGAGATGGGTGCGAAAATTGCGGTGTTCCCCGTTGACGATCTCACGAAGGCCTATCTCAAGAAGGCCGGAGCGGCCTCTGACTGGAAGGCAGTGTGGGCTGACAGGGATGCCTCCTACATCAAGACCCTGCATTACGATCTGACGCGAATCGTACCCGTCGTCGCAAAGCCGCACAGCGTGGACAACGTCGCGCCTGCAAAGGACCTGAAGGATGTCAAGATACAGCAGTTCTTGATAGGCACGTGCACCAACGGCAGGCTCGAGGATCTTAGGGTAGCAGCGAAGATCCTTAAGGGTAAACACGTCAGTAGGGACTCGAGGCTTCTTGTGCTTCCTGCAAGCAAGGCAGTGATGTTGGAAGCTTCAAAGGATGGGACAATCGCAACCCTCGTTGAGGCGGATGCGATCGTGCTCCCCCCCGGCTGCGGGCCATGCCTTGGCGCTCACCAAGGTGTACTTGCCCCTGGCGAGAAATGCTTGAGCACAGCAAACAGAAACTTCAAGGGCCGCATGGGCTGCGCAGATGCCGAGATCTACCTTGCGAGTCCTGCGACCGTTGCCGCGAGCGCGATAGCCGGTAAGATCGTGTTGCCGCCTGCCATAAACTCGATCAAACCTGAGGTGGTAGCCAAATGAAAGTCTGGAAATATGGTGATGACGTAAATACCGATATGCTCTTTCCCGGGAAGTACACTTATACGTGCAGTACGCCGGATGAGATAAAGCCACATCTCCTGGAAGACCTCGATCCTGCTTTCGCCAAGGAGGCAAGAGCAGGCGACGTCATTTTCGCCGGCTCCAACTTCGGCTGCGGCAGCTCCCGCGAGCAGCCGACCGTCGGGCTTAAGGCCGTGGGCATCAAGGCCGTCGTGGCCAAGAGCTTCGCGAGGATCTTCTACCGCTCGGCCATAAACCAGGGCCTGATCTTGATCGAATGTTCCGAAGCAGTCGATGCCTACAAACCCGGCGACGCCGTCGAGGTCGATCCAGAGGGCGGAAGGATCACGGTCGCGGGACGCGAATTCAAATTCCCGGAGCTTCCGCCTGAGATAATCGCTATAAGAGACGCGGGCGGCTTGCTCGCTTATGTCAGGAAGGAATTAAGTGAAAGGGGGACCCCGTAATGGCAAGAGGTGAAGCGGGGAGAAGGGGGAAAGACGTAAGGTCCGACTGCTGGGTTGCAGTCGAGGAGAAGTCCTCAGGCGGGATCTCCATCGGTCTCAAGTCCAAGGTCGCAAGCATGTATGGGGCGTCTCTCAAGGATCTGATCCAGGGAGGCCTCAAGTTCTTCGGCATCGAAAACGCAGCAGTGGAATTCGAAGACGCAGGCGCTCTGCCCTTCACGGTGATGGCGCGCCTCGAGACGGCGGTGCGAAGGCTCAGACCCGCTGAGACGCGCGAATTCCTGCCCGAGATGGCGCCTGCTTGCGAGTACGGTACCTATCGTGAGCGCATGCGGCGCTCGCGCCTCTATCTGCCCGGCAACGAAGCCAAATTCATGATAAATTCAGGCCTGCACAGGCCCGACGGCGTGATTCTCGACTTGGAGGACAGCGTCCACCCTTTGGAAAAGGACGCGGCGCGAGTGCACGTCCGGAACGCCCTTCGCCGGATCGACTTCATGGGCTGTGAGCGAATGGTGAGGATAAACCAGGGTGAGATGGGACTGGTCGATCTCGACTTCGTCGTGCCGCACAACGTGCACGTCATCCTGATTCCCAAGTGCGAGAGCGCCGGTGAGGTCAAGGCGATTGATGCAAGAATCGCCGAG
>CAYHHI010000048.1:0-24317 GCA_964356335.1 uncultured bacterium
CAAACATTAGCTTATTCTGCCCCAGAAACTGTCCAAACAATGGGGGGAAGCTCCGCATCCTTCAGCAGCCGCGGCCCCTCTGATTGCGATGGTGTCACGAAGAAGCCAGAGGTATCTGGGCCGGGGGTCGACGTTTACTCGTGCTACCCGGGCGGAGGTTACACCTGGATGAGCGGAACCTCCATGGCCGGACCTCACGTCGCCGGCGTAGTGGCGCTGATGAGACAGGCCAATCCCAATGCCGATGTGCAAACGATCAAGACTGTCTTGATGAACACCGCCCGCGATCTGGGTACGGCAGGTGAAGACAACGATTACGGCTGGGGCATAATCGACGCCTACGCAGCCGTACAGGCCGTGCTGATGCCTGACACCGAACCGCCAGTGGTGACCGTCATCGCTCCCAACGGCAGCGAGGTCTTGAATGTCGGCAGCGTTTACACCATCAGCTGGACTGCTACTGACAACATAGGTGTGAGCTCCACCAGCCTCTACTACTCTTATGACGGCGGGGTGAATTACAACGTCATCACCAACCTCTCGGGCAACCCGGGCTCATACAACTGGACCGTTCCCAATACGCCTTCCACCCAGTGTCTGGTTAAGGTCTATGCGTACGATGCGGCCGGAAACCAAGGTTCCGATGTGTCCAATGCCTTCTTCACTATCCAGACGCCTACATCTCCATACGTCTGGGTGAAGACGATTGACCTGTCGCTTGTGACCAAGGGGTTCTCTACCAACGCCAAGGCCGTGGTTACTGTATGGAATCAGAACAACCAGCCGGTCAGAAACGCCACGGTCACGAGCCACTGGGCTGGACTAACCAGCGACAGCGACGTTTTCACAACTGCCAAGAACGGGACCGGCTCCTGCGTTTCCGACAAGCTCAGGAGCCCGGTTGGCTGGTGGTATTACTATGTGGATAACGTGGTGGCATCCGGTTACATCTTCAGAAGTGATATTGGCGTGACTTCTGGCTCCATCCACGCAGGGGGAGTTATGTCGGCTGTCTCTGCTCCGAGTGAGTTCTCCGTCTCTCAGAGCCATAGCCCTGTCAGCCCTGCAACCGAGTTCTCCCTAAGCCTACCCGAAGACGCTCATGTGAGCTTTGTGATATACAACGTTGCCGGCCAGAGGGTCAGGACTCTTGTGGATCAGAGCTTGCCCGCGGGATCAAGGACATTGACCTGGGATGGCACAGACGCCAGCGGCAGCCCCGTGTCGGACGGAATCTACTTCTACAGAGTTGCCGCCGATGATTACGTGGTCACCCAGAAAATGCTGCTGGTGAAGTAAAAGAGAGGAACGGGGAACAGGGCCCTTTGGGGAAGGCCTCCTGCCCTGTGCAGGGGGCTTCCCCACTGCTTTGCCGCCACCGCGCGGTACCACGCCCTTTCAACATACTCGCACCAGTGGTTACCTCATCACTCATAGCCTGTCTTGACATATCATTTATGGTCTTGACTTTGGATTCGTAGGAGTGATATTCTGACCGCACCTTGTCCGACCATGGCCTGGCCGGAGATGCCAGGCAAGACGAAGAGTGGTTTTCTGGGCGAGGAGCCGGGGATCTTTTGGGCCAGAGGAGGCTAGGTCAGGAGAGTCGATGAAAATCCTACTTGTTAACCCACCTGCAGGCCTTTCCTATGGCGTTTTAGGCATAAGCCGACCCCCACTTGGTTTAGCATACCTTGCTTCCGTTCTGCGAGATCATTACGAGGTAAGGATTGTCGATTTCAATGTAGAGCGCCAAGCCTGGTCGAAGTATCCATACAAGGATTTTGACATCGTCGGCATCTCGGTTGATACTTCAAGATTTCTGGTATCTTTGAGAATCGCTGAGATTGCTAAGAAGCAGGGGGCCACAGTGGTAATGGGCGGTCCTCATGTGAGCTTCCTGGACAGGGAGACGCTTGAGAGTGAAGCGGTGGACTACGTTGTTCGAAGCGAGGGGGAGATCTCCTTTCTTTCCTTGGTCGAGTTCCTGAGCAACAAGAAAGGCTTCGAAGAGGTCTTGGGAGTTTCCTATTTGGCCAATGGCGATTTCCGCAGAACACCTGATGCGCCTTTCATAGAGGATCTGGATTCTCTCCCCTTCCCGGCAAGGGATCTTCTGCCCCTCAGGCTCTACAAAGAGAAGATGAATGGCCGGCTCATGACTACGTTAGTGACTTCCCGGGGCTGCCCTTTTAATTGCGAATTCTGCTCGTCGTCTCGATTCTTTGGCGTCCACTGGAGGGCAAGGTCGGCTGAGAACATTCTGGAAGAGGTAGAGTTGCTTTACGAGAAATACAACTACCGAGCGCTCTCCTTTGTGGATGACAACTTCACCCTCAATCCCGGCCGCGCCATTAAGATCTCGGAGATGATAATAGCCAAAGGCTGGGATGTGATCTGGGCTGCAATGTCTCGTGTCGATACAATAGTCAAGAATCCCGACATGGTTCGAACCATGGCCAGAGCTGGCTTCAGGTGGACTTTCATCGGTTTCGAGAGCGGTAACCAGGAAGCCCTGGATGGATATGGCAAGAAGGCGCTCCTCAAAGATGCGTTAGGAGCGATGGAGGTTCTGAGAGAGAATGGTGTTGAAGTGACGGGTGCCTTTATACTTGGCGCTCCTGATGAGACCAGGGACATGATGAAGCAGACCATCAACTTCGCAAAACGCCTGAACCCGCGCAGGGCCCAGTTCTCAATCCTGACGCCCTACCCGGGAAGCAAGCTCTATGATGACGTAGGGCACCGCCTTCTCACCAAGGACTGGGACTCCTACTCGGGGATGCACCCTACAATGGAGCTGGACCACGTATCCTATGGAGAGATGAGAAGGCTCCAGTTTACTGCCTATTCCTCCTTTTACGGGCGACCCACAAAGGCACTAGAGAATCTGTCTTACATTTGCAGGGTAGTCCCGGGTCTATCGGGGCAGTTCGCTCTCTGGCTCCTTGCCACACCTGCCAACCTCGTTGCTCACCCCGTTTCGTATGCATGGAAGTACCTTACCGGTGCCCCGAGGCGTCCTAGCTAGATCGCAAGTCCAACAGCCTTCATTGCGGCCCTGTCATTTGGGTAGGTAAATAATCGTAGGTCTTATTCGTGCTCCCGTGACAAGCCGGAAGACTTTGTCGTTTGGGAAGTTAAGCTGCTCTTCCTTATAGTATTCTTCACATCTTTCCGGTCCCATGTATGGCCGCCAGTATGAATCAAGGATGATCGCACTGTATCGTTTTTCCCTCAGGGCGGCATGCAGTTCGTCGATCAGGCGAACTCCTGCTCCACTGTGGTCGCCTCTAAGGACATCAGTCACCGCCATTCTATGCGCATAGGAGTTCTTGCCGGCCAAACGCGCCAGATAGCCATGCTCAGGAATAAACACATCTCCCGCGATTCGGGAGATCATGGTCACAAACTGCTTTCCGGCCTGCGCATCTGCCTTGGTGGGAATCTGCCCGGCTGGATTGTATCGTAAAACGGCAAGCTGCGTTAGCGTCAGGACCCCGACCAAGACCCATACGAGCCTCAGCCTATATTCGGACCTCGAGAGTAATAGCCGGGACGCCTCATGAATCGCCAGTCCGAACAATATTGATACACAGGCGTACGCAGGGATCAGAACATTCCCGGCTCCCCCTGAATGCAATCTGGAGACCCACGCACCTCCAAGCATTCCGAGGGCTAGCATGAGATAGAAAAAGCTCTTCTGCCTGGTCAAGTGTCGGAAACAGGTAAGCAAGTAGAGCCCTGCCATCGGGCCCGCGACGGGAAGCTTCAGCAATAGGTCACCCAGCCAGAAGCCGACCAAAAACTTCCTCACTATTCGATGATGTCTCGGCAACTCAAAGACGTAGTAGCTGTACCATCCGTCATGCATGCGATTCAGGATCAGGGTGGAGATCCCCACCGTTGCGACGATAGTGCCAATGAAAGAGAAGGATCGCCCCCGAACCTTGAGGCCTTTACGGGGAAGCATGCTCCATAGCATCAAGGGCAATGCAATCAACAGCGCTGTCTGCTTCGTGAGGAAGGAAAGCGAAAAAAGCAAGCCGGCGACGACGCCAGAACGCCATGAGGAGTAGAATCTGAGAACGTAGACACCCGCCAGAAGCAGGAAGAGAAACAGGGAATCGACCCGCGCAAGGTCAAACCAGGCACCGCCTATTTGAAAGGTGGCAGCGAACAAACCCGAGGCGATAAGGCCTGCGAAGGAGTCCCTGGTTTCTCGCTTGACAATCAAGAAGATCATCCCAAAGCAGCCGATTGAAGCGACAAGGGAGACAAGCCTTAGCGGAATGAACCCAACACCCAGGGCCACTGAGACTGCGGCCGAAACGTAAAAATAGAGCGGGCCGTATATGAACGGAACGAATTCCAGCGACGGCTCTACGTAAAGCTTCTCGCCCATCAGGATCCTTCTCACATGATCTAAGGATCCCCCTTCCATCCACTCCAGTTCATACGGGTAGTGAATTCTCAGGATGGCGAGAACCAGATACATGACCAGGTATAGGGATGCCCCGAAGAGCAACAAATACCGAGTGAGTCTGACCGCCGGGTCGAGCCTTTCGAGTTTCATTCGTAGAGGACTCAGTATATCGGCTAAGACATCCTATCCGGCACCGCCCCCGCCACTGCCGGCTCCTCCTCCCCCACCACCGGATGCTCCCCCGCCAGTTCCCGATGCCGTGCTCATTGTGGAAGTGACCGTAGCAACCATCGAGGAAAAGGCCGCCCCGAATGACGCCGGCGAGAAGGCACCGGTCGCAGATCCATGATAGATGTACCATGGCACATACGCGCTGTGCGCATCCGCGGGTATATGAGTGGCCAGCTCCTTGTAGACCCTGTCCCCCAAGCCAAGCACCACACCGTACACCATGTACTCTGAGATGCGGGATAGCAGGTACTCGCTGCCTGCGGTACGGAACTGGTATCGGCGTAGATACTTCTTGACGGCACCCCATTGCCTGGCCTTGGTCTCGCCCTCGAGTGTCCGATGGGGCACGAGCAGGGCCAGGATGAACACGACAAATGAGGCCATGCCCAAGCCAACTGCTACCAGTCCAAGGAAAATGGCAGCCGGAACGGTCAGGACGATCATCACCCCACCGACCGCAAATCCGTAATACATCCCCCGGATGCTAGCGGTGTCAAACCAGCCTTTTTGCTTTCCCATCTCCTCCACTTGTTTCTTCCACTCGCCAAAGAACCTGGTGAATCTGCGACGTTCCTTCCCAATCGTCTCGATTGAAATCGAATCCTGACCCTTGGCCAGATCCTCAAAGACAAATCTTAGCAACGCGGCTTCGTAGTCGAGCAACTCGGAGACATGCTGCTCCCGATAGGAGCGCTTTAGGTCCCAGTAATGCTGGATCTTCATTCTGGAGCCGCGGAAGAGACCTTTCTTCTCCTCAGGCTCCTCTCGAAGCGAGACGAACCCGCGCCGGGCAAGATCAAGCAATGTCCCTACCACGGCGCTGCCCGCGACCTGCCGGCTATATAGCAAATAACTGAGCAGCGCGGGGGGTGTTCGCTCGGGGATATCTGAGGACATGTCAAGAATAGTGGGGACTTGCGGCCTCCTTCCATACTTCCGGAAAACCACCCACCAGGCCAGCAAGCCTATGAGGCAGATCGTGGGCACCACCCACTCACCGATCGCGTGTCGTTTCTCCCTGGCAGCCAGTCTTTCTGTTGCCGCATCTCGCTGTCGGTTGGCTTCCATAGCCCACCCGGCTTCTTCGCCCATGATCTCCTGCCGGACGCTCTTTGGTCTTGCGGGCACTGCCGCGAAGACCTCTGGCGGATAGAGCGCACGTACTTCCAGGTAGGTGTGCGCAGGCAGATATTCGCAACGAGCGACGACAGTACCATCGTCACCGGTCTGGGATTCGGCCCAGAGGGGTCCGTGAAGCCATTCCTTGATCTGATCTCTCGAAAGTGCCATCGGGGGTCTCAGACGTATCAGAATGTTCTGCTGCGATCTATCCCAGTCTTCACTTATGAACTTGAAGTAGAGCACGGCAGCGTCCTCATATCGCTCGATGGCGTTCCCCGCACGGTAATGAAAGATGAATGTTCTCGATTGATCTCGAGCCTCATAGAACCAGGTCACCCTGGTGTGCCCCGACATCTTTGAGATCATGTAGGTTCCCGGCTCTTCCGAGTCCGCCAGGCGATATGCGCGGCCGCCTTCGGAGACCGCGAAATCCCCTAGGATCACGGGCCCGCCGGTGGGCATATCCCGGTAGAGGAATCTAAAATCCCCCTGGAATTGATATGTTCGCGATTCGGTGATATCCATCGTGCCATCCGGCCAGAGCTGCGAATCTATTACAACCTCTGCGATATTGTAGGACTTGGCAGCAAGCGTCTGGGGCGGCATTGCATGGAGCGCAACCAGCGCGACGAGGATTAGCGCCGCGCTCCGCACGGGCAGCACTCTACTAAACACGTGGTTCTCCTCAGATTAAGATCAGAGACTATCCCCTTAGGGCAAAGCATAGCCCAGGAGGCCAAGCGGGGTCAATTGATTCTTCGGCGTTGAGATCGGGTTGCCGTGCAATCGGAAATGACTCCTGTATTGAGAGCTGCCGATCACGGAGGAAATGGATATGCAAAGTTCGGATCGTCGGGTATAATGGTATATGTGGGGGCTTAAAGCAAGGGGGTGCGCCCATGAATCTGGCCCGTGAATGTCAAGCCGATCGCCTCGGCAAGTTTGCCTTGTGCATCATCGCGATATTGGCATTGGCTTACCTTGTCGTGGGCTGCAGTGACTACAGGATTACAGAGCCAAGCCCCAATGGTCCGCCAGAAGCCCAACCAGGTGGTCCAACGGGCAATCTCGTCAGTATGAGCGCATGCAAGAACCTGGACTTGGCAGCAGGCGGAGGAATCACAGCCGAGGACCAAGATTGCATTCAATATGCTTATGAGGGCAGGACTCTGAGGCTCAAGCACGTTAACACAGCATTCAACTGCTGCCCCAACGTGGAGGCGACCATTCTCGTTCGTGGAGATTCGATATTCGTGTTTGAGCACGAGATTCAGGGGGACTGCAGGTGCCTGTGTCTATACGATCTCGATTACGAGATACGGCATCTGGAAGTCGGATCATATCGGGTCGTGGTGTCCCAGGAATACTTGTGTGAAGGTGATGAGCCGCTTGAATTCACGATGGACCTGCTTTCCTCCCCCTCGGGAACCTATTGCGTCAGGAGAGATCATTACCCCTGGGGAGACTGAAGTTCGCCCTGTTTCTGAAGCCGAAATCGAATCTTGACAGCATAGTCCCATGAACCTACTATGAAGCCGACTGCGCCCATGCGCATGACCGGCTCCGGCATATACCCGACAGGCGCATGGCACAGCCTGTGGTCTTGCGTGAGGAGGTGTTACGAGATGTGCGAGTTCTGTCATAAACACGGAGAGGGAAAGAAGTGGTACTTGGAGGCCAAGAATTACGCGGAGGACCTGCTCAGCGACGTTCGTCGGCGCAAGTTCATAGCGGGTTTCTTTGCGGAGTCTGCCGACCTGTCCGAAGGCGTCACGAAAATGGAGCGCCTGGACAGGATACCTGGTTTCGCCAGACGAATCCTCAGTTGGAACGTGTCCAGAAAGATGAAGAAAATCCACTATGGACAGGTGGTGCCCATCGAGGATGTAGAGCGTGTCTTTGGTTTCGTCAATTCGATCACTCGCATAGCCTGCATTTGCCGCAGGGCCACGCTCGGGTCCGAGCAGCGGTATTGTTATGGGATCAGCATGGGCCCGAACGGCGGTGAGTTTGAGAAGATTCTCGGCGGCGCCGATGCAAGCTATCTCGCCGGGCCCGATGCCGCCGGCGTGGAAAGGCGCACCAAGCAAGAGGCCATTGCCGCTTTCCGCGAGTACGAGAAGGAGGGCCTATGCCATACGGTCTGGACCTTTCTCCCTCCCTTCATAGGTGGGATCTGCAACTGTGACCGCTCCGACTGCCTCGCCATGCGTTCCACCGTGACCTACGGCGTGCCCATAATGTTCCGGGCGGAGTACGTCGCCCGGGTAAGCCCCGATCTTTGCAGCGGCTGCCGATCCTGTATGATGGTCTGTCAGTTTGGCGCCATCGGGTACAGCGCGGCGTCGGAGAAGACTGCCATCGACCCGCGCAGGTGCTATGGCTGTGGCATCTGCCGCGCGGTCTGCGCCAAGAATGCCATATCCCTGAGCGACAGAGCCTCCGTCAAGGCTGCCGCGAACCTATGGTAGGAGTATGGTTCGAACCGTATCGCCGACCAGTGGCGACTTCGGGAGGATTGTCATGACCGGAAAGGGCACATTCCGAATCGATCGCCGCACCGTCGTTCCATTCTTGATCGCACTCACGGTCTTTTGTTTCGGCTGTGAGAGTCAGCCCGAGACCGGCGGTTCCACCAAGACAACAAAGAAGACTTATCGTAGCAACGGCGAGCAGATCTATTTCACTGCTACCACCAGGAGCGGCAGCGCGATTTCGGCAAGTGGCGGAATGATGATAGCCGGGAAGTATCCGTCCTGCGCAAGATGCCATGGCAAGGATGGCAGAGGTGGAAAGATGCGCGTGACAGCATACTCTATTGCAGCGTCGGATATCACCCTCGCTGCCCTAACATCAGGTCACCATGGGTACGGAGGCGGCTCCGGCGAGGCTGCTACACGCGAGCATCCACCCTATAGGGATTCGACCATTAGACGCGCAATTACCCAGGGCTTAGATTCAGGAGGGACTTACTTAGACCCCGCTATGCCCAGGTACAATATATCTGGGCAAGACCTGAACGATCTCATGAAATATCTTGAGACTCTTTGATCGCTGGGTCTCGGCGGCCTCTCACTTCAACAGAACGACTTCCCTCGTTTTGACAGCACCCACCGTCTCAAGGCGCAGCAGATAGACCCCGGGGGAGACGCCGTCCGCAGAAACGTCGTGACCGTTCCACTCAACAGAATGCCAACCCGCCTGCTGAGTATCATCGAGAATTTGACAGACAAGCCGGCCACCAACAGAATAAATCCTAAGCGTGACGCGGGATGGTCGCGGCAGGTGATACGAAATCGTTGTCCTGTAGCCAAATGGATTGGGATAGGTCTTAAGGTAGAAATCGCGTCCGGGTTCAAGGCGTGTTGACGCCCCGCCACTTGAAACGCCAGAAGAGGCCGTGGAATCCATGACTACCTCGATTGGTTTCGGTGAATAGAACGCACAGTATGAAAACGAAATCTCGCCCAACCCGTTGGAGAGACAAGTGTCCAACGGGCAATTGTCCGCCTTCACAACGTACAGAGTATTCGGCTCGAGGTCCCCGACGATATGCTCGACTTCCATACCGGGAATATGAGCATCATCGCCATCTGTCATCTTTCTTGGGCGCCCGCCTCCAACCCGGTGATCAGCTGGACCCGAGGTTGCTGCCTGGCTCCAAGTGTCCTCAGGTTCCATGAAGGGCTCGTCAAAATCAGAAATCTCCGTCCATTTCCTGGATTGCGTACCCGACGTCCCCCAAGTATCTATAACGGCTTCAATCGAGCCACACGAAGGAAGAAGAGACAATTCAACCTGCTCCGTCTGGATCTGGCATGACGCATCAATCCGCAACTCCTCTTTGTTGTCATGGAACACCCGTGTTGCGCCACGGTCAAACACCTTGCTGGTGCCAATGACATCAGCCGTGACGACAAACTCACCACTCAGCGTCAGCCGGAGCTTCCCAGTGCTACAGGTTGCATCCTCGACAACTGCACTTGGACTCACATAAGTCACATGAGGCCGGCAGCTGCCCTGCGGGGCAAGATCCACCACTATGACAGCGTTACCACTCACCTCGGGCAACTGAACATAGTCATGGCCGAAATAAGTATACTCGATGCCGTTGATTGTGGCAGACGCAACCATGTATCCGGTCTTCTTTGCTCGAAGAGTCATGAACCTGATCGGTCGGTCCGCCGTGATGTCATAGGTGACAGTGTTGCCGGCAATGGAAATCCGATTGATCTCCAGGTTCTCGTCGAATCGCTGGACATTCCGTGCAAAATCATAATTGTCCACCCATCGTCGCCAGGAATAGGTCTCATGATCGACGGCATACATAAGGGCGCTCATGACGCCCATCCAACCGATGGGGTCGCTGAAGGCCCCGCCACCAAAAGTGGTACAGAAGTGTGAGCCCACCATCAGGGGTGTCCACCAATCCAACGAGCAACTCCTCAGAATGGCAGGTACCCTCTGGGGTGATGAGGTCCCGCTGAAAATAACATGCCAATCCACACTGTAGATTCTGGCCTCTCCCGATTGGTCCATGTGGATAAGCGGATAGTACGGTAGCTGACCCGCCAATCTCACCTTCATTTTCTCCCGTTCCATATCCGAACTGACATCAAAGAGACTGTTATAGAGCGCTATATAATCTCCGCTCATGCACGCAGAATGATAGTAGATGCCGTTCTCATACATGGCATGTAGGGTTGCCTCATTCCAGCTGTTCATCGGACAGGCTTTAATGGGTTTATATCTCGAGAAGTTCTGCTGAAGGAAGTTCACGGCCGTATTGGTTTCATCGTACTGGGTGAGGTAATCCTGATTCTCTCCCTCAGCTCCTACTGCGGCGTGATCTTTCCCATGCAGAGACATGCTGCCCCATTCGCTGATTACCTGCTCGTCACTGCGCAGAGCGCTATCAGACGTTTGATATGCACTCGCGTCTGTTACCAGGTATCCTGAAGCTCTGATCCTGGACTTGTTAGTATCAATGAAGTCTATCACCGCCTGGTTCCTCGGGCCGCAGAGGGTTTGGGTATCATCAAGTCTCAGAGAGATCACGGGCAGGGTTACTCTGGCATCAATGCCGAAGGCGTTCTCCAGCCACCGCTCTAAGGCGAACTCAAGACCGTAGGTGCGGTTGCCTTCGTAGACCGGACTCACGCCCGTCCACCCCGACAGAGGCAGCGCGGCAAGGCCGATATGCTTACCCGCGTATCCTCCGGCGATAACAAACCCGTCATCGCCTTCGTAATCGTAGATATTGCTTGCGCCTTCCTGCGGGTGGATGTTGGCCTCACTGTCTCCCAACCCGTCGACGCTGACATCTATTGCGTCGTACAGGGTGCTATTCAAGCCCGTGAACTCGCCGCTGACGAGGCCAAGTAGAACCGTTATGTTCCCGGCTTCCATGTTCTCGGCAACGAGACTCCGTTCCTCTTCGGTGGCATCCCAGTACAGGGAATACCCTTCCAGTATGACGCCGTCATACATATCGAGGCTTGACTGGTCAAGGTCATCAGCGTAGATATCGAAGAAGTCATACGGGACCCCGTTGAATTTCAGCATGTTCTCTATGAAGTAACTCTGAATGCTGATCCAGTGGTCGACACCACGGCTGTGGCTCCCAATCAGGAGCGCTCGGACGTCGCAATTGCTGGCCTCAAGCTGTAAAGGGTGAAAGGAAAGGCAGATCACCGGTGCCAGAACCAATTGAAAAAGCCTTAGGCTGTTCTTATTGCGCAGGACAATCACCTGCCTGGGAGCGCAGCTATGTGCTCGAGGTTAAGCTATCTCGATACTAGCTTACCCCCGGGCTCAGTGTATGTCAATGCCTAAAGGAATGAACCAGGAAGGCTCACGCGTGATTGCAAGTCATACCCTGACCGTCAGCCTGTCGGACCCGTGGGCAGCTTGGCCCTTCGTCCCGCGAAGAGACGTCGGATGCCGCCCTGCAGCCGGTCCATATACAAGTAGAAGACCGGAGTCACGAACAACGTCAGGAACTGCGAGAACACCAGTCCGCCCACGACCGCCAGGCCGAGCGGGCGCCTCGCTTCCGATCCTGCGCCGAAGCCTACTGCGATGGGCAAGGTCCCCATCAGTGCCGACATGGTGGTCATCATGATAGGCCGGAATCGGATAAGGCACGCCTCGAATATGGCGTCGCGCGGCGCCTTTCCCTCATTCCGCTGGGCATCCAGGGCGAAATCGATCATCATGATCCCGTTCTTCTTGACGAGGCCAACCAGCATGATAACGCCGACAAAAGCGTAGATACTGAGCTGGACCCTAAAAACCAGGAGCGTGATCAGAGCCCCGAAACCCGCAAACGGGAGTGCGGAGAGGATTGTGACGGGGTGGATGAAACTCTCGTACAGGATCCCCAGCACCAGATAGATCACCAGGATCGCCGCGACGAGCAGGATGCCGAGGCCGCGCACCGACGACTGGAACGCTTGTGCTGTCCCCTGGAAGCTCGCGTTGATGTCCTGCGGAAGGATCTCGCGGCCAAGTTGCTGAACCTCGCTGAGCGCGGTCCCAAGGGCCATCCCGGGCGCCAGGTTGAAGGAGATGGTCACAGCGGGCAGCTGCCCCAGGTGGTTCACCGAGGCCGGCCCGATGCTCTGCTTGATGTCCGCCATGGCGTCAAGGGGCACGAGCCCGCCGCTTGATGAGTGAATGTACAAGGAGGAGAGATTCACCGGGTCCATCTGGTACTCAGGCAGAAGCTCAAGGATCACCAGGTACTCGTCATTGGGTGCATAGATTGTGGAGATCTGCCCGGACGAATAAGCACCTGCCAGGGCAGACTCGATCTGATTGACCGAGACTCCAAGCACGGAAGCCTTGTTGCGGTCGATCACGACGTTGACTTGTGGATTTCGAATCAAGAGATCGCTGGTTACGTCCTGGAAACCTTTCATGCCGCGTATCCGATCAGTCATCCGCTGCGCCACACTGTAAAGCTCATCGGAATCAGTTCCCTGGAGAGTGTACTGGTACTGGCTGCGGGACTGAAATGACCCGAAGGATATCGGCGGGGGATTCTGCAGGAACACGTTGAGCCCGGGGATTTGCCCAAGTTTCCGACGCAGCTCCTGGATGATCTCATCAGGGTTGAGCTTTCGCTTGGACCTCGGGGTCAATCGAATCATGAGGTTCCCCTGGTTCGGCGTGGATCCGCCAATACTCGACATGAAAGCCTCGACATTGGGATCATTCGCGAGCACTGTCGCCGCCGCCTGCTGGTGCCGTGCCATCGCATCGAAGGAGATACCCTCCTGGGCCTGGGTGGTGCCGGTGATCCGCCCCGTGTCCTGGCTTGGGAAGAAGCCCTTCGGGATCCTTGCAAACAAGATGGCCGTCAGAACCAGAATCACGATCGAGTAGCCGAGTGTGAAACGCATGTGGTCGAGCGACCACCTTAGCCCACGCCGGTAACCTTCGAGCATCTTCTTGAACCATCGCTCTGTGGCCGCATAGAACTTGCCGTGGTGCGCTTCGCGCGACGGGCGCAGGAAGCGGCTGGCAAGCATCGGAGTCAGGCTCAGCGAGACGAAACCGGAGATCAGGATCGCGGCGGCGATCGTTACGGCGAACTCGCGGAAGAGCCGCCCGATGATCCCGCCCATGAACATGATAGGGATGAAGACTGCAACCAGCGCAAGGGTCATTGACAGGATGGTGAAGCTGATCTCCCGCGAACCTTTGAGCGCGGCATCCGCCGGCCTCTCCCCCATCTCGACGTGCCGGACGATATTTTCAAGCATCACGATAGCATCGTCCACCACGAAGCCGATTGACAGCGTGAGCGCCATCAACGACAGGTTGTCGAGCGTATAGCCGAGCCGCCACATCAGCACGAATGTCCCGATAAGTGACATCGGCAGGGCCAGCGAGGGAATCACCGTCGCCGAGAGGTTTCGCAGGAAAAGGAAGATCACAAGGATCACGAGCACAAGGGCCACGAGCAGCGTGTTCTTTACATCGAGCACCGATGCCTTGATGGATTCGGAACGGTCGAAGAGCACTTGCATCTGGACCGATGCGGGAAGCTTATCGCGAAAACTGGGCAGGATGGCCTTGACGGCATTCGCGACTGCCACGGTATTGGTGCCGGGCTGGCGCTGGACGGCGAGAATCATCCCGCGCTTGTCAACGAACCAGGCGGCGCTCTTGTCGTTCTGCACGCTGTCGAGGACCTTCCCCAGCTGATCGAGCCGCACGGCCTGGCCATTCCGGTAGGTGACGATGATCCCCTTGTAGGCATCCGCATCGAGGAGCTGTCCGCTCGCCTGGATCGTGTAGGATTTGGTCGTCCCGTCGAGCGTGCCAGTCGGCATATTCACGTTCGCGCTCCTGATGGCGTCCTGGACATCATCGATGCCGATCCCGCGGCTCGCAAGAATATTGGGATCCAGCTGGACGCGGACCGCGTATTTCTGAGAGCCGAACACCTGAACCTGGGCGACTCCGTTCACCATCGAGATTTGTTGCGCAAGCATTCCCTCGGCATATTCGTCCAGGCTATACAGCGGAAGGGTCGGTGAGGTCAGTGCTATAAACAGGATCGGCTGGTCCGCCGGGTTTACTTTGCGATAGGACGGCGGGGACGGCATTCCTGGAGGGAGTTGGCGCAGGGTGCCGGCGATCGCCGACTGGACATCCTGTGCTGCCGCATCAATGTTGCGCCCCAGATCGAACTGCAACGTGATCTGCGTCGACCCAAGGCGGTTCGACGAGCTCATAGAGGTGACACCCGCAATGGTCGAGAACTGCTTCTCAAGCGGGGTCGCAACTGCCGCCGCCATAGTCTCAGGCGTCGCGCCTGGAAGGCTAGCACCTACCGAGATAGTCGGAAAATCAACGTTTGGCAGATCGTTCACAGGGAGCGCCCTGTATGCGATCAGCCCGAACAGAAGGATACCCAGCATGACGAGCGTCGTCATGACCGGGCGCCGGATGAAGATGTCGGAGAGGTTCATTACTTAGGTGCTCCTGCGCCCGGTGCGCCTTGAGGCCCGCCGGGCACCAGCCCGGACTTGATCGCGACCTTCGCTCCCGGCGTGAGCCGAAGCTGTCCGTCCGTCACGACCTTCTCCCCGGCCTCGACGCCCTTCACGATAACCACCTTGTCATCGAGTTTCGTACCCGGAACCACCGAGCGCAGCTCGGCTGTGCCATCGGGTCGGACCACATAGATGTAATCCCCCTGCTGGGACGATTGCACTGCCGCCGCAGGTACAACTGTCACATCGGCCAATGTTGTGAGGATCAGATCGACCTGGACGAACTGACCGGGCCAGAGTGCCCGCTCGTCGTTCGGGAAGGTGGCCTTGAGCAGAATCATCCCCGTCTGCTTGTCCACGGCGTTGTTCATGAAGGTGAGCTTCCCCCTGTAGACGTTGACCGAATCAGATGGAAGCGAAACCTGAACCGCAAGCGTCCCTTGCTGCAAATAGCGCCGGACATCAGATAGCCGCTGCTCCGGAATCGAGAAGCTCACCACAATCGGAACCAGCTGATTGATCGTGACCAGCGGACTGCCCGTGGCCGTTACCAGATTCCCCTGCTTCACGAGCAGGCTTCCGGTGCGCCCAGTGATGGGCGCGCGGATAGCGCAGTAATCCAGGTTCAGGCGAGCACCCTGGACGGAAGCTTCGTCGGCCCGTACCGTCGCCTTGGCTGCAGAGGCGGTCGATGCGACCTGATCGTATTCCTGCTGCGTGACGTAGCCACCCTTCGCAAGCTCCGTAAAGCGGGCCGCATCAGCCTCGGCGCTTGCCAGCCGTGCCCGGTCTCGCTCGAGATTAGCTTGCGCCTGGTCCAGCGCAGCCTGATATAGCGCCGGATCGATCTGGAAGAGGAAATCTCCTTTGCTGACGTCCTGTCCTTCGCTGAATCCCACCTGCATCAGCTGTCCGGTCACACGAGCAGTTATGGAAACCGTGCTGAACGCCTCGGCTGTTCCGATCGCCCTCAGCCTGACCGGAACATCCATCGTGACAGCATCCTCAACCATCACCGGAACGCCGGGGGGCGCCGAGCGTTCAGCATTCTCCTTACCGCACCCGGCCGACAACGCGATAGCCACTGCCACAACAAGCGCGAACACAGCATTCAGCTTCATGGCTTTCCTTCCTTGCTGACGTTCTCTTGCTCGGTGCCTTTCCTGAGCCCCATCCCCCGGGGATTCCTCTGATCCCTCACCCATGATTTCAAACCCGACTATGGTTATTCAACGCCGAAGTTCCTGGTACTGTTCCCCGATTGAGAGAGTTCTTGATTCTTTCAATTTAGCAAGAGAAACCTGCTGGCGCAACAGGCACCGACCCCGGCCTGTGGGATCGAGTGGGCTTTGAGTTTGTTCGAATTGCAGGGGACGTATGTCAACCAGCGACCTCTGAGGCCCGAGGTGCTGGACCGTCAAGACAAGAGAACGGCAAGAGACCCGTCATCCTACCTGTACAGTGTCTTGATCATGCCCCAGGTACCCGGTTCGTTTCCGGACGGCAGGAGATAGCAGGGTGAACCCACACATGGGCACGGGTTGCAGCCGGGCTCTCTGATGCCAATGCTGACCCAGCCAGCACGGCCATTGCCGATGTTGCAGGGCAGGATGGTTTCAAAGGTGCCATGGCAGTCATCCACTCTAGCGAAACCGATGCCGCTATGGATGATCACTTTAACCTGCCCCGGCGATGTAGGTACGAGGGTGAGAATCCCCACCGTTACAGGCCATCCCGAGGGCGGAACGCACTGATTCCAGTGCTGCTCCACGTGATCACCTGGCAGCCCGATCGTGCCGACTGCCCAGTCTGCGCAAGATACCCAGCTGATGAATGTCCAATCCGTAGGCCAGTCCAGGCCGTACCAGGCCGCGGTGAAACCATCAGATCCGGGACCCCATCCGTGGCCGCAGACCATCACATAGATGTGAACCTCCATGCCTGCCTCGAGCCGCCAGGTGTCAATGGCCCAGCAGTCGCCAAGGTGGGTCTGGCAATCCATGTAGTAATCCTGAATATGGACCGCGATTGCGTAATCCCGCTGCTGTGCATCGACAGCTCCCGAAGCGGTCAAGACGAAAAGAACTGCGAGGAGTACAATCTTTGACATACTGACACCTCCTGTATCAAGAGGTCACGTATGACACTAATGCGCTATCACGTCCCTAGATGGATTTGAGCGAGCGGCGCGTCCCATCACCTCCTCCCCCCGCACGAGTTAGATTGGCTGGAAACAGCAGCGAGGCACTAATGACCGACTAACGAACTAAGAGTACACGCGAGGATAAACCAACCTTATCGTCCGACAGTGTGCAGTATACCACAGGTTGTGCCCTGTATCAACCCCTTAAAGTATGCGGCAGGGAGACCTTGATGAACACAAGGTTGACACCGTCGAGAATGGTGGCCACGTCGCCCTCACCGTCAGGGCTCACATGCCAGGTACCCACCGCCGCAGGCCCCAAACTCACCACCTACCTTTTCATCTTGATCCTCCAATGCTTGTCGCATCCGCGCCAAAATGTGAAGGTAACCACGGCGACACGCGTCAGACAAATGGAAAGGCCCACCCTGGAAGGGGCTGCACCGTGTTACCGGGGCCCAAGGCGAGCTATTCGGCGACCGGAGGCGCCTGCTCGGGCTGCATCCGCTTCAGCATGTCCTCTTCGGCATAGGAGAAGTGCATCTGCATTATCAACCAATTGCCGTCACGCTTCTCCAGGACGCCTGTCCAGCGGACGTTCTCCCAGTTGGCGGGCTGGCCGTTCCAGGTGTTGCGGTCGTTGAGGATACACGAATACCAGGCGACGTCGCCCGAGCACGAGAAATGCACGTCGAGATCTATGAACTCCGAGCCAACGGCCTTGAAGGCCGGATTCATGAAGATCTGCTCGACCTGCTGCTTGAAGGCGTCAAAGCCCCTGATGGTCCCCGCGTTGTCGGGAGAGAACCAGAACAGGGTCGAATCGTGGACGAATGACCTATAGAGCAGGGCGGTGTCCTTGTTGATCGCCCATTCGATTGAGGCGCGGATTACCTTCTCCACCTTCACCCTTTCGGCGGCAAGATCAGGCTTGGCATTCACGGATGAGCATACCCCCAGTGTCAAGTACAGTGCGACTGCGATTGCGATGGGCCACTTCAACAGGTCCACGGACGTGCACCTCGTTTCTGGTTACGGTGTTTCCGGTTGCGGTCCTGCCTGGGCGCCTACCGAGAGGAGCCCTCTTCGAGCATTATGCCAAGAAACTGAGGTCTTGCCCAGTCCTGTTCTGCGAAGTAGCCGCGCTATCGGCGCATGATGCCCGTGCTCGGCATCGCTCATTCCCGAAGTCAAGGCCCATGCGAACCTCAATCTCGCCCCCTTGACGCTCTGAGGCTTCTTGCGTATGGTGCCTCGGGTTGGGAAGCCTATCCTCGGTGCATGTTTCACCAGGCGATCTCACCCACAGGCTCTGGACCTTTGGGCAAAGAGCGAGCTTGTCCGTAGTTCCAGGCCACGCGACAGGAGGAATGACATGCCCTGCCGTTTGATTACGCTCGCAGCAATCCTATCCCTGACAACTCTGGCCGGCAGGTCAGCCGGCGCGTTCCCCACATCCACGCAGGGCACGACAGCTATCACTTTCATCGACAGTGGCCAGCGCCTAGGTCAGGGAGTCAGTTTCTCCCCCATACTGGGAGACCTGGACGGTGATATTGATCTCGATCTTTTCGTCACCAACTACTGGACTGCCAACAAGGTCTGGATGAATGACGGAAGCGGCTACTTCACCAACAGCAGCCGGAGTTTTGGCTCCACCAGTAGCCACGGGGTCGCCCTGGGCGACATGGATGGCGACAGCGACCTCGATGTTATTGTCAGCAGGCTGCAAGGCTACGAGCCGACCAGCGTCTATTTCAACGTGACACCCAGTGCAGGGGTCGGGGGCTGCGGGGCTCTGCCCTCGACTCACCTTCTAGGCCAAAACCGACCGAACCCCTTTGGCCCGTGCACCGAGATCTCCTACAGGGTGCCTTCTGCAGGACACGCCAGCCTGAAGATATTCGACGTTCAGGGCAGAGAGCTCCGAACCCTGGTCAGTCAGTTTCATGCCGCCGGCACTTATTCGATCAACTTTAATGGACGCGATCTTCCTGGCGGAACCTACTTCTGCAGGCTCGAGGTACGAGACAGCAGTGGGAACCAGGTTGTTGAGACCAGGAAAATGATGTGTACCCGATAGGGATATATCCGATCTGCGGTCTCTGAACTTCCAGGTGTTTTGGAGCGTTCATGGCGCGTGGTGGGTTGAGTATAACGAGTTTCCGCCCCATAGCTCGCTTGGCGACCTCACGCCGAGAGAGTTCGTGGAGTAGCGTTTGGCGCCGCCGTTCATTGGAGGGCTGTAGCGCCGGGCAGGTGTCAATATAGGACGGAACGCCAGAGAATCACTGGCTCCTGGGGCAGGTATCCCGGAGGTCTGAGTGGGACATATCCGCCGCTTACTCCGGCCCTTCGATGCGCTTCCTTGCCTCCTCCAGAATCCCGGACTTGGACCGATCCGCCTGGGCAAGCGCGGCAACCCGCTTCCATGCCTCGCGCGCTTCCTTCGCTCCGCCAGGGAGCTCTTCGAAAGCCGTGGCCAGCTCGTACCAATACCCAAGCTCGGGGGAGCTAGCTTTCGCCGCCTGAAGGTATTCCCGAAGTGCCTCGTCCATTTCTCCTCGGCGCCGATATAGCTGCCCGAGGTAGAGGTGGGCAGGTCCGCAAGCAGGGTCGGTCTTTAAAACCCGATTCAGTATTGTCTCCGCTTCGGGCAATCGTCCCAGGCCCAGATAAAGCCGCCCCAGGTCCGTGCGTGACGAGACGTCGCTCGAATCCAGCTCCGCCGCCCGGCGCAGTGCAGCCTCAGCTTCCTTGATCTTGCCCAGCGCGACGTAGGTCACGCCAAGCATCCTCCAGTACTGTCCGGCCTCAGGGTCTTTGGCCACCGCACCTGCGAACAGACTGGCGGCCTTGGTGAAATCCTGGCGGTCCCAATAGAAAAACGCCAGATCGTTCCGGGACACCGCAATGCGCTTATCGGGCCAGAGGGAGTTATCTCCCACCATTCTGCTGTAATGATCGAGGCTCAGCTGCGAACTCCGATTAACGGTGACCCAGGGCAAGATGTGGAATAAGCCGACAATAACAAGCACGTAAGCGGCGTATCGTAATTCCGCGCGCTCATTGAGACCCGTAGCGATCCAGCACGCCACCGCCACAGCATAGGGCAACGATGCCATCGACCATAGGTCCCAGTCGCGACTCCCGCCGAGGCCCGGACGCAGCAGGAAGGCAAATCCGCTCGCGACTGCCGCGGCGACAAACAGGAGGCGGAATCGGCAGGATCTCCGAAGCGTCACGTTCTTCAAGAAAGCGAAAGTGAACAACCCGGCAATGACCCAGCCCAGCGGAGAAATCAGAATCTGCTCGTTGAGAAAGTCCACCAGGTGCTTCCAAGATAGCAGCGTGTACTGCGAGATTGGATTGGGCAAGAAAGGCACGATCATGCCTGACGTTTGGAGTCCTTTCGATCCCCCGGAAGTCACTAGGACCACGGCGAGGATGAGAACAACGAAGCCAGCGCCCGAGACAATACTCCGGACTGACCGCGCTCTGCCTTTGCCACCTTTGCCACACCCACTCAACACCAGGTACAAGAAGGACGGCACAAGGAAGACCAGCGCCTTATGGAGCGCCACCCCTATGAGAAGCGCGACACCAGCCCAGGCTAAGCGTCGAGCTCCCGCAAGGTATTCCAGCGCGAGCGCAAAATAGACAAGCATGACTGATGTGGCCAGAGAGTAGCTTTCGGCGTAACCGAAAAAGAGTTGCACGCTCCCGAGAGTCAGCAGGAACGCTGCCACGAATAGCTTCCGCCCCAAGACCGCACCGATGCGTAGTGCGGCGAGGACATATACGGCCCCGGCGCCAACACTGAGCACGGCATAGACTCTCTCCGCATCCCAGTTCCACAGGTGCCGCGTGAACTGCAAGACTCGGTAATGGATCCATCGATCCAGCGGTTCACTCGGATTGAACCAGGCGCCGTGGTCCAGAGTATGAATCAGGAAACGGCCATCTCCCAAGAAATGCTGACGGGTTCTCAGAAACCAGAACAGGAAGCAGACAAGTCCTGCGGTGATCACATCCACTGCTTGAGGGCTTAGCCTAAGCGGCTTGCTCGTTCGGGGCAACCGCTCTTGGAGCCTGAGGATACCAGTCCAAACCCAGGGAAGACAAAGTATGCACCCCGCCACGACAATGATGGACGACCATGTCCGTGAGAAGAAGAAGTAATGGTTGAAACCCCACGCCCAGTTAGAGTAAGCAAACGAGGCTGCCAGGTGCCCCAGAAGGACAAGCACGCCCAGACATGCGATGAGCCAGGCAGTGGCAGTCCCCGGCTTGGGGCGGACGTCATTCATTTGCCTCGCCGTGTCAGATGTCTTGTCTTTGGCCGATTCCGTCCGGGGTACCCCAATCTTAATCGCAAGCCACCACACCGTCGATGTGACGGAATACGCTCACCCTTGCGGCAGGCGTCAGAAATCCCGAATCCATCCTGCCCCTCGGAGGCTGCTCATCGATGGGAACGATGTGGAGCCGCGGAGAGGAAATGCCAAGCGCGGCAAGCGTGTCCGGCACACGATAATCGCCGTAGTAGTATCCATATACCGTCGCATGAGACGTATCATCGAGCACGTATGCCTCTATGCCCTCGTTCAGGATCTCCCGCACGATCGTGGCTTGAGTGTTCATCAGACCTTCATAATCCTCCCGCAGCGGGACGGTCCAGCCACCATGATCTCTGACGATCCCCAAGATGTGGAGATACTGCTCTTCGTTCCAGCACACCACCACCCCCTTGACCTCTTCAAATTCTGCGGGCGTTCGAGGATTGGTCAGGCCTTGAGCATCAAGATTGGGTGAGAGTGGGGCAACCGCTATAAGAGTGAGGCTAAGCGTTGTGCAGGCGTTCACATCAATCACCTCATGTACTTGAGGGTGAGGGGGCTCGAAAAGCACCGCAATCAGCTCAAGTGCTTGAGAGTCAGGGTCCCGGAAAAGCACCGCTGTGCTGGATAGCTCCCCAGTAATCAGTATAACTCAGAAGGGCAACTGCTGCCACGGGTAATCGCCAGAGACTGCACCCCTTGAACCTCTTACACAGAACTCTCGACATCACCTCCCCGAGAGAGGGGGGAATTGGTGGGGGCATCGCGAATGCCCCAGCCCACGCCACGGCGCCGGGTCGGCGCTGGCAATCACTTCCCCACCGATATCCAGATTGGCCTGGACCCGAGCGTCCATCTGGAGGCGATCGATCTCTCATGTGGCCAGTGTGCACGAGATGTGATAATATCGCTCACGGGGTTGGGCACACATTGGGTCACAGGCTTCGGTTCCGACCCCCTTGCAGTGTGCAGAAAGGAGAGAAAGATGGGCGACAGATTCGACACTCATGGTGATTTCAGCTGGACCGAATTGCTGACCAGGGATGTAGAGGGATCCAAGAAGTTCTACAAGGAGCTGCTTGGCTGGGAAATGGACGAGATGCCAATGACGGAAGGAGCCTACACCGTCCTCAAGGCAGGCGGGCAGGGTGTTGGTGGCATCATGGCCATGCCGCCGCAGATACCGTCTCAAGTCCCCCCTCATTGGGCGCCCTATGTAACGGTGAATGACGTGGACGCAGTGGCCAAGAAAGCCCAAGAGATGGGAGCACAGACCCTCGTGCCGCCGACCGATATTCCGGGCGTCGGCAGATTCTACACATTCAGAGACCCGCAGGGCGCGATCCTGTCGGTGATCACCTATATCAAGCAATCCTAGCAGGATCTGCGACAGAGGGAGGCACATGCGCGGCTGGCGCCCACCCGAAATGGGACCTCTCTCTACGTCTGAGCCGCGCTCCCAGACATATAACTGGCTCCTCGGGCAGGGCTCGAACCTGCAACCCTCCGGTTAACAGCCGGATGCTCTACCATTGAGCTACCGAGGAGCTAGCCTATCAGCTTATATGAACCGCACTGCCAAGCGTCCTGTTTGTAAGGCTATGATATTGCACCCGGGCGCCGGTGTCAAGCCATAGCACATCTCTGCTGCCCCCACCCTGACCTCTCCCGAAGGAGGAGGGAGCGCTGCCGTTCTAAGCGCAACGCCGCTACTCCAGCTGCCACTCCGACCACCACACCGGCACTCACCTTGCCATCTTCCAGAGGAAGCGTCCTGACTCTATCTCGCGCCAACACCCGGGAGCGCCATCATTCTACGCGCCACTCCGGCGCTCACGATACCCTGTCCCAGAGAAAGAGAGGAAAGTAGGAAGAAAAGTTGTGGCCCCCGCCGGTTCGTCCACAGCAACCGGCAGGGGCCACTCCCCGCTTTGCTCACGAGCTAACGCTCAATACAGATCCTGCGTTCGCGCTCGCACTCGATTGAGTCAGGAGCTAGCTTACTTCACAACCACCATCCTCTTTGTTTCGTTGAAGCTGCCAGCGTTGATCTTGCAGAAGTACACACCACTGGCAACATCAGCACCGTTGGCGTCTCTGCCATCCCAACCAGCATAGTATCTGCCGGCAGGCAGCACCTGATCCACCAGCGACTTCACCAGTCTGCCTCTGACATCAAACACGCTAAGCTTCACGTCAACCTGCTGAGGCAGATCGAAGAGCACGGTCGTCGATGCGCTGAACGGGTTCGGCCAGTTCTGCTTGAGAGCAAAGACTGTCGGGATGAAGTCCTGCTTGACACCGGCACTGCTCGCGCAGACCGTGAAGGTCTCATCCGACATGTCGTATCCGACTATCTCCCCGTCGTCTACAGCGCAAACCATGTAGAGCCCGCTGTCGGTATCAACATTGGGCACTTCAACGATCACGCTCTGGTTAGTGATGTTCTCGGCTACAAGCTGCCAAGACTCACCACCGTCAGCACTGAAGTAAACCGCATAGGAATCAACCTCAAAGTACTGGATAGCCCCATCGGGCTGGACGCGCATAGGTTTCTCCCACGCCACGAACAGGTTGTTGACAGTGGGATAGCCACGCGTGTAAGTCGCGCCACCGTTCGGTGTGTTGAGCTTGGGCCTGATCACCTTTATTGTGGCGGAGCCAGCCAGGTAGGTCGTGCAGTTGATCTCGCCGTAGCACCACACTGTCACGGCGGGCCCAACTGTCAGGATTGCCTCCACAGCACTGCGGTTGAACTTCATGTGGATTGTGTAAACCCCATACGGATCCGGGCCCAGAATCTGAGACCATTCCGGCGGCCCGACACGGGTAACGCCATCCACGGTGACAAACGCAGTCTGCGCCAGGAACTGGTTGGGATCGTAACCCGCCGGCACTCCGAGCTTCACGTCAACCCACTGGCCCATCGAACCCAGATTGACCGTGTTCGGCGTGAACGCCATCGAAGCAGCAGTGCTGCCCACATTGAAGGTTGAAGTTCCCCCCGATTCTTGGACAGGTAGTTAAGCCAAGATTTTGGTAGAGTT
>CAYHHI010000049.1:0-23652 GCA_964356335.1 uncultured bacterium
TCTTCGCCTCCACATCTGCCTTGCCCCATCCATAATCCACCTCCACCGTGTAGCCTTCCGCCGATTGGGGCAGCCCCACAAGCGGGAGCAGTGCAAGAACAACGACGATCGCGATTGCCGCCAGGCCGCGAACCAAGACTGCGCTAGCGAGGCAGTGGCTGAGGCAGTGACTGATGCTTTTCACCATTGGGACATGCTCCCTAGTGATTCCCGTGCAAACCGCAAGTTGTATATGAGATTCAAAATGAAATTCAATCCACTCCGGTCTTCGCCTCTGACGTTACCGATGCTCGTCTCGTTAGACCATTCCACAGCCCCTCGGACCAGGAACACATAAGATGGTCTCCAGGAAACGTCAGCGCCCACAGTATGCACGGTCTCAACGGTGCCCGAGGGAAACTTGCCGGGGCGGCCCTTCTCGTCCTGAGGGTCAGATGCCCTGTCCTCTCCCTGACGCTTAAGCCCATAACCGATCCTGAGCTCGAGAGCGTCCTCCGGTGCCCAGGAGGACCAGATGCCGAACCTGTCACCATCAGGTCCGTCAGGATAGCCCATGACCTTGCCTTCCTGCATGAATCTGTTCCAGGCGATTCTGTGGCCGTAGGTCCTGTTGGCCACGCGAAAGTAGGAGCATCCCCAGTGGGCGGCATCCCCAAGTAAGGGATTCACGGCATTGAGACTGAGCCCGAAGCCCATCTCATTGGGCTCGCTTTTAAAATCAATCTGAAAATCGTCAACCATCACTTCGCCCCTCACCTCGGCACGCCCTGGAAAAAGCAACGAAAACCCCCCGTCAATAAATATATTATCGTTCCAATCTGAGTTCCACTGTTCTGCATAAAAAGGTGCCAGAGGATTGAGGTAGCCAAGTTCGAAGTCCCTTCCCTCACCGCCGTATATCACAGCCTCTGAGAGCGAGAGATCGAGCCGATGGCCGAGAAGTAGTTCAAGCTGGTGTGCCGACACAAAACGCCTGACCTTCACAGAACTGCAAGCCTTGGCATCCCACGGGTCCGCGTCACCCCTGCGCAGTTCCGAGTGAAAAGAGGTGAAAAGGAGATTCTTGCTCCGAATGGTGAATTTCAACATGTCCATGCTTGGGGAGACGCCGGAGAAGAGAAGCCCGAGCTGGCGTGATGCTCCCCAGCTCACCTCATCCCTCCCCATGAAGACTGAAAACCTGCCCTTATCATACCCGATGCCGCCATAATCGCAACTCGCGCGCCAGCGCTCCTCCCAAGGCTGGGTCTCAACTTTATGATTGCCTGGGGCATTGGCTGTGACCCGAAGGGAGGTCCACAGGCAGAGCCCCTCTTTTGTGTAGACGCGGAGTCCCGAGAGTAACTCAGGTTTGACCCGGCGGTCTTTCTCGAAGCGTGACCCCAACGCGGTGTCGAAACTCCAAACCATATCAGCTGCCTTCTCAAAGGCGATTTCAGGAGCAAACTCCTGCCTCAGCATCCGACGGAGCCACTTGACCCTTGCGGTCTCATGCGACCCGCGGTCACGTTCTCCTTCAAGCCAGCGCGCCACATCGAGACGTTCATAAGGACCGGTCATGACAAAAAAGGGACATTCCCTACCGGCGAGTCTCAACTGATCAAAATAGGGATAGACCCAACTCGCACTTGGCTCAGTTGGCGAAGCGTATGCGTCTGGCCACCCAGGTCCTAACAGCACCAGGAATGCCAGCCCCAGCAGTCTCCAATCGGGCAGTTTCAAGCCCGGCAGCCTCAAACCGAGGACGCGACTACGCATGCTGATATGTCCTCCACTCCGTGATCGAGAAGTGCCTCAGCACATGCTCGCAAGGTGGAACCGGTTGTTGCGACATCGTCAATAAGCACGACCCTCCGCGACCGAAGATCCGAGACGTCTCTCACCCGGAACGAACCGACAACATTACGCAGACGGGCGTCTTTTTCAAGCGTTGTCTGAGAGGGCGTATTTCGCCTCTTTTGAAGCACCTTGGTAAGGACCCGTGCCTTCTTGAGCCGCCCCATGTGCCAGCTCAAGATCTCACTCTGATTGTAACCCCTCTCCCTCCTCTTGGCAGGATGGATGGGCACAGGCACAATAACGGCGTCAGAGGAAAGCTCATCCCCTGCGCCCAGCCACAGGAACTGAACCAGGAACGTGGCAAGACTGGGTTTGTCAGAATACTTCATTTCCCAAATCATTCTCGAAACCAAAGGAGTGTACTCAAGCGCGTAGTGCACTCGAAGGCACCTGCCATCCTTGATGGGAACGAGCCTCGAGCGTGGATGCGCGCTCATTGAAACAACCAGGCTACATCTTGCGCAGATCCAAGTCTCCCAGGAGGCGAGCTGCTTTTCGCACACCACGCACAGAGGCGGGATCACGAGCGAGAGAGCCGCCCGCGCCAGCGCTCCCAGCTCGCCCGCAAGAGGCTCAGGATTTCCTCTCTGCCCTGTTCTCATCTGCCCTACCCCTCCCTACTGATCTCCGGATAAGCGCCAAGCCCGTCGCCAACATCACCAAACTCACGATCTGATTCCACGTGATGCTCACCGGTCCGATATACATGCCGCTCTCATAGTAACGCAGGTAATCGATCACGAACCGCCAACTCCCATAGAGAACCAAGAAGGAGAAGAAAACCGTGCCTCTGGGATGCCCTCTCTTAAGCAGTCGTTTGAGGAAGAGGAAAATCGCGACGTTTGCAATCGAGGAGTAAATTTGAGTGGGATGTACAGCCTTCCCGGCCATTACCCAGCCTGCCTGACAATCAGGAGGAAACACACAAGCCCAGGGCAGAGTGGATTCCTTCCCAAAACAACACCCATTGAGGAAGCATCCGATTCTTGCTATGGCAATTCCGAGTGCTATCTGCGGAGCGACAATGTCTGCGACTTCAAGCACAGGCAAGCCTTTCCGCCAAAGGTATGCCATGCCAAAGCCTATGCCTGCAATCAGGCCTCCATAAAAAGTAAGCCCACCCTCCCACACTCTGAATATGCCAATCCTGTCCTGCTGGTATTCACTGAAATGCGTGATCACGTACAGGAGACGCGAACCAACCAGTGAGGCGACCAGCACAACAAGTCCCATATCAAGGATCCTATTGGCGTCCAGGCCGCGCCTCTTGGCAGTCCGGGCCGAGAGCTCGATGCCTAGCCAGAAAGCCACAACCAGCATCACACCATAGGAGCGGATCGCAAGCGGGCCCAGATCGACGATTGTTCTATGCATTGCTGGTCAGTATCCCCGTCCTGCGGCATAGGCCGAAAGCACGGCCCCCATCATGCCCAGGAGCACTATTATCGAGGAGCCGCCGTAGCTCAAGAAGGGAAGGGTCAGTCCCGTAACCGGTATCATGCCAAGATTCATGCCCACGTTGATCAGTGCCTGAATCAGAATCAAACTCGCAAAACCAAAGCAGAGATATGTGGTAAACCGGTCTCTTGCCAATCTGGCGACGTCGAAGACCTTGATGATCACATACATGAGAAGAGCGAGCACTACCGCGCATGCGATGAAACCCATCTCCTCACCTATTACGGAGAAGATGAAGTCGGTGTGCTGCTCCGGGACCAGGCCCAGCGCCTTCTGAGTTCCTTTGAAAAGGCCTTTGCCAACGAGGCCGCCCGAGCCCACGGCGATCTTCGACTGAATCGTCTGGAATCCCGCTCCGTGCCTGTAAGCCTCAGGATCAAGGAACGCCTGGATGCGCTGACGCTGATACGGCTCGAGACCCATCCAGATCCTGGGTGCAAGCGATCCCACCAGGAAGTTTATTCCGAAGACAAGGGCAACCAGCGAGGTCTTGAACCTGGCGAGCATCACCACCGTGATGAGGAAAACGATGAATACAATCCAGGCCACTATCTCGTGCGCGGATATCATTGCAAGAAACGGGCTCACCAGGAAAGCCAGATAGAGCGGATCGAGCCCGGCCGCATAGAGCATGGGAAAGGCGATGAAGGCAAGAACGAGGGCCGTTCCCATGTCGGGTTCATAGAGGATCAGAATGGCGGGCAGGCCTACGATAGCAAACACCACAAGCACACCTCGTATTGAATCCCCGATGGCTTTTCTAGCCGAAAGATACCGCGCCAAGAAGAGGATAGTCGCTATCTTGGCAAACTCGGACGGCTGGAAACTGATGAAACCAAGGTTGAACCACCGCTTTGCCCCATGGGGCCCGCCGCCCACTGCCAGCACCAGCACCAGCATGAGCACCGCGCCAGCGTAGATGATCGGTGAGAAGGCTTCAAGGGTCTTGGTTCTCACGAGCGACATCCCGAACATTGCGCCCAGGCCGATGCCAACCCAGACCGCCTGTTTAATGGCATAAGAGGCCCCTGCTTCGTACATGCTGGCACTATAGATGGCAATCAGGCTGAAGCCTATGAGCGCCATCACACTTATCATGAGGGGTCTCTGGAACATGGTCACTCCAGACCTGCAACTTCCTGGGCTTTCTCGTGGGTTGAATCCGGCTGCTCTTGCTGGTCTTCAATGTGATAGTAATGCTCGATCAGCTGACGCGCGATGGGGGCCCCTATAGCCCCGCCGTGGCCGGCATTCTCAAGCATCACACAGATCGCCACCTCTGGATCTTCATACGGGGCGAAGCACACAAACCATGCGTGGTCGTCGCCGTGCGGATTCTGGGCCGTGCCGGTCTTGCCAGCCACCTTGATGCCTTCAACCCTTGCACCCCTGCCCGTACCCTGGGGACTCTCACAGACGCTGAGCATTGCCCGCCTCAAGATCTCGACGGTCGACCGCGACATCGGCAGAGTCACCAATCTCCTCTCAGGAACAAACGACCCGTCATCCGATTCGATTCCTGCGACACAGGCTGGAGGATAGTATTTACCCCAATTCGCCACACCGCACACGAACGAGAGCATTTCGATCGGTGTGACAAGCATTTCTCCCTGCCCGATGGCGAGATTGAGCATCACTCCCCTTGACCATTTGCCTCTGCCGTATCTTGAATCGTAGTAAGATCGGCTGGGGACAAGGCCTTTCATCTCACCAGGAAGATCGATGCCGGTGAGCTCGTTCAGGTGCCATTTCTCGCTCCAGGTCGTGAATCGGTCGAGACCCAGTCTTTCACCCAGCTGATAGAAATAGACATCGCAGGACACGGTGATGGCGTCGACGAGATTTCTGGTGCCGTGACCATCCTTCTTCCAGCATGCGAAGACGCGATTGCCGAACTTGAGAGAGCCCACACACGGTCTGAAGCACGAACTCTCGCCGACAACACCCGCTTCAAGGGCAGCACCCGCCGTCACTATCTTATATGTGGAGCCAGGCGGATAAGCACTCTGAATGGCTCGATTCACAAGGGGCTTCTCATCGCTTCCTACCAGCTCGCCCCAATCCGCACTCGAAATGCCGGCTGCAAAGAGCGCCGGATCATAGGCCGGAGAACTCGCCAGCGCCAGCACGCCGCCAGTCTTCGTGTCCATCATGATTACTGAGCCGCGCTCTCCGATCAAGAGCGTCTCGGCAAGCCGCTGAAGGCCGCCGTCAGCGTAAAGGACGACTCTCATGCCCCGCTTGGGGCTCCTTGCAGGCAATTCCGCCAGGTCCGCGGGACTGGAGCCGCCGGTGACACTGAACTTCATGAACTTGAGGCCGTCTTGCCCGGCAAGGTATGCCTCATAGAGTTTCTCGATACCCGCCTTGCCCACAAGATCTCCGGAGGCGCATGCACGTCCGCTCGCCTCTATCTCCCGCTGAGTGACCTCACCGAGGTAGCCCACGAGATGAGCGAAGGCTATACCTGCAGGATAGCATCTTACCGGCTCCGAAACGACCATCACATCAGGCAGCTCTGCGAAATCCTCTTCCACCCGGCTCACCGTTGCAAAGTCCACATCTCTGACGACCGCAGTGGGCCTGAAAGACATGGCGCTCCCCCTGAGCCTGGACAGGATCGTCTCTTCATCAACGCCCAGTATCTGGCCCAAGGCTCCTATTTCCTCCCGATTGTGCAGCAAGAGCCGCGGAATGCCACAAATGGAGAAGGACTGCCTCGAACCGGCAATCACCTGGCCTTCACAGTCGACGATGTCACCTCTGGGTGCCTTGATGGCGACTTGAACGATGTAGTTCTGCTTCGAAAGACCGACATAGTGCGAGCCCCTGATGATCTGAAGGAAAAAGAGACGCCCACCGAGCACCAAGAAGACCGCAATAGTCAGCAGGGTCGCCACCTTGGTCGGGGCAACAGTAACACTGCCTGAGTTTCTCATGCTATATTGTGAACCTCTTACACCAGAAGCCTCAAGCCGAATATCCTCTCAAGAATCGTCACCAGGGCCACGCCGACAACACCGGTATAGAGCGCGCCAGGAAGTGACCACCGGAGAAGCTCACCGACGAAATCCGCCGGCACCGACCACACCAGATTGATGCTGTCGAAAACCGCCACACTCGCGAAGATTATGAGTAACTGCACGAGATAGTTCTCGTACATGATCTTGGTGCCGTACCTTCCGACCAAGAATCCCACTATGGTCCCGGCCAGCGGCAGCGAAGCCATCGTCGTGGATATTATGGCGAACTGCGCCAGGCCTACCAGGAAGCCTACAATCGATCCGACCACGGCACCGAAGGCGAGGGACATATACACGAGCACAATGAGGACGGCATCGGGCCTTACACCAAATACCTCAATCTTGCTGAAGACCGTGACCTCGAGGATGATCGCCACGAACATGAAGAGCCAGAGGAACGACCTCCGCATCAGCGGCTTACCTCCACACTTCCCATATTCTCGGGCACAATCGCCGACTCGGACGGCCTTGCCATCAGTATGAAGACCTCCTCGAGGCGATTGAAATCCACAAATGAGTTTACCTCGAGTGAAAGCGAGAACTTCTCGGGATCCTCGTAGATGTGCTTCACCTCTCCGATCAGGATCCCCTTGGGGACGACCGAACCGAGCCCCGAAGATATGACCGTGTCGCCGGGCTGGACGTCGGCATCGGGTGCCACCCATTCCATGAAGATCTTGCCGTCGGTCCGGGCTCTGAGGATGCCCGTAAAGCGACTGTACTGGAGGCTAGCACTCACGCGGCTTCCGGGGTCCACTATCCTCTTAATCGTCGACATGTTCTCGCCGACTCGCACCACTAGCCCCACGAGCCCGTCGGGAGAAATGACGGTCATGTTCCGGGTGAGTCCGGCATCATAGCCTCTGTCGATTATGATGCCGCCACCCAAACGTTCGTCGACCTCGGCCACGACCCGGGAGGGCTTCAAGGGCGCCGGCGAGACATCTCTGAACTCGAGCAGTTCCCTCAACCGGTCAATCTCATGCACCTGCTCGCGCAACATCATGTTCTCGCTCGAGACCTCGGCGAGCCTTGCCCTCAGCACATGATTCTCGTCGAAGACGAAAGCGAGGTTCATCAGCTTGTAGGAAAGCGCTTCAAACGGAACGAAGGCATATCCGAGGACGCGCGCGACCGGGTTGACGCCGGCGATCTGGCCCACCGCCATTATGCCTATCGAGATCACCGCGAGGAGAATGAAGATGGGGAAATCCTTTTGCCAGAGCACATTCCACGAGAGTCTCATCAACTACCATATCCTTCTCGACTTCATAAGTAGTTTCTCGTATTTCTCTGGGTTCTCAAGCGCCTTGTATGCACCGAGCACCACTGACTTCAGGGGATCCTCCACAACATAGATGGGCAGATTGGTCTCCTGCCTCAAGAGCTCGTCGAAACCGTGCAGGAGTGATCCACCACCGGTCATCAGGATGCCCTTGTCAACTATGTCCGCGGCGAGTTCAGGTGGGGTTTTCTCCAGCGAGAGCTTCAAGGCTCCGATTATCTGGCCTATGGGCTCTTGCAAGGCCTCGACGACCTCACGCTGGGATATCTTCACGATCCTGGGCACACCCTTTACAAGGTCCCTGCCTCTTACTTCGTATTCGTCGTCAGCGACCACCTGCGCTGCCCCGATTGAGATCTTTATCCTTTCAGCCGTCTGTTCACCTATCAAGAGGCCGTAGTTGCGCTTGATGTGCTGCATTATGGCTTCATCCATCTCGTCGCCGCCTATCCTGATCGTCGTGACATCTACGATGCCGTTCAATGCAATCACCGCGATCTCCGTTGTACCGCCGCCGATATCAATGATCATGTTACCGGCCGGCTTATCGATCGGTAGGCCCACTCCGATCGCGGCAGCGATGGGTTCCGCGATCAGATAGACTTCTCTCGCGCCCGCATGCTCCGCGGAATCCCGGACGGCCCTCCGCTCGACTTCGGTTATGCCGGATGGCACGGAGATTATTACGCGCGGCCGAACAATCTTGGCCAAGAAACGGTCACCCATCACCCGCCAGATGAACTCGCGCAGCATTATCTCGCTTATCTCGAAATCGGCGATCACGCCGTCCTTCATCGGCCGGATGGCGATCACCTCGTTGGGAGTTCGGCCAAGCATCTCCTTGGCCTGCTTGCCGACGGCAAGAACCTTGTTGGTGCTGCGTTCGATCGCCACAACCGAAGGCTCATCCAGAACAATGCCCTTTCCCCTCACACAGACAAGCGTGTTGGCAGTGCCAAGATCTATCGCGATATCGTTCGTGAAGATTCTGCTGAGCCCGAGGCCCATGATTTCCTCCTAGAGATATCCGCTTTCCTTCATACTCCTGTAATTGCCGTCGCCCACGATGATATGGTCAACAACCTCAATACCCAGGATTCTCCCGCACTTCTCGAATCTCCTCGTTATCATTATGTCCTCACGGCTTGGGCTTACATTTCCCGTGGGATGGTTATGTACCAATATGATCGAGGTCGCGCTCTTCTCGAGAGCGGGCTTCAGGACCTCCCTCGGATGAACAATGGATGAATTGACCGTCCCCACAGACACCTTCTCGATGCTTATCACTGCATTCTTGGAATCCAGCAGAATCACCGCGAAATGCTCGCGGTCGAGGTTCCGCATGTCTTCAATCACAAGGCTCGCGGCATCATCGGGACACCTGACGATCTTGACTTCACCCCGCCCGGCCTTGACCACCCGGCGCCCCAATTCGATTCCGGCCTTGAGTCTGCAAGCGGTCGCCTGGCCCATGCCGTTTATCCTTGCAAGCTTCTCCACACTCACGCCGGCCAGGTCCTTGACCGACCCCAGACCCGAAACGATCTCCTCCGCGACCTCCGTGGCACTCCTGCGCGCACATCCAGATCCTATGACTATGGCAACAAGTTCCCTCACCGAAAGCACTTCGGCTCCCAGGGTCTTAAGCCTTTCCCGGGGCCTATCCTCAACAGGCATTTCGCTTATTCGCATGAGTGATTCCCCTCCCACCGACCCAACCTGCCCATCTCACTCATCGTAAGTGGCTTGGTCTCGCCCCCCTACGCTCACGCCCTCGGACAGCCCTCACCGCCTTCGGCCCGCCCCAGACCGATTGGCCGGCCGCTCGAGCGCGAGCTTGGTGGGCGCCTGTGTAAACACTACAGGATAGTCTCCTGTAAAGCAAGCCACACAGAAATCCCCCGGCGGAAGTCCCGTTGACTGAAGCAGGCCATCCACCGAGAGGTAACCGAGTGAATTGACACCAAGATACTGTCTTATCTCCTCGACCGTGCAACTGGCTGCTATCAGCTCATCACGATCAGGGGTATCAATACCATAGAAACACGGGAAAGTTATCGGAGGCGAACTGATGCGCACGTGTATCTCCTTGACGCCGACTCCGCGCAGCATGTGCATCAGTTTCTTCGATGTCGTTCCCCTGACTATGGAATCATCAACAACAACAACCCGCTTACCCTTGAGCAGCTCTCTTACCGGATTGAATTTTATTCTGACGCGGTTGTCCCTGAGTTCTCTCGTGGGATAGATGAAAGTCCTGCCGACATAATGGTTTCTTATCAGGCCCAATTCCAGGGGGATTCCCGATTCCATCGAATAACCCAGGGCGGCGGCGTTGCTAGAGTCTGGAACCGAAATGACGACGTCAGCCGAAGCAGGGTGTTCCTTGGCAAGCCGCCGGCCAAGAGCCTTGCGTGCAGCGTCAACCGAGACTCCGAATACAAGACTGTCGGGCCGCGAGAAGTATATAAGTTCAAACACGCAGTATGCCCGCCTGGTTGAGGCTGCGATCATCCTTGATGTCGTCTTTCCCCCCTGGGCGATCAGCATCTCCCCCGGTCTTACCTCCCCTTCATATACGGCGCCGACTACGTCAAGGCCACATGTCTCCGATGAGAAGAAGATGCCATCGTCGGTGCGGCCATAACACAGGGGTCTAAACCCATTGGGATCACGGATTGCAATCACCGAATCCAGCGTGAGCAAGAGCAGGCAGTATGCTCCGCGGATCGTCCCTACTGCGCTCTCGATCATGCCGGAGAGCGAATCGGTCCCGGCTCTGGCCATCAAGTGCACAACTATCTCACTGTCCATCGTTGACTGGAAAATCGAACCTTGCCTCTCCATCTTGGATCGTAACTCCCGGGCATTGACAAGGTTGCCGTTATGGGCTATTGCAACCGGCATCCCCCTGAGATCAACTACCAGAGGCTGGATGTTGGATGCCCTGGTCGAGCCGGTGGTGGAGTAGCGATTGTGTCCTACCGCCAGATGTCCTCTGATCTCGGCAAGCGTGGTATCCTCGAAACACTCGACGACCAAGCCCAGCGCCTTATGTCCGTGAAAACGAGTTCCGTCAGAGGCAACTATGCCCGAGCTCTCCTGCCCGCGATGCTGGAGGGCATATAGGCCGAGATAGACAAGCCTTGAGGCATTCGGGCATCCCTCCACACCGAAGAGACCGCAATTGTGTTTAAGCTCCATCTATGCCCGAACCTCGTTCTGAGACGCATACTCATCTGCCGCAAAGATCTCCGCATCCTGGAAGTGCGGGTTTGAAAGGAGCCCCTTGCGCCATGACCTCGAGACCGCGACATCCCGTGCGATTGCTCTTGCCCGAGGCTCCCCGTCCCACATCTCGAGCACCCAGACCGAGGAGAAATGGACGTCGGCGATCTCGGCGATACCAAGCCGGCTCTTCAAGACTCCGGCCAGTGATTTCCCGGCCAAGTCTTCCTTGTCAGTTACCCTCACGGCAAACGCGGTCACAGCTTCCTTCTGTCTCTTCCACAGATTCTCTGGAAGGCCCTTCTGCCTAGGATCACTTACGGTCCATATGTCCCTGTTGGGATTTGCGAGCAGCGCCGTTTCCTGCATCAGCCGCTGGGTGATCTCAAGCACACCCTCTCGGCTCTCCATTTCAAAATCAAGCCTCCAGGATTTCATCCTCGTCACAGCCATGATCTCTTCGAAGCCGACCTTGCGCCTGAGCGTGTCAAGCACAGTGAAACCCCAGGGATCCGCCGCAGCAAGCCGCACCAGGACTTCGATCGTTATCACAGGTGAGCCTCTATGTAAGCCTTCATCGAATGGAAAACCCTGGCACACGGTCCGTCTTCTTCAAGCATGCGCCACCGCCCCCTGCCGGTCACCTTACGTCTGGACCAGTCACAGTCGAGTTCATCGGGAATCTGTCTCAACCACGTTCCTCGCTCAGGATGAGGCATCATGGCAACCACATTTCCCCGTGGGTTGGAGATCGCCGCTGCGAGCCGGGAAGATCCGTTCGGATCATCGGGAAAACCCCGCGCGGTCTCGCCATCGCTCCTGCAATACTTGAGTACGATCTGACCTTCCCGATCAAGTCTGTCGAAAAGCCCGGCGTCAGAAGACGTGAACCGTCCCTGGGAGTGCGCGATGGGTATGGGCAACACCTCGTCGGGTTCCAGGCAACACGTGATCACACTTTTGCGGGCGGCCGATGTCACCTTCACAAAGATCCAGTTGGCATAATAGCCATCTCTGCCCATACCCTTGTTGGGGGCAAGCGCAAGATCAATTGCGCCGGACTCGAGGCCCGGCACGAGGCCCGCTTCCACGAGCACCTGGGCACCATTACAGATGCCGATGACGGGCTTGCCGATTTCTGCCTGGCTCCTGACGACCGCAACCACATCGTCGGCGGCGGCTATTGCGCCGGCCCGCACCCGGTCTTCATAGGAGAAGCCTCCCGGAAGGATGAAGCCATCAAAGTCCTCAAGCCTTGATGGCGGCTCGTTCCATCTCACTATGGTCGCATCCATGCCGGACTTCTCAAGTGCCCGCTGAGTTTCATACTCGCAGTTGACGCCCGGAAACTGAATTATCGAAATGTGAGATTTCATCTTGCGGCCTCACCTCGTTGCCTTCTCAAGGGACTCGAAAATCACTCTGCGCATTTCATCACCACCCAACTTCAGGATAATCTTTCCACCCTTCCTCAGGGCGAGCGTATGCTCGCGAGTGGTGCGACCTATCCTCCACGCCCTCACCTTGAGCCTGTCACAGATGGCGAGTATGTCGCGGCTACCATGAGGGGCTGCCTCCACCACGAACCCGCCGCTTTCCGAGAAGAGTATCTCATCAAGTCCAAGCGCTTGCTCGAGGTCGAGGCTTACCTCCGCCCCGACCTTGCCCATGCCCCATCCACCCGTCACCATCTCGGCAAGCGCGGTGAGAAGCCCTCCTTCCGAGATGTCGTGACATGCCAGGGCCAACCCCCTCCCAATGGTTTCCGTCACCGCATGGATAGCCCGTGTCTCCTCGTCAAGATCAACCGCAGGCAAGGCACCGGTACCGTCAATACCCATGCTTGCATACAGAGCGGAACCCCCCAGCCCAGGCTTTCGCTCGCCTATAAGGATGATGTCACTTCCGACCTGTTTGAGGCATATGCTTACCGCGGCAGCGTAATCGTCGAGCATCCCGTAACATGCGATTATGGGAGAAGGCGGAATGGCCGCTCCGGACCGGGATTCGTTATAGAAGCTGACATTGCCCGATGTGATAGGGATCGGCTCGCCGGTGTCATATGCCCTGAGGCCTCGTGCAGCATCCCCGATCCCTCTTACCGTATCCACGAAATCCTGAAAGACATAGGCATCTTCAGGATTCCCGAAATTCAGGCAGTCAGTCAAGGTGACGGGAACGGCGCCGACCGCAGCCACATTGCGCACGCTCTCGCATACGGCATGAACCGCACCAAGATAAGCATTGATTCTTGAATACCTGGGATTGCCGTCCACGGCGGTGGCAATCCCGAGGCTCGTGCCAGCAACGCACACCACGCCAGCATCGGCCTCACCGGGCTTCAGAACCGAGAGCCCTTTGACCTCACTGTCGTAATGTCTATACACATAGTGCTTTGACGAGTTCGACAGAAGCGAAAGCACGGAGAGCGAGACCCTCTTGAGATCGCCGATCTCCGGCTTCGCCAGGCGGCATGGCGCGCTCGGCCTGGGGCGCATCTGTCTCTCGTAAGATATTCCTTGGGTCACAACCTCAACCGGGAGGTCCACCACCACCTCGCCACGGTGGCGCATCACGATTCGCGCATCTTCGATCACCCGCCCAACAACCGAGGCGCGTGCTCCTCTATATATGTGGGGAAGTTCATAGTCCTCATTGAATATGGCCAGAACCTTATCTGCGAGCCTCGACGGCACGGCCAGACAATATCTCTCCTGGGTTTCAGAACAGGCGATGGCATAAGCGTCCATGGTCTGGGAAGCGACATGAACCTTATCAAGGTTCATATCTGCGCCGAAGCCGCCGGAGGCAACCACTTCACTGACGGCGCACGCAATGCCGCCGGCACCGAGGTCCTTATAGCCTATCGGGGCACCCGCATCCCTCAAACAACAAAGCACTGACTTCGTCGCTTCAGTGAGAACCCGCTTCAAAAACGGATCATGAAGCTGAACTGCGCTGATACTCGATTCGCCTCCGATGTCAAGAATTCTGGATGCGAGGGTTGCCCCACCCAGACCGCTCATATCGGTGGGTTTACCGACTATGATGATGTCGTAGGGTTCGCGCGCCGCCTCGCTGGGAACCCGGCTTCTTATTATTTCTTCTTCCTTTGCCACACCAACTGCAATCACATTGACAAGGCAGTTCTCGTCATAGCCTTGGTCGAAGAAAACGTCGCCACCCACATTGGGCACTCCGAGAGCATTGGAGTATTCCCAGATGCCTCTCACCACGCCCTCGAAGATTTCCTTCACACTCTCAGCATGCTTTCCCGAAGGGTCGCCGAAACGCAGCGCATCCATCACTCCGACCACATCCGCGCCCATACAATAGACATCTCTTACAATGCCGCCGATGCCGGTTGCCGCACCTTCGACAGGGAGAATCTGCGAAGGATGATTGTGGCTTTCGTGGGCAACGACCAAGACATAGGATGTCCCGCCCACCTCCTTGAGCCTCACAACACCCGCATCTTCACCCGGACCTATGACCACTCGGCTTCCCTCGGTGGGCAGGTACTTCTTGAGCACGTGCCTGCTGCTCTTGTAGGAGCAGTGCTCACTCCACATGATATCGAAGATATAGAGCTCGGCCAGGGTGGGGTCACGCCCGACCAAGGTCTTGATGCGATGTGCCTCAGCCGCAGACAAGTGCACACCGGCAGTCTTGAGCCGGTCCTCTATCTCAGCTACGCTTCCTTCGATTCTTACGACCAACGCTCGCCCCCGACAGAATCCCTATGTCCCTGAGAACCTGTTCGGTGTATCTTCCGTAAAAACGAGGATCAAAGATCTCCTGTATCTTCGGTTTTCGCAGGAGACTTAAGATCTCGCTGTCCTTGCTTGCGACTTCCCTCAAGTGCCGATCGTGAGCCTCGGCCTCTGCCGAAAGGCCCTGGACCTTCTCGTAGGCGCGCGTCCTTTCCCACCCACCTTCCATGAGAGCCAGCATAAGCCTCTGCGAATAGACGCGGCCCTTGGTGAGCTCGAGGTTCTGGCTCATCCGCTGGGCGTCAATCCGAAGCCCTTCGAGAACACATCGCAACTTTCGCGCCATGTAGTGAACCACAATCGTCGAATCCGGCATTATCACTCTTTCGACCGAGGAATGGCTGATGTCGCGTTCATGCCAGAGCGCAACATTTTCGTAAGCGGCGAAGGCATTGCATCTGACAAGCCTCGCAAGGCCGCATATACGCTCGAGCGTGACAGGGTTACGCTTGTGCGGCATGGATGAGGATCCCTTCTGCCCGCGCTCAAAGGGCTCCTCCATCTCGGCGATCTCAGTCCTCTGAAGATTCCTGAGCTCAAGCCCGATCCGCTCCATCGAGCTCGCCGCGATGGCAAGGCTCGACATGAAATCCGCGTGCCTGTCTCGCTGGACGACCTGGGTTGCCGGGCGTTCGGGCCTGAGGCCGAGTGAGCGAAGTGTGATCTCCTCGATTCGGGGTGAAAGATGGGAATAGTTGCCGACTGCGCCGGACACCTTTCCTACCTGGACTTCAAGGCCGGCTCGCTCTATGCGCGCGATGGCCCTGCCGAGATCGTTGTACCAGACAGCAAACTTGAGTCCAAGGGTAGTGGGCTCTGCATGCATTCCGTGGGTTCTGCCTGCAATCAGCGTATCCCTGTGGTCCCTTGCGAGCCTGGCGACAACCTGCCTGAGCTGCTTGAGTTCCTCGAGCACCAGGTTGGTGGCATCGCGGAGGAGGATGGCAAGCGACGTGTCCACCACATCGGACGAAGTAACTCCCATGTGAAAATATCTGCTCGCAGATCCGAGACTCTCGCCGACCGATTCGACAAAAGCGAGAACATCGTGCTTGATCACTTCCTCGATCTCGGCAACCCGCCCGGTATCATAGCATGCCCTCTTCCTTATCCTCATGGCAGCGTCCCTGGGCACCTTGCCTTCCCCAGCGAGCGCATCGACGATCGCCAGCTCCACCTTCAGCCAGGTGCGGAGTTTGGTGTCCTCGCTCCAGACCGCTTTCATCTCGGGAAGCGTGTATCTGTCTATCAAGCCTTGCTCCTCACTTGGCGGGAGCTTCTTCCACGTCGACGCTGACGTTCTTCTCTCTGCCTTGCCTCACGATGCCGAATTCGAGCCGGTCTCCGACCTCCGCCCCAAAGATGGCTTTCTTAGCCGACTCGATGTTCCTGATGGGCTCCTTGTTGACCTGAGTGATCACATCTGCCCGCTTTATGCCGGCCTTGTCGGCAGGACTGTCTTTGTCAACCTGGGTCACGATCACACCCCGGGTATTCTCAAGTCCCAGCGAACGCGCAATCAGCGGATTGATCTCCTGAACCAGGAACCCGATCCATATCTGCCTGATGTGGCCATACTTCGCGACCTCTTCCACTATATGCTTCACGCGGTTCACGGGTATGGCAAAACCCATTCCGAGCGAGCCGCCGCTCCTCGATGCTATCAAGGCGTTTATCCCTATCACCTCGCCCAGCGAGTTCACCAGAGGCCCGCCGCTATTGCCCGGGTTGATCGCTGCATCGGTCTGGATCATGTCTTTGTAGACGCCCAGCACCCCTTCGTCGGTCTTTATCGATCTGTGGAGCGCGCTTATCACTCCGACCGTCACCGAAGGATGGGGATCCTCCAGGAGGAAGCCGAAAGGATTCCCGATAGCAATCGCCCATTCGCCGATGATGATGCCGTCGGAGTCTCCGAGCTTTGCGGTAGGGAGATCTTTCCCCTCGATCCGGACCAGCGCGAGATCATACTCAGGCTCACTGGCCAGTACGGTGCCGCTCATTTCGCGCCCGTCAGTGAGGGTCACCTTGATCTCGGTCGCGTCTCTTACCACGTGCTCGTTAGTGACGACAAGCCCGGCTTCACTTATGATCACACCTGAACCAAGGCTCGGCACCTGTTCGACGTATTCGCGCTCGCCAAAGAAATTCCGGAAGAACTGATCAAAGTGCTGGTCGCGGAAAGGAACATAGGGCGAAGTCCTCACCACCCTTGTCTGCATCACACTGACCGAGACAACTGCAGGACCAACCTCTTCGGCTGCCCGCACAATCGCAGTCTTTCGCGAAGCAGCTATCTCATCGCCTGGCGCGTTCTCCTGGCGGACCTCGGCGCGGGGCTTTCCCTCGCCAGACCTAAGGTCCGGCAGATACGTCACGAGCGCTATGCCAAGGCCTACGAGAGCCGCAACCGCAATGGCCGCTACTATCCTCATGGTACACCTCAGATCTTGGCCCCAAGCTTCTGCCAGTCTTCGAGAAATGCCTTCACTCCGGCGTCCGTCAATGGGTGCCTGATCATCTGTTCGATAACCTTGAACGGGATGGTGACGACATCCGCTCCCGCCAGCGCGGCGTCCACGACGTGAAGAGGATTTCGCACACTTGCGACTATCACCTCGGTTGAGAAATCGTAATTATCGAATATGGTCACAATCTGTGTTATGAGGTCCATACCGATGTGGCTTGCATCATCCAGCCTTCCAACGAAGGGGCTCAAGAAAGATGCGCCGGCCTTCGCTGCCAGGATCGCCTGGTTGGCGCTGAAAACCAGAGTCGCGTTGGTCCTTATGTCTTCTTTCGCGAGTCTGCCTATCGCCTTAAGGCCTTCCTTGGTCAGGGGCACCTTGATCACGATGTGCTTATCGAGCTTCGAGAGTTTTCTCGCCTCCTCGATCATGGTATCTGCGTCGTGAGCCACGACCTCTGCACTCACTGGGCCCTGGACGATTTCACAGATGCGTTTGAGGATGTCTTTGAAATCGCCCTTGCCTTTCTCCTTGGCAAGCAGGCTCGGATTGGTCGTCACACCATCCAAGATGCCGAGGCTCGCAGCTTCCGTGATCTCATCAATGTTCGCTGTGTCAATGAAGAACTTCATCCCTGGCCTCCTTTGTCAGTAGTCAACCCCCACAAGATAGAGTCCATGCGGGGGCGCGCATGGCCCAGCTACTTTCCTGTCTCGGCTCGACAGTATATCATACGCGTCTCGCGGTTGCATCCTTCCGCGTCCGATCTCCACAAGCGTGCCCACCAGCGTCCTCACCATCCTCCTGACGAACCGGTTGGCACCAAAGGTCAGCGCGACGACCTCAGGTTCGATCTCTTCAGCCGAGGATTCCCGCATGGTTATCCAAGTGCTCCTTTCCTCGTCCTTGCACGTGTACGCCGAGAAATCATGTTGGCCGACCAGTGATTCCATAGCTTCCTTGATGGCCTCAAGGTCGAGTCTCCACTTGACATGCCACCTGTGTCTGCGCCACAGAGCCGTAGGTCTCATGGAGACAATGTACCTGTAAGTCCGCTGCGTAGCATCGTATCTTGCATTGAAGGCAAGCGGTGCCTCCGAGGCAGAGACCACTCGCACATCTGGAGGAAGGAGTGAATTAAGGGCATCCCTGACCTCATCCGGTTCCAGGGGTGAGAGCGAGGTGAAGTTCATGACCTGGCCGAGGGCATGGACCCCCGAATCGGTCCTCGCGGCCGCTATTATCTCAGGCTCCAAGCCTACCAGCGGAGCCAGCACCCCAAGAATCTCTCCCTCCACAGTTCTGACCTTTGGCTGTCTCTGCCATCCACAGAACTCGGTCCCGTCATACTCCACGACGAGCCTCATGTTCTTAACGCTCAGGCGGTTCTCATGCATAAGTTACCTCAATCGGACTGTCAAAAAAAGCAAAACAAGCGCGCTGGCCAGGAAAACAGTTTCGTACTTTCCCAATCTTATGCCACGGGTGGCTGGCAGGTGATACCCATAGCACCGTGCCTCAAGGGCAAACCCGAGATTGGTTGCCCTCCGGAGCGAAGATTCCATGAGGGGCACGACCAGGTCTATCACCGATCGTACCCTGCCCACAAGGCCTCGGGGTCTTCCGCCTCTCAGGGCCTGCGCGGCCTTGATGCGTTCAGCTTCCTCGAACATCACCGGCACAAAACGCAAGGCTATCGAGAGCACCGATGCGAATTCCGCTGCCCTGCGACCCATACGGCCCCTCATCCTGGAGAGAACCATCACGCTTTCTCCAATCTCCGAAGGGCACGTAACCATCGTGAAAATGGCGGCAGCAAGGATCATGAGGGCAAGCCTGGTTGCCAGCATGATGGCGAGAGCCAAGGCCTGGGGACTGAAGGCCATGGTACGGGTGCCCCTCGGGAAAATCACATTGATCGCAAAAGAGAGCGCAAACATCCAGGTGAAGTACTTGAGACTCTGAACGTAGAATGAGAACCTTATTCGCGACATGAAGCAGAGTATGAGGATGTATCCTGCAACCAGGACCAGGCCAAGCCAAGTCGAGGCCAGGAATATCGAAACCATCACCAGCAAGAAAACCAGAATCTTTATGAATGGGTCAAGCACATGGAGATGAGATGCTATCGCGACGTATCTTCCGAATTGCTGTCTTGCCCCCAGACCCACCTCCTTAAAGAAGCTTCTCGGCTATCTCAACTGCATTTAGGGCTCCGCCTTTCCAGATATTGTCACTCACTATCCACATGCACAATGCCTTAGGCGAGCCAGTATTAAGTCTCAGCCTCCCCACAAAAGTCCTGTCCTTTGCCACACAATCCAGAGGCATAGGGTACTTATCCTTTGCCGGATCATCAACCACCTCCACACCGGGAGCATCCTCGAGTAGCCGCCGCGCCGCGGCAAGATCAACCTCGCGCTCAAACTCCGCATAGACCGACTCGGAGTGCCCTCTGAAGACGGGCACCCTCACCGCTGTTGCCACAACATTTATGGCCCGGTCACCCAGGATCTTTCTCGTCTCATTCATCATCTTGCGCTCCTCGCCCGTCCAGCCGTCGCAATCGAAAGTGTCGATCCGAGGGATGAGATTGAAGGCGATTCTGTGCGTAAAGACCCGCGGCGGCAAGTCTCGCCCTTCGAGCCGAGCATATGATTGCATGGCAAGCTCCCCGGTTGCCCCAAGTCCGGCACCCGACACCGACTGGTAGGTCGAGACCACCACCTTCTTGAGTCCCCACATCCTGTGAAGCGGCGCAAGCACGACCACCATCTGAATGGTCGAGCAATTGGGGTTGGCTATTAGGCCTTTGTGGTTCTTGAGATCGCCGGGGTTGACTTCCGGCACTACCAGGGGAACGTCCTCGTTCATTCTGAAGGCACTGCTGTTGTCGATCACGATGTGTCCGAGAGCAGCTATTGATCTCGCGTAGCGCCTGGCGAGATCGCCGCCTGCCGCAAGGAAACAGAAGCCCGGCTCTCCGAGGGCCTCAAGCCTGAAAGGTCTTATCGGGAAGACCTTGCCGACGATAGTAGTCTCGCGCTCGCGGGTCCGCCCCGAGGAGAAGAGCAGGAGGTGCTCCACGGGAAACTTGCGAAGGAAAAGGATCCTTGCTACTTCACTTCCCACCAGCCCCGTGGCACCCACTATGGAAACAGGCCGACTTCCCTTTGCCAACTCTCCTACCTCTATTCACCATCAGCAATGCCCGATTCCCACGCAGCCCGCCAGACTGTATCACTCGAAACTGGGGTTGTCAAACTGTTTCACCCCTTGCGCAGGCCCGTTCGACTGCGGGCACGTACGTCAGGATGGCGAGCGCCACCGGGACTATAATCAACATGAAGTCAATCATGTAATCCCATTTACTATAAGGCGTTCCGCCATCGCCAAGCATGACCTGCCCAGCAAGAATATCTCGTGTAAACAGGTGGGTTTCGCGAATCACGCGGCCATAGGGGTCAACCAGCATAGAGACTCCCGTGTTAGCGCATCTCGCAAGCCCAATTCGGTATTCCACGCACCTCATTATCGCCATCTGAGCATGTTGGTAAGGGCCCGGGCTATCACCGAACCATTCATCGTTAGTTATATTGACGATGAAACTGGCCCCATTTCTGACAAACTGCCGCACCAGCGACGGGTATATTGATTCAAAGCAGATTGCCACGCCAAACCGGCTCGAGCCGATCGGGAAAACCTCGTAGGTCTTTCCAGGGGAGAAATCACCCTCTCCGAAGTTGATCTTTCCCAACACGGATATCCTGTCTTCGAAAGGTATCATCTCCCCGAAGGGAACCAGGTGGATCTTTCTGTACTCCTTCACGATTTCCCCTTCCGGCGACACGAGCATGGCCGAATTGTAGTATCTGATGCCTTCCGGCGTGCGTTCATAATCGGGAAATCCGGTTAGGATGTATGAGCTCTTTGTGCGCGCGAGCCCGATGATGCTGTCGATGTAGGAGTCTGATTGCTTGACGTACATAGGGACTGCGGTCTCAGGCCATATTACCATGCGTGCACCACTGGTCTCCAGAGTCATGTCTTTCAGTATCCGCATGGTGCTGTCCCGGTAGGTAGTATCCCATTTGATTGCGCCCGATATATCGGGTTGGATGAGCGCCACGGCAAGGCTAGCACCTGGCTTGGCGTCCGAGAGCACAAGCCTGCCGCCCAGGACCGGCAGAGCGAAGACGGCAGCTGCGAGCACCGCGACGAGCCATCTCCTTGATACGATGAACCTCGCAAGAAGACCGTTCAGGAGGACAACCCATGCGGACAGGCCGTAAGTGCCGATCGCGGCAGCCTGCTGGATCACAGAGGCATAGGGGGTCTGAGAATAGCCAAGCGATACCCAGGGAAATCCAAGGGGCCCCAGTGATCTCAGGTACTCCACACCCCCCCAGACACAAGCGAGTGCGGCCTCATATGGGATCCTGAGCATCACGAGGCGCCTCACCAAGTAACCCGTGAGCAACATGAAGAGCGAAAGATAGAGGCACAGGATGATGGCCGCCGGGAGCCTCAGCCAGGGCAGGGTGATTTGCTCCTTCTGGAGCATGGCGATCCAGTAGAGACTGCCCATGAAGTAGCCAAAGCCGAAGAGGTAGCTATTGATGAGAGACGTGCCACGGCCATCCTTGAGCCCTGAGAAGATGATGAAAGGGATGAGCACGAAGTAGGCGAGAAAACCTGTTCTGTAGGGCCAGAATGAAAAGGAAACACAGAGGCCCGAGCACAGGCAGATCACGGAAGCAAGGACGGACGAATTGAGACAGAGGACCCTACGCACCGTACTTCTCAAGCCTGTGGGCGTTAGCCATCATCATGGGTAAGACTTCAACGGCGTTCATTCTCCCCAGATTGCCCCTCGCGCATGTCCTCTCGCTCAGGGCAAGCCCATCGGGAATGATCCACTTCGACCACAGAAGGAGCGGTACAGGGTGCCAGCTGTGCATCCCCAGGATGCTGGGAGTCGAGTGATCACCGGTAAGGACCATGACATCGGGTACTTGCTTGACGATCCGCGGAAGCGAGCGGTCCAGCTCCTCTATGGCCTTCACCTTGCCCGCGAAATCGCCGTCTTCGCCACGTGAGTCGGGCTTCTTGTAGTGGAAATAGAAGAAGTCAAAGTCGTGCCATACCCTCTCGAGAGCCGCGATTTGGGAGTCAAGCGAATCCAGGTCTTCGATCACGCTCATCCCAACCAGCCTTGCAAGCCCCTTATACATAGGGTAGGAAGCAATGGCACAAGCTCTCATCTTGTACCTCGATCGAAAATCCGGCAGGGAGGGATGCTTGGCAAAGCCTCTCAGGAGAATGGCATTGGCAGGATGCTTGTCCCTGAGGCGCTTCAGGACCTCACCGAGGAAGGCGTTCACCGTGCGGGCTGTGGTCGCGGCTGCGGCGCCAAGCGGTTCCACTTCTCGAGACCTTTCGCCTTCGGTCTGTGGGTCGGAATCCGTGAGTCTATCCGAGAGGTCTCCCCCTCTGAATATCACCGCCACGCGGTGTTCTTTCTCGGGTCTCACATGGACCTGGGTGTCCCCGATTCTCATGCCGTCAAGCAAGGTGCAAAGAGCCTGGTTGGTCTCGGTAGAGATTCTCCCAGCCCGGCGGTCGGTCACAATGCCTTCCTTGTTGAGAGTTGCGAAATTGCCACGCGCCGTAAGATCGGTCGGTTCGACCGCGAAGCCGATGCCGAGTGCACTCAGGATACCTCTTCCGATTTCCCACCTGAGGGGATCATAACCGAAAATGGCAAGATGGGCAGGGCCGCTGCCAGGTGTGATGCCCGGGGCAATTGGATCGACGAGACCCAGGGCGGACCGGCGGGCAAGGCCGTCCATCTCGGGTTTCGCTGCCTGCTCAAGCTCTGTCGTCCCGGCCTCAGACGAAGGAAGGCCCCCTAAACCATCAACCACGACAAGCAGAAGCTTCGTTTGGTTCTGTCTCGCCACTCGCTCGAGAAGGTGGTCGTACAAAGTGCTCCCTCCTTGGCTGCTGAGAAAATACAAGACTGCAAAATCCGAGTCAACTTTATTCGCTTCTGCACCCCTTGTGTCTGTTCCCACCTTGCGGCTCCCATTCCCGCAACTCAAGGCTTCACGCCTGAGCTCTCGCCCGCTCGCCTCCCCTTGGCCCTGGGCTCTTCCTCTTCCAGGCAGATTCCCTTGTGTCCGTGTCGGTCGCATTCATTCCTGTCTCAGGATGCCGAACCTGCGGACCTTGCGGTGAAGCCCTTGCCTCGTGAGACCAAGATGCCTTGCTGTCCGACTCTTGTTCCACGCGTATTTTTCGAGGGTTTCTCTTATTATCTCCCGCTCGAACACAGCCAGCCTTTCCTTGAGATTTCCCATTGCATTTCGCTCAAGGCCTTGCCGTAAGGAGTCCTTGATCCGCTTTGATACGTGTTGGTTCCCTATTCTGCCATCGCCTGAGAAGGCAATCAGGCGCTGGATTTCGTTCTCGAGCTCCCGCACGTTGCCTGGCCATGAGTAGGCAGTCAAGAGATCGAGAACCTCGGGTGAGATCTCGGGAATCTCCTTTTCGAGGAGGAGCGCGTACTTGGCGGC
>CAYHHI010000050.1:0-22356 GCA_964356335.1 uncultured bacterium
CATGATACCAAGACAGCTCCAATTAGTCAAGGTATTTATGAGACACTACACTAGTATTCCCTTGCCACAGGCTTCCAGCGAGTGATCTTCACGGGTTTGTAATCCACCCCGGGCTTTCCGTTGGCCCGCGTGACGAGCGTGTGTTTGAGAAACCGCTCATCGTCACGCCGAGGGAAGTCCTTCCGCGAGTGCGCTCCGCGAGACTCCTCACGCGCCAGCCCGGCCGTGAGCACAACTTCAGCGAGCTCCAGCAGGTTTCCCGTCTCCAGCGTATGGATGAGGTTGGAATTGTACACGCGGCCTTTGTCTTGGACTGACACCTTCTTGAACCGTTCCATCAACGCGTGAACCTTCTCAAGCCCTTCATGCATGGACTTACCGTCTCGAAAGACACTTGCGTGCCGATCCATGACCTCTCCGAGCTCGCGGCGGATCTTGTAAGGATTCTCGCCACCCCCACCACCCTCGCCACCCCCGCCACCGCCACCGCGGCCAGCCCCGCTGCTCCCTACGCAATTCTGCAGCAGGCCCTTGAATATCCGATCTTCCTCTTCGCGGGCAGCGCGCGCAACAGCATCCGGCACATCGGAACTCCCAGGCTCCCTCGCAAGGTACTTTGCGATCTCCCTGCCCGTGATCGCTCCCCACGCCACGCACTCGGCCGTGGAGTTGCATCCCAGGCGATTCGCGCCGTGAAGAGAGTGGCAGGCGACTTCTCCTGCTGCCCACATGTTCTCGATCTTGGTGCGACCGTCGATGTCCGCCTCGATCCCACCCATAGAGTAGTGAGCGACCGGACGCACCGGGATAGGGGAGAGTATGGGATCCAACCCCAGGAACTTCATGCAGACCTCTCTGATCAGGGGCAGGCATTTGTTGATCTTACGAGCCCCGAGATGCGTCAGATCTAGGTCGACATGCCCAGGACCCTCAGGATCCTCAAAGCCGCGCCCCTCTGAGAGCTCAGTCATTTCAGAACGGGATACGATGTCGCGTGGGGCAAGCTCCATGAACTTCGGTGCATACTTCTCCATGAAGCGCTTTCCATCCTTGTTGAGAAGGTACCCGCCCTCACCCCGACAACCCTCAGTCATGAGAATACCGGAGGGGATAAGCCCCGTGGGGTGGAACTGAATGAACTCGGGATCTTCGAGGGCGAGACCGGCCTCGTAGGCAAGGGCCTGACCGTCCCCGGTGACGGTCTGAGAGTAGGTGGTGAAACCGTAGAGCACCCCCAGACCTCCTGTAGCGATGAGAAGCGCCTTGGCGCGAAGCAAGAGGAATTGCCCCGTGGGCAGGTCCAACACAGTTATTCCAGCGAAACGGCCGCCATCGAGCAGGATCTTGGTGGCGAAGGCCTCATCATACCGCTTGAAGCTCTTATACCGTAGCAGGTTGTCATAGAGAGCCTGAACTTCAAAGAAGCCCGTCTTATCGGCTGCCATGCAGGCACGAGGAAACGAATGCCCGCCAAAGGCTCGCTGCATGATGCGCCCGTCCTCCCGTCGAGACCACGGAACGCCCCAGTGCTCGAGCAGGCGAATCTCATCGGGCATCGCGGCCACGAAGCGCTCTACTACGTCCTGGTCAGCGAGGAAGTCCGAGCCCTTGACCGTGTCCCAAGCATGTAGCGCAGCGCTGTCGCCCTCCTCCGGACGCATCACCGCGCCGGTACCCCCCTCGGCGCACACCGAGTGGGAGCGCATGATCTGAACCTTTGAGACGACGCCAATGTCGATGCTTCCGCCGGATCTCAAGGAGAGCTCGACTGCGGCCCGCAAACCTGCGAGCCCCGTCCCGAGGATCAAGACGTCATGGGTGATTGTTTGATCCAAAAAGGTTCTCCGTCGGTGCCCTCTATCGTCAGGGCGAAAAGGCAAACCTGCTTTCTATCCCGATTCAGGGCCGGTTTAAAAGCCAGTCTACTTACGCCCTCGCCTTCCTGTCAAAGGGTTTTCCCTTGGGCCGGGCCCCGCGCTACATCGAATCCTCTTGAAATTCATCGCAAACCTGTTGACAAATCCCTACTTTTAGCTAATGTTTCTAACCGCGTAATTCGAAGCTATGTAAGGACCATCATATTCCAAAAGGAAGGTGCTGTTGCTATGAAAGTAATTCACCCGGTGACTCATAACATCAGGCTGTTGGCTAACCGCCTTGAGCGACTGCTTATTACCTTAGAGGGGCGTGCCCCTGGCAACCTAACTCTCATATATGGAGGAAGGCCACCCCGCAAGACAGGAGCCGCCGGCATGGCAGGGACCTCCCGCAAGACAAGAGCCGCTCGCGTGGCAAAGACCTCCCGTAGTGTTGACGGCGCTTTCCCAGCGGCTACGCGCCCAAAGGACGCCTTCCTCGAAAAGGGCTGGGTCATTGCCAATCATATCTTCATGTCGGTACATGCCGCTTTCTTGTTCCCCTATTATATTGAACGGATCCTGGCCAGCGCGGGGGTCACCGTAACCGTCAATATCCTGCCCCAATCATTCCTTGTCGAGGTCGTCACCGGCCTGGCTTATGCCTTCGTCACCTTCTACGTTGCGGTCGGCTGGCATGAGCGCGGACACTATCTTGAGGCAGTGCGGCAGATCACGTTGAATAACAAGTTCTTGCCCGCAGCGCAGAAGAGGGCCAAGCAAGGTTTCCTGAGCCGTCTGGTCTGGAACATTGAGATGCTGCTCAAAATCCCCATCGGTAAGTTCCACGGCATAAACAAATTCGGTCTGACCTACAGCGTCGATTCGCCCTATAACCTGGCGGTCAAAGCGGCCGGCCCTCGTGCCAGCAGGAACCTGTTCTGGTTCTCGCTGCCCTTTGCAGGTGTTCTGCTTGTTCTTGGGTTCACCACCAGCACCGTCGGCTTGCTCTATCTGGGAAGGATCTTCCTGGGTATATCTGTGGTGGGCTTACTCGATCTCATATTTGCTGATGCAGGCGAATACAAGAAGTTCCGAGAGAGCCTCAAGCCTGCCCCGCCTGTAGCCAAAGAAAAAGTGACTGAAGGACGCTGGATCGACAGAGTGATGAAGGTGAAGCAGCAGATGGTTACCACCCGGCTCCAGGAGATGACCGCGGATCACATCAAGATCCGTGCTCCCTGGGGATACCGCAACTGCGCCATGGGTGGTGCCCATACGGAGAAAGAATACCCAGAATCCAACATCAGTATGCAGGAAGGCATGTTCATACCCCTCAGTGCCGAGAACTATGAAGAAGCCCAGCGCATGACCGTGCAGATCCAGTACAGGCTCAAGGAGATCATTGAGCGCACGCCTGGCTGTCGCGTTATGGGTATCGGTCTTGAAGGGGGGCTAGCCACCTTCATTACCAAGGATCCGGGCGATATCGTGCCGGAGCAGAAGATGTGGCGGCTAATGAAGCAGACGATTGAGGATCTGGGTTACGAGCCAGGCGTTCATGTGGCCGTGGCCCTTGACCCCGCCGCTTCTCAGCTTCAGGATGCCTACAACATTGCCAAGTATGGGGATTCGCATGAAGCAAAAGAGAAATGGGAAGTAGGCACGTACAGATTCTGGCGCTATACCGATCAAGAAGTAGTCATGAACCGTAATGAGATCCTGGGATTATACGAAAAGGCTATCGCTGAGGGCGTGCCCATTGTTTCCCTCGAAGATGGCTTTGCTGAGAATGATTACGAGGGTTGGAAACTGGCCCTGGCCAAGTTGGGAGATAAGCTCTTCATCATCGGGGACGACCTGGTAACTACCAATGATGCAACGATTGAGAAGTGTATTGATATGAAGCTGATCAACACGGTCCTCATCAAGGCAAATCAGATCGGCACCCTCTCTGAGACGATTCTGGCGATGTTGACTGCCCTGGGTCACGGCATGGAGCTGGTGGTCTCGCATCGTTCCAAGAGCCCCAATGACGATATGGAGGCCCAGATTGGCATAGCGGCAGAGGCCATGGGTCTAAAGGCAGGGGGTGGGGCCAACACGGAAAGACTGGTAAAATACGGCTCCATCATTAAGCTGATGAAGGATCTCTTCGAGGAGACGCTCGGCAAGGGGAAAGGTGCAAAGGCCCGGACGCAAGCGGGGGCCCCAGCGCTAGCCACGTCGGGAGCCTCCCGGCAAGCGACATCCGGGGCCTCTCGGCAGCCCTCCCCAGAACTCTCTCCCGGCGAGCTCGATGAATTCATCAACGAGCTCACCGTAACTCACATCACCGCCTATGAGGAAGCAACCAACGCAGGCATTCCTACTGTGGGAGTGAAGGTTACTGCTGGTATTGCCGGCAATCAACGTTTGGAGAAGATCCTGTCCTTCACTGGCTCCACGCCTCTGGGCACGTCTGCAGGAACGGGTGAAGCAATTCACCTGGTAGATAGCATGATCTTCCCCTCACGACTCACCAAGAACCATCCTGAGCTATTCAAGCGGACCGATGACGGCACTTATCGTTTTGCCAAGGACGTTGATGATGAGGCCATTGCCTCGAAGCAGGATTCTGAGCTTAAGGAGGCCTGGACGAGGGCAAAGCGTTATGAAGGCAAAGGCTGTCTGAATGCTGTCGACAACGTCGAGAATCTTCTTGCTGATCTATTTGTCGGGAAGAAGGTACGAGACCTAGACGGTATTGCCAGCATCGATGGGGTCCTCTTGCAGGCAGAGCTTAAGGCAACCCAGGATAGAGGTCTTCTGAATGACGCTTCTGCTTCTGAGCGCACTTCAAGAATTGCGGTTATGCAGAGAAAAGGCACCTTGGGCATGAATGCTATCCTTTCATTATCCCTGGCTCTGGCGAGATTATCGGCTGCCATCAATGGTAAGGATCTCTGGAGTGGGATCCGTGAACAGATGCAGGAAACCATGGCTAAGGCGATTGCTGCAAATGGAGGGATTAAGGTCCTACCATCGGAACTTGCCCGGGGAGTCAGTCTAAGAGATGACCAAGAACTCTGGCAGGCCCTTAAGGAGCAGCTGAGTTTTGATGAGTTGAAGCAGGGCCTCCAGGCTTTAACGCGCAGTAAACCTGAAGCAGTGATGCTCCATGAGCTCCTGAGGCAGCAGCTTCCTGTATACGAAGTAGAAGTGCTAGCTAGTACTTGATCTGTCAGGCTTGGTTCGTCTGGCTTACTTGGCTTACCTGCCGTATATCCCCTTTGTAGTTGCCATCCTGTGGCCGCTGGAGTATGATCGCGCTTGGTGGGCTAGATGTCTTTCTCAAAGGAGGCAAGAAGATGCGCAGATTGATCATGCCTTTGCTCGCTCTCGTTCTCGTTGTCATGCTTGCAGCTTCACTTTCGGCCGCGACATGGTACGTCAAACCCGACAGCTCCGGGGACGTTGCCACAATTGACGATGCTCGGCAAGCCGCGGCTTCGGGCGATACCATACTCCTCGCCAACGGTACGTTTACTGGAGATGGGAATCGGGACATTCATCTGGACGGCAAGTCTGTTACGGTATGTTCAGAGAGCGCCAATCCCGATCTCTGCATTATCGATTGCGGCGGAAGCGCATCCGAATTCCACGCGGCGTTCGATATCGGGTTTGATGGGACCCCGCCTGTCGTGATAGATGGCATAACTATCCGCGGTGGCTATTCGTCATCGGCAGGGGCGATATACGTCGGTAAGGAGGTGGACGGCTCCACAGCAAAACTGAGGAACTGTGTCTTCACCAATAACCACTCCGACTGGGCAGGTGGGGTGGTAATGGTGTTGAATGATTGCACAGCGATCATAGACAGTTGCCGATTCACCAGCAACTCGGCGTCGCAGGGTAGTGCAATCGCGCTATGCTTCAGTGGCTCCGCTACAGTGACCGGATGCACCTTCTCGGGCAACACGGCCCAATACGGGGGTGCGGTGTATGTCGGTTACATCGGTGCGGCCGCCGCAACCTTTACGGACTGCACCTTCTCGGGCAATACCGCCAGTATCGCGGGTGGCGGCTTGTTCTCTGATGGAAGTAGCCTTACTCTCGGCGGATGTACCCTATCCGGCAATTCGGCTTCGGGCCCGGGTGGCGCAGTTTATTTTGACGGGGGTACGGGTTCCATGACAGGCTGCGTTTCTCTCAGGAATACTTGCACGACCCTCGGGAGCAGCACCTACTGTTCAACTGGATCATCGGTCCAGATCACGAGCTGCTCCTTCGTGGCGGACTCTTCGGGCGGTGCGGTGATATACTGCTCGTCAGGGGTATCTCCTAGCCTGGACAGAACCGTCATCGCGTTCTGCAAACAGGCCGCATCCATAGGCTGCATCAACCCGCCAGGCAGTCCCACGCTCACGTGCTGCGACATCTATGGCAATGAGTATGGTGACTGGACGGGCTGCATTGCGGGTCAGGCCGGCGTGAATGGCAATATCTCGCAGGATCCCCTCTTCTGCGACATCCCGAGCGGCGACCTCACCAATGAGGCCTGCTCCCCCTGTCTGGCGGCCAACAACTCCTGTGACCAGGACATCGGTGCGCAGGCGAGCGACGGTTGCGGCTGCGGCGAGGCTACCGAGCCTGCCACCTGGGGCGGGATCAAGGCAATGTACAAGTAGGCCTGCCAATGGGCGTTCCACTGGGCCCTCTATGCTTTGCTGCGTTTCGGCAGCGACGGGAATCCGGCAGCGGTCGGCAATACGCCTGCCACCCGGTCGCTTTTCGACACCGTGGCACGCTCGCCCTAGGCTTGACAAGGCCCCTCCCAGAGGGTATTCTACGATGAGGATAAAGGTGAAAGGAATCAGGCTATCCCCATATATTATGGTTTTCGCTTGATGGTCACATGAAGATCGCTTGATAGGAGGGTCGCTTTGAAAGGGCGTGTCCTGATAATTGATGATGAGGCTGAGATCAGAAGGAACCTCACGGTCGGGCTTACGCAGGAAGGCTTCAGCGCCGTGGCCTGCCCGGACGGCATCTCAGCCATCCACGAGCTCAATGGCGCCCATGAGAAGGGAATCGCCTACGACTACCTGATCACGGACATCTTCATGCCTGATATTGACGGCCTGAAGATCCTTAAGGTGATTAAGATCCAATATCCGGAGCTTCCCGTGCTCGTGATCACGGGCTTCGGCGATGAGGCCCTCAAGCTCAAGGCGCTATCGGAACCCAACACCGGCTATCTCGACAAGCCTTTTGAGATCTCCGACCTGGTCAAGGCGTTGGAGGAGCTCTCCCCGGGCTCCACGCGGAAGCAAGCGGTAGCAGCCGAGCCGGTCGCAGAGGGCGCACGCGAATCCGTGAGCGCCTATCTCACGGTGCGGATAACCGAGGCTTTAAGAAGCATGGAAATCTTCAATCAGATTCACAAAATGGAAGGTGTACAGAGGTGTGAGGCCGTCCGGGGGGACTTCGACATAATAATCCTCGCGCAGGGCTCCTCGGCCGATGAAGTCAAGCGCCTCTTTGACCGGATAGGTGCGATCCCTGGAGTCGAGGTTGTCTCGACGTTGGGAGTCCAGAGACCGAAGCTCGACCGTGACGTCAACGAATTCGTCAAGATCTACGGCCAGACCATCAAGGCGCGAAGCCAGGAGAGGCGGGCCAGACAGCCCGGCACCACGAGCTACGTGATAGTCGATATCGACAAGAATGCTATTCAGCAGATATTCACGACCGTTTTCTTCGTGGATGAGGTCATCTTCTGCGACGTCATCGAGGACGGCAAGAAGCTGGTGGGGATGATCACGGGTGAGGGCATCGGGCGCAAGTCGAAGATTTTGGAGAAGCTCAGTCAAATAGATGGAGTTCTCAGGGTACGCGAGGCGACGGTGATCAAGCTGATGGAAGACTGATCGCCGCATCAAGCATAGATAGAACGATTCTGGCTGTGTCATCTCGGGCTGAGCTTGCCTGTTGCAGGCCGTCCGCCTTTCTGTGAATCCCTGAACAGCGAAAGCCCGGATGCCGCGTGCATCAAGGGAGAGCCAACTTGGCTGACCGCCGAGGAGACGAAGACTTCAGATACCGCCTGTGGCGGTATGACGGAGCCCCAGGGGAACTCATCCCGCTTTTGCAGTCTGCCCAGGACCACTTCGGCTATATTCCAAGGCGGGCGATGGCCTACATATCAGCCGTCACCGGCATACCGGAATCGGACGTCTACGGAGTCATAACCTTCTACGGCCAGTTCAGACTTCAGCCTCGCGGCAAATTTCTTGTGCGCGCGTGCGCCGGCACCGCCTGTCACGTATCCGGATCCAAGATGATTGTCGAGACAATCGAAGACGAGCTGGGTATCGAGGTGGGGGACACCACTGAAGACGGGCTCTTCACCCTGAATACCGTGGCGTGCATCGGCTGTTGCTCGCTCGCGCCGGTGATGATGATAAATGATGACACCCATGGGCGCCTGACGCCGGCCTCCGTTAGGAAGATTCTGCGTGATTATCGTCGGCGGGAAGAGGGTCCACAGGCGAAGGTGTCGGGGTCAGCCTCAGCAGGCTCAACTGATGAACCGACGACCTGGGGACAGGCCTCGCGGGACGTATGAAGCGAGTGCGGAACATGAATGAAGCATGAACCAGGTATTAACCACGCTGGCTCGGGAGCAACCGAGAGCAAGTACCGAAAGCAGGTTGGGGGAGCAATTGGGAGCAGGTAGATGAAGAGGGCAATTGTGGGGATGGGCACCTGTGGGCTGTCGGCAGGTGCTCAGCAGGTTTACGACAAGCTCAAGGAGACAATCGCTGCCAAGCCGGGCGCCTGCGAGCTCTCCGCTACGGGCTGCATTGGCATGTGCTATCGCGAGCCGCTTGTGGAGGTTCGCGAAGACGCCTGGCGCACCATCTACGGTGGCGTCACGCCGGAGCTTGCATCCGAGATTTACAGAGAGCATATCATCGCCGGCAAAGTGCTGGAAGATCACGTAGCTTATAGGCTTGCGGCGGACGGCACCCAGAGCGGAACCGAAGCCGACTTTCTCAAACTCCAGGAGAGAATAGTCCTCAGGAACTGCGGCACCATCGATCCGGAAGACGTCGAGGATTACGAGGCTCAGGGTGGCTACCAGTCTTTGCGCAAGGCCCTGCTCGAGATGGCGCCTGACGAGATCATCAAGGAGGTCACCGCTTCCGGTCTGCGCGGGAGAGGCGGCGCAGGTTTTCCCACTGGCCTTAAGTGGTCATTCACCGCAAAGCAGAAGAGCGACGTCAAGTACGTCGTCTGCAATGCCGACGAGGGCGATCCGGGCGCCTTCATGGACCGGTCGGTGCTCGAGGGCGATCCTCATTCCGTGCTCGAGGGCATGACTATCTGCGGCAAGGCCATAGGCTCGTCCCACGGCTATATATATTGCCGCGCCGAGTATCCGCTTGCGTTACGAAGGCTAGCGATCGCTATCGACGCCGCTCGCGAGAAGGGCTATCTCGGCAGGAACATTCTGGGCTCAGGTTTCGACTTTGACATCAAGATAAAGCAGGGGGCGGGTGCCTTCGTCTGCGGGGAAGAGACGGCGCTCTTTGCCTCAATCGAGGGCAAGCGGGGCATGCCGCGAATCAGGCCTCCCTTCCCGGCTGAGAAGGGCCTGTGGGCGAAGCCCACCAATAACAACAATGTCGAGACCTATGCCAATGTGCCTTGGATCATATCCCGCGGCGCCGGGGCCTACGCAGCCTTCGGTACCGAGAAGAGCAAGGGCACCAAGGTGTTTGCTTTGGCAGGCAAGGTGGTGCGCGGCGGACTCGCCGAGGTGCCGATGGGTACCACCATCCACGACTTGGTTTTCAAGATCGGCGGTGGGATAAAGGGCGGCAGGAAGTTCAAGGCCGTGCAGATGGGTGGGCCATCGGGTGGCTGTATCCCCGCGGAACTCGATAAGACCCCTGTGGATTTCGAGTCCATCCCCGCGACCGGGGCAATCATGGGCTCCGGCGGCATGGTGGTGCTGGATGATACGACCTGCATGGTGGAGATCGCGAGGTTCTTCCTCGACTTCACCCAGAATGAATCGTGCGGCAAGTGTACTTTCTGCCGCATCGGAACGCGCCGGATGCTCGAGATTCTCACCCGGATCACGCATGGGGAGGGCACACCCGACGACCTCGCCACGCTCGCGACCCTCGGCAACCAGATCAGGGAGGCGAGCCTCTGCGGTCTGGGTCAGACCGCACCCAACCCGGTACTCACCACCATGCGCTACTACAAGCCTGAATACGATGCGCACATAACTGAGAAGCACTGTCCTGCGCGGAGCTGCTCGGCCCTCGTAGACTTCGTCATTGACCCCGAGAAGTGTACGGGCTGTACGCTCTGCACCAAGAAGTGCTCGGTCGGCGCGATCACGGGCGAGCGCAAGAAGGCTCACGTGATAGCCAACGCGGTCTGTGTGAAGTGCGGGCAGTGCATGGCGACATGTAAGTTCGAAGCTATCTATAAGACATAGGGACATGGATGCGTGAAGAGGCATCGGGAGGCAGAAGAGGTCGAGTGCGTGACGGGGCAATTGCAGAGCCAGAGAGAGTGACAGAGCAATGCCAGAGGCCGGGCGAGTGACGATCAAGATAAACGGCAAGTCAGTCGAAGCCGCCGCCGGAACAACCATCCTCGAAGTCGTGAGGGAGAACAAGCTCGATGACATCCCCACGCTCTGCCATTCGCCCGAACTTGAACCGTATGCCTCCTGCTTCCTTTGTGTTGTCGAAGTGAAGGGCCGCTGGAACCTCGTTCCGGCGTGCGCCACCAGGATAAACCCGGGCATGGAGATCGAAACCCGAAGCCCGCGAGTTCTCGAGGCCAGGAAGACGGCCCTCGAACTCTTGCTCTCCAACCACTACGCCGACTGTCTTTCGCCCTGCATGGAAGGTTGCCCTGCGGGGGTTGACGCCCAGGGCTACATCGCCCTCTCGGCCATGGGGCTTTATCGTGAGGCGGTTGATCTCATTCGCAAGACCAATCCGCTGCCTGCGGTCTGCGGGAGGATCTGTGTGCGCAAGTGCGAGGTCGTATGCCGCCGCGCGGATGTTGACAAGGCGGTCGGAATCAATGCCATCAAGCGCTTCGTGACCGACGCCCCCGGTACCTATGACGGGAAACCCGAGTGCGGCGCGCCGACAGATAAGACAGTGGGCATCGTCGGTGCAGGTCCTGCCGGGCTTACGGCCGCATGGTTCCTGGCACGCAAGGGTCACAGCGTTGTGATCTACGAAGCTCAGCCGCGATCCGGTGGAATGCTCCGCTACGGCATTCCGATCTACAGGTTGCCCGATCCGGTCATAGATGCCGAGGTCGACTACATCCAGAAGGCCGGTGTCAAGATCGTCTACGGGACGGCTGTGGGCCGCGACGCCACCCTTGACCAACTCATGAAATGGCATGACGCGGTCTTCGTCGGCACCGGCGCGTGGGCCGCAAAGCCCATGGGTGTGGAAGGGGAGTATGCAACCGAAGGCGTGGTTTCCGGCGTGGATTTCCTGCGCGAGAAGACCGACGACCGCAGCCCGGTCAAAGGTACCGTGGTCGTCGTGGGTGGCGGGAACACTGCCATGGACGTGGCCAGGACCTCCTGGAGGTTGGGTGCGGACAAGGTGATCATTCTCTACCGAAGAACCAGGGCCGAGATGCCCGCTGACCCCGTGGAGGTTGAGGATTGTCTCCGCGAAGGGGTTGAGCTGATGGAGCTCGCCGCGCCCATCGGTATCGTGGCCGAAAAGGGCAGGCTCAAGGCGCTCCGCTGTATCCGGATGAAACTGGGGGAGCCGGATTCATCCGGGAGACGGCGCCCCGTTCCCCTGGAGGGTTCCGAGTTTGACCTGCCCTGCAATCTCGCCGTATCGGCAATCGGGCAGAACCCTGTTCTCGAAGGTCTTACGCGGGCCTCGGGAAAAGAGATCAATCTAACAAAGTGGAAGACGATCGCGGTTGACACCGCAACTTTCAGAACCAGTGTCGAGGGTCTCTTCGCCGGCGGTGACGCCGTTGATGATGGGCCCACGGTTGTGATAGATGCCATAAGGGACGGTCAGAAGGCCGCCAGGGCCATCCAGGCCTACTTGACGGGCGAGCCTCTTGAGCCGGCACCGTTTGCCGTGAAGAAGGAGTTCTGGACGAAGCCCGGCAAGGCTGAGCTGGGCCATGTCAAGGAAAGCCCGAGGCACGAGGTCAGCACGCTTGATGTCGAAGCGCGCCGCGGCAGCTTTGACGAAGTAGCCACGGGCCTCGGATATGAAGACAATGTTCATGAGTGCGACCGTTGCCTCGCCTGCGGCTGCGTGCGCTTCTATGACTGCAAACTCAGGCTCTATGCCGACCAATACGGGGTTGACATGGAGCGTTACAAGGGCCAGGCGCGAAGACACAAGGTGGACGATCGCCACCCGTACGTCATCTACGATCCTAACAAGTGCATCCTCTGCGCCAAGTGCATCCGCACGTGCGGGCGGCTGCTCTCGATCCCAGCGCTAGGACTGGTGGGGCGGGGTTTCAGGACCGAGATGAGGCCGGCCATGAACGATCCCCTTGTGGAGACAAGCTGCACGAGCTGCGGCAGTTGCATTGCTACGTGTCCCACGGGTGCTCTGACCGCGAAGTATCCCTTCCCTGGGCGGGCTCCGCTCACGACAGATGACATCGCAACGCATTGCGGTTTCTGCTCGCTTGCCTGCCGCATCATGGTCAAGCGGTTTGGCCCAGAGCGATATTGCATCGAGCCATCGGGAGTTCCCGGTGAATACCTCTGCCGGTACGGCAGATTCGGATATGAGCTTTTCGTCAAGCGCAAACGGATCGTCCGCCCCGAGATTCGCAGGGGGACCGAGCGATGCGAGCCGTCGCTTGCTGAAGCCCAGGCGATCGTCGCCATGCAGATGAAGCGCGTTGCAGCCAAGTACGGGCCGGCGCGGGTGGCTGTGTTTGTCTCACCCGAGCTCACCAACGAAGAGATCTATCTCGCGGCGAGGATCGCCAGAGACGGCCTGGGAACCAACAACATCGGCTCGCTCTCGATCTTGGGTACCGGCAAGGAAGGCGCGCGGCTGGATGCCTCATTTGGATACACGGCCTCGACCGCCGATCGCTCGTGCATTCGAGATGCCGATCTCATCGTCTGTAACAACACTTCCTTGGAATCCGACCATCAGGTGCTCGCTGTAGACGTGATTCAGCGGGCGAAGGCCGGCGCCGGCCTCATCGTCGCGAACTCCAGTCTTGACCGGACTGATAAGCTGATCGCCTCTCTTGCCATGGATCCCCTGCGGGGGACCGCTTCGGTGCTTTGGAATGCTGTCACCCAGGTATTGCTTGATGAAGGCTTCTTCAAGAGGGAGAAGGTCTCCGGCCTGCCGGGTGCCGATCGCTTCCTGGCCGACCGGGGTCCTGACAACAGGGATTACGACCTGGGTAGCGCAGAGGACCTGACCGGCGTGAGAAAGGAAGACATCCGCAAGGCCGCCGAGATTCTCCGTGGCGCTAAGCGGGTGGTCTTCATCCATAGCCCCGATAGACCCCAGGATAGTTCCCCTGGAGACATGCGGACGCTGGGCAATCTGGTAGTTCTCCTGAGATCGGTTGGAGTGCGGGCCGAGCTCTTGCTTCCGCGAATTACGGCCAACAGTGCTGCCCTCGAGCCAGTAGGCGCCGATCCCGCCTTCGCGTCCGGCCGCGTTCCGAGTCCCTCGACCCTCCCGGGCGCAAGAAGCCACGGAGAGCTGCGGAAGCTCCTGGAGGATGGCGAGATCAGAGCCGCGCTCATAGTGGGCGAAGATCCCATGGCATGGGATCAGACGGGCTCATGGTTTCAGAATGTAGAGTTTTTGGCGGCGATGGACTGGGCGCCCACCGAGACGACGCGCTATGCTGACGTGGTGCTGCCTGGCTCGACCTACCTTGAGCAAAGCGGAACAAGATGCAACTTCGAGGGAAATCTGGTACAATTCTCTAAGGCCGTGCCTCCGCCGTCCGGCATCTCAGGCATTGACGTTCTCCGCGGCCTTGCGGGGGAGTTCGGCGTAGCCGTTCCTCGTGACTTGACCGCTCACATCGAGAGCGTTGTGCGCGGTGGGCTGGGAAGGCTGGCTTGCTTTTATCTGAACAAGGGTGAGGAGCGCGCGTCTGACATCAAGGCGGGCCTCGTGGCCGCTGGGGCGCGGGCCAAGCCCATGCGGGTGCAACCGCCGCTTACGCCCGGCGAGAAATACAAGCGAGAGATAAGAGAAGTTGGAACCGAAAGGTTCCGAGTAAGATAAATCATACCGTCCAAGGGAGCGCGACTTGATCAAACTGGAAACGCTCTACGCCTTCATGGAAAGCAACTTCGACTACCTGCTCGTGGTTGACGACCACGAACGTATTATCCACATGAGCAGTCTCTTCAGGCGCGAGTGCTATCCAGCCCAAAGCTCATCGGCGCAAGCCGCATCCGACGGCCGGGTGCTTAAGGAGATTCTGAGCCCTTCCTCCATCAGCACCTTCAGATCGGCCATGGGCCTCGCTCGCGCAGGCAGCCACGGTGTTGCCATCTACTCCCCGGTCAGCAATTCGTCCCTTTCCATCCCCTTGAAGGCCGGCTACGCCAACAGCAAGAAGGGCGACGTCTTCCTCTTCTTCGGAGATAAGGTTGAAGGTTTGAGCGCGCGGAGCGAATCCGACAAGGATGAGCGAGTCAAGGAACTCGCTTGCCTCTATCGCGTAATCGATTGGACCGAGGTCTCGGCATCGGTCAGCGAGTTCTTCACCCATCTGCCCAAGTATCTCAGCATGGGCATGGTCTACCCCGAGGAGGCCGTCGTTTACTCGATCTACCAGGGAGTGGAGTACGGCCAGAAGCCGTCGTCGGCTAATTTCATATCTGTGGAGCTGGTCGTAGGCGACAAGCTCAAAGGGGAGATCCGGGTGGGATATCTTGATGACAAACACGATATTCTCCCTGAAGAGCAGAAGATGCTCGACGAGATCGGGCGAACGCTCACCGTGGCGCTCGAACGCAAGGAGTTCCGCGAGCGGCTGGCCTTGATGCATGAGGAAGAAGCCGAATATAACAGGCGGCTGGAGGAGCTTTCGGCCGAAATCGAAGCCAGAACCAAGGAGCTCGAGGAACAGAAAACCAAGTTGGGCGTGGCCACTTCCTACCTGGACAGGGTCAACAGGGGTTGGGAAGAAACCAAGATCAGGCTGGAGACCATGTTCAAGGCGATCCCCGACGAGGTGGTGCTGATCGACAAGAACCGAAGGGTCGTGATGACCAACCGCGAGGGGATCACTCCCGGCAACTACTGTTATCAGAGTTTCTTCGGCAGGGAACGTCCGTGCGAAGACTGTCGGCTGGCCCGAATCCTCAAAGACAAAACCCCGCTCATGATCTCCATGAAGCATGGGGACCGCTATTTCCAGGTTCATGCCCTGCCCGTTTACAGGGAAGAGGAAGTTGACGGCATCCTGGAGTTTTACCGAGATGTCACGCTGGAGAAGACCTACGACCAACAGCTCCAGCAGGCCGACAAGCTTGCTTCGCTCGGGCAGCTGGTGAGCGGCATAGGCCACGAGATCAATAATCCCAATCAGTTCATTCGTGGCAACATAAAGATAATGAAGCAGGCCCTAGAAGACATGCTGCCCATCATTGACGAATACTACCAGGCCCATCGTGATCTCAAGATTGCCAGACTCAATTATGACTTCTTGCGTGAGCACATCATGACGCTCGTAGATGACATGGCCCACGGGTCGGAGCGGATCAAGGCGATAGTGGAGAGCCTGAGGACATTCGCGCGCAAGGATGAGGGCTTGCTTGTTGACAAGGTGGACATGAATACCTTGATCGAGGCGAGCACCAGGTTGGTGCATCAGGAAGTGCACAAGCGTGCCGACGTGCAGATTGAGCTCGCGGATGGCCTGCCGACCTTCACCGGTAACTCGCAGAAGATCGAGCAGGTCTTGATCAACCTTATCGTAAACGCCGGCCAGGCCATGCCCGATGACCGAAAGGGTCTGATCACGGTTAGAACCGCCACGCAAGACAACCATATTGTCGTCGAGGTCAAGGACAACGGACAGGGAATGACGGAGAAGGTCATGAAGCAGATATTCGATCCTTTCTTCACGACCAAGCGGGCCAGGGGCGGCACCGGCCTGGGCTTGGCGATCTCCTACAAGATAATCGAGGAGCATGGCGGAAGGATCTCGGTCACAAGCAAGCCCGGTGAGGGCACGACCTTCACCATCCGGATCCCGTATTCGCAGGCAGCGCGTGGGGGTCAGGCGCAGCAAGGTGTTCAGCCCCAGCCAGGGCTCCAGGCGCCTCCGGCACCTCAGATCTCTCAAGAGCCGCAGCCGCCACAAACGCCACAGCCCCCACAGCCGGCTCAGCCAGCTCAGCCGGCTCAAGGGGCCGCCAAGGTAGAGCAATGAGAAAGATCCTTATAATAGATGATGACCCCGCCGTCACGAACTACCTCAAGGTATTCATGATGCAGACCGGCCTGTTTGATACCACTGTGGTGAATGATTCGAGGGAAGTGGGGCCGCTCCTCGCCGGCACAACCTTTGACATCGTGCTGCTTGACATGGACATGCCTAACGTCAACGGGATGGACATTCTGTCTGAGATGCGCCGCAAGCGAATTGATACGCCTGTAGTCGTCTTGACCGGCGTGAGCGATATTGACCTCGCCGTCAAGGCCATGAAACTGGGCGCCTTTGACTATCTTACAAAACCTGCCGACGAGGAGAAGCTGCTGGGGGTCATCGATCAAGCGATCGAGCACCGGGTGCTGCATAAGACCATTGAGGGTCTCCCCAAGCAGCTCAGCCTGGCCGACCTGGAACATGGAGCCGCTTTCGATCATTTCCCGACGCAGGATCCTGAGATGATACGAATCTTCCACCAGGCCGAGAAGCTGGCCGCAAGCAACCTCAGCATCTTCATCCGTGGTGAGAGTGGAACAGGCAAGGAAGCTATTGCGCGTGCCATTCACCAGGCCAGTCCACGCAGGGAAGCACCCTTTGTCGTGGTGGAAGCAAGCGGCCAGGATGAGGAGAGCTTCCCCGGGTTCTTCTTTGGCCAGGCCCGCAACTGGAGCGGCTCGAGAGACGAAGCCCCCGGCATCCTGGAGCAGGCCAACCATGGGACCCTGTTTCTCAACCAAGTGGATGCGCTCTCCCTGCCTGTGCAGGTCAGACTCCTGCGGGTGATCCAGACGAGCGAGTATTACAGGGAGAACTCGACCCAGATACTGAAGGCCGATGTCCGCATGATTGTTGCCTCGACCAAAGATCTTACCAGGCCCGACTACAAGCGGACCTTCTTGAGGGACCTCCTGTATCACCTCATGATCAACTCGCTCTGGATTCCACCCTTGAGGGAGCGGATGGAGGATCTGCCTCTGATGGCCGAGAAGTTCCTCGCCGAAGAGGCTCAGAAGCTTGGCAGGACTCTCAAGGGTTTCTCACCCGAGTTTCCTGAATTCCTCAAAGACTACAGTTTCCCCGGCAACGTTCAGGAGTTGCGCACCATCGTGGCTGCAGCCGCCGCCAACACCGAGGGCGGGCTGGTGACCCTAGATTCGCTTCCGCCCTACATAAGGGAAACCATCGAGAAGGAGAAGACCGCGCCTCGCGAGGGCTTCAAGCCGCGAAAGCTGGAGGAAGTCGTCAGGGAGCATGTCCAGAAGACCTTTGAGCATTTCGGATCGCGCAAAGATGTCGCCGCCGACGCTCTTGGAATCTCCCGCGAGGAACTCGACCGCCTGACCGAAGAGGAACTTGACTGACCTATCTGTGCCCCACTGCCCGCCTTCTCTTGCGCCATTTAGGCTAGCAGCTGACGCGCACGTCACCGTGCCCGCGTCTCGCGATCACCTCGGCAACACCTCAGGGTCCATGGTTCTGACACGGTTCTGAGGTGGCAGGTTCCTTAATGTGCGCCCCCACTGTGCCGGCACGTCCCGTTCGATCTATCCCATGAACGTAGCTTCGCGGGTCCTCGGGCAGCTCATTTGAGCAAGGTCATGACCCTTGTCTCGACAAACCTATCGGTGGCCAACCGGCAGAAGTACACACCCGGGGTTACCATCTGCCCCTCGTCATCAAGGCCGCCCCAGACGGCGGAGTGATTTCCTGCCTGCCTATCGCTGCTCGCGAGCGATGTGACAAGCCTGCCGGAGACGTCGTATATCGAGAGTCGCACGTGCGCGGGCTGCGACAAGTAAAACCTGATGCTTGTGGTAGGCCTAAAGGGATTAGGACTGTTCTGGTAGAGCCGGCCAGCGCTCGCCTGAGGGGTCTCGTCAGCGCTCTTGTCCGCGCCGCTCAGGGCGAGTCCGTTCTTCCACCACCGCATCTCCAGGCCGCCGCCGGCCACGATGTCGGTGTAAGTGTCGCCATCGATATCGGCAGCGTAGGCTGGCCAGACCCCAGTGAAGTTGTCGTCGATCATGTGCATCTGCCAGACGATGGGATCGCCACCTTCGTTTGACCACCAGGCAATCGTGTTCGAGGTCTGGGCGGCGCCGAGGAGGTCTACATCACCGTCACCATCAATGTCGCCGGGGCAGACCGTCACAGCACCTATGAAACCGGGCGCCACGATGAATTTCGTCCACACGACAGGATCGCCGCCGTCGTTGCGCCACCAGGCAAGCTCGCTGGCGGCGTAAGCTGCTCCGAATAGGTCTATGTCGCCGTCCTCGTCGACATCGCAGGTCCGCACCATGTGGGCACCGGCGAGATTCGCAGCAATCGTGATCTTGGTCCACTGGATCGGATCGCCACCGTCATTGCGCCACCAGGCAATCTCGTTAGAGAGGAGAGCCGCCCCCACAACGTCGATGTCACCGTCGCCGTCGAGGTCGGCTGCGCGAACCGACCTTGCACCGTTGAAGGCTGTGCCGATCGTCTGTGCCGTCCAGACAATCGGGTTCCCGCCGTCGTTGCGCCACCAGGTGATAGTATGGTTTCCCGCGCCGGCGCCGAGCACATCGGTGTCACCATCGCGATCGAGGTCACAGGCATACACCTCGTGTGGATTGGTGTAGCCGTTTGCGATTATCAGTTTGGTCCAGACGACGGGATTGCCGCCGTCATTGCGCCACCAGGCGATCTGGTTGCGAAACCAGCCTGCGCCAAGCACATCCATGTCTAGGTCGCCATCTACGTCCTCAGCGTATACAAAAATGGCACCGCTGAAGGAGTCAGCGATCAAGTACTTCGTCCAGACGACGGGACTGCCTCCGCCGTTGTCCCACCATGCGAGTTGGTTGGTATTGGTGGCGGCACCAAGTACGTCGATTGACCCATCCCCATCGACGTCACAAGTATAGACTGACGCGGGGCCGTCGAAATTGCTGTCAATAGTGTAAGGTGTCAGCGGGACATCCGCCGCACCCTGAGAGGCCAAGGCAAGCAAGAGACCCATCCACATGCCGAGAACGCCCGTGACCCTGTGCATCATCTCTTCCTCCTTTTGCTTACGCTCGAACACTTGCGACCTGCTCCGACATTCCACTGATGCGGATACTATGGTATCGACACTATGCCCACACTTGCCCAGATTGCCAAGTGTCAAAGAACAGGGACGGCGCCCGTCTTGGCAGGGGCACTGTCTCCTTCTTGCCGTCAGCACAGATCGCTGGGGTACCGGTCGCTGGCCGAGTTTGCGGACCATGCCACGTCTCTGGAGGCCGAGGTTGCCTTATGCGAAATTACTGTACTGCTCCCCATCGTTGATCCAGATCCGTTGAGAATCTACAGATTGATTTAAGCCCTACCCAGAGACTTAGCTGGCGAAAACGAGAGATTCGTGGCGTCTTGAGTACGCGGGGTGGTCCCCACAGATGCTCTTCAGACGGTTACGCGAATTCCGTTTTCTCGGTGTTTCCTCTTAGTTTGGGGTGATTTGGCTGGTTCCGTTAGCAAACTGTGGCAAGACTCTTGATAGTCTCAGAGTGTGTCCTCCTTTTGCTGATTCCCGGCACACCACATGGCCGCTTCCCTGCCACGTCATAGTCAAGTCGTTAGAAGACTGCGGCAAGTCGGCGCCTATGCAAGTACTCGCCCTCTCGCGGGTGGCGCTCAATGGCACATTGGCACATTCTGCGGTTGATTAGGCAGGGCATTTCCTCTATAATGGAGTTCTGGCGCGCAAGAAACTACTGCGCCTTTCATGAACAGGAGGACTGCCGCGATGCGTTCCCGTGTCACCGTATTTGTTATTCTGTTGGCGTGCATATTGGCTATCGCCGTTCAAGCGTTAGGAGGTATCGGCACCGGCTTCATTGAGAACCGAGGGCAAGTGGACTCTCGGGTGAAGTACTATGCTCCGGGTTCGCGCGCCACGGTCTATTTCACCCAGGATGCGGTGGTGATTGACCTGAAGGAAGAAGTTAAGAGCCCGCAAAGCCGTGCGCCTCACGAGATGCCATACGAGGAGATGATGGCAGAGCTTGCTGACTCAGTGGTTCAGAGAGGTTGTGCGTTGTACATCCGGTTCGAGGGTGCGAACCCTTCCCCTGTCGTTGAGGCACGTGGCGAGCTGGTTACGAAGTACAACTACTTCCTTGGTAATGATCCTACCGGGTGGCGGACTGATGTGCCTGCGTATAGTGAAGTTGTGTATCGCGAAGTATGGCCAGGTGTGGACTTGGTGTTCAGGGAGGAGGATGGAGGGAGGCTTACCTACGTGGCTGTACTTTCCCCTGGCGCAGATGGCCAGATAGTACAGTTCTGCTACGAGGGTGCTGATCGTGTGGTACAGAAGTCTGATGGTTCCTTCCTCATGGAGACCTCGGGGGGCTCGCTGAGGGAAGAGCGTGCGGTGGCTGGTGGCAGGTCGGGTGTCTTCATGTTGGCTCAGGGTAATGGCGAGCCTCTTGGGAGTAGTGGCTCGACTAGTCCCGAGGACAACCCCTCTGTACTTCTGTGGAGCACGTATCTGGGAGGGAGCGATGACGACTGGGGGTACTCGCTGGTACTGGACGCATCGGGTAACGCTGTGGTGACTGGATATGCTAGGGCTTCGGATTTCCCGACGACGCCCGGGGCTTATGACACATCCCACAATGGCGGTCGGGACGCCTTTGTAGCGAAGCTATCCGCATCAGGGAGTGCGCTACTGTGGAGCACGTTTCTGGGAGGGGTCTCGTACGACGAGGGGCGCTCACTGGTACTGGATGGATCGGGTAACGTGGTGGTGACTGGGTATACGGGGTATTCCGATTTCCCGACGACGCTCGGGGCTTATGACACATCCCATAATGGCAATAATGATATCTTTGTAGCGAAGCTATCTGCCTCAGGGAGTGCGCTACTATGGAGCACGTTTCTAGGCGGCAGCGATGACGACGGTGGGGGTTCACTGGTACTGGACGCATCTGGTAACGTGGTGGTCGCCGGATGGACGGTGTCTCCCAATTTCCCGACGACGCCCGGGGCTTACGACACATCCTTCAATGGCCAGTATGGAGATTATGATGGCTTTATAACGAAGCTGTCTGCGTCAGGGAGTGCGCTCACGTGGGGAACGTTTCTGGGCGGGAGCTCCTACGACGACGGTTATTCAATGGCACTGGACGCATCGGGTAACGCTGTGGTGACTGGAACAACGCGGTCCTCCGATTTTCCGACAACGCCGGGGGCTTATGATACATCCTACAATGGTGGCTATTGGGATGGCTTTGTAGCGAAGCTATCTGCCTCAGGGAGTGCGCTTCTGTGGAGCACGTTTCTGGGTGGAAGCGTTGATGACGACGGCTATTCACTGGTACTGGACGCATCGGGTAACGCTGTGGTGACTGGGATGACGGGCTCTCCCGACTTCCCCACAATGGCTGGGGCTTATGACACATCCTTCAATGGCAGTTCTGATGTCTTTGTCGCGAAGCTATCTGCCTCAGGGAGTGCGCTTCTGTGGAGCACATTTCTGGGTGGGAGCGATGGCGACTGGGGGTATTCGCTGGCACTGGATGCATCGGGTAACGCTGTCGTCACAGGAAGAACGCGGTCTTCCGATTTGCCGACGACGCCCGGGGCTTATGACACATCCTTCAATAACGTTTATGGCTGGTCTGATGTCTTTGTCGCCAATCTGGGTATAGGTTGCGCCGGCGTAAGACGCGAAGATGCCACACTTGGGTCAGCGAAGCTGTATCCGAACTTCCCCGACCCGTTTAGAGCTTCAACTACTGTGCAGTTCTATCTACCGGAGCAGCAGCGAGTCTCGATTGCTCTTTACGATGTGCGTGGTGAGGTTGTCCGGACACTTGTGGATGGTATCACCGAGGTGGGGATGCACGAGCTCAGGTGGGACGGCAAGACCGGCAACGAGACCCAGGTTGCCGCCGGTATTTACTTCCTCCGTATGGAGGTGGGCTCCTACCGGGCGACGACGAAGGTCGTAATGCTGCGATAGTATCAAATGACCCCATGAGGCTCTTGGTTCCCTATGGTGGGGATCGAG
>CAYHHI010000051.1:0-22315 GCA_964356335.1 uncultured bacterium
AACTCTACCAAAATCTTGGCTTAACTACCTGTCCAAGAATCGGGGGGAACTTCAAGACTGCCGGGGACCTAAGGTCCCCGGCCTTGATTTTACCGTGCTGCCAAGGAGTCCTGCTTCGAAAGTCAGTGAGCGGTATCAGGCGCCATGCCTAGCTGGCGGCGTGCGAAGAAGGACCCGGACCGCACTTATTATTTGTTGGGCAGTCCCTCATAGTGGTTCAACGATTATTCTCTATGGTCCTGGAGTTGGCGGTGGAGAGTGGCTCGGGGCGCATCTTGACGCACAACGTTGAGGATTTCCGGGGCATTGGGAGGTTTGGGGTGCGTGCGATGAGGCCCGCGGAGTTCTTAAGTGAGATTGGAGAGTTGGGATGAGCACTATAAGTCTACGGCTGTCGGAGTCGCTTCATCGGTGCGTGCGGGAGTTGGCGAAGCGAGAGGGGATATCGATCAATCAGTTAGTGTCGACGGCGCTAGCGGAGAAGTTGTCCGCGTTGATGACCCGGGAGTATCTGGAGGCGCGTGCGAAGCGAGGTGGCAGGCGGAAGTTCGATCGGGCGCTGTCGAGAGTATCTGACATAGAGCCGCAGGAGTATGACGTGTTGTGACAGGCGTGGTGGACCAGCCGCTCCACGTGGACGAGGCTTTGCCGAGGTGGCAAGCGGCACCGTTCGGCCATAGGAAGACGATGCAGATAGAGAGCAGCATTGAGCGAATCCAAGAACTCGCGGAGAGGCGAGAGAATGCTAACTGGGCTTTTCGGTGTTTTCTGAAGAGTTCCGATCTGTCGATAGCCCGAATCGATTCGAAAGTTCGCGAGCTTTACCAGGACGTGTCGAGACAGATCGACTGTACCCAGTGCGCAAACTGCTGCAGAGTGGTTGGCCCTGTTCTCCAGGCGATGGACGTGAAGCGCCTTGCCCGACAGCAGAAACTGTCAGTCAATGAGTTTCGGTCCTGCTATCTGGAAGCAAGTGAGGAAGACGAAGGTGAGGTGTTCAGGGTTCTGCCCTGTCCCTTCCTGAAGGCGAGCCGATGTACAGTTTACGACCAGCGCCCCAGGGACTGCCGCTCCTTTCCTCATTTGCACAAGCGTCAGTTTGTGTTCAGGCTGAATCAGGCTTTCTCCAATTGCTCGATCTGCCCGATCGTCTTCAACGTGTACGAAGGACTGAAGCGAGAGTTCTGGGGGCGGCCAAGATATTAGGCTGGCTCAATGCGTGACCAGCCGCGCCACCCAACCCATCGGTTCGCCGCGGGGGCGAAGCGAGCGTTCGGTGCCAGAAGAATGAATGCACATATTCGTGAGTATCGGGACATGGACTATGGAGTGTGCCGGTCGCTGTGGGTCGAGCTCACAGAGCGCCACCGACTGATATACGGTGACCCATCCATCGGAGGCGATGACCCTGGCGCAGGGCTCGATGAATATCTCGCCAATCCAGTGAGGCAAGCCACGTGGGTGGCGGAAGTGGACGGCACCGTTGTAGGCATGGCAGGCCTCATTGTTCGCAGCGAGGGGGCTGAGATCGAACCGGTTGTGGTTTCCGCGGGGTACCGTTCGCGCGCAGTGGGCCGGGCACTGGTCCGTCAGGCCGTGGAACATGCCGTGAACACAGGCATCAGATTCCTGAGCGTTCGCCCGGTGGCGCGCAACGTCGAAGCGATTTCGTTTTTCGTGGACTGCGGTTTCGACATCCTGGGGCACGTCGACCTGTTCCAGGACCTGCTGCCCCAAGAAGGACGGGACTGGAAACCGGGCATTAGACTCCACGGCAGGAATCTGAGATATTGAATGCCGAACCAGCAGTTGTATGGAATCGAATAGTGGTTTTTATCCAGCCGGGAAGAGTTCTCTTGATGGGGGTATTTGAATTTGGCGACATGGAGATGGGGCAAGAAATGGTCTCAGAGAGCACAAGAGCTGAGCGCGGATTCGTATGCACTCTACCTTGCGGTGCGCGATCCTCGTGTTCCCTTGTATGCCAAGCTGCTTGCTGGTGCCATTGTAGTCTACGCAGTGAGTGCCATCGATTTGATTCCGGACTTCATTCCGGTGCTTGGGATGCTGGATGATCTGGTCATAGTTCCGCTAGGCATAGCAATAGTGCTGAAGATGATTCCTCGCGAAGTAATGGATGAGCTCCGACAGATGGCGAGGGGCCGACTCTCACAAGGAATGCCACGAAGATGGATTGGTGCGCTCATCATAATCTGTATTTGGGCTCTCTTTCTTTGGCTCGTTGGAAGTCTAATTGTGAAAGGGCTTTCCGGCTGACTCAGCATGCGGCGTCACGGCTCTTGCAGAGCAACAGCCGCGGTGATATATATAGGCGCGGCCGCGCGGATGAACGCGGGCGTTCGATGGCGGTGGGACCTGAAGCGACATAGGCTTGGAGTATCGCAGCGATGGGATTTAGGGTACGCCGGATGGTGGCAGGGGATGTGGCATCCATTGCGAGGCTTGCTGAGGAAGGCTTCGGCGGCACTTATCCATTCGATTGGGCACTGAATGCGAAGGCGCTGCACGAGGCAGCCAGTGCCGGCCGGGCGTTTGTTGCGGTTGGGGAGAGGGCTGGGGAGGTCGTTGGATACTGCAATCTGCGAAGCTGGCCGGCCGGGGGTTGGGTTGACCAGATTGTCGTGACGAGGAGCGAGCAGCGCCGGGGTGTTGGCAGGGCGCTTCTGGAGGCCATTCTCAATGCTGCACGGGAGCGGAAGTTCTGGAAGGTCAGTTTAATCACCTCCGAGGCCGACCGTGGTGCTCTGAGGTTTTTCGAGGAATGCGGCTGGGAGGTTGTCGGAAAGATGAAAGACGAGATCAGGAAAGGTGAGAACGGCATCCTGCTGAGTCAGATCGTAGATTATGAGTTGCATCCGAACCCTTGAGAACACCCAGGGCTCGGATGAATTGCAGGATCATTCCTTCGGACTCGCGGCTTGATCGGATGGGGCTCGGCCACCATGGTGTTGGCAGGACTAAGAGAATCATGAAATCACTGATCAGGAAAGCCATATCGCAATCTGTTCAGAATGACTTCATATGGGCGATTCTGAATGCCACGATTATGCGGGTCGCACGGTACGCGGAATGGGAGAGGAATAAAGGCAAGAATGGACCTCGCTGGCCCGTTGTCGACATCGATAGCGCTATCAAGGCAATATCACCGGATCTTATTGTTAAGCATGGCGTGTTCAAAGGCATGAGATATCCATGCAAGAAGTCTGTTGGGAGCACATTGGTACCGAAGCTTCTTGGCTCCTATGAGAAGGAGATCCAGCCGGTATTAGAGAGAATCTGTTCTAACCAGTATACCGAAATCGTTGACGTAGGATGTGCGGAAGGTTACTACGCAGTTGGTTTGGCCATCCGTATCCCCACAGCAAAGGTTTTCGCGTTTGATACAAATGAAGAGGCTGTTCGCTTATGCAAAGATATGGCTCAGATGAACAAGGTCGCGGAGCGACTCATCACGGGTTCTTTTTGCGATGCAAACACCTTGCAATCAATCCCCCTGACGGAGAAAGCCCTAATCATTAGTGATTGTGAAGGCTATGAAAAGGAATTGTTTACCGAAGAAACCGCATCTCTTCTTGCTCCCCATGATTTATTGATCGAAATTCATGACTTTGTGGATATTGGCATCTCGTCATACATAAGAGAGATTTTCAAAGAAACGCACGAAATCGGAGTGTTTCAATCTATTGATGATATTAAGAAGGCGCAGGAGTATCTTTACGACGAGCTTGAAGGATTTGACCTGGCAACGCGGAGAGTTCTATTGGCTGAATATCGACCGGCAATTATGGAATGGTTTTATATGAAACCTCGCCGTTCTTACGCATCCCGTTAATCAAGCGGTGCAGATTGCTTGCGTGGCGGTCAACGGCAGCCACAGGGGTATTTGTATCAGGTGGAACGTTATCTCGACCATGGGAATTTGAGAATTGAGCCTTGCGCTGGTGGTGAGGGCTGCGCTATTCTTGTTCATTAGGAGTGCGTTCAGATGGGTGCTGAGCCCTCGGCAATTGGTTGAAGCATATCTGGACTGGGGGCGGCGAACGATTAGAAGAGATGACCCGTCACGGCACCGGGCAGTCCGTTTTGCGGCTCGCAGATGATCGGCAGCACTAGACAGCACTATAAGTCTCAAATTCCGGGTCTGATATGAAGCTCTTCACACGAGGCTTTCGAAAACAGCGCCTTCTCACAATTCTGCTGGCCTTCTGTTCGCTGGCATTCGCTATTTTGCTATGCGAGGTTGTTCTCAGGCTTGCAGTTCCTTCCTTGACTACCAAAGGATATTGCCTTTGGCCACCTCACCTCAAGACCGTTCTCAAGCCGGAAAACGATCTCATGCCCGGCGTATTCGGCGAGGCAGATTTTGTCATTAATTCGGACGGTATACGCGGGGATGAACTTGAACCCTCATACACTTATCGGATCCTGGCCCTTGGGGGCAGTACGACGGAGTGTTTCTACCTGGATCAGGGAAAGACTTGGCCCTACCTGTTGCAGACAACACTGAACGAGAATACGCAGAATCATAAAGTCTGGGTTGGCAATGCGGGAAAGAGCGGGACAACCACAAGGCATCATATCATGGCAATGCAATACTTACGCTTAAAGCAAATGAAGATTAATGCCATTATTCTTCTTGTAGGAATCAATGATCTCTCCATACGTCTCTCCCAAGACGAGCACTACGATCCGAATTTCTTGGCGAAGCCTGAAGTCAGGGACAGGCTGCTCGCCGAGGCTTTCCCGGGTAAATACCTGGTGCGTACCGATCTCCATTTCTATAAGAGAACCGCAGTGTGGCAGCTGTTGAGACAAGCCAGAGAGGCGGTGTTCCGGGGAGACGTCAAGAACGTTCAGGACGCTAGTGGGAAGATATATATTACTTGGCGGGAGCATCGAAAGAGTGCCGCGGAAATACGAGATCAATTACCAGACTTATCATCGGCCCTGGAAGAGTACGCAAGGAACATCAACACCATAATTGATCTCGCCCAAGAGAATTCGGTGCGTTTGGTTTGTCTGACTCAGCCTACAATGTGGAGGCCGGACCTGCCTGAGAGTTTGAACACTCTTTTGTGGATGGGAGGGATAGGTGATTTTCAAGGAGTGAGTGGCAGACCGTACTATTCTGCGAGAGCGCTGGAAAGCGGGATGGATGCATATAACAACGCTTTGCTTGGGATCTGCCAGGAGAGGCGTATAGAATGTTTTGATTTGGCATCGATGCTGAGGAAGGACACAACCGTCTTTTATGACGATGCACATTTTAACGACAGCGGAGCTCGGCAGGTTGCCGGAATCCTATCAGAATACATGCTCAAGCGTGACCTGTTTGGAGGGCCACACTTTACAAACTAGTGAGTAGGTCTTGCTAGGGGAAAGGGTTCCCCTCGCGGAAGTCATGATGTCCGGGCGGCGACGAGACCCGGTGCTTGTGCCGACAGGGTCAGTTACGGGAGGCAATCAAGATGCAATCACCCGCCGAGAAACATCTCGTTGGTCAACTCAGCACGTTTCTTAAGGAGCAGAAGGGTGACTCTCCAGCCCTGATTCTAAACGTTGGCGCAGGTCGCAGTCTGTCAATCGAGAAGCAACTTTCGCAGCTAGGGTGTCAGTATATCTCTGATCGTGTCGATATAGAGGATTGCGGTGTCGTGTCTCCGGTGGTCGGTACTTGCTGGGTGTGTTCCGTCGAGGACATGAGGCCTATAGGCTCAGGCAGGTATCAGGCGGCATTTGCTAACTTTGTATTGGAGCATGTTCAGGATCTGCAGAAAGCCTCTCGCGAGATTTCTCGAGTCCTGGGCCCATCCGGGATTTTCACTGCAAGCGTCCCGAACACTGTCGCTCCGGAATTCGTGGTGGCAAGGCTAACGCCGCTTTGGTTTCATAAGGTTGCGAGACGAACGGACGCCTGGGAGACCAGTTACTCATATCGTGGTATTCCTGAATTGATTGAGGTGTTTGAGGGCAGCGGGTTCATCACGCAGGAGGTCAGGTACTGGCCTGGCCTTGAAGGGTACCTGCGGCAGTATCCGGCGATCGGTATCCTTGGTCAGATATATGATCGTATTGTATCGGCATCGAAGATCAGAAACCTAATGGGTCAGGTCTGCATTGTCCTCAAGAAGGCGCCGTGAAAGGCGGCAGGCAATTTCATGCGGGAACCCGCGTATGTTGGCGCGCACGCTGCCCGATACTGCGCTCGGGCCTGCGCCCCTGGTTTCACTTCGGGCAGCGAGTCTGTAGAAAAGGCCCGATTGGCGCTGTTTCCCGACAAATGCCTTTTACTAGAGACTCAACGGGGCGGCTTTGGGATCAGGCTTGGATTTCCCTTTCACCCCTCGAGCTGGGCCCACTCCTCCATCAATGCCTCGAGCTCGCTTTCGGTGCGCATGTACTCCTCGCCGAGGTGCTGAATCTTGGTGCGGTCGGGTGGGGGATTGGCGAGGCGTCGACCGAGGGCGGTGAGCTCGTCTTCAAGGGCAGCGATCCGGGCTTCTAGCTCCGCCAGGCGAGCTTTTCGGCGACGCTCTTTGGCGATGGCACGGCGCTCCTCAGCGATGGCGCGGTTCTTGGCTGCACGAGCTGCACGGAAAGCCTCAGCCTTTGAGGGGCGGGGCTCTTCCGAGGTTGAAACTGAGGCTCCGGGAGATTCTCTGCGGGAGCGGTACTCGCTATAGGTCCCTTCGACAACTCTCATGATTGCTTCGTCCTTATCGATTTCCCAAACTTGGGTTGCCAAGGCATCGATCAGGTAGCGGTCGTGGGAGACCAGGATGACGGTGCCCTCGAAGTCAGCCAGTACGTTCTGGAGGACTTCCTGGGATGGGATATCGAGGTGGTTGGTCGGCTCGTCCAGGAGCAATAGGTTGGCGTTGCCGAGGGCAAGTTTCGATAGGGCCAGGCGTCCGCGCTCGCCGCCTGAGAGGACCTCGACTTTCTTGAAGACGTCTTCACCGGTAAAGAGGTAACGCGCGAGGTAGCTACGGATTTCGTCAACCAGCATATGAGGAGCGACGGACTCAATCTCCTGGATCAGAGTATTGTCCGGATTGAGGCCTTCGTGAGCCTGCGCGAAGTAGCCGATGTCAAGGCTGGCTCCGAGTTCGACCTCACCGCGAAGAGGGTGATGCTGGCCGAGGATGACCTTGAGAAAAGTGGTCTTGCCGGTGCCGTTGGGGCCGATGAGGGCGGCACACCCGAGGCGCTGGAGTTCGATGTCAGGAACGTTGAAGAGATGCTTGCCGGGGTAGCCGATCGCCAGGTCTCGGGTGCGAAGTACGATGTTGCCTCCGCGCTGACCGGCGCGAAGCTTCAGCTTGAGTTGTCGGGGACGGTGGAGTGGGTTGCGCAGGGCCTTGAGCCGTTGCTCGGCTTCCTCCACGTTCATCACACCTGTAGATATCTGCGCGTCACCGCTTATGTGGAGCCACTTCCTGCCCCGCATGCCCTCGAGTCCAATCTGCTCGATGGCCTGAATCTGGCGGCTCAGGCGCTTGAGGCGGCCCCTGGCCTGGGCGACGTTTTGTGCGCTGATGTTCCGCTTGATGTAGTCCATGTCTTTCTCGAGGCGGGCCTTCTCCGCCCCGAACTCCTTCGAGCGCAGCTCCCAGCGCTCCTGACGTTGTCTGAGATAGTGGCTGTAGTTGCCGCGATAGGTCTCGATCCCGGCACTGCTCATTTCCCAGATACTGTTGCAAACTTTGTCGAGGAGATAGCGGTCGTGGGAGACCACGAGGACGGCGCCATCCCAGTCTTTGATGTAGCCTTCGAGCCATTCAACGGCATAGGTGTCAAGGTGGTTGGTCGGCTCGTCGAGGATCAAGAGCCCCGGGCTTTCGAGCAGCAGACGGGCAAGCAGGGCGCGCGTGCGCTGTCCACCCGAAAGGTGCGTGAGAGGCATGGCGCGGTCGTCGCCTGAGAATCCCAGGCCTGTGAGCACCTGACGGATGCGCGTCTCGTAGGTGTACCCTCCGGCCTGTTCGAAGCGGGCTTGCAGAGTGCCATAGCGATCCATGGCGTCCTCAGCCTTCTCGGTGCCAGCCATTTCGGCCTCGAGACGGGTCAACTCGTGCTGTTGGGCGACGAGATCCCTTAGAGGGATCAGACATTCCTCCCAAAGCGTGTTCGCGGATTCGATGACGCATTCCTGAGGCAGGTAGCCCATGGTCAGGCCCCGGGAGCGGTGGACGGTACCTGCGGACGGAGGCTCCTTGCCTGCGATGATGCGCAGCAGGGTGGTTTTCCCGATTCCATTGGGGCCGACAATGGCAATGCGTGCCCCTTGAGGCACCCTGAGGGAGAGGCCCGCGAAGACATCCAATCCCCCAAAAGATTTCCCAAGGTTATGTGTGGCCAGTAGGGACATGATAGATGAACCTACCACATGGAATACTCGGGGCACAAAACAAAACCGATCAAGCGGCGCAGGCCGTGGTGGCCGTGGGACGCCTTAACGGCCCGAGGATCAGCGATTCGGCGACTAGCTGAGGATACCTGAGTAGCTTCTTCTGCGGACCTATTGCGTCAATATGAAAAGTATCTGAACGGGGATTCGTTGCCTCATAAATGAATGTATCTGAAACAGTGTGTGGAAATCGTAGTCAGGTGGCGGCTGCGTAGCTTGCAGATGCGTCGGAATTATGGGACACTGGATCTGGTGTGTCAGGTGTTAACGATGGGAGGCAGAGGTATGGAAATGGAACCGCCAGGCCGGTGGGAACGCGTGTACGCTGTGGTGCGCCGCATTCCGGCCGGGCGCGTGGCGACCTACGGCCAGGTAGCTAGGCTCGCTGGTCTCGGGCGGAATGCTCGACAGGTCGGATACGCCCTTCATGTTCTGTCCGGGCGGAGCCTTGTTCCGTGGCACCGGGTCATCAACGCGAAGGGGGAGATCAGCCTCTGCCCTTTCGGCGGCGCAGATGTGACGCAACGCCTCAGGCTCGAGCGCGAGGGTGTGCGGTTCGACGCCAGGGGAAGAACGGATCTCACCACGTTTGGATGGAGACCTTTTTCCAGAACAGCCACGCATATTCGCCCTGCACGCCCGAGGCGCGCTGCGTCGGCCACGAAGGCGGAGGCAATCATTCGCAGGCGGCATAAGCCCGGGAATAAGGCATCGGTAATGGATCGATGAAGATGCTATGAGGGAATAAGGAGGCCACCATGGATCTGGTCATAAGGAACGGTACGGTTGTCACAGCCGCCGAGAGTTATCGGGCTGACATCGGGGTTGACGGCGAGACCATTGCCCTTATCGGCCGCAACCTATCGGGTGATGAGACGATTGACGCCACTGGCATGCTGGTTATGCCCGGCGGCGTCGATCCCCACACCCATATGGAGTTGCCCTTCATGGGAAGTATCTCTGCCGACGATTTCCGCACCGGAACCATTGCGGCAGCCTGTGGTGGCACCACCACGATTATTGACTTCGCCATCCAGGGGACCGGGCAGACTCTGCGGGAGGCGCTGGACATCTGGCTAAAGAAGGCTGAAGGCAAGGCGTGTGTTGACTATGGCATGCACGTGGCCATAGGCGCCATGGATGAGGAGCGCATCGCCGAGATGGGCGACATGGTAAGGCTCGGGGTGACCAGCTTCAAGGTCTTCATGGCCTACAAGGGCAGTCTCATGGTGGACGACGAAACCCTGTTCCGCTCATTGCTCCGGGCCAAGGAGATCGGGGGACTGATCGCCGTCCATGCGGAGAATGGCGACGTGCTCCACTACCTGATCAACAAGCATGTGGCGGAGGGCAAGAAGGAACCCATCTGGCACGCGCTGAGCCATCCCCCCGAGGCGGAAGCGGAAGCGACCCATCGAGCTATAGTAATGGCGGGTATGACCGGCGCGCCGCTCTATGTCGTCCACATGACTTGCACTGATGCTCTGGAGGCCCTCAAGGCAGGGCGGGCCAAGGGTTTCAAGGTCTACGGCGAGACTTGCCCTCAGTACCTTATGTTCTCGATGGAGAAGTACCAGGAGCCTGACTTCGAGGGAGCCAAATATGTCATGTCGCCACCACTGCGGGAGAAGGGAAACCCAGAGGCGCTCTGGAAGGGACTTGCCAGCGGCGACCTCCAGGCGGTGGGCACCGACCATTGTCCCTTCAACTTCGTCGGCCAGAAGGACATGGGCAAAGACGACTTTTCCAAGATTCCCAATGGGATGCCCAGCGTCGAGACGCGGCTGCCCCTGTTGTATCACTTCGGGGTCAATGCGGGCCGGTTCTCCATCAACCGCTTGGTGGAACTTGTCTCCACTGGTCCGGCGCGCCTCTTTGGCCTGTTGCCGTGCAAGGGGACGATCAGCATAGGTGCCGACGCCGACCTAGTCATCTGGGACCCCAACAAGGGGCACCGGTTGACCAAAGAGAACCTGCACATGAACGTGGACTATAGCCCCTACGATGACGTTACGGTCAAAGGCTACCCAGCGCTGGTTCTGCAGCGAGGCAAGGTGATTGTGCGCGATAACCAATTCATCGGCAGGGTGGGGGCCGGCCAGTTCCTTAAGCGCAGCCCGGTTTATCTATGAGGGCTCAGGGCCACCTTTCGAGCAGGTCCCGATGACAGAGACGCGCATCTTTCGATGAGGTTGGTGCGAACATGACGATTGCCAGAGAGGTTTGATACCAGAGGAGATCTTTGGCTTGACTATTTGGCGACCATGGCTACCATTGGTATCAAGTCTTACACCCGGTGCATGTTGTCTCGGCATGTTGTCTCGCGTCACGGCGAAGCAAGGCGACAATACAAATCAGCCAATCCGCTGATGCAGCATTACAGATCTGTAGACCACTGCAATTTGACGGCCTTCTGTCGCTGGTGTTCACCACAGCGAGGCTGATTTGGGTCTCCGCAGGCTAAGCAGAAGGAGGTAAACCAATGCCCCGAATTGTTCGCGGCGCGTTGCTGCAGGCAACCTACACAGGCGACCAGGAGTCTATGGTCCGGAAACACGAACAGTATGCCCGCGAAGCCGCCAGGCAAGGCGCTCAGATTATGTGCTTTCAAGAGCTTTTCAACGGCCCCTACTTCTGCCAGGAGCAAGACGTCAAATGGTACGCTCTCGCGGAACCGATCCCTGACGGCCCCACTCTCAAGCGCATGCAGAAGCTGGCCGCTGAGACCCACATGGTGCTGATCGTTTCCATGTATGAGCAGGAGGCCGCGGGCATTTACTACAACACCGCAGCTGTCATTGACGCCGACGGTACCTATCTGGGTAAGTATCGGAAGACTCATATTCCGCAGGTCGGTGGTTTCTGGGAGAAATTCTACTTCCGCCCCGGCAACCTGGGCTACCCGGTCTTCAGCACGGCGGTCGGCAAGGTGGGCGTGTACATCTGCTATGATCGCCACTTCCCGGAAGGTGCGCGTATCCTGGGTCTCCACGGTGCCGAGATCGTCTTCATCCCTTCGGCCACCTCCCGGGGCTTGTCGCAGCATCTGTGGCGCATCGAGCAGACCGGACATGCGATCGCCAACGGCTACTTCGTGGCCACCATCAATCGGGTGGGCATTGAAAAGGATCTTGGGTCCAACGATTACTACGGCCAGAGCTACTTCTGCACCCCGCGTGGCGAGTTCGTGGGGGAGGTCGGTGACCCCTACAAGGAGGAACTCATTGTGCGGGATCTGAATCTTGACTTGATCCGCGAGGTGCGCAACGTCTGGCAGTTCTATCGCGACCGCCGGCCGGAAGCCTATGGTGACATGGTGGTACCGTAGGGCGTGGCTGGGATGATTTTCACAGCCCGAAATCCCAGACGCCGATTGTCACCCGCAGGAGGAGAGGATACAATGGCTGACTTGAGTGTGGATTTTGTGGGGATGCACTTCCCCAATCCTTTTATGCTAGCTCCTGCCCCGCCGACGCGGACAGCGGAGATGATAAAACGTGCGTTTGCTGTTGGATGGGGAGGCGCAGTGACCAAGAGCATCGCCCTTGATCCAGCCCGTGATCTCCAGCCTCGCCTCCATCCACTGCGCCAGGGCAAACGCAAGATCGGCATGGGGAATATCGAGATGGCTACCCAACTGAGTGTGGAGAGATGGCAGCAAGAGATTGCCGATATCAAATCGGCACATCCCGACCGGCCGCTATGGGCAAGCATCATGGAAGCACCGGTAGAGAAGAACTGGCAGCGCCTGGCCGAAGTCATGCAGGAGGCCGGGGCAGATGCGCTCGAACTGAACGTGTCGTGTACGCACGGGATGGCTTCCATGAAGATGGGCGCCTTCATCGGCCATGATGCCGAGATGACCGGTCAGGTGGTCTCCTGGGTGAGAGAGGTGGCAAAGGTGCCGATTGTGGTCAAGCTGACTCCCGACGTGGCCAGCATCGCCTTCGTTGCGCAGGCAGCCAAAGAAAACGGAGCCGACGCTTTGTGTGCGGTCAACACGGTCTCAAGTCTTATGGGAGTTGACCTGGACACTCTGACCCCGCTGCCTGCCGTTGGTGGACTGGCTACCTACGGCGGCTACTCTGGTCCTGGCATCAAACCCGTCGCTTTGCGCTGCGTGGCCCAGATCGCCAAGGCCACCGGGATGCCGGTCTCTGGCCTCGGAGGGCTCAGCACCTGGGAAGATGCGGTCGAATTCATGGCCGTCGGTGCCACCACCGTGCAAGTGTGTACCGCCGTGATGTGGAACGGGTACGGCATCATCGAGAAACTGCTGCAGGGACTGAATCAATACTTGGAGGGGAAAGGCTTCCCGAACTTGACATCAATCATCGGCGCAGCGCTGCCCAAGATTGTCGAGTTTCCACAGATGCCGCTGGCGGCGCGTGCCAGGGCGAGTGTAGATGCCAGCTGCAACGGCTGCCTGTTGTGCGTCCCCGCTTGTGCCGATGGCGGCTTCCAGGCGATTGCCGGTGTCCGGGGCGAGATCGTGACGATCGATAGTACCAAGTGCGATGGCTGTGGCCTGTGTGTTATGGTCTGTCCGATAGGAAGTATTACAATGGTTCCCCGCCAGCAATGACTACGAGCAATCCGTTATGCGATCTGACCAGGGACTGTTAGAAGACATGGCAAGGGACCCCTTGAGCAATGTCGTCCTCTTGACCGGCGCCACTGGCTTCCTCGGGACCCATCTTGCCCTTCGCTTGCTGAAGGAAGAAGGCACCGCAATTATCGCGCTCGTGAGAGCGAGAGATGCAGAGACAGCGCGGCAGAGGCTATTGCGCCTTTGGTGGGACTGGCCCGAGCTGGTGGATGCCGTTGGTGGTAGAGTGACCGTGCTGGCGGGCGATGTGGCCCTGCCCAGGCTGGGCTTGGACGAGACTCGGCAGGAGGCCCTGACCAAGAAGGTCACCCACATTATTCACGCCGCGGCGGCGGTCAGGATGGATATCCCGGTCGGGGAGCTGCGGAAGACCAACGTCCAGGGCACCGTCAATGTGTTGGAGCTCGCCACGGCAGCTCACAAGGACCACGGGCTTGCCCGTTTCTCGCATACCTCGACGGCGTATGTGGCGGGCGGCAGAAAAGGCGAGGTGCGCGAGGACTCCCTCACGGACGAGTTCGGTTTCTCGAGCGCTTACGAGATGACCAAATATGAAGCCGAGCTACTGGTGAATGAGGCCAAGAAAGACCTGCCCGTTTCGGTCCTAAGGCCTGGAATGGTTGTGGGTGATTCGCGCACTGGGGCGGTCAAGGCATTCAACACCCTCTATGTCCCACTGAGGCTCTATCTCAGCGGCAGGCTTCGGATCTTTCCCACGAGCGGCTCGCTGCGCGTCAATCTTGCGCCCGTCGACTATGTAGCCGACGCGGTGGTACGGCTGACCTTCGATCGCCGGGCGGAGGGATTGAACTTCCATCTTACGGCACCATCGAGTTCGCTTCCCACCGTGAAGCAGATGATGCACCTCGTGCGGGAGTGGGCCGAAACGCATCTCGGCATGAAGCTGCCGCGGCCGCTCTTCATTCCTCTGCCACTTCATTTGGCCAAGGCCGGTCCTCGGGACCGGAAGGCCATCGAGGGCGAGGACAGGAGGACGGCCGGCGCGCTGGAGCTGCTCGCCACCTATTTCAAGGAGGATCGGATATTCCGCCGAGATAACACCGACCGGCTGCTCGGCCCATACGTGCTGAAATGGCAAAGCGTGCTGCCCACGCTGTTGCAATATGCTGTCTACCACGGCTTCCTCCACCGCTCGGAACGAACGATCCACGAGCAGGTCCTGTTCCGCCTTGAGAGCAAGAGCCGACCGATCACCTACCATGATATTGTGGACGGAAAGGCGATCACACGCAGTGCAGCCGAGGTCCATCGGGAAATGCTGGCGGCGGCTGGCGCCCTCGGCTCTCTCGGAATCAGGGCTGGGGACCGCGTGGCGATAGTCGGTCTGAACAACACACGCTATCTCGCGCTTGATGTGGCCATTGGCCTTGCAGGGGCGGTGAGCGTGCATCTCTATTACACCAGCCCGCCCGATGAGATCGATGGGATTCTTGTGGCCAGTGGCGCTCGTGTGCTATTTGTCGGGGCGCCGAAGGTGATGGAGCGCCTGGGTGAGATCAGGACGGATGTGAAGGTTGTCTCCTTCTGTCGCCAGCCTCCCCCCGCCAACCTGCCGCGGAAGGTCATCGCGTGGGAAGACTTTCTCGAGCAGGGAAAAGGGAAGGAATGCCAGGCAGAGGCACCGCTGGGTTTCGGTGATATCGCCACGCTGCGATACACCTCCGGTACCACGGGGAGGCCGAAGGGCGTGATCTTCCGCCATGGCAACCTGCGCTTCATGGCGGAGTCCACCATTTCCCTTATGCCCTGGAAGGCGCGGACCTCGCCGATATTCTACGTGTCGTTCCTGCCTCTGAACCATGTCGTCGAGGGGATTCTCTCGACATATTCGCTCTATTACGCCCTGGCTCCACTTGACGTCTATTACCTCGAGGATTTCAGGGAGCTTCACTTCGCGTTGCCCCTCGTGCGGCCCTCCGTGTTCTTCGCGGTTCCCCGTGTGTACGAGAAGTTGTGGCAGGGACTGCTTGCTACCAGGCTCGGCCGGAGCTTCGCCGCGTCACAACCGGGTCTGAAGAAGCGTTTTCTCGCCCGGCTGCTGCGCGCACCGCTCCTGAGGAAGGCCGGGCTGGATCGCTGCGCCCAGCTGATTGTGGGCTCAGCTCCTGCGTCCGAGAAACTGCTGCGTGATTTCCGGGAACTTGGAATCGAGATCCACAACGCATACGGGTTGAGCGAGGCGCCTCTCGTGACTTTCAACAGACGGGGCGCTAACCGGATAGGAACGGTCGGGCAGCCCCTTCCCTGCACGGAGGTGAAAATAGCGGATGACGGTGAGATACTTGTGCGAGGTCCTCAGGTGACGCCGGGCTATTTTGAGAAGGATGCCGTGCCTCCCTTCCGTGATGGCTGGCTCGTAACCGGAGACGTCGGGAGAATGGAGGACGGCTTCCTGATTATCGAGGGCCGCCGGAAGGAGATCATTGCCACCTCCTACGGCAAGAAGATCCACCCCTGCGGGATAGAGGAAATGCTGAAGGGAATTCCTGGCGTGGCCGAGGCGATGCTCGTGGGGGAGAAGCAGCCCTACTGTACGGCGATTTTGTGGGTGAAGGGAGACTGGAGTCCGGAAAGCGCATCAGAGATCGGCCGCGCCATCGATGCCATCAACTCACGCCTGTCCCATCCGGAGCAGATACGGCGCTGGGCGGTGATGGCCCATGACCTTAGCCCCGAAGGTGGGGAATTGACAGCCACCTTCAAGCTCAGGAGACAAGAGGTGGCGAGGCTGAGGCCGGAAGTGATATTGGCTCTCTACGACGAGGGCGATGTCCCGAAATCGGTGCTTTACCTTGGTGGGAGGAGAACATGGGCCTGAGCCTCCGGCTGTTAGGCTTCTGACATGAACCTGACATGGAGAGTGCGCTATGACGCTTGATTTGGATGCCATACCTAGAGCGCAAATCAATTTCCTGCCGACTCCGTTGGCGGAATTGAAGAGGCTTGCTCATGTTCTGGCTGGGCCAAGAATTCTCATGAAGCGCGATGATCTTACTGGTTTGGCACTGGGTGGAAACAAGACGAGAAAACTCGAGTTTCTATAGTTCATGGGAAAGGAGCCAAGATGACCATCAGGACCTACATCAAGTCAACTCTACTTCTATCCCTCATAGCCCTGGCCCTTGGAGGTTTTCTGCTGCATCTGAGGGTTCACCCATTTGCTCAACAGTCGTCGAAACTCGTTCCTTTCATCTCGGGTGTGCTGAGCATTGTGCTTGTCCCCCTGCTCTTTTCATTCAAGAGGACCCTGGGTTACGGCTACGTACTGAACGGGATGCTCGCCATTATCGGCACCATCACAATGGCGCATTTCGCAATTGCCAATTGGCCCAAACCAGCGTCCCTCGAGGCGATTCTGCTCAAGACCACTCTGGCGGACATCGCTCTCCTCTGGGGTAAGTTCTTTGTTGGAAAAGCTCTGTTTGAACTTGAGTTGCATGGCTATGATCCAAATCAGGTCAAGAAGGGCATAACTTACCGTTACCCCAATTATGGTTGGTGGATCGTGCACTTCGTGGTCATCTCTCTCGTGTATTACTTAGGCTATCTGTTATGGAGGTAATATGAATAAGTTCAGATTGTTCACACGGAATTGGTGGATGCTTCACGTGCTGTCAATTGGATTGTTCTTTTTGCTGGGGCATGTCGTTCATTTCTGACCTGGCCTGCCGAGATCTCAACCTGCCTGACCGCGGCCGCCGGCGGCTTTGTCTGAGGCGGGCATTGCCGGTTGTGAGTGCGGCGCCCGGCTGGTGACGGGGGTTCCCGGCAGATGATTCCGGCGCTGAAGAGATGAAGGTGATAGAGCCATTGCCAGTCTCATTGATCGTGCGATCAAGTCCCTTCGGATCGTTTGCCGTGGTCTGGTCAATCCATGAGGAGCGACCGATGATCCGCCGGGTTCTGCTCTCCAAACCAGGACTGTCGGCTCAACAAGCAGTCAAAGAAACCTTCCCTGGAATAGGATCGTCTGCCTGCGTCGAAATCGGCGAAGTCGCCCGCAGGATTCAGGCTTTCCTTGAGGGAGAGCCCATCCGCTTCTCTCTGGAAATGACTCGACTTGATCTCTGCTCGGCCTTCCAGAAATCGGTGCTGCGTGCCGAACATGGCATACCGCGTGGGCGCGTGAGCACGTACCAGCGAATTGCCAGATATCTTGGCAGGCCATCGAGTGCCCGTGCCGTTGGCATGGCCCTGGCCTGCAACCCATTTCCTATCATAATCCCGTGCCACCGTGCGATACGCACTGACGGAAGACTTGGTGGGTATCAAGGTGGACTCGCCATGAAGCGAAAACTGCTGGAAATGGAAGGCATCACTTTCGAAGACTCCGGATACGTCACCATGCGTAAGTGCTTCTATTGATGGGCAGAATCTTTTGACGCTGGACCGTAGCGCAGGCGGCGTGCGGCGGGAAAGCGTTGTTCAATAAGTCCTGGTGTCTATGCAACAAGGGCAACCCCGGCGATTGACTTCCACTTGGGCCAGTCATACAATTAGGCCGTCAATCACGTGCAGCTTGTGCGCTGATCTGCTGACCGGCAGCCCCTGGGATCTGGCGGGAAACCGGAGAGGAGGACTGGCATGAGTGAGACCGCAGAAAAGTTGGGGATGGGATGGTTGCCTGACTATCCTGATTTCCGCGACTACACTATCGGGCAGGACCAGATAGGCGCAAGATTGAAAGCGCTGGGACAGACCAATTCTGTAAAAGCCATGCTCGGCAGGGTGGGAGTTGCCGATGCTGACGGAGCGAGCCTGCCTGCCCTGGTTGATCTCAGGGAGTGGTGCTCTCCGATTGAGGATCAGGACAAGATAGGCGCGTGCACGGCGCACGCTGGCGTCGCGATGGTGGAGTACTTTGAGAGAAAGGCTTTTGGCAAACACATCGATGCATCGAGGCTCTTCCTTTACAAAGTGACGCGCAACATGCTCCTTTGGACAGGCGACACCGGAGCCTTTCTTCGGTCAACCATGGGCGCGCTTACGCTGTTCGGCCTGCCGCCGGAAGAGTACTGGCCCTATAATCCCGCCGACTTCGAGAAGGAGCCACCTGCCTTCTGCTACGCCTTTGCACAGAATTACCAGGCGATCAGCTTCTATCGTTTCGATCCGCCCGGTACGTCCGCTTCCAACCTTCTTAAGCAGATCAAGGCGAATCTTGCAGCGAGCCTTCCCTCGATGTTTGGATTCACGGTCTACAGTTCGATCTCACAGGCCAAAACAACAGGCAAGATACCTTTTCCGACAAGCGGCGAGAAGGTTCTCGGCGGCCATGCCGTGATGGCAGTCGGCTATGACGATAGCATGAAGATTCCCAATCCTGATTCCGGAGGTGTCGAGGCCGCCGGTGCTCTGCTGATTCGCAACTCTTGGGGTACCGGATGGGGAGATGCCGGTTATGGGTGGCTCCCCTATGCTTACGTGCTCAAAGGCCTCGCTGAGGACTGGTGGTCACTTCTTAAGAATGAATGGGTTGATACTGGACAATTCAGACTATAGGTGCCGGGTTTCTTCAGACCAGCGTTCTTCATAGCCTCTGGGTGGACTCGACAGCGTAGGTCCCGACCCAGTACGGGGGGCCTCCGCTACTGACGGGGCCGTGACTTTGACTTGCGTGTCCGATATCGCTATACTCACTCTGGCAAAATGTGGCGCACGATGAGACTTACAAGCCCAACCCAAATCCTCGCTTATCTGGAGAAGGACCGCCTCTACGCCGCATACGCCATTGGTGATCTTGAGCCAGGGATGTTCGAGCAGTGCGAGTGGCATGGGGCGGCAGCACCGGGAGACCCGAACCGAACGGATGGGGGAGGGCCAGGCAGCGCAAGCGGGATTGATGCCCTGGCCCTACACTTCAGCGGCATCAATCCACCGGCTCTTCTATTGATAGGCAATACGGATGCCCTCCGGGTGATTCTCGAAAGTACGACACTTCCTGACGAGGTCTGCCTCACCTGCCGCGCAGAGCATCTTCCCATGACGCGCGATTTCTATATCTGGAAGAAGATGATCCCGATGTGGCGCATGGTGCTGATGTCAGGGCGCTTCCTGCCGGTCAAGGGCGACTGCATCAGGCTTTTCCCGAAAGACTCGGGCAAACTCGCGGAATTGTACGCTCTCGGTGGGGGCGAGGCCTTTAGCTCCGGGCAGATGGAGCAAGGTGTCTTCTACGGGGTTCTTGCGAACGGCCGATTGGTCGCGGTCGCAGGCACTCACCTCGTCAGTCCAAGCTATGGTGTAGCCGCTCTGGGCAATATCTTCACTCATCCTGCTTATCGGGGCAGGGGCTACGGGGTAGCAACCACCAGCGCAGTAGTCGGGGAGTTGCTGGGGTTTGGCATGCGCGATATTGTCCTTAATGTCAGCCAAGATAACATGGTCGCCGTCCGGCTCTATGAGCGCTTGGGCTTCGAATGCTATTGTCCCTTCCTCGAAGGCCCGGCATCAGCTAAGAGTCCCTCCGACTGGGGTCAGCGATGACTCTCCCTGTCGGGAGCAGCCTGGTCTTCCGCAGGGTGTACGTCTATGGTGGCATGTCCATCAACCTTGGGGCGATGTTGCCCGCGAGGGATCATTCCGATTATGAACGAGACGCCGAGATGTGTTGAAACCATCCTTATCGTGCTTTGCGTGGTGCTGGTCGGCCTTCATTTTTCGTTGGCCCTGAGACCCCACAATGTGCTGCCGAGTCAGCCGTTTGATGATGACTCCTTCTATGCTTTCACAATTGCAGACAACATCGCGAAGGGCGACGGCGTGACCATAGACGGTCACGTTAGGACCAATGGGTTCCAGCCCCTCATCGTCTTTATTTACGCGCTGGTCTTCAGATTATTCGGAGGGGGCCTTTTTCGGCAGCTACGCCTTGTTCATATAGTGAGTGCATCTCTTGCCGCCCTCAGTGCAGTTCTGCTGTACAGATTCTGCAGGACGAGCCTGCATGGCGCGGGCTCCGGGAGGCGGGCATCTCTCCTTGCAGCTCTTGTCTGGTTGGGGACCTGTCCGACCTTCATATATAAGATGAAGGGGCTCGAGACGGGTTTGTATTTCGTAGCTATCCTTGCTTGCCTGTCGTACTATCAGAATCTGCGCTCTCGCTTGGAATACTCCACGAAGAGAATCATCACCTTTGGCGCGGTACTGGGCTTCACTGTGCTGACTAGGATCGACGCGGTCTTTCTGGTTGGCGCCTTCTGCCTAGCGCATATCTGGCGCCATCGATCACACCATCTCCAGGCAGCCAAGGAAACGGCGATCTTTGGCGGAACGGCAATTGCGGTAAGCAGCCCATGGTGGGTCTACAACGTCATGCTGTTCGGGAGCCCGATGCCAACTAGCGGTTATGCCCAGGGTGTGCACAGTGGGACTCTGGCCTACTCAGTGTCCCGAAACCTGGCGGGGCTTCTGCCTGCCTTGAGCAGCCTTCTCTATCCGGTTACCTATCTGCCCAATAGAACCCTGCTTGATCGGTACTTCCCCGGTGCCGCGGTCGGCTTCTCCGTTGCCGTAACCGTTGTGGCATCGGCGGCAATTCTCATTCTGGTTCTAAAGAAAGGCCAGGGAAGACGCTTGCTTCAGTCAACCTTGGTCAGGGATCTCGCCCCGCTCATTGGGCATGGTGGGCTGCTCTTCGTATACTACACCTTCTTCTTTGCCGCGGCACATTACATGGTTAGGTATCTGGCCCCCATCCTCCTCGTCACCGTACCTTTGAATGCGGTGATTATTAGCAGCGTTTTGGACAAGCTCCGAATAGGGAAGAGGTCTCTGCCCACTGCAGGTACTGCTGCGGTGGGCGTGCTGCTGACAGTTGGGCTGGTTCTCTTCATTGCGTACCATTTCACTGCCGAGGACAACCCCTTTTACAGGGATCAGTGGGGATGGGTTGCGGACAACCCGGGTGCAAAGCAGGTCATAATCGGCGCTGGCCAGACTGGCACGCTCGGATACTTCTGGCGACCCGTAGTCAATCTTGATGGCAAAGTAAACCACGAAGCCTTGCGGGCTCTGCAAAGCGGGACGATCGACGAGTACATAATCGGCAGGGGCATAGAGTATCTGATTGACTGGCCCGTGTATCTCGAGATGAACCTTCTTCAGTACCCGCAGACAAGAGATAGGTTTGTGGAGATAGCCCGGCGTGGCGAGTTCGGCGTTTTCAAAAGGCGGGATTCGCCGATCGGCTCGCCTTAAGTTTTGTCTTGTCCCCGTGCCTTCCACCCTAGGGCGGCTCAGCATGTGGCGGATTGCCGAGGCGAGCGATCGACGAGGCATCCTGCCGACGGCGTGCCGCGGCAGTTTTGGGCACGAAAGCCACGTGAACCAGAACGATGGTAATTGAATGAAAGCCCTGGCAACAGAGTGCGGCCGATCGCAAGCAGAAGCGATTGAACTTGACTTTTGGTCAAAGTTGTGCTATGCCGCAAACTCGCAGAAAGAAGGGGGATCCAAAGCTGGTGCGTCCGGGCCTCTCCGCGGTTCCTGTCATCTCTCAGGCACGTTAGATCCTGTAGCCCGTTCCCCAGTTTATTCTTTTAGGTTACTGTTCGCGAGGTGAGTCGAGATTTGATCCCACCTCTATCCATGTCCGGTTTTATAACCAAAGGAGGGTAGCACCATGTCAAAGCGCTACGCTTTGATCGTGGTCGCCATCCTGTGCGCTGCGCTGCTCGCAGCACCCGTCCTGGCGGCGAAGCAGTACGCCCCGGGCCAGGTCATCGTCAAGTTCAAGTCGAACGCGACGGCACAGGAAAAGGCCGCGATCAAAAGTGATTTGGGTACCAGATCGGCAGCACAGCTCGGTCTGCTCGATGCTGAAGTGTGGGACATTTCCGGTTACACGCCTCAGCAGGCGATCGACAAGTACAAGGGCCACGGCAAGGTCCAGTACATCGAACCGAACTACATCTACGATGCCTACGAGACCCCTAACGACCCGAGGTTCAACGAGCTCTGGGGCCTCAACAACACGGGGCAAACCGGCGGCACAGCCGATGCCGACATTGATGCTCCGCAGGCCTGGGACGTCTTTACCGGTTCGAGCAGCGTGCTTGTCTGCATAATCGACACCGGTATCGATGGCAGTCACCCGGACCTTGCTGCCAACATGTGGACCAACCCGGGTGAAATTGCGGGCAACGGCATCGATGATGACGGCAACGGCTTCATCGATGACACCCACGGTTGGGACTTCGGAGCTTCCCCCCATTGTTTGGACAGTTTCTGGGGCAGAATAAGCTAATGTTTGG
>CAYHHI010000052.1:0-21833 GCA_964356335.1 uncultured bacterium
TCTTAGCAATAGCAGTAGTGGCTTCCAACCGAGATCGCTGTTCTGACCCTATGGGTGGTTCGAAGCATCGACGTCAAGCGATGGACGAGGCCCCGAGTGTTCTGCATATCCGTTGCGCTGACGGTGGCGGCTGTCGCAATAATGGCTGCCCCGGACCGGAAACACCCCGAAGTCTGTGTGCGCTCGGCCAAGGCATCTTTCGCACTATCCTCGAACGGCCTGCTCAATTGGAGGGTCCCGGACCTCAAGAACCTGGGTCTCATCAACTCCGGGATGTTCGGGCTCTTCCGCTCTGCACTTAAGCGGTGCTCAAACGCTTCGGGCGGCGTGGTCTTGGAAATCGGCTGGGACAGTCTCACGAGCGATGTGCTCCGTGACGTGAGCGCGATCGTCTTTATCAACCCGACGGTCAGGCTGAGTGATGGGGAGACCAGCATTCTCAAGCACTTTGTTGAGTCCGGTGGCGGGCTTCTTGTTCTCGGCGATCACACCGACATTGGTGGGTCGAGAGAACCCCTGAACGCTATCCTCTCGTTCACCGCCATACGGTTCAACTTCGACTCCGCGATACCCCTCAGAGATCACTGGCAGGGATGCCTGGAAGTGCGCGGGCATCCAATCACCCGGGGATTCCGAGATGAGCTTACGCTCCAGTTAGCAATTGGTGCGTCACTCGCAATTGAAGAGCCGGCGGTTCCCATAGTCGTTGGCAGATATGGGTTCGCCGACAAAGGTAACCCGCTCAATAGCGGCTCGGGGGCATACATGGGGAACCTCATCCACGACCGTGGAGAGCGGCTCGGAGACATCGTGCTTGTGGCCGGCCAAAGAATAGGCAAAGGCAGAGTGCTCGTCTTCGGAGACACGTCGCCTTTCCAGAATGGGGCACTTCTTATTTCTCAGCGGCTCGTGGCGCAGACCGTGGCGTGGCTTGCTTTTGGTGAGGAATCAATCCCAGAGAGCCCACCAGGGCCTCCACAGATAAGATTCGGCGACCAGGTAGCCGCAATAGATTTCTCGCTCAGGCCGCAGGCGAGTCTCGCGCTCTACCGCGAGTCCTCCCTCGGCGGGCTTGCCAACTGCCTTGCAAGAGCGGGCGTGGTTGCCTATCCGGTGTTCTCGAGTGAAGAATGGACCCCGGACAGCCCCCTCCTCTTCCTAGTGAGTCCGACCTGTATAGGACGCAAAGAGGCGGATCGACTGGTCGCTTACATGTGTGCAGGCGGCAACGTGATCCTGGCCCAAGGTTACGCCCGGCGGCAGCCGTGCGAGGCGCTTTTATCGCGGCTCGGTTTCACGATCGAGAACATTCCGCTCGGCAACGGCGAGCCCAATTCGCCGGTCGAACACAACGATGCATGGGCCTTATCCTACAAGTGCTTGGACGCGGGGACTGCTGTGGGGACTCCCGCTGGGGCCGTGGGGACTGTCGTGGGGACGGCCGCGGACACGACCGTGATTGCAACTGCCTTCGGCTTCCCGACGATTGCGACCAGACGTTGCGGCCGAGGGAGTTTCACAATCATAGGCGACGGACGTTTACTTCTCGACCAAAACCTCGAGGGGGAACGGAGCGCGAGCGCCACGAACGTGGCTTTCATAAGTGGATTCCTTGAGCGACTGAGACTGGGGACCAGATATGCGATCACATCAACGAATTAGATTATCACTTGCAGTCATCCTTCTGGGCCTTGCCTGGCCGGTGGCATGCCACGTCACCGCCCATCCCAGGCCCGCTCTTGGCTTGATGTTAGGTGTCTCGGGAGCTCTGCTCATGGCTGCGTCTTCTCAGCCATGCCGCAGGCAGGATCACGGACCGCTCGCCTCCGGCAACGAGATTGGCGACGCGCCTGGTCGCAGGCGAACCGGATTCATTCGATCGCTCTGGCCGGCAGCCTTGATCTCCCTTCTTTGTGGAACATCGCTGATACCCTTTGAGAACATTGCCTGGAGACTACACGAAATTCCCATATCACTTCCAGTCTGGCTTCAGCGTGAAACGGGGCTAAGCATGGTCGATGGGCTCCTGACCGTCTGGACGGGGAAGGCGCTTGAGAGAGTCCGCCCCACGTTTGAGGTACTCGGTGTTTACGAGATCTGGTTCCTGCTCTTGGCGGTTGCAGTCCTCGCCACTCTGTCGCAGGGTGAAGATGGCAGGAGCGCTAAGGCCCGGGCTATGGCAAGCGCGGCGTTTGCGATCCTCATGTATTCCGGCTTAAGGTTCGCGCTTATGAGCGTCCTTGCACTTGAGACTGGCGCGAGTAGCATCGTTTGGAGTCATACCTGCACCGTGCTTTCATGGCTTCCCCTCGCTTTGATATTGAAGCCCCCGGCCCCGCCCTACGGCGTCCCATTCTTGACCGGCACAAGCCTGCCTGTGAAAAGACTTGAGCGCCGGGCGAGGAGATTGGTCGCCATATCGACCATTCCGGTGCTGGCAGGCCTCAGCCTTGCATTTGCTTGCTGGTTCAACGATCCAGGGTACCCGAAGCAAGGAAGGGTACTCATCGATGAAACGCATGCCAACTGGGAATGGACACAGGAGCCATTCGATACTACGGCCTTTGGCATAAGGGCGGAATACAACTACTATTGTCTCCGCGATTATCTCGCCCACTTCCATGAGGTCAGAACGGAGACTCGCGAGATATCGTGCGCCATGCTCGATACCGTCGACGTGCTGATTATCAAGACCGCGACAGCGCCTTACACCGATTCCGAAATTGAAGTCATGGCGAAATTCGTGGAAAGAGGCGGTGGGCTGCTTCTCGTCGGAGATCACACCAATCTTTTCGGCATGTCATCCTATCTCAACCCCATTGCGGCGAGGTTCGGCATGAGGTTTCGTTTCGACGATACCTTCGATCTCGAGACAGGGGGGCTCTCGACCTACGAGCGGCCGGCCTTCTGGTTCCATCCTGCCATACGGAATCTCAAGCGGTTTCAGTTTCTCACCTCATGCACCATCGAAGGTGATCTGTCCATGGAGCCTGTGATGGTGGGTTACGGCCTGGGGAGTGAGGAAGTTGACTATGGTCATCGCAATTTCTTCGGCAACATACGTTACGACCTCGTGGATAGGTTCGGGCTTTTCGTTCAGGCAGGAGCGAGGCGGTATGGAAAGGGCCGCGTGCTGCTTTTCACAGACAGCACTTGCTTCTCCAACTTCTGCATGTTCAGTCCTGGGAAACCCGAGCTCATCCTGGGGTTCGTTGATTACTTGAACAGGCGGGGCGCCAGGTATCCTCATGCAAGGCTTGCCTCTCTTATTCTGTCAGGTGCGCTCGCCGGGTTCTCATTTGGAGCGGCGCGCCGGATGGGAAGGGACAGCCCCGGGTTTGGGGAGATCGGCATCATCGTCCTGGCCGGGTTCAGTCTGGGCACCTTCGCGACTGCGCGGGTCAGCGCTCTCGCATACGGTCCGATCTGCGAGAAGGTGTCGCTTCCCACGGTGCTGTTCGACACGAAGCACTCGGGCGCATCCTTCTTTACTTACCTGGGGATGCCTCCGGATCTCAGGCGGCAGCAATTCGAGGAATTCTATATGTGCGCACAGCGGGTGGGACTGTATCCCATGGCAGGATCGGTCGCCGATGTTCGGAGATACAAGCCCCATGCCTTCGTGATCATCAACCCGGACCGGCCCTTCAGCAGAGGGGAGATATCTCGCCTTGCGGAGTATGTGTCCAGCGGTGGGAAGATTCTCCTCCTTGATAGCGTTGTGAATTCCGGGTCAACCGCGAACCAGGTACTCAGTAGTTTTGGCATGCGGCTGGCTTTGGCGCCCGAGACGGCGAGACCCGTGGGTCAGAATCATCCCGCCGGTGCCACAAAGCAGGCGACGCGAAGAGATGGAGTGAGGGAGGCCCGGGGAACAGGCCCTGAAGACCTGGCGGAGGGGATCTTCCCTGTGCTCAGTATCTATGATGCTAAACCGGGCGCGAGCCTCAATCGCGATGGCGACACCAGCAGCGGCAACCTAAGGATCTCGACAAAGGAAGTTGGCAGGGGTAGGGTGACTGTCCTGGTGGATGCGTTCCGCTACAGTGCGAGCGTTGTGGGCCCCCCACTCGAACGCAGGCAGCCCAGCCGGGAAGTCCGTAGTATCTACCGCGAGATCTTCGCAATCTACGAGCGCGCATGTATGCTCGGAAGGCCGGCAGAGAGAGATTCGGCAATTCCTTAAGTTGAACTTGTGGGTGGGGTGTGGTAGAATAGTGTTAACGGGTATTAGCGACAATGATCTTAACGGGACATAATGCGGTCTGTTTGCCGTCTGTCCCGCAATCAAGCGATTTGCTAAGAAGGTGCCAAACCAAGCGCCTTAAATTGGTGTGCGCTCTGAATTCCCGATCTCCGAGGCGCGTCGTGGTTGGACGTAAGTGGGTTCAACACAAGCGAGGTGGAAGAATGAAATCGATCAGGAATGCGGTGCTGGCTGTGAGTCTTGTGATCCTTCTTTCTTCATTTGCTTTTGCCATGCCGACCAATCCCATCATTGTCGAGAAGGCCGGCGGCGTTGGCGTGCTTTCCAAGGAGGTGCTCGCCCCGCCACCCGAATACGTTGATGCTCCCATGCCGATCCCTGCCACGGGACATCTAGGGAACTACAAAGCTTTGCTGATCCTAATAAAATTCAACAATCTTACTAATGTTTTCTCCAGGGCTTCCTTTGACAGCATGGCGTTTCTGGGTTGGCCCACAGGCACGATCAACAATTACTTTACCGAGGTCTCGTATGGCAAGCTCACGCTCTCTGGACAGGTGCGGGGTTGGTACACGTCGAGCCAGGGCCGGAACTATTACGGTAACGGGCTGAAAGGCTGGGGGCTTTATCCTCAGAACGCAGGCAAACTCGTGGAAGAAGCTGTCGATGCGGCCGAGGCGGCAGGCTGCAATTTCGCCCAGTTCGATAATGACGGTGATGGCATTGCAGAGTCCATATTTATCGTGCACAGCGGCGAAGGTTGTGAAACAAGCCTCAACACCAATGACATTCAGAGCCACATGAGCTCGATCACGGGCATGGGAGGAACCGCACGCGCCTATGACGGAGTGACGATCAATACTTATGTCTGCTGCCCTGAGCTTCAGAAGTCCTCGCCTGTGACCCATATCAATATCGGCGTGTTCTGCCACGAGTACGGACACATCCTAGGGCTTCCCGATCAGTATGACGTAAGCAGGTGGTGTACCTCCATCACCGGGTGGGGAGTTGGCGCTTGGGCGCTCATGGGATATGGTGGTTGGGGTGGCGACGTGATGACGCCTTCCCGCCCGACTCATATTTGCCCGTGGGGCAAGATCAAGATGGGATGGCTCACGCCAACCGTGGTGACGGGCGCGAACAACGCGATTGTGCTTCAGCCAATCGAGCAGTATCAGCAGGTTCTCAAGCTGGGCACGGATGGCCCTGAATCGGAGTACTTCCTCGCAGCTTTCTATGATTCCGCTGTCGGCTTGTTCGACAGGAGTCTTCGCAAGAAAGGGCTTTTGATCTTCCACGTCGATGATTATGTCTGGACCGAGAACGATTGTGAAAACGGCGGCACATGTACCTCGGGAGGCTTCCATTCACTTGTCGCGCTCGAGCAGCCTGACGGCAATTTCAACCTGGACTGCGGCACGCCGGGGAATTATTCCGACCGCGGCGACATGTATCCCTATAAGACGAGAAACTGGTTCGATGGCCTTGTAATTCCCACGTCGACAACTTACCGCGGAACGGGGTCGGGGGTCATAATCAGCAGCATCAACTGGGTGAACCCGGGAAGGACCCAGATGAACATGACTGTTAGCGCCGGGGATGCCTACGCCGAGATGGCTTACGACGACGGCGGCCGGGACATTTGCTACCAGTGGGGTGCTGCGAACTCCGGATGGGCTGTGCGCGTGACGCCTCCGAAGTACCCGGCCTTTGTGCGCGGCCTCGAGATAATGGGATGTGATCCTTCCAGTCCCAACTTCCAGTGCCGCCTGTGGGACGCTTCTGGTACGGGCGGAAGACCTGGGGTTGCTTTGACTCCCGTGCATACGAACTTGACCGGAACGGCGAATGCCTGGACATATGAGGATTTCACTCCTGATAGTGTGGTTATCAGTTCGGGAGATTTCTGGTCGGTCTATATCGAGTATAACTATTCCGACATTTCGTCAGATAACAGTTCGCCGTGGTCAGGACGGACCATGATGTACTACAATGGGCTTTTCTACGTCGACAACGGCGCATACGGCAACTACATGATCAGGGGGGTTCTTGACACGACGTGGTGCGCAGGTGTTGGGCCATCGGTACTGCCTGAGGTCGCGGCTTCAATGGGCCCGAACCCCTTCAGCGACAAAGCTACTCTGAACTTCTCGCTGAGTGGCGCGTCGACGGTCGCACTTGCAATCTATGACGTGAGCGGAAGACTCGTAAGAGACCTTGGCGCCGCGCCTTTTGATGCGGGTACGCATTCCCTGGTATGGGATGGCACCGATTCGTCAGGCAAAGAAGTGGGAGCGGGCATATATTTCTACAGGTTCAGATCAGGCGACTTTGCGCAGACAGGAAAGATGAGCCTGCTGAGGTAGGCGACATCGAATCGTTGACTTGCCGGCCGGGGGCTGATATACTAAGAGAAAGTAGATACCTTGAAAACAGAATAGCCCTAAAAATCCCTGCTGTTGCGCGCGATGTTACCAGCGAATTCTGAGCCAACAGAATTACAATGGGGAGTCCGAATTCCCACGTGGATTGTAAGTCTGGAGCGTACCAGAAAACTCGAAGCGTGTGTGAGGGCACCCACCTGGATTATCCGGGAATCAGAATTACTGGGCACGCGGCATGTGGCGGGGATTTTTTATTTGCCCTGACCCCGCCGCTCTGTGCTGCGCGTCCTCTGCAGTTGGTTCATGACCATGCAGACCGGTGTCCGCCTCGAGAGCTGTTCCTGTCTGGTTGTTATGCCTGGAGGACTTGCCTGCGGTTGAGTTACTTGCCAGGTGTGTAGGAGAAGGTCGGATCGATTCTCCTCAGTTCGTCGGCGACGAGTATGACTCGCTTCTTCGCCTCTTCAGTTCGGTGATCTCTCCAGTCCAAATAGGCATCCAGGAATTCGTTCTGCTTTCGTTCGAGGCGGTTTCGCTTTGCGGTTGTCTCGACCGAGCGTAAGAGGTGATAGATCTCGCCATCGATGAGGCGCGTCGAAAGATCGAAGGGTTGACCTGTGACGTAGGACAGTATGGTCGCGAACTTTTCAAAGCCGGCCGCTATCCTCTCCTGAAAGGCGAGGATGGCTTCTTTGACGCCGGGAACCCTGCTGGAGTATGCAAAGGCGAAGTTATAGTAGACCTCGCCTCGCCCCATCTGACCCTGGGTCCCATGCTTCATATCCGGGCCGCACGGCAGTGCCTTTTCGCCCGCGGAATCGAAGACGCCCACAGAGATGATGAGGACATCATTCTGGCTCCTGCAAATCGTGTATCTGAGCCTCGCATCGTTGGAGTGCGTGAACCGGTGCAGGGCCTCGATGTCATAGTCAAAGAGATATGGTATCAGATGCTCCGCAGAGGCTGGGTCTGAGAACGCCTTGAAAAGGTTTTCGAGATAGGCGTTGACTTCCTCTTCGAAGCGGTGATTCCGAGAGCTTACCCCCTTGGATTCAGCAAGATCGGATTCAGCGGCACCGGGTTGGGTATTCTCGGCCTCAGCACTTGCGGACTCGGCACCTTCACATGCCGATCCGTCGGCCGGATGATCCTCCGCTTGAGCGGCTTCATCTTGCGCCACGTCGGTGACGCGCGTCAAGAGCAGACAGTTGAGCATCAGGAATTGCGATCGCTCTTCTGGATCGTCTTCCGGACCAAATTGAAATGCTTTGTCTAACATGTCGATCACACTCTCTCAGGGAGGCGACTGGGGACTCGCTCCATGTCTTGTGGGAGCACCTTGGCGTGTGGGGCTTTTCGCGAGCCCCCAGTCTTCTGTGCCGCGATTCCCGTCTGCGAGGGAGGCTTTGCACGACCCAAGTTCGCCTGAGAGGAACTGCACCAAGTGTGCCAAGGTGCAGAGTCCGTCGAAGGAGGCGCAAGAATCTTAGAACTTGTTTCTTTGCAAGGGGATATGATAAACGTTATAATAGGTGTGTAATCGAGCCGGGTCGCGCGAGACCCCGTAAGCGCGGGGAATCCCGCAGGAGGCGGCGCGAAATCCCGCAGGCGGAGGTTCCGGTATCGATCTGTTGGGAGAGGATGTTGTGGGGAAGACGTAGAGAGGATGGATCATGAGAGTCGGCTATCTGCAGTTCGCTCCTGTGTTCGGCGAGAAGGACGCCAACTTAGCGAGAGTTGGTGAATTCCTGGACGGCGCGAAGGCAGACCTGATGGTTCTGCCGGAACTTTTCGCGACGGGCTATGTTTTCGAATCGCGGGAGGAGCTTCTTGCCCTGGCGGAGGGACCAGACGGCAGAACTTTCGCCTGGCTCGCGGAGATCTCCGGGAAGAAGGGGACCGCCATAGTCGCGGGGATTGCTGAGCGCGATGGAGACAATTGCTACAACTCTTGTTTCGTCTTCTCACGCGGAGGAATCGTCGGGGCCTACCGAAAGATCCATCTTTTTGATAAAGAGAAGGAACTGTTCACGCCCGGCGATCGTGGCTTCTCTGTCGTCGATCTTGATGGTGTAAGGATAGGCCTCATGATCTGCTTCGATTGGATATTCCCTGAGGTCGCACGCACGCTTGCCCTGATGGGTGCCCAGATAATATGTCACCCGGCGAATCTCTTGCTGCCGCACTGCCCTCAAGCGATGATAACGAGGTGTCTCGAAAACCGGGTGTTTGCCATTACTGCGAACCGCGCGGGAAGAGAGGCACGCGCTGGGCAGGAGATAGACTTCATCGGCACCAGCCAGGTCATAAATCCCCGGGGAGAGGTACTCCTGCGCGCCGGCCAGGATGAACTCATTCAGATCATCGAAATAGATCCCTCACTTGCAGAGGACAAAATGGTGACTTCGGCCAACAACGTCATTCTGGACAGAAGACCGGAATTCTACGGGAAGATGTGTGAACCCAACTCCTGAGCGAAAGGCCCCGCAGACATCCGGATCTCGGGGCCTTCGGAGCCCTTATCCGCCTCGATTATTCGTCGCCGGGGCTTCGTGGTAGCGAAGGCTTCTCGATCAGTTACCTTACCAGAACCAGCTTTGAACCTGCTCTGAATCTGTCCGCCTCCATCCTTATGAAGTAAATCCCGGGCGACACAAGCGTACCGTTCTGGTCCCTTCCATCCCACGTTGTGGTGTAGCGGCCGGGGATCTTGGCCTCATCAACAAGGGATGCCGCGAGCCGCCCACGGACGTCAAACACCTGGATCCCCACATGAGAGCCGGGCGAAGGTACCGCGTAGAAGATGCTCATCCTGCCTTGGGTCGGATTCGGAAGAGCGTTCGCCAGGCTGAACTTGGCCGGCAGACCCGGATCGACGCAGTCATCGCCGCATCCGCCACCGACTCCGGCAAGAACGCCACCGCTCCAGATCATGACGTCATCGATGTACCAGCCTTCAAAACCAAGAGCCATGTCAGAGCCGAACTTGAATCTTATCTTGCATGAACCTCTATAGTGCGAGAGATCAAACACTGCCATCTTCCAGCCTTCATGGCCTGAGTACACGGGTTTGTTGAATGTGAAGGGCGCGTCGGAATCGGCAAGGATTCTGTAAGGATAACCTCCAACCGGTTCAATTGCTGTAGCCTTTCCAGCCGAGTCGACAAGTGAAAGCGCTGCGCCATCCCAGGCCAGGTCCGACCCTTGAACAGGCTCATAATCCTCGGCATCCATCCAGTACCAGAAGACCAGCTTCGCATCCTCTCCAATCTGAATAACGGGAGTCTCGAGGAGGGCGTTAAGGTGTGCGCTATATTCGCCGGTTCCGGTCTGGCCGCACTTCCAGGCCGATCCCCCGGCAGGCGTGTGATTTCTCTGGGTCGAGACGTGCCACTGGTCATTCCAGCCACTCGGCGCAGAGTGAGTCCAGCCTTCTGCGCCCGTCTCGAAGGTGTAGTAGTATGCGTCGGCTATGCCGAATAGGTTGTAGCCGGATGCCGGCGCGTAGGTTGTGTGCGTCGATGAGGAGGCATCAGTGGCGACGATTCTGTATTCGATGTAATCTCCAGCCGATGCGGCAACCTGGAAAGTGGCCGCATACTCGTCGGTTCCTGGCACATTGGCCATCGCGATCGATGACTGCGCCTGGCCATTCTTGAGATACTCAAGCACGACCGAGGCGAGCCCGAGATTGTCGGTCACCGTCGCCGTCACGGTCGAAGGCCAACCAGCGTCTGGCTGGTCGCCAAGCGGCGTGTGGCTAGTCACGGGAGCGACGCCGTCAAGGCCGATCGAGAAGGTGTGAAGGGTGGAGGGTGCGCCCTCGGGGCTAGTCGCATAATCGCTTCGCCCCTGGGCCTTGGCATAGATGTAATAGGTCACGGTTGTCCCGTAGGTCTGGTGCGGAATCGTTGCCGAGTACTCGTCGGGATTTACCGTGGGAAGCATCGTGACTGCGGTGAAGCCTCCGCCGGTCGCGTAATAAAGGAGAAGCGAGTCGGACTCAAGTGTCAGGTTGGAGGTTATGGCCGCAACAACCGGGAAGGCGGCTAGGGAATCCTCCGAGTCGGGGATTGGCGTGTGGGCGATATCAATGTAGAGTCCCGGGCCGATGCCGTGCTTTCCAAAAGATTCTACGATCTCGAAATAGTGTGGTGTTCCATTGGCAAGATTGCCGTCATCGTCATCTGTCTCGAGAACATCGGTATAGTAATCGAAGAAGTTGTCGGCCTTGCCGTAGCGCGCATAGTGGAAGAGCGAATCGGCGAGGTGGATGTTGGGAGCGAGGGTTTCTCTCAAGTCCCAGAGCGCGCCCGCCAGGATTCGGCCATCGTCGTGGACTTCGCCTGTGAGGTCATTCGGGTACTTGAGCGAGTTGTCAATGTTTCTGAAATATGATCCGGGGCCGAAAAGCCCCTCTCCGATGTAAGGCTCGTTGGTAATGGTGCATGCGGTGTAATCGGCGAAAGCCTCGTGCATCGCCCCGCTCGGCGAGAACGGCGTATACTGATAGTCGGCGATCCCATGGCCATATTCGTGATAGAGAACGTCGCAGAAAAGGGCGAGATCCTGGCATGAGCCTGAGCCCGCGCCGATCGTGATGCCACTGCCATCCCAGTAAGCATTGCAGTAGTTGGGCTCATTGACATAAATCGGTGTCTGTCTATCCATGCCCGTGAAGGAGGGATCGACTGTCTTTATCCAGTTATGCACAATGCCTGAGTGGTAGTAAGCGTTCCGCTCGCTTGCGATTGATCCTGGCGAGGTCCATAGGATGTTCTTCTGTGAGCCGGGGGCGACGGAGTCACTGAACGATGCTGCGGAGCCGTTGTTATTGAGAATCCTGGCCCATCTCCCCTTTAGCATTGCAGTGACGGTCCGCATGCCGCCGCTTCCGGCCTCAATGGAATAGTTGCCGTTGTTGTCGGTGATCGCCTGGCCGTAGCTCGTGACATCTACGTATTCGTCGATGAAGTTCTCCTGTTGGTTGGGGTCGGTGATGTAAGCGGGCTTTATGTAGCCCGAGACATTCCCGTACACGGCAGCGTAGCGAATCTCGTTTTGCTTCTGGAGGACGTTGCCAGAGTTGGCATCGACATAGACGCGCCATAGGGCCGGCTCGCGTCCGGTAGCCGGGTCCCTTTCGATTTTGAGCCTCATTTCGTATGCGAGGTAGTAGGTCACCTGGTCGCCACGAACGACGGGAAGTACGACCAGCCTCGATGAGAGGACGTTGTCGGTGCGCGCATCGAAACCGGTGTTGTCCTTGGCGATGAGGACGGTATTGACTTCGGAGAGCGAAGGCCTGGTAGAAACTGCGATCCCGGGGTAGAAATCTGAGCCCAGGGTCGTGACAGCGCCATTCTCGGTGAGCCTGACGTGAACTCTTCCTCCAATGACATCAAGGCCGTCATAGATCTGCTGAAAATCCGCGTACCATCTTCCGCCATGCTTCTCATTGCTTATGAGGCGGAGATTATCGGGGTCTGCGCCGAGGAGGTTGGCATTGGAACGGACGACGTCATTGACCAGGGCGGCGGCGTTTGACTCACTGACGAAACCCGCGACTTTGAGGCCTTTGCCCTGGATGCGATGGGGTGTCTTGGTGACGGGATTCCAGGTGGCCGAGAAGTCTTCGCCCTGGACAGCCACAAATGCCTGCCATCGGGCCGCGGCCTCTTTGGAAGGCGGCGCGCTTTCGTTCAGAATTCGCGCCTCCTCAGTGGTGCCTCTTGCACCCTTCTCGGGCGGGATGAAGGCGTTTCCTGAGGATGCAAGGATGGTGCAACACAACCCAATCGTTACGAGCAACAAAACGTAGTTTCCATGCTTCGACATGTAGTAACCTCCGCGGCTGTCCATTACGCTCCGAGATCTATCTTCCGATCCCTGTCTCCCAAATCGAGTCTCTGAGCACCGTGTGCTCAATCACGGTCTCAACATACCCACTATCCTTTAGATGGTCTTTGCAGGTCTAAGTCACCGGCAATCTCTGCCTTTCCTCCCTACCCCGCACCCACCTGTCCCGTCCCCCACCCGTCCACTGGTTCCCATCTGCCACAGCCCAGATAGCAAGGCCCAGATGATTTGGGGGACTCATGTCTCCCGTCCATGCCAGGCTTGCAGGTGGGTCGGAACTGAGACACTGTAAGCCTCGGCAGATATGCCAAGCGACATCTAACTCCCTAAAGTATACCGCAGTTCGGGCACTATAGCAATCAGAGAACGTCGTGACGGGGGGGGGGAATGGGAGGATCAGGAATCTGCCCCTACCAATTGCCAGGAGGATATGTTAGCCTCATTCCGGATATTGAGAGATCGGAAGAGAGTGAAAGGTCATAAAATATCGTGATCCGCGTGTGAATCATCGCGCGGGTATTTGCCTGAAATTGGGATGCCCCTGGAGTGCTGAAAGGAATTGGATCTGGGAATTTCCCCTGGGAAACTTGACCCCTGAAAGCAAAGGAGGAAATACATGCGTCACCGGCGACGTGGTTTCGCTCTTCTGAGAGCGTGGAGCTTATGCTCGGTCGCAGGGCTCGTCTTGGTCTCGGTCCTCACCGCTGCGAATTCGTTCGCACAGCCACTCAGCGATCCTTACCAAATCCTTGGCAAGCATTACGAAGCCATGGGTGGCCTGGACAAGCTCAGAGCCGAACACACTAGGTACTTCGAGGCCACGCTATCGGTGTATGGCCTTGTGGGCACAGTCAAGGAGTGGGAGCAGACCCCAATTGAGAAGCGGCAGGAGGTCGATCTCAAAGTCTTCAAACAGACATCGGGCGACAACGGTGATTTCTCCTGGGTTGTTGACCAGAACGGAAAGCTCCAAATCCAGAAGGATGAGACGACCCTGAAAAAGCGGCAAGTCGATCAAGTGTTCGCAGCCTATGACCACATGAATCGCGAGTCCAAGAACTTCGTGCTCACCTTAGAGGGCACGGAGAAGGTGGGCACAGGCGACTGTTACGTTGTCAAGATAGCCAACACTATCAACAAGGATTACAGGCTGCTCTACATCGGCATCTCGAACTTCTACTTGGAGAAGATGACGCTTGTGGATCCGACCCAGGAGATTCACACCCTGTATTCGGACTACCGTCAAGTATCTGGAATTATGATTCCGTTCCGGCAGGATAGCGAGATCTTGCCGATCGGACAGAAGCAGACCATCGAGCTAACCCAGTACGAATCGAATATCGAGATCGATCCGGCCCTCTTTCAGCCTCCGAAGGAAGATGTGCAAGACTTCCAATTCGTGAATGGCGAGAGTGCTGAGGATATCCCCTTCCAGTACCTCGCCGAGCACGTCTTTTTCGAGGTGACTGTCAATTGTGACAAGAGATTGTGGTGTCTTGACACGGGGGCGGGTTCCTCGGTGATTGATCCGGCTTATGCTTCGACCCTCGGCCTCCAATCTGCGGGCACACTCAAGGCAAGTGGGGCAGGCCAGACTATCGATGCTTCATTCGTCACATTGCCGCCATACAGTATCCATGGAATCCAGTTCAATGAGCAGCAGATCGCTTCCATCGACATCAGCGGCCTGTTCAAGAAAGCCGGGATGGATGTTGTAGGCATTCTCGGCTATGATTTCCTGTCGCGCTTCGTCACCAGGGTGGACTATGCTAACCGCAAGATCTCGTTCTACAATCCTGCGACGTTCGAATACAAGGGTGGGGGCAAGGTGCTTGATGCGCCCCTCAAGAACAACATCTTCACACTTCCCATGTCAGTTGACGGCAAGTACTCAGGTACCTGGTCACTTGACCTTGGAGCGGGCGGGACGAGCTTCTTCTACGCTTATGCAGAGCAGAACCAACTGCTCGAGCGCAAGGGTGTCGAGGCGCTTGCGGGGGGTGCCGGAGGCTATTTCAAAACGGTTGCTTCCAAGCATGGAGCAGTGGACATTGCCGGTTTTGGCCTCAGCGATCAGATAATCTCGGTGCCTGTCGAGAAGGGGATTGGAGCTTTCGGAATGAGCGAGGACACCGGGAACATCGGCAATGACCTACTGAGACACTTCGTGCTGTATCTCGATTACAAGCACCAACGGCTGATTTTTGAGAAAGGCAGCGACTTCGGGCGAGATTTCCCCAGAGGCAAGAGCGGGCTTGGTCTGATCGTAGCCGACACCGGCAACATCGAGGTGTTCTATGTCTCTCCGGGTACGCCGGCCGAGACAGCAGGATTCAAGCAGGGCGACATCGTCAAATCGATCAATGGTATTCCTGTCGAACGCTTCGCAGGTCTGATCGCAATCGCCGAGCTATTCAAAGAAAACGCCGGCACGAAATACAAGATGGAGGTCTCGAGGGAAGGCAAGGTGCATTCCCTCACGCTGAAACTGAGGGACCTCTTCTGAACACGGGGCACAATACTGAGCAACTTCACTGGATGTAACCGAGGGCCCGAAGCTCTTTCTTGGTCTGGTCGTCGAGTCTCATGGCCGTATTGCCGGCGTATGGATTCTCGGTGTGCCACACGATTAGGTAAGGCGGAGAGGGACGTCGAGACGGGATTCCCTTGGATTTGCTCTTGGCCCGTTTGGGCATCTGTGTGAAGGGCATTGTCTCCGGATGCTCTAGCGCTTCTCCCAGGAATGTCTGTTCGGTCGCCGGTCTGCCATCGATTCTGAAATCGAATTCGAGAGGGATGTTGTCAGATTCAAACTTGAAGGCCAGTGTCACCGGTGTCTGAGCTTGCAGTCCCCGCACTTGCATGACATGCCCTTGCTTGTTGACCAGGCTATCCATCTCGATGATCTGCCCGCTGCTGTCAAGGAATCTGTACGGGTGGATGCTCCCGACCAGCCCGCCCTTCTCGGTCGTGATCCTGAGGTCGAAGAGGCGAGCCTTATCACCCCCCGCGACCTCAATGTACCATGAATCGGATATGCCTAGGAGTGTTCTGAACAGTATCTGCTCGAGCCGAGCCTGTTGGCCGGTTTCCAGGTGAGCAAGATTTCTCGACTCGGTCGGATCATCAGCTAGATTGAAGACCTGCATGTTCTCTGTCAAAGCATCGTATATGAGTTTCCAGCCGCCTGCTGTGACAGCCTTCTTCTCGGCCCCGTGAGTCGTAGCCTCAGCATACGCGATATCAGGCGGTAAAAGGGCATTGGCCGAGGGTTTGAGTTTCCCCGTCCCCAGAATCACCGGCTTCAGGCTGACGCCCTCAAAATGTGTGGTGGAGGTGACACCGACCAGATCGAGAATGGTCGGGGTCACGTCTATGAGACGCACTTGCTGCGTCAATCTAAGGCCCTTGGGAATCGTGTTCGGCAGGGAGATGATAAGGGGAACTCGGATGATCTCATTGTAAAGGGAGTGCCCGTGCTCGAATCCGCCGTGCTCATAGTGCTCGTCCCCATGGTCAGCGAGAAGCACCACTATCGTTTTGTCTCTCAAACCCCGTTCTTCGAGAGCCCGGAACAGATCTCCGAGCACTGCATCCACGAACATGATCTCCCCGTCATACAGGGCCCTGATGTGATTCCAGTCAGCGGATGTGAGCAAGTCCAGATGTTGAAAGAGCCTGACGCTCTTCGACGAGAAGATATCCAGATCAACGGAATTTGTCAGCGGTCCTTCATACTGCGGATCGAAAATGGTGTCATAGGGTCGTGGCGGCGAGTAAGGAATATGAGTGTCGAAGTAGTGAACGAACATGAAGAAGGCCCTGTCCTTGTTCAGGTCGATCCATCGAATTGCAGCCGCGGTTGTCTGGTCGGCTGTTCGAATTTGATCTGCGGCTACGTCATAATGGTCGAAACCCCTGTTCACCCCATATTCTGGCTTCAGGGCAGGTGCATTCACTATCGCACCGGTTGCATAGCCGCTCGCCTTGAGCAAGGTCGCCAGCGTCGGGACAGTTGCGCGCAGATGATTGGATAAGCCGTTCGCTCCGTGCTGCGTCGGATAAAGAGAAGTGAGAATTGTCGCGAATGACGCGGTGGTCCAGGGTGCCTGGCTCAAAGCGTTCTCGAAGAGAACTCCCTCGCGAGCGAGTCTGTCAATATTGGGGCTCGTGTTGCGCTCGTAGCCGTAACAGGACAGGTGATCGGGTCTCAAGGAGTCGAGGCCAATGACGATAACGTTAATCCTGTGACTTCCCTCGCCACAGGTAATGGTGACTGTGAGGAGACTGAGAACCATGAAGAAGGCACGCCACCGGGGCCAACGGTTTCCTTCAGACATCCCTCGGGTTTTCAGGTGTAGGCCTCCCTATCGCCACTATGCTCAATGTACCTATCGGCCTTCCATCCCGAAAGATGAATTGTGTGGCAGAAACGGGTGTCCTATGCTACGGTGGCTGCCATCAGAATAGAAGAATAAACCGTTAAGGAGGAGCGACAATGAAGAGACTTCTGATCATCGTTTCGGCCCTACTCATTCTTGTGTCCTGCGCTCAGAAAGAAAGCGTGATCAAGATCGGCCTCGTTGCCCCGCTCACGGGCGACGTCAAGACCTTCGGCGAATCCACCAAGAACGGGTTCACCATCGCTGTGGATGAGGCGAATGCCCAGGGCGGCATCAACGGCAAACAGATCAGGGTCTTCATCACCGATGATAAGAACGATCCGACTGAGGCCGCAAACGCCGGCAGCAAACTGATAAACCAGGACGGTGTGAAGCTCCTCATGGGTTCTGTGTCCTCTAAGTGCTCGATTCCGTTATCAGAACTCTGCCAGGGCATGGGCGCGGTGATGATGACGCCGACTTCGACCGCCACGAAGGTTACAGTTCGGGAGGACGGTTCGAGAAAGGACTTCGTCTTCAGAACATGTTTCATAGATCCGTTCCAGGGTGCGGTGGCTGCCAAGTTCGCTCTCGACAGTCTCAAAGCCAAGACCTCGGCCATCCTCTATGACGTCAGCAACGACTACGTGAAGGGGCTTGCCGAATTCTACCGCGATAACTTCACCAAGGGCGGAGGCCAGATAGTCGGGTATGAGTCCTATACCAAGGACGATGCCGATTTCTCGGCGATCCTCACGAAGGTCAAGAAGGAGAATCCCGACATCCTATACATTCCCGATTACTACAATAAGGTCGCGCTGATCGCCAAGCAGGCGCGGCAGATCGGCATCAAGTCGATCCTGATGGGTGGTGATGGTTGGGACTCTCCGGATATGATCAAGATCGCGGGCGAAGCGATTGATGGGGGCTATTTCACCAATCACTACTCGCCAGATGATCCGAGGCCCGAAGTCCAGGAATGGGTCAAGAAGTACGAAACCAGATTCGGTTCCAAGCCCGATGCACTGGCTACGCTCGCATATGACGGGACCTCGCTCCTGATCGAGGCAGTGAGAATAGCCAATTCTGATGATCCGGCCATGGTGCGCGATGCCCTCAAGGCGATCGACATGCAGACCGTCTCAGGCAGGATCACGTTTGATTCGTGTGGGAATCCTATAAAGAGTGCCGCTATTCTGAGATATACCAAGACCGGCCAGGAGTACGTCGCAACCGTGGCGCCGTAGGCATCGTTCGCGCATCGCTCGCGCAGCCGGCTTGCTGCACACTTTTGAATTCCGAGGCCCGGCTGTGGGTATCGCCTAGAAGAGTCAGACGGAGCGTCGTAACCGCCGCATGAGGCTCGCAGATAGACTCGCGACCGCTGCGCCACACACGCCGAAGCCAAACAGAACAAAGGGCATCTGCCATACGATGTAGTTGAGCCGCGTGTGTATCTGCGAATGCGCCCTGAAGACAATAAACCAGGATAGGGGACCAAGGATGGAAAACCATGTCGCAAGGATCAACGCATGATGCTTCCGTCCTCCACCCTCGGTAACGGGACCATCTCTAAGGAAATACAGGATGGCGGACATGATCAGGAACAGAAGTACAAGATGTGAGTACCTGAGGGCAAGTGGCTTTCGACTGCCGTAAGGTTCTCCGTGGGACACATAGTTGCGGGCATCGAAGAAGGTCCCGTGGAGGTATGTTGTTAGTACTGCGGTGGTGCTGGCCTTGAGGCTCGGAGCGAGTTTGGAAGGGAAGTGCTCAGCATCGGCTTGGGTTCGTTTCTCAAATGAATAGACAATGTGATCGATGCCGTCCCGAAAGCTACCCTCGACCGAGGCTATCTGGAAACACAGGATGAGAAGGCTCAAGACGACGGCAAGCCCTGAGCCGAGCCCCATCGCGAGAAGACCCTTCAAGAACCCTCGAAAGCTCACCCTTTCGAGGATGCTGTAATAGACCAGGGGCACGACCATCATGACCAGGGTAGATGTGCTGTATTCATACCCATTGAACAGGCACTTGACCAGGACTGCGACGAAAACTATCGCCCCAAGCTTCACCAGGCGAGCCCTCGCCAGGCCTGCCCTCGATCTCAGGTAATACATAACCACCGCCACCGGCACATAGAATGCCCACAACGACCACCAGAGATTCCGCCCGAAAATGACCAGCCATTGGGACATGACGGCCGAAGCGAGAACGAACAGGGCGACGGCAGACCCGAATTCGAGGTAGAACCAGAACACGATCGCGGTCAAAGTGAGCGCCGACAGCAATGACGTAAGGGCGTGGAAGAGGCGCAATTTGACTTCGGGTGTAAGGGGTATCAGTCTGTCGAGCATGCTGAAGCCTATTCCCTCTCCCCCAATCTGCGATTTGTAGGGCGAGTAAGCTCCGAATGGGAGGTTATCTATGTAGGCCCGGTATTGGTCCAAGAAGGGCATATCGGCATAGCGCACAGGGGTTGTAGTGAGGCTTCCGAGGCCCACCAGGCCACCGTCGGAGAAGATGCCGTGCTCGCGCGATTGAACCAACCTTCCTATGATGTAGCTCTCCGCGTCAAGCAGCTGGTAATCAAACCCTTCGCGGTTGGCCACTTGCCAGAGGTCTGCATCAAACCCGAGGAACAGCAATACCGCTGAGAGCGCGCAGATCGCCAGAGGCTTTGCGATCTTTGATGCATCACGCGTGCCTTCCAATCGTGGTACCTCCCTTACCTCCCATATACCAAGAACCTCCAGAACTTGCCCACATCCCGCGGGAGGGGCGCAAAGGCGGGGACTGCCCGGCGGTAGGCGGCATATCCCTCACCAAAGCGCTCGATCAATTCCGGCTCTTCCACCAGTTTCAACCAGATTGTCATACCGACCGGCATGAGCAGCGCAAAGGCGAGCGAGGACCATGTGCCGTGCCATAGGCCTAGGGCCATTCCAAAGCGGAGGACGCCTGAATAAGCGGGATGCCGGATAAACGCGTAGATTGAAGAGTGAACAATGCGGCCCTCCTCCGGGAAGTACACGTAGACCATCGCCAGATTGTCCGCCCCGAAAGCAAAAACCGCCCGGCCCCAAACTACGACTCCGCTGGTCAGCAAGTATACTATGACCGCCGAGATGACCACCGCGAGAGATCCAGTCACTACGCGGTCGCCGGGCAAGTACGCCGTGTGCGCAATCGCGGCGAAGATCACCGGCGCCCCGGTGAGTACGTAAGTCAGGAACGCATGGCGGTAAGCCATCTTGCCAAAACGGGCCTTGAGCCTGGTTCTCTGTCGGAAAAACTGGCGGATCACCACGAGCGCCACGCAGAGCGCACCGATCTGTCCCAGGAGAGTCCAGGCTGGAAAGAGATGGTCAAACGCGATCATAGCGACCGTTGCTATTGTGAATGATGTGATGCCGATGAGCGCCATGCGCAAGCAGAGCACCGGCGAGCGCAGATCGGGTAGGTGTTCCATCAATTTGGCACGGCCTGGAAACTCCAAAAGAGGCTCCTTTCTATTTACCTCGTGCCTTGGGCGGTTGCCGGCGTCAGCGGCGGCCTTTGGTACGTCCGCTGAGTGCCTTGGCCCGCGGCTTCCGTGTCCGCGCCTCTCGCCGCTTGCGGCCGACCGCGATCAGACGCTGCGAACGGGGTCCGTACTCATCCCCATCCAAATTCCCGTATAGCCTCACGTCAGCGAAACCCACCTCAGCCATGCGGTCTCTCAACTCCTGGCCGGAATAGATCGTATGATGGAACCGGAAACTCTTGGCTCTGCCCTTTCGGATGAGAATCCATTCATTCCGAATACGAGTCCAATCATCGAAAATCGCGTGGCGCTGCACCAGGATGCTACCGTCAGGCAGGAGATCCGATGTCGTGGGGTTAAGTATCTTGGCAAGGCGCTCCTTTCCCATCACGTCGATGAGACAGCTTCCGCCAGGACGGAGGCTGGCGAATATGTTCTGCAAGATTGCAATGTCTTGGCTCTTGTCATCGAAGTACCCGAATGATGTGAACATGCTCAACACGAGGTCAAAGGCTCCAGGCCGTACGAAGTCTCGCATGTCCATCTGGACCCATTCGACTTTGACCTTGGCTGCTCTGGCCATTGACTTGGCCTTCTCGAGGAGAAACTTCGTTCTGTCGACTCCGGTCACGGCGAATCCTCGCTGTGCGAGGGCAACGGAGTACCTTCCTGGCCCGCAGCAGAGGTCGAGTGCCGACTTTCCCGGCGGTTTCGTCAGGGTCAACGCCTTGTCGATTTCCGCAGGTGCTTCGGCAAAACGCTTCTCGGAGAACATGAAGGCGTACAAATCCCGCCAAAACGCCTCATCATCGAACCATTCCTTCCTGCGTCTTGCTGTCATTTTCCTCCCTCGCCCAACGTAGACACTATAGCACACTCCTCGTTGATGCCGCCCGTTCGGTCTGCAGCCTATTCGGATTCGTTGAACTCACTCCTATACTTCACCACGCAGGACACACCCTGCATGGCGTTCGCATCCAAGATCAAGACCATGAATACCGCGTCCGACACGCCGTCCCACTGGCATCTAAGCCCATGTGCGGAGGCACGCTCGAATCCGAAGCGCGGGTAGTAGTCTGAATGACCGAGTACGATCACGAATGGACACCCGCGCTCGCGGAGCATCTCCAGCCCCCGCCTCGCCAGTGCCGACCCAATGCCCTGCCTCTGGCGCTCCGGGATGACAGCCATTGGCGCCAATCCCATCCCAACCACTCGCGACGCTGAACCTTCGACGACCGCTGGTGTGAAGAGGATGTGACCCACCACCACGTCGTCTTCTGCGACCAATGAGAGCGAATCCCCGCATGCCAGCCGAAGCCTGTCCACAATGTCAGCTTCAGTGGGCTGGCCGAATGCCATCTCATTGACGACTCGAATCCGCGAGGCGTCTTCCGGTCTCTCGACTCTGATATTGATCATGTCTCTCCTCTCGGGGCGAACCGCCCCGACACCGCTACCCCTTGTCGTCGCGG
>CAYHHI010000053.1:0-21717 GCA_964356335.1 uncultured bacterium
AGGCCCAGATGTCAGGCGCGTACATCGACGTGTTGCCTCCCGCGGCCGAAGCCCATGCCGCGCTCGTTCAGGCGTACGCCTGGTGCCAGCTGCCCCAGTCAGACGAGTTCCGTGCGATCTGGAACCACGATGGCACAGGGGTCTGGCCCGGGGACTGGGGGCGCTCCGCAGCGCTGCTCGCCGAGAACGGATTCACCGCGGTGCTGCCCAACATGCTTACGGGTGGCGTGGCGCACTATCCTTCTAACTTACTTCCGCGTTCCGATACCTACTACATGTATGGCGACCAGATCGCTGAGTGTCTGAATGCCTGCGCGCCATACGGCCTCGCGGTCCATGTCTGGAAGATCAACTGGTACCTGTACGGCGCTCCGCAGGGGTTTGTCAGCCAGATGCGTGCCGAGGGCCGGACTCAAAAGGACGTCTGGGGCCAGGACGTGGATTGGCTCTGCCCGTCGAATCCGCTGAACAGGGAACTGGAACGAGAGTCGATGCTCGAGGTGGTGGCGTGGTACGACGTGGCGGGTCTGCATTTCGATTACATCCGCTATCCCGACGACACCTGCTGCTATTGCGCCGGGTGCCGGGCTCGCTTCGAGGCATACCGAGGCGCGCCAGTTTCCAACTGGCCGCTGGACTGTTACTCGGGCGCGCTGCACGACGAGTACCGTGATTGGCGGGCGTTGCAGATCACTCAACTGGTGCAGGAGGTGCACGACGCGGCCAAGGCGTTGAAGCCCGGGATCATGATTTCGGCAGCAGTCTTTCCCACATATCCGGATTGCCGCGAGCAGGTCGGCCAGGATTGGGTGTCCTGGGTCGAGCATGGCTATCTGGACCTGGTCATGCCAATGGACTACACCAATAGTCCCGCCACGTTCGCCGATCTTGTGACCAATCAGCTCGCGTATGTGGGTGGGAGGGTCCCGGTGTATCCGGGCATCGGCGCCAGCAGCCCGGGCCTCTCCGTGGACCAAGTGATCGTGCAGGTGTTGGAGACGCGCGCCCAGGTCACTGGCGGGTTCACTATATTCAACCTCAACATGACCGCGGCGACCGAGATCCTCCCATGGCTGGGCCGGGGCCTGACCGACCCTGGGGCCACCTCCAGCGCCACTCCGGCGCCCACACCTTCGCCGCATGGTGCCATTCGGTTCCTGGGTGCTCCCTATCCGAATCCTGTTGTTGCCAATGCTCAGATTGAGTACTGGGTATTTCCGGTTCCATCGCAGGTGAACCTCTCGGTTTACGAGGTGACTGGCAGGTTGGTTAGGACTCTGGTGGCTGGGGATCAGACCATCGGGAAGCATGTCTCTTCTTGGGACCTAATGGATCAAGCCGCCATGCCGGTTGCAAGCGGCATCTACTTCCTGCGACTGCGGGTCGGAGACCAGGAAACCACTAGGAAGGTGATGGTGGTTAAATAGGGCGGAAATGAGCCCTTGGGAGTTACAGATTCACGACTGAACGTCCCACTTGGACAGATAAGTGGCCGCCTTGGTCGAAAGACACGGATATACTAGATTGGTGTAACCTGGTAGGTGCTCAGAACTGGGGGAAACACCAGGGAACAGGGGCTACGAGGGCACAAGAGATACAGGCAGTTACGGTAGCCTCGTCTCTCTGGTGTTTCCCACTGCTTCATGCTGATTCGGCTGGGTTTGTTAGCAGAATGTTAGCAGAGCGCAATGGCAGACCGTGATCCAAGTAGCCTCCCGTATGGCGAGCCGTACGGGACGACTTTCGCAACTTCCTGAGGTCGGGGGAGTGCCTCGAAGTGGCGAGTTTGGCCGCAGCACTCAGGTGAATTGTGGCTGCCCTGCGGCCTCCCAACCTCCACCCACTTCCGGAGTCCGAGAGGTTAGGATCATGTCCCCATCTCTTCTATTATTCGGTCACCTCAACCACCATATTGTAACCGACCCCCTCTCCATTCCATTGGGTACGGATGTAGTGTGTCTCCTGCTGAACGGCGGTCCAGGATACAGACGCCATGACATCCGATCCCTGGTAACTCGCTACCTTGTCTCCATTGCTGCTGTATATGTACAACTGCTGAGAGGGTGATGCCAGCGTAACCCTCGTCGTTGTGACTGCCAGCCTGTCTCCCACATCGAGACTGAGGGAGAACCAATCGGCATCATTGTAGCAGCCCGTCATATCCTCGAAGTTCCCAGGGTCGATTGGCTTTGACTCATCCATGAAATCGTTGTCCTCGTAGGCATCATCCTGACACGCCTCAGTGGTTTCAAGCACGAGATCGTAGACCGCCATATGCGTGTCCGCTTGGTACTTGCCAGTGCGAAGGTAGTATGTGCCCGGCAGGAAGCTGTGCACGTAGCTCGCCGGCTCACTTGGTCTCAGCTGAGTTCCCGCATCTGCATACAATTCACCATCAGCGCGCATGTAGGTCATCCTCCAGCCCACGCTGTTGGTGTCAGCGTACGAGTAGTAAGCTCGCATGATCACCTTGACGGTATCCGTCAAAGTGAAACTGTAGTGGTCGTATCTGTGCTCGTCACCGCAAGAGCTCAAGATGGTGTAACGCTTGTCGACTTCAATCGCCGTTGCCGTCGAGGGGCCGTCATTCGGCTCAAACCGATCCTCAAGGTGATCGCAGTCCCGCGCCCCGGTCGTGAAACTGAAGACGTAGTCCTCGCCCAGGGCCTTGCCGGCGATGTTCTTGATACCAGTGGTAAGATGCACGTCATAGGTGCTGTCCGGCTCGAGGGCACTGCTCAGCAGAAGTGTGGCGCTATGGTCATCATCCTGGTACTCGATCTCATGTGTCCTCGCTCCTCCAACGTAGAAGTTCAGCGTGTCAAGGGTAGCCTCGTCGATGGCCTCGGAGAACCAGACCTGGACAATAGGGATCAGGCTTACGCCGGCAGCCCCGCCGTCAGGCAGGGTCGCTGTGACCTCGGGCACAGCGCCATTATCGCCGGAGGGGCCCCCATCATCACCGCACCCGACAAGGCAGCAAAGGCAAGCCGCCGCCAGAACAACATTGGGCGTCCATAACCGCATCGCAGCCTCCTTTCTTGTGAGTCGCAGTTCAAAGATTAGCCCCGGAGATGAGGCAAGTCAATAGCTAACACAGAAGCGAAGTCGCTGCCGTCGGCAAGAGAACAGAGCTGGCACAATGCTTGGTGTGCCAAACAAGACGACTTTCGCAACTTTCTGAGGAGCGAGGAGTGTTTGGAGGTCGCTAGTTTGGTGGCGTCCCTCCCATGAGAACCCATCACCTGAGTTCACATTGAAATTGGCAGCCCGCCAGCGGTATAAGCGCCCTATTCTGAATGATATCGGAGTTCCTCTCCTATGGCCTCGATAAGCAGGTTTTGGTCATGAACAGGCCTGCTTTTGCCTATGCCGCGATTGCCGCTCTTGCTCTGGCTATTGCCGCATCTGCTGTTGGTAGAGACTTCAAGGAGCTTAGGCTAGGGGTGGACTACGTTCCAGGGGGGGGTGTAACCTTCTCGTCACTGGTGTAACCGCTTCGTACACCTCACAAACCTATTCGAGATCAACGGCTTAGTCCCTTCGCGGCCATACGCGCCGTCAACAACCATTACACCAAGCCGTGTGCTTGGCACGAGGCTCCGTTGCCCCATACTCACCTAATCCCAGATTTCCCAAGCATCTTACGGCCGATGCTCGCCGACAGGCCGCCTGGCACCGTCCTTGCAAAGTACACATACCGAGGTTCCTAGGGGGACGAGCGGGAGCCGCGCGACCCTGGGTGGCGGCGGCATCGCTGATAAGCGAATATGATGGGTTGTGTGGGACGAGCGGCTCCCGTCTCGTGAATCAGATCAGCGTGGATACGGCGATCCAGATGAGAATAAGAGCAATGATAGGAAACACACAAATAGAAGGAGTCCCAAGAAAGACATGAAGCTCACAAGGAGATGTGTGGTGGTGTCATCGACTTCACAAACAATCGACTCGGCAGTCTTCAATATAGATCAACTAGGAGATCGGTTCAGAGATATTTCCTTAGTGATCAGGTTCTCCTGCCTCGCTCTGCTTTTTCTTCTGCCTCTGAATTCCTTCGCTCAGGCTCACCTCCTGAAGCAAAGACCCTTCCGTGTGACAGACACTGCACAATCTGGCGGCGATCACATCTGCGACCTCAGAAGAGATGGCGACGGGGACGGAAGACCTGAAAGGCTCGGCGATTACGTCAATGTTTGCGGGACAGTAATCGCCGAGCCATCTACTTATGAGACCGGGGGATGGCTCTTCTGGATAAGAGAGGCGCAGTACTGACTGGAGCCTGAGTCGGATGTGTATCGCCGCCAGCGGGGATGATGCCCTTGATTCGCACTGTGCTGCCCTGTAGGTAGGCTTTGTTGATGAGCAGGTTAAGGACCTGACTCTTGCCCTCGAAATCACCGGACAGGCTACCGAGACGCCTCCTTATCGTCTCGCAGTAATGAGCTGCGTCATCTTTGTCAAAGCCGGCAGCCGCATTCCCATCTAACTTAGCCACGATGGACTGCTTCTCGTCGTTCAACCGTGCCCTCTTGTCATTGACCTTGGCGATCTGGTCCCTCAGCTGGTCCATGGAGATTACCTTCTCCCGATAGGCATCAAGCATCCTATCCTCTTCCATCTCGGCAGCTGCCAGGCTCCTGTCTATGCGCTCAACTTGTCCCCTGAGAGATTCCTGCCCTGCCCTCGACCTATCCTTGACCTTCCCGATCTGGCTGAGTATCAGCTCTGGCTTAGTAATCGCCTCGCAGATTTTCTCCCATACAGCCTTCTCTACCCGTTCTGCTTTGACTGACCTACCCCGACACTCCCTTTCGAAGGGGAACGTGCGGCTGCTGTTGCCACACTGGTAGAAGAGCTTGCCACGCGAGGCCATCCCATACATCGGCGAGCCGCACTCACCGCACTTCAACAGTCCCCGGAGCAGATAGTCGTGTTTGACATTCCGGTGTGATCGTTCGGCGTTTATCTTGAGCTGCTTCTGAGCCAACTCAAAGGTCTTCCGATCCAGTATCTCGAGCGACTTTGGGAGCGGAATCGGAGTCCACTGGTCCCTCGGTCTCAGCCGCTTGCTGGTATTCTTGGATCTCCTGTACGCAGCGCCGTTCTTGCGCCTCTTAGGCTCCGTGCTGGCAAACTTGCCGTAATGTGTCGTGCCGATATAGGTCTCGTTTCTGACGACTCGATGGATGGTGCCCGGCCGCCAGCACTTCCCCTGCCGGGGACTGATACCGAGCCTCACCAACTCCTTCGTTATTCCCCTGACAGACAATCCATCATGAACGAGCATCCTGAAGATGAGCCTGACGACCCTGGCTTCCTCAGGCACCACCTCGTAACGCCCTGGCTCCCTCTTGTTCCGGTCCCCAAGTACATACCTGTATCCGTATGGTGCCCATCCTCCGACCACGAGGCCACTCTGAGCCTTGTGGAGCCTGCCCCGTCTTGTCCTCTCAAGGATCTTCTCCTTCTCGAACTCGGCAATCACGCCCTGAACATTCTCCAAGAGCTTGTCCTCGGGGGTGCCGTTGCTTTCTGGTCGATTGAGGTACTTGATCTTGACTCCGGCCTGCACCAGTTCCTCTTGGAGAATACCCAGGTGTATGAAGTTCCTGGACAGCCGATCCGGGGAATGCACCAAGACGGTGTCAAAGAGATTCCTCTTGGCATCGTCTCTAAGGCGGTCCAACGCTGGTCTGGCCAAAAGCTCGCCGGAGTACCCTTCGTCGGTATACTCCACGCATCCGGCCGAGCCGTTCCCCCCGGCGAACTTACGCAGGTCCGCCACTTGAGACTGGATGGTCTCCTCCTTCTCCTGTCTCTCGGTGCTCACCCTGGCGTAGATCACAGGCTTCATCTGGCGCATCCTTCCATTGCCATGGAACATACACGGATACGCCGCAGGACATAGCAAGTCATTTCTGGCCCCCCTGGTCGATTTCTGAGGCTTCCGGAAGGCCCAACAGAAACTCGTATACCCGCAGGAGCCTGTCCTCAGCGTCATCACTCGGATCGTATTCCAACTCAACGCCATACGCGGGCTCAGCCAGCCCCGACCGCCTCTTTTCCATCCCAACAACCCCTCATTCTATTACTGGGCGTACGCCCTGCTGGTAGCAGGATCACCGCACCGTCGAAGTCAGGAGCCGTTTTCTTCTCCCCGCTCTATTCCCTTGTTTCCGATCGACTGCACGAAGTGCTTTGCCTCCGGACTGAGTGCCGCTTCTCGTTCTTGCGCTTCCTTCGCGGCCCTCTCCATAATGGCTTTCTCCTCGGCTTCAATTTGTTCCCTGGTATGCTGCACTCGCACGCCGCTGGACAACCGCTTCTCCCACGCCTTCACCCAGTTCGTGTCGTTCTTCAGGAACCAGTCAACTGTCGCGCGCCACTTCCCGTCGTTCTCCCCCAGGTACCAGCCGTCCTGCGCGAGAGCCTCAACCGCCTCCTTCCAAGAGTCGCGGAAGTCGGCAAATCGCAGTCTAAGGGCCAGCTTTCTGCGCCGCTCGGGGGTCATACCCTTTATGAGCGGGAGGGTCTTGGTCGAGTTCCAGAAGGCGGCAAAGGCAGCAGAGTCTACGCTAGTAGACTCGCTATGTATTTTCTTACTCTCAATCTCATTCTCAATCTCACTCTTACTCTTACTCTGTGGCGGAGGCATATCCAAAGGGTCGGTTGGAGGGTTATCCAAAGGCGCGTTGGCGGCACATCCAACTCCCAGGCCCTTGCCAGTCCTGCCCTTACGATATCTTTGATACTCCGTCTGGTACTTCTTCCAGTTGCGGATACTGAGCCTGATGGTCTTCGGTGGGAAGACCTCGTTCTTAGGCAAGAGCGAGACCTTTTTCACGTCCAATAGACGTCTGATCGCGGGCAATACCAGGTCAGGATCCACGTTGAGCAGCTGGGCCAGATGCTCAACCGTGTACCCCGTATCCTTCCGCAGCTCCACAATGCCTTCCCTTGGCCCACGGCCTGCAAGCACCAGAAGCGAGAACCATATGCCGCGCTGGGCTGCGTCAAGCTCCTGGAATGTAGTTCCGCTCACCGTCTCTTGCGTCCAGATTCGAATCCATTTCACACTGCTCACCGCACTTTTGACTCTCTGGCGTCCGCCCCTGGTCACTCCAGGCCATTCATCAACAGAAAGCCCGGGAAGCCTCATTCATCTTCCCGGGCAGATGTTACGAGAATGTGCGATACCGACCTAAGGAGGAATCGTACTGATTTTTACCTGCATTTTATCCCCTACTCCTCGTGCGGTGAAAAACACTTTGGTAGGCCTCAACGGGATCAGTCCATCCCTGCCAAAATGGAAGAGACAGGCAGTTGCAAGGCGCCATATTTCGTCCCAGGCGTTTCTATCCTTCCGAAGCCAGTCGATCCGCTTCCTGACCGTACCCGCGTAGATGACTCGGTAGTTATGGTCCGCGTCTCGATCCTCAATCGCCCCCCGCTTGCCCTCTCTTGGAATGACCCTGCTGAATTGCTTCACGCCTGCGGCCCTCAGCAGTCTTGCAATCGATACCCAGTGTGGATTGCCTGTGCTGAACATCAAGTACTGATAAACGGTCGCCGCGCACGTGCCCCAATCCTTCTCCGTGGGCCTCCCGCGCACAGCATGCCCTGTCTTGACCAGACGGGGGAACTTCCGGGGGGCGCCACTGACTAAGTCCCAACCGGGTTGGTCGAGGCCTAGCGCACGAGCAGTGTGCAACAGCTGACTCACTGCCGACCCGGCTCGGAGCGCATGTATCGACAGCGGTATCAGGGCATTCGGCTCACACCGGGGATTCATGTGCGCGCTAACACGTACCCATTCATTTGATACCAGAGGCGACAGGGACTCGTCCGCTTTGCCGAGGACCTTCATTAGCCGACCCCAGAATGCAGGAGACAGAAGCTGCCTGCTGTCAGCATCACGGTCCCTTGCCATCTCTAGCCAGACTCCACCCCACGACCACAGGCGAGTGTCAATGATGTGTATCAAAGCAAGCGGGTTCGCACCCCTCTCGCATAGAAACTCCAAATCATCCTTGGCTTCGTGGGCAAAACGCCTGAAGCTTCCCTTGATATCGCCGATGTCCTTGTCCAGCCTCTCGGGCATGATCTCGCGCCACCGTCGGAGTGATCCGTTGACGAGCTTGCGGCAATCAGGACCATCCCTCACAGATCTCTTGCCCTCCTCTTTCAAACCCAGGTGCTTAGGGGTACGGCATGATTCCATACCGGTATGCCATCACGCCGGGACACCGGACACATTGCGACTCAATGAGCCTTCCTATTCCCATCCTTTCGCACGGGCACTCTGTTCATGGATTTCCCCACGAGCTCCGGTCGCCCGAGAAACTCCGTGAGCTCAGAGGGTGTCAACACCCTCGGTGTGCCTTCGTTGAGCCAGTACCTCGGGTGCCGACTGTGTATGAACTCCACAAATGGACTTACTCCAATAGGAAGAATGTCACGATAGGCCGCTATGTTGTAATTCGCACCTACAGGACGTTCTGCCAGCCAGCTGGCTTTCTCATCTGCCTGATCCAGGGATGCCTCCACAACGTAATCCCTCCGATGCGAGATCGCTTCTGGGTCCCCCCGGTCGTATCCAATCGACAGGCCGACTGCCTTGCATTCCGCTATGACTAGGTGATTGCCTATCCCGTATGCACAATCGATCTGCTTTGAAGATCCGTCCTGAGCTCGGCAGGCGCGACAAGGAAGAACAGACTTGTCACGACCCACAGCCATCTCCAGCGCATCTCCCTTGAAGTTCTGGTCTTCTATCGCCACCCCCACAAACAGGTGCAGAAGTCTCCGAAGCACCCATGCGTAATCGATGAACCAACGGTCAGAACCGAACGGCAGAAACACATAATGAGGGCCCGGGTACACAAGATCTATTCCGGGCCTCTTATCGGGGGCCAGCTCCCAGAACGAGATCGCTCGTCCGGCCTCATCGATGCTGACGGCCTCCTTGTTCAAACCCAGCGTTTCCAATGCCTCGGGAAGAAACCCGAGAATCTCGCTCACCACATCTTCTCTTCTCGCAGGTCCCTCATATCCCCGCAACCAGTAACGGACTAAGGCGGCGCCCTTCTTGATCTTCCATGACAGGCGTGCTCGCAGGCAGAGAGAGCAGACTACTGCCAGAACTGCATCAAAGGAGACTCCGTGCAATGCCCGGAAGGCCTCCGCGAAGGGTAGGTGTGCCTCGCGATACTTTCTGAGATTGAAGGGAAACCAGATGAAGTTGAACGGCCCAGGACATAGAAGTCTCGTCCCGCACAGCATTTCTACAACTGAGTCAAGCTCTGTAGAACTGAACCCACCGATATTGTATATCGGCAGCCAAATGAAGCCCCCAGTCTTAAGCGATTCGAAAGGTTCAAAACTGGTCGCTGTCGCCGATGCGGCGGGACTTTGCGTCCGGTGATCAAAATGCTCAAGAAGATCTTGAAGCTCATCTGAAGCGCAGTGCCCAAAACAGGGAGGCCCCCCAGCGACAATGAACGGAGCTCCCTTGCCTATGCTTCTGAGATTCGCGCCGACACGCCACGTCTCGTATGCCAATTTCTGTAAGTCATAGGCCTCGGCCAGGTCTAGTTGACTGAATCTCGTCAGAACCAGCTGATTCTCAGCTATGGCAAGGAGATCCCGCTCCGTTGCCAAGTCCGGGCCCTGGAGTAAGCCTCCCAAGACGCTCCCAATCGGCGTCTCCCTGCTTGGTCCGAGGCGCCCATCGGCATCCAACCCCGCGTATTTCTGAACTGCAGCCTCAAGAGCCGCCCTGGCAAGCAAGGTGGTGGCAGATCTGCTGTCTTCGCCCATGGGAACGGGTGGAAGCCTTCTCATGAGATGCAGCCAGTAGCCAAGTGACGATGGACTGATATGCTCCCGCATCTCATGCTCGATGCTCGTCGCGTACCGTTGGAGTAGGCCTCTGGCATCTAGCAGGTCGTATTCACGGCGCTCAATGAGGCGCCAGTAGCTCTCGCGCAGGGGATGCGGCACTAATTGGCTGTAGCCCGAGCTCGCAAGCCCTGCGTGGAGAAGAATGAAAGGGCGTACGTAGTAATCCCATACAAGACTGGGCTCATTCCTACGGGAGCGGTTCCTGCCTGAGGGCGCACTCCTCTTCTTTCTCGTGGTTGCCGCCTTCCCGGCTGTCTTTGCTATGCGCTTACCACATCGGTGCGTCTGGTTTCGTCGCTGATCCGCGTGTCGACCGGCTGCAATCCGATACTGCGGTCGGGTCGAGGCACCAAAGCCGGGCCCTGGGCTCAGGCACTCTTGGCCTCGTCTACATACTCGCGTGCGACCTTCCAGCCGCGACCGACGGCGTACTTGCGAAGTGCCTTGAGCTGGGCCGAGATCGAGAAATCTACGTCCTGGGACTCGGAGGAGACACGGGCGTAGAGGACACAAGCATCATGCATTGGACTTAGTGTGCTCCTCTGCAGTTTCATCGTGTCATTTTCCTCGCGATCAAGGTTATGAGCATGCCGAGCATCACGTATCCGCAGAGCACCTCAGCAGTGACGACAAGTACAGCCCAGTTGTTTGCTGGTTGGACATCGCCGAAACCGAAACTTGCGAACGTCATAGTACTCAGGTACATGGAGGTCCAGAAACTCGAAAGATCTAAAGGCCCGCGGTAGTCAAGGCGAATGAATCCGTGCCATCCCCAGGGATTAGGCCAGTAAGCGAAGGCAAACGCAGTAATGATTCCTGTGGCCCAGCACGCTGTGCGCCACCACTTATCACCATATCCTGCCAGCAAATTCCAGACAAGCAAACCCGCCCATCGCAGATATCTCTTCTCTCTGAATGCCAACTTCTTCGCACAGGTCTTCTCCATAATGAATGCCAAGGATTCATCCTCATAGATGCCCTCCTCATGAAAGTAGTTCTTAAGCCGTCTATAGGTATCCTCAGCATGTCTCCACTCGCCTTTACAGAAGTCCAGGGTATTGCCAATCTGTTTCAATCTGAGATACCTGACACCGTGCCAGGCCACACCAGCGAGTCTTGCATTACGGAGGCTGGCGTACCAGAGGTTGGCTTTCTGGAGATTAGCCAGGAAGAGGTTGACTCCCTCGAGATCAGCCATCGAGAGGTCTGCTTCCTCGAGATTGGCGTCTGAGAGGTTGGCTCTCCGGAGATGAGCAGACGAGAGGTCGGCTCTCTCGAGATCAGCCTCCCAGAGGCAGGCGTCCTCGAGATGAGCATTCCACAGCCTGGCTTCCCGGAGATTGGCGAGCGAGAGGTTGGCTCTCCGGAGATCAGCCCGCCTGAGATCGGCTTTCTGGAGATCCACGGACCAGAGATGGGCTCCCTCTAGAGATTCCGATCTTGCCCGCCGTACTATCTCCTCCACGAAGGCCTCGCGCTCATCATTGGTTAGGTGTCGCCAACATCTATCTCTAAAGCTCAGTGCAGACCAGAGACAAAGGTCCGTAGCACATGCGTTCTGCAGCAGTATATGACGTGGCCTTTGATCCCTCTCCCTGTCAACCTTATCATCGGGCGGCATCAGCACAGATCCTCTGCCAGGAAGAGATATGTCTTCATGGACTCAGAGGAGACACGGGCACAGAGGGCCCAACCGGGGGATTCTAACGGAGCTGACGATTTCCTCGTTCTCATTGAGGCTGTTCCCCACCCAGACAGTGATCATGATGACAGCGTCCTTCCCTTGGTAGCATCGGATGTGGTCCGCTCAGTTGGAACAGTCGGTGCACACCCCATCACCACTTTCTCTTCTTTCCCATCGCTCCCTTCATGCCCTTCTTACACTTCTTGCGACCCTTCACCCGGCACTGGCTGTGCGCATGACCATCCCCCCAACCCTTAATCGTCTTCGTCGCTTTCTTTGCCTTCTTCTTCGCAGCCATTGCGGTACTCCTCTCCGTCATGGTGTTCTTGTCCCCAGAATTCTATGGTCTTGATGCCCGCCGACTTCGTCAATAGGATTCCAGGACCATCTATACTCCGTTTCACGTTCTCCGTATCGACGATGGATGCCTCGGCAATGAAGAGCGAGGCGTCCTTCTCTTCCTCTGAAATACTTGCTGGTTTGCCGATGATGGTCCTTCCATCATCCATCGTAATCCTCAGAATAGTGTTCCGGTATTGCGTGAACGCATGCACCCACGGCGAAGGTTCCTGTGAGGCGTTCGCTGCTCTAATAGAACACAACCAACGGTGGGGGACATCCCAAGCTCGAAGTCTCCCAACTACCAAACCCAGGATTGCCCCAATAACCGAGGCGGCCCCGAGTACCTCCGCGAGATGCTTCGTAGGCGTGTCTGCATGGATGAGCGCATTCCATCTCAAGTTAACTAGAATATCCGGGAAGAAGATAAGGGTAAGAATGCTCAGCACTCCATAATCGAGAAGTGCGAACATCAGTGCGTCCACGATCTTGTCGAAAGTCCCGGCATCCTTCCCTGTCACCCAAAGTGAGTCTCGCACTTTTAGGGTGAGGAACCCGGGGAGCAGAAAGACAAGGATCAGGAACCACTGCACATTGTACATGTCCGGTCCAGTTGACATGGATTATTCCATTCTACCGCGGTTCCACGCGCAAGGAGTCGGGACAGACGCTCATTGCTCGTCCTCAGGCAGCGGCAGCTTCATCGTCTCCGCGGACTTGCCTCTCGCCTTCGGTGCCTTCTTAAACGTCGCTCCCACCTGCTTGATCGGCGGCATGGCTATCTGTTTCCCGGACAATAGATCTGCTACGGTCAGAAGTTGGATCTTCGGGTACTTCTTGCCCCACATTTCGGACTCGTAGAACCCCGCCGTGACCGCTTCTTCCTTCATCGGTCCCGTATGGTCCTGCATGGTGATCAAGACGCCCATCGCCGCTTTCTCCCGGTCGACGACGCCATGCAAGTCCCGGACATGGGAAACGTTGGTGCTTCCAGCCTTCACCGAAATGATGACCGTCTCGAACTTACCGGCTTGATCGCCCTGGAAGATGATCTTGCCATCGATCCCCTTGTCTGCGCCTTTCTGCCCTTCTGCCGGACGCGCACCTACAAGACCTAACGCCCACCACTGAAATTGATATGGGTCCGATTCGGCAAGTGCCGCCGCGTCCGGCACGCTCACCGGCTCGCCTACAATCTTAAACTCAACCGAGTCACCAAAGGCGTCCTTCAGCCTTTGCTTCATCAGGGTTATAGCTAGGTGGGTTATGTCTATCCCGATCCATCGCCGCTTTAACTTCTGTGCGACGGCTACCGTTGTCCCGCATCCACAGAATGGATCAAGCACCAAGTCCCCTTTGTTGCTACTGGCCTGGATGACCCTTTCAAGCAACGCTTCCGGTTTCTGCGTAGGATAGCCAAGACGCTCCGCCGCTTGTGCGGCTATCGGTCCGATGTCCCCCCACCAGTCTTGAAGCGGCACGCCCGGCATTTCGTCAAGATAGCGCTTGTAGCGCGGTGTCCCTGTTCCAGTGTAGCAGACACGCCCGGTCTTCGCGTACTCGATCATGTTGGCTCTGGAATACGCCCACGACCGCCCCTTGTACGGCGGAACGCCCTTATACTCGTATCCCTTTTGGGGTTTCTTCCATTCGTCTTCCAAATCGCTTTCCCATTCGCCGCCGTCCACGCGCCGCTTTACACGCCATTCGTACTTCGTATCGCCTCCCGGCTTCGCCGCCGACAAATCGGTCAGCTGATACCGCCGCCCGGTTGCCGGTTCAACGTGCTTGTAGAAGCCCTCGACGTAGGATTCATCGTATGGCGTGAAGATATGATTCCAGGACCATTCATCGGTCTTCGTGTAGAACAGGATCACGTCATGGATTCGGCCATGCTGGGCGCGGCCCTGCTTGGCATCGCTGTGGGCGAAACTCCGCTTCCAAACGATCTCCGTCCTGAAGTTCCCCGGCCCGAAAACGGCGTCCATGAGCATCTTCAGATAGTGGCTCGCCGCTGGGTCACAGTGAAGATAGATGCTCGCGGTCGGCTTCATCACCCGCCGGAGTTCGACGAGGCGCGGGGCCATCATCACGAGATAGGCCAGCATATCGCAAGGACCGAGAAAAGCCCGGAAGGCTTGCATGACATCCGCAACACGCCCGCCAGCCGTCACAATCTCTGCGAAGGTGGCTTCGTCTTCCTGATCCCATGTCCAAGTGTCTTCAAAGGCTCGTATCTGCGACGCGGCACGGCTGCCGTTCTGTTCCTTGAACAAAATGTTGTAATTCTGACTGCTCTTGAACGGCGGGTCCAGATAGACAAGGTCAACCGATTCATCTTCGACATATCGCTTCAGAATGTCTAGGTTGTCACCGTAGTAGAGGGTGTTGGTCATGGCAGTTCCGGGCTTCGACGTCACTTCATGGGTTTCTTCCCAGCTTCCCCAAGTTTCCTATCCAGGGCGTCCTTCTTGTTCTGCATGAGAGCAGGGCTCACGAAGTAGAAGTCGAAGAGTGCTTCAAGAACATCCAGGTTCCACTCTGCTTCACCTGGCTCCACGTCCAGGATTTCACCGCTCTTCTGGCTCTTGATGGGATGAGCGGCGAAGTTGCCAATGTTCCTAACCGCGTCTATCGCTTGAACGATGTGAGGGGGCAAAGTGCCGCTCTGTATCGCTTCCTGGATCTCATCCGCAAGATTGCCGGGTTTGACTTTTGCGACACCACGGAGGAGATTCTGTAGACAGCGTCTGCTTAATGCGGCGGAGGCTTTCGTGCTATCCCCGATCACGCAACAAGCCTCCTTATAGTCCTCGGCGTACTGCGTGGGGACCTCATTGGGACATGGTCTGCGCGACACAACCTTAGGACGAACCAGATATCTCACATATTCTGATGCGAGGCTAACAAGATGCCCTTCGCTGTTCCTATTGGGATATCCACTGACCAGTTCGATGACGAATCTACTGCAAGCCGGGCAGGTTCTTAGGATCAAGAACCACCCACCATCTACATCAATACCCAAGTTAATGCCTTCCGGGGCATCATGGAACTCAACCCGGCAATGTGGACAGTTCATGTGGCCTCTTCCACGGGGCAAACGTGGTTCGTAGCCTGCTCATGCTTCCTCCCACTGGACACCGCCTTCCCCGGGACCTATCAACGGCAGAATGTCACCAGCAGGATGATGAAGACAATGATTGCCGCCGCCCATGCGATGATGATCCCGTGGGCGGCGCTCTTGGTCATGGCGCCGCAATGGGGACACTTCTCAGCGCTCTGAGCGATATCCTTGCCACAAGCTTGGCATCTGATGATCTTGTCTGCCACCGGACCTTCACCTCACCGCCTCATTCATGCTTCCTTCCGCTGAACACCACCTTCCCAACAATCCTGAACTCGTCCTTCTCGGTCACAACCATCGGCTTGTGCCACATCTTGCCAGCATGCGTGGCCAAGGAAGCTGGACCGACTCAGCGTCGATTATAAACCGTGGCTACTCGCCTTGCAAGTACTTCCTTCCAGAAGCGTGGGACCAGGTCAGGGGACTGGACAGTGACTGTTACAAATCTGGCAGTGTCGGGAAAGTGACGGTTTCTGGAATGGCACTGGCACGACGTTTCCTCGCACGTATCGGAGTATGCAGATGTCAGGTGCCCTACACTCGACCCGACCTCTGACAACTCCCCTATCGGTGGCCTGCTGCCTCGTGGTATAATCTCAGCCAAGGGGGGATGCGAGTATGGCAAAGTGTATCTGGCTTGTTGCGTTGGTTGCTCTGATCTTCGGATTTTTGAGTGTGGCAGAAGCACAGGCCGCTGGTTCGATCGTGGGTTGGGGATACAACGTCCACGGTCAGTCCAACGTGCCTTCTCCAAACACCGGATTTGTGGCTATGTCAGCTGGCTACTGGCACAATCTTGGTTTGAGGTCTGACGGTTCGATCGTAGGGTGGGGACTAAACAGCTACGGTCAGTGCAACGTACCCTCTCCAAACACTGGATTTGCGGCTGTATCGGCTGGCGAGTATCACAGTCTTGGTTTGAAATCCAATGGCTCGATCGTACCGTGGGGATACAACTCCTACGGTCAGTGCAACGTGCCCTCTCCAAACACCGGATTTGTGGCTATGGCGGCTGGCGGGCTTCACAGTCTTGGTTTGAAGTCCAATGGCTCGATCGTAGGGTGGGGAGACAACTACTACTACGGCCAGTGCAACGTGCCTTCCCCGAACACCGGCTTCCTGGCTGTGGCGGCTGGCTTGCAGCACAGCCTTGGTTTGAAGTCCGATGGCTCCATCGTAGCGTGGGGACTAAACGACTGGGGCCAGTGCAACGTGCCTTCTCCAAACACCGGATTTGTGGCTGTATCAGCTGGCTTATATCACAGCCTTGGTTTGAAATCCGATGGCTCCATCGTGGCGTGGGGATACAACGGCCCGGGTCAGTGTAACGTGCCATCTCCAAACACCGGATTTGTGGCTATGTCAGCTGGTGGGAATCACAGTCTTGGTTTGAGGTCTGATGGTTCGATCGTTCCGTGGGGATACAACATCGACGGCCAGTGCAACGTGCCTTCCCCGAACACCGGGTTCGTAGCTGTTGCGGCAGGCTATGCTCACAGTCTTGGTCTCAGTACTACGCCGCAAGCGACACAACCAACCACCTGGGGCGAGATCAAGGCGCAGTTCAAGAACTGACGGGGGTGTCTGAAAGCTGACAGTGTCAGGAAAGTGACGGTCTCGGGAGGCCGGCCTCTGACGCTCACCCTATCGCTCGCCCGCCACTTTGTGATATGATCTCACTCGAAGGAGGTGCAGTATGGCCAAGAAGTTCATGTTCGCTTGCATGGGTGTGCTTGCCCTGACGGTTGCTTTCCACTTAGGGGCACAATATGGGAAGGCGGACACCATCGTTGATCATACCGCAACAGGCATTGTCGCCTTCGAGTCCCAGCTAGGCCCCAGCGTCCTAATAGCCAGCGGAGAAGTATGGTTCTGCGATGATTCCGGATGGCGCAGGGAAAGCAATCTGGAGCCGCCTGTACCAGTCAGCCAGATAAGATTCTGGGCCCCCGGCGCATTCGTATCAACATCGGACGAGCTCTGGGCGTACGATTGGGTTGCTAATAGCTGGAACAACTGCGGTTCACCGCCCGGAGTAGTAGCGACACAAACAAGCACCTGGGGCCAGATCAAGGCTGAGTTCAAGGAGTAGGTGTCACAAAGCTGACAGTGTCAGGAAAGTGACGGTTTCGGGAGCGCTCTCAGCAAGCCGTCGATAGTCTGCACCGTTTGCTGTTGAATGGAAATCTAAGACAGGTTAGAATCGCGGAAGGTTTCGCAGATAGGATCCATTCAGCTCTGCGTCTCCGTGGTATGCTATGCCGAGAACGCGAATCGTACGGACTAAGCGGGTGTTCGTGCTTGGGGCCGGGGCAAGTCGAGATGTCACCGAGCCAGGCCCATATCCATCGTTCGTCGACACTGATTTCTACGATCTGCTCCTCAGGGAATCAGCCAAGCGAGGGGCGAGCAGGTACCTCCGCGAAATAGTCTTGCTTTCCAAGACGACTCCGGGAAGCCAACCTTGGCGCTCAATGGAGTATCTGTTCTACTCGCTTTACCTACATCTTGCCATGAAGCAGGAAGTGTGCAGGGAATCGGGACGCAGGGTGGACGTCGCCAGCTTCATAAACGATTTCACAAGATGCATAATGCGCCTTCTGCGCCTTGCGCTCGGGGGTCGGCATTCGCACCTTCATGCCAGGCTCTTCACTGCCCTCCAACCGGGCGATTCCGTCATAACCTTCAACTATGATCTGCTTGTCGAATCGACCCTCGTGAAACTGCGCTCAGACTTGAATGTCGACGAGCAGCTGTACGGTTTTGGGACTCTTCCGAGCCAACGGGTCTCACGCCTCACAATCCACAAGCTCCATGGTAGCCTGAACTGGAATTGCTGCGGACCGATACTCACTCCTGACGAATTCGAGGTCGCCCAATGGCCCCGCCGTCTATACTTGACGCCACGAAGCTACGTCCCTCATAAGGACCTCAGACCGGCAATCCTGCTCCCCTTCTGGGACAAGCCCATAGAAGGTGGCCGCTGGGCCAGTGTCTGGCGGGGCGCGGCTCAGGATCTGCGTAGAGCAAAGGATGTGATCATTTGGGGTTATTCTATGCCCGCGACAGACATCAAGAGCACAGAGCTTTTCCGCCAGACGCTCTCGGGAGAGCACAGACACCCCAGGAATTTGGCAGTAATTGATCCCAACACCGCGGTACATGACCGCTGGCGCTCTATGTGCCCCGACGCTGTCTACTGGGGATACCATCACATCTTTGAGCTCACCAACAATCCCCCGGCTTGGTTGGCGGTGAGAGAGCCCCAGATCGTGGATGTCCAGCGTGAGCCTCATCCGCCGAGGCATTCATCCAGAGGGGCGCGCAGGTAAGCACCTCTGTCAGCATTCAGATGCACAATCTCAGGGCACGTATCAACACTGTCCGAGGCGCGGCAGAAACCATCGGGAATTGCAGTATCGGGAAAGTGACGGTCTCGTGAAAATGGCTCCCTCGTAGCCCGTTTCAGGCTTTCCTCTGAAAAAGTGCCGAATTTGCCGGTGGGTTTTCGAAACGAGGGGCTATTCCGGGGCGGGCCTAACCCACAACCCCAGGCCAGATCAGCGGAGCTCCGGGAGTAGCCGTCACAAAGCCGACAGTGTCAGGAAAGTGACGGTTTCGTGCGGAAGATGACCTCTGATACCTGTTTGAGACTTTCCTCCGAAAAAATGCCTAACTTGCTGGGGAGTTTTGACAAACGAGTGGCTATTCTGAGACACATCGAGCCACCCGCAGGTCACTCGGATCCCGATGGGTAGTACGTTGCAGGCGGGGCGGGAGTGCTATCTGGAAACCGCACAACACGTGCGTCTACGCACAAGGGCGCGAGAAATAGTTGAACGCGATGCGATTGTGTGATATTGGTAGTCTATCATCGTCTGGAAGACGAAGTCGTCCAAAGGTAGCTACTTGGAAACGGCATAAGTCGTAGCTCGGTCCGACGGATGACAACAAGAAGGAGGACAGGGAGAATGAGAACGAAGTACTTCAAAGAATCATCGCTTAGCGAAGAGGGTAAGAAGAACGTGATCAGTCTCGCCGGACTCTCTCCGGCTGTAGCTAACCAGATATTGGATTGGTTTGCCGCGAAGCAGTCATACCCGCGGTTCGACTCAAGGGATGTGATCGAAATCGCTCAGATCACTGGGGAGAGTGGCCAAACGCTCACCGCTCCGATTTCTATTCTTGTTCTGTTCATCAACCGGATCGTGGATAATGACGAATCCGTGACAGACTTCTACGCCGATCTGAAAGACCTGAATATTGTTCCTGATCCACCAGGCTATGCAACTCTCGATATAGTTTTCAGCCGAATTCCACCAATTGCAAAGCAGTTTCGCCTGTATCTGCGATGCCGAGCGACAGAACACTACGGGCTTCCGGTGCTCACCGGTTCAACCATGTCTGCAGCAATGAAGCCCGTCTTCTCCCGCACCTTCCGGTATGGTGAGGACTCGCTCGAGGAGTACTCTCCTGTACCTATCGGATACTGCACGGTGGTGCAGATAGAACTCCAGAAGGCCGACACACAAGAGGTTTTCTCTTTTCAGGTGAACCGCGACAACTTTGACCGTCTGATAGCCGATCTTCTGGCTCTCCAGGCGGAGTTGAAGGTGATGGAAACATTGGCTTCTAAGATTGTCCCCAAGGAGTGAGACGCACTATGGAGACCATGGAACATTGTCACGAAGTGGCCATTGCCCCGCTTGAGACCACGAAGCAGCCCACAGCCGTGTCAATGGAGGGCACGCTCCCTATCGGCGAACAGTCCGCCATTTGGCCGGGAGACAATGAGACGTTGCGTATGGATTCGCTTGTGCGCGCTCAGCGACTGATGATCGAGCGGATACAGGACCTCCACTGCAAGATTGAACAGCACGATCAGCGCGCTGCAACCGCCCATCAACTGGATGCACATAGCAAGCGCATGTCGGATGAACTTGCGAGCCAGCGCACCGTTATAATCGACACGCTCGAGACACTTCACGCGGAACTACGCAAGTCGTCACTGAGGCATCGTGCTAGTATCTACGCCACAGTCTCCGTGGGTCTGTCAACAGTTCTTGCTTTGGCCACGGTACTGCACGGCAGTCTCACGATTCCCCCCTCGGTGCCCATATTGGTGCTGCTTGGGTCTTTGCTGTTTTGGTTCATGGCTCGCCGCATTCCGGGTCTCCCGGATATTCGTGAGGATCTGAGCGATGATCGAAAAACTACTTGACCACGCATTTCAGTTCTTGCTCGTGGCTGCCGGCATTTCGATAATTCTGTATTCAGCAAGCAAGTTCACGCCATACCCCCTTAGCTTCGTGCTCAGGTTGGTCCGCATCATCATCAGCGAGTTCGACCCAAAATCCGATCAGCGGTTTCCAATCGAGAGAATCAATGCTGCCATATTCTGCGTTTTCCTGGTGGTTTTTCTCCTTTGCCTCTTCGTATGCGAGACTCCCTCAGGGCTTAGCCAAGCGGTCGGAGGCGAGACAGTAGCGAACGTGCATATTTTGACCATTGTCGCGTTGATATTGCTAGCCCTTACTGCGTTTATTTCTCCAGCGTGGGTGTGGCGCCTTCGTCAAGAGGAAGCGGCAGACCAGAAAGCACGTGATCTGTTTTCCCATTTGGAAAACGCGGGGTCGAACGTAGGGCCGAGTGCACCGGCGGCCCGCTGAGCGGCCCACCGTCCTCTTACCTCTGACGTTCAAGTTACTTCCATGACGTTCCCCATTCACCAGCCACTATGGATATGGACCAGAGAAGTGTATCGACACCATCCAATCGCCAATTCTAGCTGACCCAGCTTGTGAGGCGAAGGGCAATCTGCTTGTAATCCAACTTGACTGTTACGAGTGTCAGAGCGTTCATGTATGTGGTCCCAGGTAGGGCCAGAGGAGGTCCCAATTGAGGCTGGCCGCGGCGATCCAGCGCTTCGGTACACAGCTTACCGCCGACGGCAAGAGCGTGCATACACGCGGCGCCTATCTGCGTGACCTTGAGAAGTTCAAGGGCTGGCTGTGTGCCGATCCTGGCATTGGCAGTATCACTCCAGACATTATCGCCAGATACTCAGCGGGAAGTTCAGAAGGCAAACTCACGATCTCCGCCAATCGTACCAAGACGGCCCTGAGGGTCTTCTTCCAGTTCCTGACTGACGCTGGCTACATAGATACGAACCCGGCGAGGCTAATCAAGAATGGCCGGACCGAGTCGAAGATCCCGGCACACCTGACGGCCAGCGAGGTGCGCATACTCATATCTGCAATACGAGGGGCAGAGGGCCAATCTGCCGAGCGGGACCACGCCCTATTTGCATTCCTACTCCAGACTGGCGTAAGGCTCGGCTCAGCAATCGAACTGAGTGTGTGCGATATCAATCTCGATCAGCGGTGCGCTCACATAAACGGCAAGGGCGGCACCAGACAGTCGGCCTACCTCAACTCGAGCGTCCGCAGGTTTCTCAAGTCATACATCAAGGCATTCGGACTAGCCCCTGACGACCCTCTCTTCCCCTCCCGTCACGGCGGTCACCTGTGTGCTCGCCAAGTGCAGCTCCGCTTCAAGTATTGGCTCGACAAGGCGGGGATCGAGCGCCACCTCACGGTCCACTCTACTCGCCATTATGCCGACTTCCGGATTATGCCGAGTCCCATCGGCTAGTCCTGCCTCAATT